>NZ_JAHOPB010000001.1:0-600000 GCF_019039055.1 Reyranella humidisoli
AAGCGCACCCCCGAAGGCCTCTCGCGGTACATCGGAGACCTTCTCAAGACCATCCGACAATCCGAATGCTGCAACTACATTCACAGCGCCGGATATGCTCTCGTCAAAACGTGAAACGCTCTAACCGCGGCGGAACACGCTCGACACAACGACCGCCCCGAAGCCCAGCACGGCGATACCGGACCCGGCCTGCACGGCCTGCCTGAAGCGGCGATTGCCGAACCGGGACTGGACCAGCCCGGCCGAGAGCCCATAGGCGAAGTGCACGCTGCCGACGACCAGGATCAGAACCGAAAACAGTACGACGAACTGAGGCGCCAGCGGCTGGTCGCGATGGACAAAGTTAGGAAAGAGCGCGGCGAGGAAGAACACCGATTGCAGGTTGGTGGCGCTGACGAAGAGGGCCTGCAGGTAACGACGCAGCGGTCCCGCCTCGGGTGCAGGTGCTCCGGCGGACACGCCTTCGCGCGAGCGCCGGGCCCTGAGCAGCGCCTTCACCCCGAGGAACCCCAGGTAGGCCGCGCCGGCCAGGCGCAGTCCGTCGTAGAGCGCGGGCATGGCGAGGAGGATCGCGCTGACGCCCATCGCCGCGGCGAGGGCCACGAGGAACAGCAGCGAGATGTTGCCGAGGATGGTGGGGGCGATGCGCCACAGCCCGAAGCTCAGACTGTGGTCGATCACCAGGATGACGTTGGGACCGGGCGACACCGACGCCACGCGATGACGCCGGCGAAGACCACGAGTTCGTTCACGCGGGCCACACCTTCGGGAAGGTCTCGCATTCCAGCCGATCCCCGGGCTTCAGACCGTGCCCCTCGATGGGCGGCGAGATCTGGCCGGCGCGCGCGCCGTAGCGGGCATCGTCGCCGCACCAGCGGGTCGCCCAGGCGCGGCGGCGGCGCGCGGTCGAGCGGTTGCCCGACGCGCCGTGCAGGGTGAGCGCATGGAAGGCGATGACGTCGCCGGGCTCCATGTCCCAGGCGAGGAACTCGTGCTGGCCGCGTTCGGCATCGAGATCGGGCAGCGGCTCGAAGCGGCTGTCCTGCACCTGCAGGTCGACGCCGCCCTGCTTGAAGAACTTGGGCTGGAACCAGCGGCCCCAGCGGTGCGAGCCCTTCACGTATTCGACGCAGGTCGCGCGATCGACGGGATCGAGCGGCGTCCACAGCGACACGACCTGCTCACCGTCGATCGGATAGTAGGGCTGGTCGTGGTGCCAGGGCGTGCGCTCCTGCGTGCCCGGCTCCTTCACCAAGAGATGATCGTGATAGTAGATCACCTCTTTCGAGCCCATCAGCCGGGCGACGATCTCGCGCGCGGGCGATTCGTAGACGAAGGCACGCGCGGCCGGATGGCGCTGCCACAGCTGGAAGTCGACGAAGAACAGGCCGGGCGCGCCCTGGGGCGTGTTGATACGAACCATCGGGCCCGGGCTCGCCATGTCGTCGTCCACGGCGGCCCGCATGCGCTCGATCCACTCCAGGGGAATGGCGTTGCGCAGGCAGACCGCGCCATCGTCGCGGAAGCGGGCAATCTCGGCGTCGGTCGGCATCGGCATGGGTCAGATCTCTCCAAAATCGCCGCTGCGGCCCTTGCCGGCGGCGAAGCGGGCCGCGCCCTTGCGCGACTCGGCCTGCAGCGCCGGCATACCGTGGCGCGCTTCGTTGACGAGGGCGGCCGGCAGGTCGAGCGACCATTGGTCGTAGGACGACAGCCGGTCGGAGCGCAGGCAGGTCTGCGGGAATTTCGTCAGCACCTCGGCCAGCGCGAGCGCCTCGGACAGCGCCGTTCCTTCCGGAACGAGCCGATTGGCCAATCCCCAGTCGAAGGCTTCGCGCGCGCCGATCTCACGCCCGGTGAGGATCATGTCGAGAGCGCGACTATGGCCGATCAGGCGCGGGAGACGCACCGTGCCGCCGTCGATCAGCGGCACGCCCCAGCGCCGGCAGAACACGCCGAACTTCGCGCTTTCCGACGCCACACGCAGGTCGCACCACAGAGCGAGTTCGAGACCGCCCGCCACCGCGTAGCCCTCGACCGCGGCAATCACCGGCTTCGAGAGAAGATGGCGCGTCGGGCCCATCGGGCCCGGCCCGGCCGGATCGTGCTTGGCGACGCCTTCGCGGCTGGCCGCCACCTTGAGATCGTAGCCCGCGCAGAAGGTGCCGCCACGTCCGGTCAGGATGGCGACGGACTGGGCATCGTCGGCGTTGAAGGCGAAGAAGGCCTCGCGCAGCAGGATCGCGGTCTCGGGATCGACGGCGTTGCGCGCCTCGGCGAAGCGGTCGATCGAGACGACCGTCGTCGTACCGACTTTCTCGACCGCGACTTTCGCCATTTACCGGCCCTGCATCATGCGCAACGGCGTGTAGACCAGCACCGTCTCGCCCCTCTGGTTCTTGATCAGATTGGTGGTCCGCACCAGGGCGCGCGAGGGATCCTTGGACGTGGGCTTGATCTCGGTGATCTCGATCTCGACGTGGATGGTGTCGTTCACGTAGGTCGGGCCCTTGATGTCGAAGCCCATCGACAGGAAGGCGAGACCCGTTCCCTGCAGCGTGGTGGGGATCACAAGCCCCTCGGCCATGGAATAGACCAGCGCGCCGGGGACGGGATGACCGCCGCGCATGGGCGCATGTTCCTGGATGTATTCCCGGTTGGTGAACAGTTCCTCCGAGAAGCCGCAGAGCGTCACGAAGTTCAGGAGGTCGGACTCGAAGATCGTGCGGCCGTAGGTGACGAATTTGTCGCCGACCTTGAGGTCCCGCCAGTTCCAGCCTTCACCGAGCTGTTTCACGATGCCGCTCCTTCAGTGGGCGTGCGCGGGGTGTGCCCCTTCGCGCAACTTGTAGAGCCGGCTGCAATAGGGGCATTCGACATGCCCTTCGGCGCCCAGGTTGAGATAGACCTTGGGATGGCCCAGCGCGCCGCCGCCGCCATCGCAGGCGACCCGGTCGGTTTCGACGATGATGACTTCGAACGGCTCCGTCACGATCCCACTCCTGTTACGCGCGCGGATGATAGCGGCCTCGACCGCCGTGGTCATGCTCCCCGTCTGTGCTCCAACAGCGCGGGCACGTCCGGCCGGGGGCTAGGCGGCGCAGCGAATGACGACCGAAGCGGGGCCACGCACCACGCTCATGTCGCCGCGGGTCGGCATGTTTTCCATCTTGAGAGTCGTGTAGTTGCCGGCGCTGCTGTTGCACATGGCGACCGCGCGGGTCTGGCAGGCGCCGGGTTCCTTGCAGCTGATGGCGATGGCGGGTTTGCCGTCGGTCCAGGTCACCTGCGTCGCATTGGTTTCCGTCCGGGGATCCTCGCCCGGCGTCCCCTTGGCCATGCCACAGGCCGCGAGCAGACCCGCGATGCCGACCACGAACGTCCACTGAATCATCGATCGCGCCGTCATCGCCTCTCCCTTTTGGCCCCGCTGAAAGGGGCAAAGAACAGTACATCGCGCCTGCGGACAGGTGCAAGGTCGCGCGGTCGCGGCGACGTGATCCAATACCGGCCCGAAAGCCTCTAGAATGAGGCATGAGAACACGCTCCAGCGCCTTGCTTTCATGTGCTCTTGCGGTTGCTTTGCTGGCTCCCACCGCGGCAAGCGCCCAGCAGACCAACGAGCAGCTCGCCGCACGCTGCGCCGAACTCGGCGCGCTCTACGACCGTTACAATGCGCGCCGCGGCGAAGGGTCGGGCGGCCCCGACATGACTCGCCTCGGGGCCGGGATCGATTGCCAGAAGGGGCGCTACCAGCAGGGCATCAAGGCGCTGGAGGATCTCCTGCAGCGCAAACGCATGCCCATCCCTCCGGCAAGCTGAGGCCTACTTTCCCTTCAGCTTGAAGTCGCGCCACAGCACGATGCCGCTGGCGTTGTCCAACGTCGTGCCGTCGAGCTGCTTCTTCAGCTCGTGTGCCGTCGGCCGCCAGATGAGCGTGCTCTCGCCGCTTGCCCCGGCGAAGCGGGCGGTGCCGCCGGTCAGCTTGAAGGTGCCGCGGCAGCCCACGAGCTCGTAGCCGGCGCAATCCCATTCACCCCACGCCGTGGCGCCATCGCCCGCCGTGAAGGTGCAGCCGCCCGACGCGCTGGTCTTGCGGCTGGCCTGGTCGATCTTCGACGACAGCGCGCAACTGACGCGCCCGGCCTGCTGCGGCCCATCGTCGGTTTCGATGAAGAGCGGGCCGGCCAGGCTGGCGGCCACGACGAGCTGCTTCTCGCCGGCACGGACGATCGTGCCGTTGGCGCCGACGACCGCGAAGGCGTTGAAGGTCTGGACGTCGTCCTGGGCGAGGACAGGACTGGCGGCGGCCACGCAGAGAGCACCCAGAAGGGCGCGAGCGAACATCGTCATGGACCGCCTCACTTGAAATCGATGATGACGGCGTCGGCGCCGAGCGACACCGCGAGGCCCTGGCGGCGCGTCTTGAGGTCGATCATCACGCCGTTGGTGTTCTCAAGCCACATCTCGCCCTTGCCCTGGTCGCCGTAGGCCGCGCCGTAGCGCGCCTGGCCGTAGGCGCCGGGGAACTGGCGCAGCTCCTTCAGATTGTAGACGTCGCCATAGGCTTCCATCTTGGAAACGCCGAAGCCGCCGACCCCGAGCCCGCCGACCGAGAACCGGTAGTTGCGGCCCTCGTAGTGCAGCGTGCCGCTGCCGACATTGCCGCTGCCGAAGAAGGCCACCTGGACCTGCTCGATGCTGACCGTGCCGGACTTGACCCGATGCGGCTGGGCGATGGCCGGCGCCGCCAGCGCCGTTCCCACCAGCCCCACCGAGCCGACCAGCGCCTGCCGGCGCCCGAGCAATCCCACTCTCTTCACGCTCATTACGCTCTCCCCGATCGGCCGCGTCAGACGTCGACGACGGCCGTAGCCTCAATTTCGACCAGCAGCCCCGGCACGGCAAGGGCGCTCACGGCCACCAGCGTCGATGTGACCACCGAGCCCTTGAGTGCCTTGCCCAGCGCCGCGCTGACGGCGCCCATGTCACGGATGTCGGTCACGTAGATCGTCGTGCGCACGAGGTCGCCAAGGCGGGCGCCAGCCGATTTCAGACCGGCCTCGATCTTGCGCATGGTGATGGTCGTTTGCTGGGCCGCGTCCTTGCCCTGGACCTGCCCCTTGGCATTGAGGGAAGTCGTGCCGGACACGAACACGAACGGTCCGCTCTTGATGGTGCGGACATAAAAACCCGCCACCTCGGTGCCGTCCGGAAAGACTTTCTTGGCCATGCCTCGCTCCAGTTCTTCGATGCGCTATGCTGGCACTCTAGGCGGCCGTTCGCGCCGGGCAAGGAGGAAGCCGTGTCACTCGATCGCTATCGCACCGCCATCGTCACCGGTGCCAGCCGCGGGATCGGTGCGGCGATCGTCCGCGAGCTGCGGATCGGCGGCCTCGACGTCTATGCCGTCGCCCGCTCGGCCGACGACCTCACCGAACTGGCCCAGGAGACCGGTTGCCGCCCGCTGGCACTCGACATCTCCCATCGCGATGCCGTGCTGCATGCGCTGGGCTCGCTCGATGCCGACGTGCTGGTCAACAATGCATCGGCTCCGGTGCGCGGCGGCGTGTCGTGGGAGACCCCGCCCGACGACATCGACGTGCTGATGGACGTGAACCTGCGCGGGACGCTCAACTGCCTGGCCGCCGTGGTGCCGGGCATGACGGCGCGCGGGCTCGGCCACATCGTCAATCTCGGCTCGACCTCGGGCACCGCGCCCCTGCCCGGCATGCCCGTCTATGCCATGACCAAGGCCGCCATCCACAATCTCAGCCAGACGCTGCGCCTCGACCTGCACGGGACGGGCGTGCGGGTGACCGAGATATCGCCGGGCAGGGTCGAGACCGGTGCCCATCTCGGCCTGATGGAGGATCGCGAGGAAGGGCGGCGCCGCTTCTACGAGGGCTTCGAGACGCTGCAGCCGGGCGACATTGCCGAGGCAGTCATGTTCGTGCTGGGCGCGCCGCAGCGCATGGATGTGAGCTTCATGGAGATCGTCCCGACCGACCAATCGTACGGCGGTTCGCAATTCCACCGCCGGCGCTGATCTGCGGCACGTCGCTTGCAGGAAGAACGTCCGTTGGGCAATCAGGGAACCATGAGCCTCAAGAACCTCGCTGCCATCCTCGACCCGCAGGCGCCGGCCGACCGGCCCTTCATCATCCAGGTCTCGCCCGAGGGCGACGAACAGCTCCGACTGAGCTACGGCGAGGCGCGCGCGCGCATCGCAGGCCTTGCACGCGGCCTGCTGAAGCGCGGCCTCAAGCGTGGAGAGGCCGTGGCGATCGTCGCGGCCAACAGCGCCGACTATCTCGTGCTCTACATGGCCACCATGGCGGCCGGCCTCGTCTCGGTCTGCGTCAACCACAAGCTGCCGCGCGAGACCGTGGCGCACATCATGAAGGACTCGGTCGTCAAGCTGGCGATCGCCGATGCCGAGCGCGCGCCGCCGGTCAGCGCGCTGGTGCCGACCGTGGCGATCGAACAGCTCGACAGCCTGCTCGATCCGGGTGCGTTCGATGCCGTCGACATGGCGCCGGAAGAAGTCGCCATGGTGCTCTACACGTCGGGCTCGACCGGGCTGCCGAAGGGCGTGCCGCTGACGCATGGCGGCTACATCTGGGCGACCGGCGCCACGCCCGAGCAGCGGCCGGGCATCGAGGACCAGAAGATCATCATCGCCGCGCCGCTGTTCCACATGAACGGCCTGTTCAGCGCCAAGCTGGTGATGATCAACGGCGGCACCATCGTGCTGATGACCAACTTCACCGCCCGCGGCTTCATCCGCGCCATCGACCGCAATCGCGTCTCCATGATCACGTCGGTGCCGACCATGCTGGCGCTGGTGATGCGCGAGACCGAGGAGCTGGCCAAGGCCGATCTCGGCTGCGTCACCACGGCGGTCACGGGTTCCGCGCCTTCGACGGCGGAGTTCTTCGAGCAGATGCACCGGATGTTCCCCAACGCCGAGACGGCGAACAGCTGGGGCACCACCGAGTCGGGTCCGCTGGGCTTCGGCCCGCATCCCGACGGCATACCGAAGCCGATGGGCGCGCTGGGCTATCCGCGCAAGAACATCGAGGTGAAGTTCGTCGGCGGCGCCGAGACCGGCGCGACGCAGGGCGTGCTGCACATCCGCACGCCGGCGCTGATGAGCGGCTATCTCAACCGCGAGACCGACACGAAGAAGCGGCTGATCGACGGCTGGTACGATACCGGCGACGTGATGCGCCGCGACGAGAACGGCTTCGTCTTCTTCGTCGGCCGTGCCGACGACATGTTCCAGTGCGGCGGCGAGAACGTCTATCCCGGCGAGGTCGAGAAGCTGCTGGGCCAGCATCCCGATGTGGCGCAGGCCTGCGTCGTGCCGGTGCCGGACGAGATCAAGTACCAGCTCCCGGTCGCCTTCGTGGTCGCCAAGCCCGGCACCTCCCCGACCGAGGAGGCCCTGCGCCGCTTCGCGCTCGACAACGGCCCGGCCTACGCCCATCCGCGTGCGGTCTGGTTCGTCGACGAGATGCCGCTCGCGGGAACCAACAAGATCGACCGCAAGACCCTGGTCGATCGCGCCGTCGCGACCTACGCGCGCGACGACGCGAAGCGGGTTTAATCAGTCATCCTGAGCGAGGTACGCCCGCTCGGGATGCCCCCGATTTCAGGAGTCCGCCGTGAAGCCGATCTTCTTCACGATCGGACCCCAGCGGTCGTAGCTCTGCTTCAGGAGCGTTGCGAGTTCCTGCGGCGTCGAGGATTTAACCTCGAGGCCCATGACGGCGAGGCCGTCGACCACGTCCTTCTGGGCGAGCGCTGCGCGCAGCGCTTCGTTGGCGCGCATGACGACCGGGGCGGGCGTGCCGCCCGGAGCGAAGAAACCGAACCATTCGGAAAAGACGAGATCCTTGTAGCCCTGCTCGGCGAAGGTCGGGACGTTCGGCGCGAAGCGGCTGCGGGTGGCGCCCGAAACGCCGAGAAGGCGCGCCTTGCCGGCGGCGACCTGCTGGGTGAACTCGCCGACCGGACCCGACACCGCCTGGATCTGGCCACCGACCATGTCCTGCACGGCGGGCTGCGTGCCGCGATAGGCGACATGTTTCAGCTCGATGCCGCCCGCCTGGCCCAGCAGCACGCCGATGAAATGCGGAACCGAGCCGGCCGCCGGCGAGCCGTAATTGGCCTTGTCCGGGTTGGCTTTGCACCAGGCCAGGAACTCGGGGATGTTCTTCACGCTGTCGGGCACGGCGGGGCCAACGCAGAAGCCGAAGTCGAAGACGCAGGCCAGTGTCACCGGCGTCACGTCGGTGAAGGCGTCGTAGGCCAGCTTCTTGTAGATGTGCGGATAGATCATCAGCATCGACGCGGGCGTCTGCAGGATGACGCTGCCGTCGGTCGCCGCGCCCTTCATCGACTGGATGGCGATCTGGCCACCGGCGCCGGCCTTGTTCTCGACGATCGCCGCCTTGGTGTAGGCGGTGCCCTTGAGGCCCTCGGCGACGCGACGGCAAAGCGTGTCGGACGTGCCGCCCGGCGGGAAGCCGGTGATGATGCGCACGTTCTCGAGCGGCTGGGTGCCCTGCGCGCCCGCACGGCCGGCGAGCCCCAGGGTGGCGAGCGCGGCAGCGGCACCCGTGGCGCGGACGAAGCCGCGGCGGTTCTGGTTGGTCATTGGTTTCCTCCCGTTTGTGCGCGGACTGTCGCCCAAATCTGCGGGCGCGCCAAGTGCGGCCGTCGGAAGATCACCTGCCACTCCGACGCCGGACAACGGCGGCCTTCTTCACGCCGGAAGGGCCGGTCCATCGCGGAAACGTCCTGGTGTCGAGGCCGAACAGGTCGAGCACGCGCGCGACCGAATGGGTCACGATGTCGTCGACGGTCTTCGGGCGCGTATAGAAAGCCGGCGACGGCACCGCGACGATGGCACCCATCTCGGTGACAGCCAGCATGCTCTTGATGTGGCCGGCATGCAGCGGCGTTTCGCGGAACATCAGCACGACCCGCCGGCGTTCCTTGAGGCAGACGTCGGCTGCACGCGAGACGAGGCCAGACGTCACCCCGGTCGCGATCTCGCTCAGGGTCCGCACCGAGCACGGCGCCACGATCATGCCCATGGTCTGGAACGACCCGCTCGATATCGCCGCGGCGATGTCGCCCGGCGCATGGACGTGATCGGCCAGCGCCCGCAGGTCGGCGGCAGACATGTCGGTCTCGAGCGACCGCGTCTGATCGCCCGCCTTGGAGATCACGAGATGGGTCTCGATCTTCAGGGCGCGCAACGCTTCCAGCACACGAATCCCGTAGACCGTTCCCGAGGCGCCGGTGATGCCGACGACCATGCGCCGGCCCGATGCGCCTGCTGCCTTGCTCGTTGCCATGCGCAGTCCCTCAGCCGCCGTTCTTGATGTTTGCGACGTGCCGAACTGCAGCGTCTCGCAAGACTTCACCTTTATGTGAACAAGTTACAGTGGAAACGCAATATGATGTAAGGTGGCCTTAAGCTGGCAACGATATCAGTGCCCCAAGATCGATCAAGGACGGTCCGCGGGCCAGTTTTCGCAATGAAAGATGCAGTGTCTCCCTCCGCCCTGAACCTCTTCCATGAAGAAGACGCCGCCGATCGCTGGCTGCCTCTGGTTCGCCGCGCCTTGCGCAGGACGAAGCCGTCCAGCGGAAGTTTCCAGAGCTTCCAGAACCTGTGCGCCGGCCTCGATCACCTCGGCATACCCTATCGGGTGAACAACTACGCGCATCTGCGTCGCCATCCCGGCGAGATCGCCTGCGTCATCGGCAAGCCGCCGGTGCTGGACAAGATCCCCTGCGGCACGCCGATCGTGTTCGGGTCGGCGGGCTACGACCATCCGGTCGACGATCCCACACTTCTCTCCGATCACAACATCCGGGGCGTGCTGGTGCCGTGCGAATGGGTCCGGAAAATGTGCGAACCCTACTGGGGCATGAAGGTGCATGCGTGGGCCGAGGGTTTCGACACCGAAGGCTGGAAGCCCCTGCCCGGCGCCGTCCAGGACATCGACGTCCTGGTCTGCGACAGGATCCGTTGCCATCCCGAGCGCGATCGCCCGGCGGTCCGCGATCCCATCGTCCGCGACCTCGAGGCCCGCGGCCTGCGCGTTGCCACCTTCCGCCACGACGGCGGACGCGAGGAACAGTTCCGCGCCCTGCTCGCCCGTGCGCGCTCGATGGTGCTGCTGAGCGAGCATGAGACCCGGGGCGTTGCCCTGCGGCAGGCCCTGTCGTCCGATGTTCCCGTCCTCGCCTGGGACGCCGGCGGCCTATGGCAGGATACCCGCTACCATCCCCATCGCGTTCAGTTCGGCCCCGTGACCTCGACTCCCGACTGGGATGACCGCTGCGGGATGAAGTTCCGCGATACCGACGACTTCGGCGCCGTCTTCCCGCGCTTCTGGACGGGCGTTCTCCAGCAACGATTCGCGCCCCGTGCGCATGTGCTGGAAAATCTGACCCTGGAAGCCGGCGCACGCCGTTACGCCGACCTCGTGCATCGCCTGAACTTCGGTGCCCTCGACCGGGAAGAGCCGGCAGACTGGCTAAAAGCTGCCTGACCGCGCGAACGCTGCCGCCCGGGCGCGTTGCACCGCGAGGGTGCCTCCGGTATGGTCCGCCGCGCTGGACCCGTAGCTCAGCTGGATAGAGCGCTGCCCTCCGAAGGCAGAGGTCGTGAGTTCGAATCTCGCCGGGTCCGCCACTTCACCTTGAATTCGATGACCGTGCGAAAGGCCGACCGCGACCCGCCGGCCTACGTGCTGGTCTTGCTCCGGGCGCCTCGCCCCCGGCCGTCGTTCGCGCCGCGACCGCCGACCGACAGAGTGATGTCCGTCAGTGTTCCCAGACGCTGGAGCACAGGCGCCACGTAGGCTCGCTTGGCCGCCGGGGCCGTGGGTCGGGCATCGGTCTCGAATACGTCATTCATGGCGTACCTCACAAACACTTGCCGCAGCGTCATCGAGCCCCGGCCACCACATTCTAGAAAAGATCGCCCCCGCTGTCCCGTTCTTCGAACGGCCGAAGCCGGACCGCATTGACACATTCGCATCCGGCGACTGATGTAGCGCCTCTGCAAACCGGGGACGCCCAAGAGCTTCGCCGGACCGGCACCGTCCGTCAGTGCAACAGTCAGGGATTCCCCGCGTGACTCCGACTTTCCTGAACGACTTCTTCTACGAGTTCGTCACGCTCTTCGTCATCCTCGATCCCATCGCCACGGTGCCGATCTTTCTCATGGTCACGGCCGGCCTGGACCGCAAGAGAGCGCTCCTGGTGGCGGCCTATGCGGTGGGCGTCGCCTTCCTGATCCTTCTGTTCTTCATCGTCGTGGGACGGCCGCTGCTGTCGGCGCTTCACATCCCGATGTCCTCGTTCCAGTTGGCGGGATCGATCGTGCTGCTGCTGTTCGGCGTGAAGATGGTGTTGGGCAAGGTGACGGAGGACGCGCTCAGCATGCCCGATGATGCGACGCCGCTTCAGCGCGCGGTCTTCCCGCTGGCGGTTCCCGGCATCGCCGGCGCGGGCGCGATCCTGACCGTCGTGCTGCTGACCGACAACAACGTCCGCTCGTTCGGCGAGCAGGTCACGACGACGGCCATCCTCGCGCTCTGCCTCTTCCTGCTCTTCGTGGCCTACGCGCTGGCCGGAACCCTGTTCCGCCTGCTCGGCAAGCCCGGCATCGAGATCGTGAGCCGCGTGTTCGGCCTCATCCTGTCGAGCATCGCCGTCACGGGACTGATCGTCGCCATCAAGCTGAGCTTCGGCCTCGGCTGAGGCTCACAATCTCAGGAGCCAGGCCTCGACGTTGCCCTTGCCCTTCACCTCGATCTCGCCGCGCGCCTCGAAGACGAACTGGTCCTTGAGCTTCTCGTAGACCGGTCGCGTGACCTGGATCGAATCGGGGATGCCGCCGGATTCCATGCGGCTCGCGAGGTTTACCGTGTCGCCCCACAGATCGTAGATGTACTTGCTCTTGCCGATGACGCCGGCCACGACCGGGCCGCTGTTGATGCCGACGCGCAATTTCATCGACACGCCATGCTCCATCGCATGCTCGCGGGTGATGTGGACCATGCGGATCGCCATGCGCACCATGCGCTCGGCGTGATTCGGCACCGGCACCGGCAGCCCGCAGACCGCCATGTAGGCGTCGCCGACGGTCTTGATCTTTTCGATGCCGAGCTCGCTGGCGGCGACGTCGAAGCGGGTGAACAGGCCGTTCAGAAGCGTGACGACCTCGGCTGGCGGCATCTCCGACGAAAGCTGGGTGAAGCCGACGAGGTCGGCGAAGGCGACCGTGACCTCAGCAAAGCCGTCGGCAATGCCCTTCTCGCCGCCGCGCAGCCGGTTGGCAATCGGCGCCGGCAGCACGTTCAGGAGAAGCTCCTCGTTCTCGCGGTTCTTCGATTCGATGACGAGGTTCTTCCGGTTCAGCTCGTCGATCATGCCGTTGAAGGCGAGGCAGAGCTGGCCGATCTCGTCGCGCGAACGGACCGGCACGTGCGCATCGAGATCGCCGGCCGCGAAGCGCCGCACGCCGGCCGTGAGGTCGCGCAACGGACCGAGCAGCGAGCGCGAGAGCCAGGCCCCGGTGAAGACCACGATCAAGAAGGCGATCGCTCCGACGATCATGAGGTCACGCTCCAGCCGATAGACCGGCGCGAAGGCTTCCGCGCTGTCGATCTTGGCGACCAGCCCCCATTTGACGCCGGCGATCCGGACCGGTCCCCAGGACGCCAGCGTGGGTACGCCGCGATAGCCGACGATCTCGCCGAACCCCTCTACGCCACCGACCGCGGCGCGCGTCGCCGACGTGTCGGCGCGCTGGTGCAGGATCGGAGAGCCGAATCGCTTGATGGCGGCAATGTCCTCGTCGGCCGCGCCGCCGGCCTTCAATTCGGTGAAATAGACGTCGCGGTTCTCGAAGAAATAGCGGCCGCTGGAGCGCACCAGGAAATCCGGGCCGATCAGATAGGCCTCGCCGGTCGAGCGAAAGCCCTCGTTGCGCCAGCGTCGGCCGCCGGTGACGATATTGTCGATCTCGTCGATGGACAGTTCCGCGATCAGCACGCCGGTCACGGCGCCCTGGTCGATGATCGGGGCCGCCATGAATGCGGACGGCAACCCTTCGGATGGCAGATAGGCCGAGAAATCCTCGAGGCACGTCGCGGAGGGATCGGGGGTGGTGGCACAGCGCGCCGCGGCCGCGGCGAGATTGGACTGGCGATAGGGGCCGGCCCGGAGCGAAGTCGCGAAGTCGGCATCTTTGTCGACCGTGTAGATCACCCGCCCCGTCCTCGGATCGACGATCATGAAGTCGTGAAAGCCGAGTGTCGCGGCCGCCGTCCGCATCAGCGGGTGATAGACCGCATGGACCTTGCTGTAGGCGCTGCCGTCGCCGGCATCGTCGAGGAGGTCCCGCCGCCCGTCGGGATGCGGATTGCGGACGATGTAGAGGTCCTGCAGGAAGTACGCGGCCGAACTGGTCGGCATGAACTCGGCGGCGGGAACATCCGCGCCCAGCAGCTTGCGCACCATCGGCAGGTAGTGGCCCCCGTACCAGCCCTGGACGGCCTGCTTCACCTCGGCCGGGAGTTCCTTGCTGTCCAACTCGTCGACGGCCTCGCGGAAGCCGCGCGTGGCGTCCACGACCATCTTGGCGGCTGCGAGCAGGCGCATCTCGCTGCGCACGGTGCGGAAATACCCCTCGACCTGGTGCGCCTTGGTCTCGCGGGCCGCGGTGAGCTGGTCGAAGATCGCCCGCTCGAGCGCCTCGCGGGCCTGGATGTAGCCCAGCACACCGGTGATCACGACCGCGACCGCGCCCAGCAGCAGCAGGATCGCGAACAGCTTGGCCGCCAGTCCCCAGCGAGTTGGCCGTGGCTCGGCGGCGGTCACGGTCATGACACGACTTATCCCTTCTTCGCGCCGTAGGTGCCGCCGGAGTTGATCGCGCGGATCTCGGCGGCGGTCTTGGCCTTGCGCATCATCTCGAGCTTCTCGGCCTCGTCGGCCAGCATCGCCTGGGCGTTCTTCAGTACGGCGCGGGCATGCTGTGCGGGAAACTTCACGGCGCCGTTCTCGTCCATGTGGATCAGCTCGCCCGGCGCCACGTCCATGCCGCCGACCGACACCGGGGCGTTGACCGACTGGACCGCCATGTCGCCGTGCCCGGCCGTGACGCCGCCCAGCAGCATCTGGAACTTCATGCGGCGGATCGCATCGACGTCGCGCGACGGGCCGTTCGACAGCAGGCCGACGCAGCCGACGGCCTGCATCGAGGTCGTCATCATCTCGCCGGCGAGGCCCGCCTTGTTCATCAGCTCCGGGGGCCACTTCTGCTGGATGACCAGGATGGTCGGCTTCTTCATGGCGTCGAGCGCATCGACCACGTCCATGAAGGTGAGACGGCCGGCGAAGTTCGGGTCTGGCAGGCCGTACACGCAGGTAACGGCATAGCCGATGAGCGCGCCCATCTCCGGATACATGCAGCGGATCGAGGTGTCGGTGTACCAGTTCTCGGTCCACGGGTTGTAGAGGCCGAGGCAGAGGGGATTCTTCGGATAGGTCGCGACCACGTTGGTAATGGTCGGCGTGTCGATCTTGCGCAGCTCGGCGAACAGCTGGTCTTCGGAAAGCTCGGACATGTCGGTCGTTTCCCCCTGGGTACGGCTTCGTTCTTCGCGCGAAAGGCGGCGGCGGGCAAGAGCCCTGCCCGCCCCCGTCACCCGCGCCGCCTCACGGCACGAAAATCAGGAAGACGAAGGTCGCGAACAGGACCAGGTGAACGAAGCCCGGCAGGATGTTCGTCCGCCCTCCACCGAAGGTCACGAGGCTGACGCCGAACGTCAGGACCAGCAGCACGATGTCGTGCGTGTCGATGCCGAGCGCGAGCGGCTGGTTCAGGACCATCGCCAGCAGACTGACCGCCGGGATGGTAAGTCCGATCGTGGCCAGGGAAGAGCCGAGCGCGAGGTTCAGGCTCTTCTGCAGCTCGTTGCGCCGGGCCGCGCGCAGCGCGGCCAGGGTTTCGGGCAGCAGCACCAGCAGCGCGACCAGCAGGCCGATGGCATCGCGCGGCGCGCCGACGGCGGTGACGACCTTCTCAACCGAGCCGGAGAAGCCCTTGGCCAGGAGCACCACCGCGACCAGAGAGACCACGAGCTGGCCGACGCTTTCCCAGAACTCGGTCGGCGTTGGGCCGCCGCCGGCCTCGCCATGGCCCTCGCCGGAATCCGAGAGAAAGTAGTCGCGATGACGGATCGTCTGGACGTAGAGGAAGACGCCATAGAGGACGAGGGTGACGAAGCTTACGAAGACGAGCTGGGTCGGCGAATAGAACGGGCCGGGTGCGCTGGTCGTATAGGTCGGCAGGATCAGCGTCAGCGTGGCGAGCGGCATCAGCACCACGAGATAGGCGTTGGCGCCCGGCAGGCGGAAACCCTGCTCGCCGTAGCGAAGCCCGCCCACGATCAGGCACAGGCCCACCATGCCGTTGCAGACGACCATGATCACGGAGAAGACCGTCTCGCGCGCGAGCCCCTCGTTACCCTCGCCCGCGAACATGATCGAGAGGATCAGCGCCACCTCGATCACCGTCACGGCCACGGTCAGCACGAGCGTGCCGTAGGGTTCGCCCAGGCGATGGGCGATGACGTCGGCGTGATGGACCGAGGAGAAGACCGTGGCCATAAGCACCGCCAGCTCGATGACGGGCAACACGGCGGCCATGGTCGGCGAGAGCGAGCCGCGGCCGATGGCCAGGGAAATCGCGAGGGCAATGAGGAGGCCGAGCGCGGGAACCAGCCGCCACGAGAGGGGCTTGCGCGCGCTGGCCATCCGCTAGCGCGCCTGGCGCCGTTTCCACCAATCCGCGAGTTCGCCGACGACGCCCTTGCGGAATGCGAGCACGATCACCACGAAGATGGCCCCCTGGATCACCAGCACGAACTCGCCGGTGAAGGCCAGGTAGTTCTGCATGGTGACGATGATGAAGGCACCGACCACCGGGCCGACGATGGTGCCGAGGCCGCCGACCAGCGCCATCAAAACGACCTCGCCGGAGGTCGAGGCCGCTACGTCCGTGAGGGTCGCGAACTGCTGCACCATCGCCTTGGTGGCGCCGGCAAGGCCGGCCAGCGCCGCCGACAGGACGAAGGCCAGCAGCTTGTAGCGATCGGCCTCATAGCCCAGCGACTTGGCGCGCTGTTCGTTGTCTCGAATGGCCTTCAGCACCTGCCCGAAGGGCGAATGGATGACGCGATAGATGGCGGCGTAGCCGAACAGGAAGATCGCCAGCACGACGTAGTACAGGACCTTGTCGTCCTTGATCGGGATCAGGCCGCCGAGCAGCGCCTTGCGGGGGATGCCCTGCAAGCCATCCTCACCGCCGGTGAACGGCGCCTGGATGCAGAAGAAATAGACCATCTGCGCGAAGGCGAGCGTGATCATGGCGAAGTAGATGCCCTGACGGCGGATCGCGAGCGCACCGGTCACGAGGCCCAGCAGCGCCGCACCGGCCACGCCGAGCAGCAGGCCGAGTTCGGGCGCCATGTCCCACGCCTTCACGACATGACCATAGAAATAGCCCGCCATGCCGAAGAACATGGCATGGCCGAAGCTCATGAGGCCGGCATAGCCCAGGAGCAGGTTGAACGCGCAGGCGAACAGCGCGAAGCACAGCGCCTTCATCAGGAAGACGGGATAGGCGAAGGCCGGCGCAACCAGCGCCAGCACGATCAGGAGGGCGTAGCCTATGCGTGTCGCGTTCATTTGGTCTGCCCGAACAGGCCGGCCGGCTTGATCAGCAGGACGAGCGCCATGACGACGAAGATCACCGTGTTGGAGGCCGGGGGGTAGAAGACCTTCGTCAGGCCCTCGACCAGGCCCAGGCCGAAGCCGGTGACGATCGACCCCATGATCGAGCCCATGCCGCCGATCACCACGACCGCGAAGACGATCAACACGAGGTTGACGCCCATCAGTGCCGATACCTGCTGGATCGGTGCGGCGAGCACTCCCGCCAGCGCGGCCAGCGCCACGCCCAGCCCGTAGGTGAGAGTGATCAGGCGCGGCACGTTGATGCCGAAGGCGCGGACCAGTGTCGGGTTCTCGGTGGCTGCGCGCAGATAGGCGCCGAGCTTGGTGCGCTCGATGCCGTACCAGGTGGCGAGGCAGATCACGAGCGCCGCCACCACGACGAAGCCTCGATAGGTCGGCAGGAACATGAAGCCGAGATTGAAGCCGCCGGGGATCGGGTTGGGATAGGGAGCGCCCGAGGATCCCCACTTCCACTGGAAGAGACCTTCGATCACCAGCGCCAGGCCGAAGGTCAGCAGGAAGCCGTAGAGATGGTCGAGATGATAGATGCGCTTCAATATCAGCTTCTCGAGAACAATACCGAACAGGCCGACGATGATCGGGGCGATGACGAGCGAGGCCCAGAACGGCACGTCGAAGATGCCGAGCAGCAGCCAGGCCGCGAAGGCGCCCATCATGTACTGGGCGCCGTGCGTGAAGTTGATGACGTTCAGCATGCCGAAGATCACGGCCAGGCCGAGGCTCAGCATGGCGTAGAAGGCGCCGTTGATCAGGCCGAGCAGAAGCTGGCCGAACAGCGCCTGGGGAGGAATGCCTAGAAGTTCGAACATGGCGGCCTCATACCCCCAGATAGGATTGCAGCTTGCCGATGCTCTGCTGCACGTCGCTCGAGGCGACCGTGTCGATCACGCGCCCGTCCTCCATCACATAGTGGCGGTCCGCAACCGTGGCCGCGAAATGGAAGTTCTGTTCGACCAGCAGGATGGTGAAGCCCCGGCTCTTGAGCTGGCGGATGATTTCGCCGATGCGCTGGACGATGACTGGCGCCAGCCCTTCCGTCGGCTCGTCGAGCAGCAGCAGCGTGGCGCCGGTGCGCAAAATCCGGCCGATGGCCAGCATCTGCTGCTCGCCGCCGGACAGCTTGGTGCCCTGGCTGTACCGCCGCTCGAGAAGATTCGGGAAGAGCTTGTAGATTTCCTCGATGCTAAGCCCGCCCGGCTTGACGACCGGAGGCAGTCTCAGGTTCTCGTCGACGTTCAGGCTCGAGAAGATTCCGCGCTCCTCGGGGCAGTAGGCGATGCCGAGGCGGGCGATGTAATCGGACGTCATGCCGATCGTCTCCCTTCCCTCGAAGGTGATCGATCCCGTGCGCTTGCCCAGGATGCCCATGATCGACCGCAGGGTCGTGGTCTTCCCCGCGCCGTTGCGCCCCAGCAAGGTAACGAGCTCGCCGCGGCGGATCTCGAAATCGACGCCGTGCAGGATGTGCGACTCGCCGTACCAGGCCTGCAGGCCCGCGACTTTCAACAATGTCTCAGCCATGACCGGTTCCGACATAAGCCTCGACGACGGCGGGGTGTTTGGAGACCGTGGCGTAAGGCCCCTCGGCCAGCACTTCGCCGCGCGCCAGCACGGTGATCGTGTCCGAGAGGTCGGCGACGACGGACATGTTGTGCTCGACCATCAGGACGGTGCGGTCCTTGGCGACGGTGCGGATCAGGGAGGCGATTCGCTTGATGTCTTCCTGCCCGAGGCCGGCCATCGGCTCGTCGAGCAGCATCATCTCGGGCTCCAGAGCCAGGGTGGTGGCGATCTCCAGGGCGCGCTTGCGGCCATAGGGAAGGTCGACGGCCTGGGCTTCCGCGAATTCGGCGAGACCGACGGCGGCCACCAGTTCCAGCGCCCGGGCATCGAGCCGGGTGAGCACGTTCTCGGAACGCCAGAACTGGAAGGAAATACCCAGCTTGCGTTGCAGGGCGACGCGGACGTTCTCGCGCACGCTGAGATGGGGAAACACGGCCGAGATCTGGAAGGACCGGGCCAGCCCCATGCGGGCGATCGCGGCCGGCGAGCTGCCGGTGATGTTGCGCCCGTTGAAATGGATCTGGCCGGCCGTCGGCGACAGGAAGTGCGTCAGCAGGTTGAAGCACGTCGTCTTGCCCGCGCCATTTGGCCCGATCAACGCGTGAATTGTGTGCCGCTTCACCCGCAGATTGACGTTCTTGACCGCGATGAAGCCCTTGAACTCCTTCGTCAGTCCTGTCGCCTCGAGAATTATTTCTTCTTTGGCCATCGGCTCTCCCTGTGCGGCGAATTAATCGAAGCTTTGTGCGTCTGTCCAGCACTGGCGTCCGCTTCGCCTCGCGGCTAGATTTCGGCCACCAGAAACGGGGAACACATTGGGAGGATCGAGTTCATGAAGTTCAAGACCAGCATCAGGCGCGCCGGAGCCGCCGCCGCCGTGGCCGGCCTCGCCGTCGTCGGCCTGGCGGCCTACGCCCAGGCCCAGGCGCCTCAGCCACTCAAGATCGGCGTCATGGAAGGCTTCTCGGGCGTCTATGGCGACCTGACCCAGGGTGAGGTCGAGGCCATCCAGATGGCGATCGACGATTTCGGCGGCAAGGTCCTCGGCCGTCCGATCGAAATCCTGCAGGCCGACCACCAGACCAAGCCCGATGTCGGCGCGGCCATCGCCCGCAAGTGGTACGACGTCGACGGCGTGAAGATGATCACCGGCATCGGCACATCGTCGGTGGCGCTGGCGGTGCGCAAGATTGCCCAGGAAAAGGGCATGATCGACATCAACACTGGCGCGGCCTCGGCCGACCTCACCGGTCCGGCCTGCTCGCCGACGGGCGCGCACTGGGTCTACGACACCTACTCGCTGGCCAAGGTGACCGGCGGCGCGGTCGTCAAGGACGGCGGCGACTCCTGGTACTTCCTCACCGCCGACTATGCGTTCGGCCATGCGCTGGAGCGCGACGTCACGGCGGTCGTTACGGCGGCCGGCGGCAAGGTGCTGGGCGGCGTCAGGCATCCGCTCAGCACGCAGGACTTCTCGTCGTTCCTGCTGCAGGCGCAGGCCTCGAAGGCCAAGGTCATCGGCCTTGCCAACGCGGGCCAGGACACGATCAACTCGATCAAGCAGGCCGGCGAGTTCGGCATCACCAAGAGTGGCCAGCGCCTCGCCGGCCTCCTGGTCTTCTCGACCGACGTGGCCGCTCTCACCCTGCCGGTGGCGCAGGGCCTCGTCCTCACCGAGGCGTTCTACTGGGATCTCAACGACGAGACCCGCGCCTGGACCAAGCGTTTCCGCGCCAAGAAGGACAAGATCCCCAGCATGCTGACGGTCGGCGTCTACAGCTCGACGCTGCACTATCTCAAGGCGGTGCAGGCCGCGGGGACCGACGACCCGAAAGCGGTGATGGCGAAGATGCGGGAAATCCCCGTCAACGACGTCATGACGAAGAACGGCAAGCTGCGCGAGGACGGCCGCCTGGAACGCGACATGTACCTGTTCCAGGTCAAGTCGCCGGCGGAGTCCAAGAGCAAGGACGACATCTACAAGCTGATCGCCACGGTGCCGGGCAACGAGGCCTTTCGCCCGATGAAGGACGGCAAGTGCCCGTTCGTGAAGAACTGATCCCTCGCGGATCGTGACCTACAAGGAGGGGCGCCGCGAGGCGCCCCTTTTTCTTTCCCGATCCAAGGGAGCGCTCCCGTTCCTTGACGGGCCATCGGTGCTCACGTCTGATGTGCGAAAGCTCGACGACAACGGGCGAGTGGGGAGTGACGCCGCGTGACCGTTCAGGATCGGCCCCTCAAAGGGGCCTGGGGCATGACCGCCCTGCTCTTTCTCTTCATGCTGATCAATTTCGCCGACAAGGTCGTCGTGGGGCTCGCGGCCGTTCCTCTCACGCGTGACCTCGGACTGACGCCGGAACAGTTCGGCGACATCGGCTCGGCGTTCTTCCTGCTGTTCGCGGTCTCGGCGATCGTCGTCGGCTTCATCTCCAACCGCGTGAAGACCAAGCACACGCTGCTGGTCATGGCGATCCTCTGGTCGATCGTCCAGTTTCCGATGCTGGGCATGGTGAGCCTGGAGACGCTCATCATCTGCCGCGTCATCCTGGGTGCGGGCGAAGGGCCGGCCGGTCCGGTCGCGACCCACGCCATCTACAAGTGGTTTCCCGACTCGCTGCGCGGATTGCCGACGGCGGTGATCGCACAGGGATCGGCCTTCGGCGTCATCATCGCCGTGCCGCTGCTCAACTGGATCATCGAAAAATACTCGTGGCACTGGGCGTTCGGCGCGCTCGGCATCGCGGGCCTGGCCTGGGCCGTGCTGTGGCTGATCTTCGGCCGCGAGGGCACACTCGTCGATGCTCCGGTGAGCAACACCGGCGGCAGCAACGAGCGCGTGCCCTATCGCTACCTGCTCACCTGCCCGACAATCCTCGCCGCCTGCGCCGCGGGCTTCGCCAGCTACTGGGGCCTGGCGCTGGGCCTCACCTGGTTCACGTCCTACCTCGTCGCGGGCCTCGGCTTCAGCCAGAAGCTGGGAGGCAACCTGACCGTCCTGCCCTGGGTCTTCGGCGCCCTCGTGGTCCTGGCCGGAGGTTACGTTTCCCAGAGACTGAAGAGGAAAGGTGTGTCCAGCCGCCTCTGCCGCGGCGTCCTGCCGTGTCTCACCATCGTCGCCGGCGGCTGCGTGCTTCCCTTCGTCGGCGCGATGCCGACGGACGGTCTCAAGATCGCCGCCCTGGTCTTCGGTTCCGCCATCGGCAGCACGATCTACGTCGTCCTTCCCATGATCATCAGCGAACTGACCCCGCATCCGCAGCGCGCGGCGATGCTGGCCATCACCACGTCGGTCGTGACGTTCGCCGGCGTCCTCGCACCCCGGATCATGGGCTCGATGATCCAGAACGCGGCAACGCCGATCGCCGGCTACGAGCAGGGCTACGTCATCCTCGGCGTGCTGCTCCTCGCCGGCGGCATCATCGGCCTGCTCTTCATCCGTCCCGAGAGGGATCGCAAGCGACTGGCCGCGCACGCCATCGCCGACCTGCCGCTCCAGCCCGCCCGCGCCTGACCGAGGAGGAACCGATGACGTCGTCGCTGCCCCGCCGCCCACTGCTAGCCGCTCTTTCCGCCGCGCCGTTCCTGATCGGCAGGGGCGCTTCCGCCCAGGGAGAACTCGTGAACGTCCAGAAGCAGCTCTTCACCATGAAGGAGTTCCGCCTCGAGAGCGGCACCGTCATGCCCGACGTCAGGATTGCCTACGAGACCTACGGCACGCTGGCACCCGATGGCCGCAACGGCGTGCTGCTGACTCACGGCTACACGTCGAGCCAGCACATGGCAGGTCGCGCGGGCGCCAACGGCGCGGAAGGCTCGTGGGACGGGCTGGTCGGCCCCGGCAAGGCGATCGACACGAACAGGTTGTTCGTCGTGTCGTCCAACATGCTGGGCTCGTCCTACGGCTCGACCAATCCGGCGCAGGTGAACCCGAAGACCGGGAAGCCCTACGGCCCCGATTTCCCGACCATCACGCTGGTCGACATCGTCAACGCGCAGAAGGCCCTGCTCGACGGTCTCGGCGTGAAGCATCTCGTGGCGGTCGCCGGCCCTTCCTTCGGCGGCTACCAGACCTTCCAGTGGGGCGTCACCTATCCCGATTTCATGGACGGGCTGGTGCCGGTGGTGAGCGCGCCCAAGGGCTCGGGTGGCGAAGCCTCGGTCAAGGCACTGATCGACGTGCTGGCCAAGGACCCGAACTGGAACGGCGGGCGCTATTACGAGAATGGCGGGATCACCAGGGTCCTGACCGACATGCGCGTGGCGACCCTGAAGCGCTACGGCATCGAGGAGCAGCTCGCCGCGCAGTTCCCCGACAAGGCCGCGCGCGAGGCCGAGATCGTGAAGCGCGCCGAAAGCTGGTCCAAGGTATTCGACGGCAATTCGCTGGTCGTGCTGCGTCGCGCCAGCGTGAACTTCGACGCCGAGAAGGACATGTCGAAGATCAGAGCCAAGGTACTCTACGTGATCTCGCGCACCGACAAGCTCTTCCCGCCCTCGATCGCGCCGGCGGTGATGGAGAAACTGAAGGCCGCCGGCGTGACCGCCGATTATTTCGAGATCGACAGCGAACTCGGCCACTCCGCCTCGGGCCTCGACGCCGCCAAATGGGCACCGCGGCTCAAGGCCTTCATGGCGACGCTGCCGAAGGGAGCCTGATCCTAGAAGGGGCGGTCGCCCTTCACCGTGACGCGGTGGCCACTGCGGGTGTGGGGCCAGTAATCCCACATGGCGCGGTGCTGGGCGCAGCGATTGTCCCAGAAGGCGATCGAGTTCTCGCGCCAGCGGAAGCGGCACTGGAACAGCGGGTTCTCCATGTGCTGGTAGAGATAGCGTAGGATCGCGTCGCCCTCGTCGCGCGGCACGCCGAGCAGGCGGCTGGTGAAGCCGGCATTGACGTAGAGGCACTTCCGGCCGGTGACCGGATGGGTGCGCACCACCGGATGCTCGGCGCGGGGATACTCGGCCTTGTCGGCCACGCCGATCGGCTTGAACAGGCCGCGATAGACCGGCTCGCCGTCATGCAGCGCGATCATGCCGTCGAGATAGGCCTTCATGCGGTCTGACAGCGCGTCGTAGGCCGCGTACATGTTGGCGAACAGCGTGTCGCCGCCGCGCGGCGGGCAGGTCTTGATGTGGAGGATGGAGCCCATCGGCGGCTCGACCTCGCAGCTTACGTCGGTATGCCACCCCTCGCCGTTGGCGCGCGGGCTGTTCCTGTCGGAGTGGATACGCATCATTTCCGGCACGCCCGGCTCATGCGGCGCGGCGGGATGGACATGCAGCTCGCCGAACAGGCGGCCGAACGACATGTGCTGCTCGGGCGTGAGCACCTGATCGCGGAAGAAGATCACCAGATTCTCGGCCAGGGCCCGGTGGATTTCGTCCTGCTGGCGGTTCGACAGCGGCTTGCTGAGATCGATGCCGCCCAGCTCCGCGCCGATGATCGGCGTCAGCTTGTCGACGGTGATCGTCTCGTAGGGCGCACCCTCCTCGGCCTTGTAGCGGATACGCGGGCCGGCATTGGCGTTCAGGGAACCTGTCATGATTGTCTCCAGGGGGGATGGAAAGAGCCGGATTCCTCTCGTCTCTATTCGTCGAGGGTGATCTTGTTTTCCCGGATCAGCTTCGACCAGACCTCGCCTTCCGCGGCGACGAACCGATCGAACTGCTCCGGGGTCCAGTCCTTGAGGACGGTCCCGAGCTGGGTCGAGCGTTCGACCACGACATCGAGCCTGGCGATCTTCCTCATCGCCGCATTCAACTTGTCTATGATCGGCTTGGGTGTGCCCGCCGGTGCGAACATCCCGTACCAGGCATCGAACACGAAACTCGGCAGGCCCGCTTCGGCCGTCGTGGGAATCTCCGGGAACGCGGGATGACGCGCCTCGTTCGCAATGGCCAGCGCCTTCACGTTGCCGTTGCGGATATGGGCCGCGAGCGAGGGCGGACTCATGACCGCCAGCTCCACCTGCCCCGCCACGAGGTCGGCGCTCACCGGCCCCGCCCCCTTGTACGGGATATGGACGAGATCGATGCCGGCCGCCTTGTTCAGCAGCACACCGCCGATATGGGCGACCGAGCCCGGCCCGAACGACGCATAGTTCAGCTTGCCCGGATTGGCCTTGGCGTAGGCGATGAAGTCCTTGAGATTGTCGGCCGGCACCTTCTTGGCAATGACGATGAGCTGCGGGGCGATCGCGCCCATGGCGACACCGGTCAGGTCCTTGGGCGACCAGTTCAGGTTCTTGATCATCGCCGGGTTCGCCGAATGGAACGACGAATACTGCATCAGCAGCGTGTACCCATCCGGCTTCGCCTTCGCGACGAGAGCCGTGGCGATGTTGCCGTTGCCACCGCCCTTGTTGTCGACGATGACCTGCTGGCCGAACTCCCGGGACAGGTGATCGGCGAACATGCGGCCCACGATGTCGGTGCCGCCGCCCGGAGGCGCGGCGACGACGAGGGTGATCGGCCGATCGGGATAGGCGCCCTGCGCCTGCGAGATCCGGCTCGCGACGATCGATCCGGCGGCGGCGGTTCCGAGCGTAAGGAGGTGTCGGCGCTGCATCCCTGTGTTCCTTCTCGATCCGCCCCACCACGGGCGCGGTTGACGCAGCGCTAGCACCGATCCACCTTATGCATGAAGTGCATTGTCTGCAGACTTATTGCTGAGGCTTTCGCAGGAATGGACAAGCGTCTCCTCGAGTCCTTCGTGGCCGTCTATCGCTCGGGATCGCTGGTGGAAGCCGCGGAGCGCCTCAACATTTCGCAATCGGCCCTGTCCCGCCGCATCACGGAATTCCAGCATCGGCTCGGCCTGTCCCTGTTCGAGCCGTCGGGCCGCGGCATGGCGGCCACCAGCGATGCGCACGACCTGCTGCCGCTGGCCTCGGCGGCGCTGGAAGGCATCGCCAGGCTCGAAGCGGCGGCCCGGGTCAACAGCGTGCAGCCCGCGGTGCACATCACGGTCGCCGCGACCGCCCATACGATCGAGACGGTGGTGGCGCCGCGGATCGCCGACTTCATCCAGACCAAGCCGAACATCCGCATCGGCGTCATCGAGGCCAACGGCGTCGAGATCGAGAACCTGGTGCTGAGCGGCGAGGCGTCGATGGGCATCACCGGGCGCCCGCGCTACGACACCGGCCTCGTCGAGCACCAGATCGTGCGCCTGGACATCCTCGCTGCATCACCGAAGCCCTTCAGCGCCAGCGAACGCCGGAGCGGAATCGACCTCCGGGCGCTGTGCGAGCGCGACCTGCTGGTGCTGGATCGCGGATATCAGTCGCGTCTGACTCTCGATGCAGCCCTGCGGCTGCTGTCGCTGTCGCCCAGCATCCGCCACGAGGGCGGTTCGGGAACGGTGATCCTTGCGCTGGCCCGGGCCGGCCTCGGCACGGCCGTCATCCCGGCGACCACACGCACCGACCTTCACACGGCCAAGATCATCGCCAACGGCATCGTGCTCGGCATGGACCTCGCCGCCATCTGGGATCCCACGCTGCGCTGGCGCGCCGAAGTCGAGCAGGTCGCCGAATCGATGCGGGCGTCCTTCGCCACCCGCAAGCGCATGCGGCGCGGGTGAACCCTAGCCCTTCACCGCGCCCGCGGTGAGGCCCGACGACATGTAGCGGCGGAATGCATAGTAGATGGCCGCCGGCGGCAGCGCGTAGAGGAAGCCTGCCGTCATCAGCAGTTCCCAAGGCGAATCGTCGGCCGAGAGGAAGTTGCCCAGCGCCACCGGCAGGGTGATCGCCGTGTTCTTCGACAGCAGCAGGAACGCGTAGAGATACTCGTTCCACGCCAGCAGCAGCGCATAGGTGCCGACGGCGATCAGCGACGGCACCATCAGCGGCAGGTAGATCAGGCGGAAGAGCTGGAACGGCGAGGCGCCGTCGATCATGGCGGCCTCGTCGAGTTCGACCGGCAGCTTGTCGGACGCCTGGCGCAGGATCCAGATCGCATAGGGCGAGGCGATCGTCGCCATCGCGAGCACCAGCGCCCAGTCGTTGTTCAGCAGCCCGTACATGCCCATGGTCTTGTACATGGGCACCGCCAGGAACGCGGCCGGGATGAAGTAGGTCAGCAGCGCCAGGTTCATCACCATGCGGCCGCCCTTCATGCGCAGGCGACTGATCGCAAAGGCCGCGGCGGTCGCCACGAACAGCGTGATCGCCGCCGTGCCGACCGAGATGACCAGCGAGTTGAACATCTGCAGCCAGAAGTGATTGAGGAAATGGTGCTTCTGGCTGAGCACCGTTCCGAAGTTGCGCAGGGTCGGATTCGTCGGCCAGAGCTGGCCCGAGAAGGCCGCATCCTTGGGCGAAATCGCGAACAGGAGCATGTGGTAGATCGGGATCAGCGTCCACAGCAGCACCGGAATCCCGATCAGCAGCAGCCCGCTCTCGAAGCCGACCGTGCGCAGGATTTTGCGCGGGCTCATCGCGAGAGCCGCCGCATCATGAAGTAGACGAGCGGCAGAATCAGCGGCAGCGCGCACACGATCGACGCCATGGCGAGACCGACCTGGTCGAGACGCAGGTAGCGGATGCCGAGCGTCGCCAGCACATGCGTGAGATCGGCCGGGCCGCCGCCGGTCAGCAGATAGACGCTGTTGAAGTCGCCGACCGTGAAGATCATCGAGAGCAGCGTGCAGGTGACGTAGAGCGTGCTCATCGACGGCCAGGTGATGTAGCGGAAACGGTGCCAGGCCCCGGCGCCGTCGACCGAGGCGGCTTCGTAGAGTTCGCCCGGGATGGCCAGCCGGCCGGCCAGCAGGATCAGCGTCCAGAAGGGCAGCGACTTCCAGATGTGCACCAGCATCGAGAGCGTCAGCGCCAGCGCGGGGTCGTTCAGCCAGTTCGGCCCGTCCTCGGCGGTCAGTCTGAAAATCAGCTGATTGATGACGCCCCACTCCGGATTGAGCATGAAGCGCACCGACAGGATGGTCGGGATCGACGGCACCGCCCAGGGCAGGACGAACAGCACCGCGAGCACCTTCACCCACCAGCGCTTGTGCATGAAGAAACCGGACAGGAACAACGCGAGCGCCATCTTCACGTTGATGGCCACGACCAGGAAGATGAAGGTGTTGATCACTGTCCGCAGGAAGATCGGATCGGCCGCCAGCTCGACATAGAGCTGCGGGCTGCGCGCCAGCCAGAAACTGTAGCCCACCGGGAACACGACAAAGCCGATGAAGATCGCGACATAGGGCGCGACGAACAGCAGGCTCCAGGCCTGCCGCTCCGACAGGCCGAAGCCGGCCCACCGGGATTTCTCCCGGGGGGCCATCGTGTCGATCGTGGACGCCGCCATACGCGTACTCGCGAAAGCGGTCTTACTTGGCCACTTCCTTGATGCGGGCGATCATCTCGTCCACGGCCTTCTCGACCGAGACTTTCTCGCTCACCACGCGATTCATCGCCTTGGCCCACACATTCTCGTTGTTGAGAATGGTGAACTTGTAGTTCTTGGTGAACTCGAAGGGCAGCGTACCGGCCTTGAACTGGTCGTACACCGCCTTGCGATGCTTGTCGGCCTGCCAGAACGGGCTCTCCTGGCTGGCCTTCGTCACCGGGAACCAGCGGCCGAGCGCGCCCTCGACATAGGGGCGGAGGTTCTCTTCCTCGAGCAGGAACTTCAGGAACTCGCGCGCGCGCGGCTTGTTCTTGGAGTCCTGGAAGATAACGCCGACCTTGACGGCCGTGCGGTAGACCATCTGCGAGCCGTCGGGCTTCTTGGGGAAGCCGGCCGTCGCGATCAGCTCGTCATAGGCCTTACGGCCGGTGGCGCGCTGCTCGGGCGTGAGCTGCTCGTTGTTGGCGTCGTCCAGCCACTTGGCGGCGATCGAGATCGTGTAGTTGTGCGTCATGATCGTCGTGCGATTGTGGAAGGCGACGTTGTTGTCGGGATCCTTCCAGGTCGTCGACGAGGGCGGCGAGCAGCCCTTGGCATAGATGTCGGTGTAGTCGCGCAGCGCAGCAATCAGCCCTGCGCGCACCTTCGGATCGTCGACCAGCAGCTTGCCCGAATCGTCAACCAGCTTGACGTTGTAGGCGTCGACCCAGCTCAGGAACGACTGGAACGAGTCGGTCGATTCCACGCCCATCGGGTTGCCGATGCCGTAGACGCGGCTGCTGGTGGCCTTGCGATAGGCCGGCTGGACCTTGTCGCACCAGAAAGACCAGTACTCCTTCCAGGTACCGGGAATGTCGTTTTCCTTGAAGCCCGCCGTCGCCAGCATGTCCTTCCAGTACTGGATGTGCAGCGTCTGCTGCTTCAGGACAAAGCCGTAGAAGGCCTTCTTCTTGGCCTTGTCGTTATAGAGATAGGCCGTCTCGATCGTGACCGGCGCGAACCGGTCCTTCATCGGCTCGATGACGTCGGAAATGTCCTCGAGTTTGCCGTCGTAAGCCCACTTGCCCGCGACCTGCACGTCATAGGTGTCCGAGTAGGCAATGTCGGGCGGCGAGCCCGAATCGAGGGCGGCAACGGTCTTGGGGATCATGTCCTGCACGGCGTACTGGGACAGGTCGACCTTCACGCCGGTCTTCGCCTCGAATTTCTTGATGGCGGCGAACAGCGCATCGTCCTCGGACTTGTAGAAGCCCTTCACCCACCAGACGTTGAGCTTCTCCTGGGCAAATCCGGGAGCCGCCGAAAACGCGATCGCCAGCGCGGCCGCACCGGCCAAAATCCGTCTCATTGTTCCCTCGTGGTTCTTAGTTGTCTGACAACTCGACTATCAGTCCACTCTGCGGGAGTCGAGGAAAGACCGTAGTGCCTGCGCGCATTGCACAGCGTGCGAGAAAGGCAGGCCATGACGGGACCGGCCGAAGACATTCAACTCGGCATCGGGCAGGCCCTTGAACAGGTCGGCCATGACGGACACCGGAATGAACGGACTGCCGTCCGGATGCAGCAGCAGAGTGGGACATTTGATTTCGGGCAGGCGGGAGGTGAGGTCGGTGCCGATCAGGACGCCGAGCGCGTTCAGGATGGAGACACGCGACCATTTCTCCTGTTCGACAGCGAACCATGCCAGCCGCTCCGGCGACACGGCGCCGTCATGGAAGCGATCGCGCAGGAAGGCGTCGGACCAGCCCTTCGAGCCGCCTTCGTCGAGTTGGCGGCGCCAGGCTTCGACTCGTTGGATGGACGCACCGAGATGGGCGCCGTTGCTGACGGTGAGCGTGGCGATCCGGCCGGGCCGCGCGAGCGCCGCCGCCAGCGCCACGGTGCCGCCGATCGATTCGCCCACGAGATGGAACCGCTCCGCACCGGCGGCGTCGGCGACCGCGAACAGGTCCTCGACCAGCAGATCGAGCGACCACTTGAAGTCCTCTGCCGGGATCGTGGAACGGCCGTAGCCGCGCATGTCGAAGGTCATGAGGCGGAAGGCGTCCGCCAGTGCCGGCTGCCAGCCCGCCCAGATTCCCGGGCTGGCGCCGATCCCGTGATGGAACAGGATCGGCAGGCGTTTCTGTCGCCAGGGCGCAACCTGATCGACCACGTCGTAGTGGAGGGTGCCCTGCGCAGTGTCCGCGAGCGGCATCGGTCAGTCGGCTCGCATGCCGGCTTCCTTGATGACCCCTTCCCACTTCTTGCGATCGGCCATGATGGTCGCCTTGAACTCGGCAGGCGAGCCGATGATCGTATCCATGCCGCTTTCGGCGAAGCGCTTCTGGACTTCGGGCTTGGCGACCGCCGCGCGCAGCGCCTTGTTCCAGTAGTCGGTCAGGTTGGCCGGCAGGGCCCTCGGCCCGAACACGCCGAACCAGTTCACCACCTCGAAGCCCGGCAGGTATTTCGAGATCAGCGGCAAATTGGGAAACATGGGAGACGGCTTGGGCGATCCGAACGCCACGGGAATGAGCCCGCCGCCGTTAATCTGTCCCAGGAACTCCGGCATGTTGCCGAACATCATGTCGCAATTGCCTGAAATCATGTCCTGGATCGCGGGCGCACCGCCGCGATAAGGCACGTGCAGGATATTGATGCCGGCCATCTTCTTGAACAGTTCGGCGGCGAGATGCTGCGACGTGCCGTTGCCGGCCGAAGCGTAAGTGAGCTTGCCGGGGTTCTTCTTGGCGAAGTCGATGATCTCCGGAATCGTCCGGTACTGCATGTGCTTGCCGACGACCAGCATGTTGGTGACGCCCACGATGTTGGCGATCGGCGTCAGGTCGGTGTCGACGTTGATCGGCAGCTTCTGTCCCGGCATCACCGGCGACACGCACATCGCAGCCATGGCGGCGAGGCCGATCGTGCGGCCATCCGGTGCCGCATTGGCCACGATCTCGTTGGCGATGAAGCCGCTGGCGCCGGTCTTGGTATCGACGATCACTTTCTGGCCGACCTCGGACGTCGCCGCTTCCGCGAGGATGCGGCACAGCAGATCGGCCGTCCCGCCCGGGGCGAAGCCGCAGAGAAAGCGGACGTCGCCGCCAAGCGACTGCGCGCGTGCGGGCACTCCCGCCAACGAGCCGAGCAAGGCTGCCGCACCCGCGGCCGTGAAAGTCCTGCGTTGCATTTTTGTTTCCTCCCTGTGTTGGCAAAAGCCTAGCATACTTCCTGAATGAGCAAGCCCCTTCGCCGCCATCTGCTCGCCGGCCTCGCGGCACTCCCCCTGGCCCCGGTCCGCGCCCAGGTATCGGACTTTCCCGACAGGCCGCTGCGGTTCATCGTGGGTTTCCCGCCCGGCGGTCCCAACGATCTCCTCACCAGGGTGATCGCGCCGGGCATCGGCGAACGGCTGGGTCGCACCGTCGTGGTCGAGAACAAGGCGGGCGCCAACGGCGAGATCGCCGCAAATTTCACGGCCAAGAGCCCACCCGATGGCAGCGTGTTCATGCTGGCCTCCAACGGCTCGACCACGGTCGCACCGGCCTTGAACCGCAACATGCCCTACGATGTGCGGACGGACTTCGTCGCCGTGGCGCCGGTCGGCATCAACCCGATGCTGCTGGTCGTGCGCCCCGATCTGCCGGCGAAGGACATCGCCGGCCTGCTGTCGCTGGCGCGGGCGCGGCCGGGAAAACTGAACGGCGCCTCCGCCGGCGCGGGCGGCGCGACCCACCTGGCGCTCGAACTCTTCAAGGCGATGGGACGGCTCGACATCGTGCACGTGCCCTACAAGGGCGGCGGCCCCGCGATGGCCGATCTCATGGCGGGCCAGGTCGATCTCTATTTCGGCGGCCTCTCGACGGCGCTGCCTCATGCGAAGGCCGGAAAGATGCGCGCGCTCGGACAGACCGCGCTCGAGCGCTCGGCGGCGGCGCCCGACATTCCCACCATCTCGGAGTCCGGACTGCCAGGGTACGAAGCAGCGATCTCCTACGGCGTGTTCCTTCCCGCCGGCACGCCGAAAGCCCTGGTGGATCGCCTGCATGCGGCCATCGACGCGACGGTCCGCTCGCCCGATGTCGCGAAGAGGTTCGTCGAACTCGGTGCCGACCCGCAGTTCGGTACGCCTGCCGAGTTCGCGGCCTATGTGGCCGATGACCTCGCCAAATGGGCCCGCCTCGCAAAGGAGGCGGGCCTCAAGGCGGAGTAACGTCCTACTGGACGGACGAGAAGGCCGTCGGCGTCAGCATCTGCACCGAGACGTTCTCGACGATCGCGCCGTCCTTCTCCGTTTCGGCGCGCTTGGCCAGCCACTCCGGATCGGCGGCGAAGGCGTTCCACTTCTTCTCGCGGTCGGCCAGCGATTCCCACGCGAGGAAATAGGTCAGCTCCTGGTTCGACTCGCCGATCAGCGTCGTGAAGAAGCCGGCCTGCTTGATGCCGTGCCGCTCCCAGATCTTCAGCGTGATGGTGTTGAAGCGATTGAGCAGCGCCGGGAGACGTCCCGGCACGCACCTGTAGACCCGCATTTCGTAGATCATCTTCTCTCTCCCCTAGAATTGCCCGCCGAAGCGCGGCACGAACCCATCGTCCCTGTGGTCGATGTGGCAACTGAATGGCGCCCCGAAGTGGCACGGCATCAGCCGCGCGCCGCTGCCGGCGCAATGCTCCAGCGCCGCGCGCCGGCTCTTGCGCGCACCGACGCCGTCGGCGCAGGCGAAGCTGTTCCACTCGGGATGATAGACCTGCAGTGCGTGGTGAAGGATGTCGCCACAGAACAGCGCCTTCTCGCCGCGCGATTCGAACTTGATGGCGATCGTACCCGGCGTATGCCCCGGCGCCGGCTCGACCGCTAGATTCTCGTCGAGTTGCGCGGCCCCATCGATCATCTGCGTGAGCCCGGCCTCGACCACGGGCAACACGGAATCGCGGAACGAGCCCGCATTGACGGGACCGGTCGCGGGATCGCTGTCGAGCTTGAGGTAGTGATCGTAGTCGGCGCGGCTGAAGACGTATTTGGCATTCTTGAAGGTCGGCACCCACTTGCCGTTCTCGAGCCGCGTGTTCCAACCGACATGATCGACGTGGAGATGAGTGCACATCACCATGTCGATCTGGTCGGGCTCGACGCCGGCCGCCTTCAGCCGTTCGAGATACTTCGTCTCCATCAGGTGCCACTTGGGCCGATGGGGACGCGGCTTGTGATTGCCGACACAGGTGTCGATCAGGATCGTCTTGCCGCCGATCTTCAGCAGCCAGCTATGGACGCTCAGCTTCAGGCAGGCAGAAGCCTCATCATAGTGAGCCGGCATGAGCCAGCCGCGATGACGCTCGACGACGGCGGGATCCCAGTCGGGAAAGAAAGCCCTGGCGTCGAAGTTGGGCTCGTAACTTTCCTCGATGCGCACGGCCGTGCCGGCGCCGAGCTTGACCTCAACCATCCCTGCCTCCCCTGTTTGCAGGGGAGCTTAGCGGTGCGAGGCCGGTGCGGGAAAGACGTCCGTTTCGCCTCCCGCTTGCCGTCAGAACGGCAGGCGCGAGGCGTCGACGCGCTCGACGTGGCGGTGCGTGAGCGCCGCAATGGCGGCTCCCCCGAGCGGCACCACGATGGCAAGGGCGATGAAATGAATGCCGAGCAGCCAGGGCTCGAACAGGCCGGGCATCAGGTGTCCGACCGTCACGGTCGAGACGAAGAACAGGACGGCAAAGCTCGCCCCCGCAAGCAACCCACCCAGCATCACGAGAAGAAGCGAAGTCGTCAGCGATCGTCCGATGAGATAGCTCGCCGCGAAGGCGGCACCGGTGGCAACAAGCGCTGTAACAGTTTCCATCACCCACTCCTCCAATACGCTCTCGACTTACGAGAAATCAGAGTCGACACTGCGTCGTCACCCTCACTTTGGAACATCCAATGTTCGTCGAGAACCGACCAATTGCGCATGTCTGACTCTGCATTCGACTGGCTTTCCGCAGCGGAACTCTCAAAACTCTTCGCGCGCCGTCAGGCGTCTCCCGTCGAGATCGTCGACGCGATGTTGAAGCGTGCATCAGCGCTGCAACCTCATCTGAACGCGTTCGTGCTGGTCGATGCGGAAGGCGCGCAAAGTGCCGCAAAGGCTGCGGAATCGCGCTGGCAGAAAGGCGAGCCGCTCTCTCCGTTCGACGGGATTCCGACGACGATCAAGGACACGACGAACGTAAAGGGATGGCCGACACGTCTCGGATCGCATTCCACGGACGAGACTCCAGCTATCGAGAACGCCGCCGTCGTCGACAGGTTCCTTACCGGGGGCATGATCATTCTTGGCAAGACCACGACGCCCGAGTTCGGCTGGAAGGCTCTGACCGACTCGCCTCTCCAGGGCACGACGCGCAATCCGTGGAACGTCGCCCACTCGCCCGGCGGCTCGTCCGGCGGCGCCTCGGCGCTCACGGCGGCGGGCGTCAATCCATTCAACCATGGCAACGATGGCGGCGGTTCGATCCGCATTCCCGCAGCCCATACCGGGCTCGTCGGCCTGAAGCCGTCATATGGACGCATCCCGCAGTCGCCGGCCGATGCGCCCTTCGCCGACGTCATCAGCCAGGGCGTCCTGGCGCGCTCGGTGCTCGACACCGCGATGGCGCTGAACCTCACGGCTGGTCCCGATCCGCGTGACTGGCGATCGCTGCCGGCCGAGGCGCGCGACTACACAGTCGGCCTCGACGCCGGCGTGCGCGGCTGGAAGATCGGTCTCAGCCTCGACCTCGGCCACGTCCAGGCCGATCCGGAGGTGCGCGATCTCATCGTGGCCGCGGCGAAGCGCTTCGAGGATCTCGGCGCGCATGTCGAGGAGGTCGGCCCGATGTTCGAGCCGCTTCAGCAGCATTTCGAACCGCTGTGGATCGGCAGCTTCGCCACGCGTTTCCGCCAGATCCCGACGCAGCTCCACGACAAGCTCGACCCCGGCCTGCGCGCGCTTGCGGAAAAGGGTCTGTCGATCACCCTCGCCGACTATGCCCGCGCCTACGAAGCCAAGAGCAAGCTCGCGCGCGACCTGGCTCTCTGGCACCGCAACTACGATCTGCTGCTCGCGCCCGTCACCCCGACCGCGGCGCCGCCGGTGGAGACGCTCTACAATTCCGAGGCGTTCCCGCGCTGGACGAAGGGTGCGCCCTACACTCTTCCCTGCAATCTCACCGGACAACCTGCCGCGTCGATGCCGGCGGGTCTCACCAGGGCTGGCCTGCCGGTCGGCCTGCAGATCATCGGCCCGCCGCGCGCGGACGACGTCGTGCTACGCGCGATGCGCGCCTATGAAGGCGCCAGCGGCTGGACGTGGCCGCAGCCGCGCGTGCTGGAGACACTTCGGGGATTGTGAGGCCGCGCGCCCGTCAGGCCGCGCGCGAGACCTTGTCGGTCTTCGGGCGAACGACGCGCAAGGCGATGACCAGGACGCGATAGCCGAGGAAGCCGGCGCAGAGCGCACTGCCCGCCGCAATGTATCCCGGCTCGATCAGCGCTTCGCCCATCATCGCCGACGAGAAGTCGATGATGGACAGTGCGACGAGAATGAGAGCGGCGATGAGTCCGTCGACCGTCGCCGGCAGCGACACCAGCCCCGACTCCCGGTTCGACTGCACGCTCAGCATCCATCCGCGAATACGGCCGATCACCGAGCCCACCGCGAAGGCCACCACCCAGAGAATGTCGAACAGGAAGCTCGCCTCGAACACGCCGGCGAGCAGCATCAGGGTCGCCAGCACCGCGAAGCCGCCTGGCAGCGCGACCCGTCCCAATGTCGTTACGCCGCCGCGCGACTGCATCGCCATCGTCCAGAGGCAAAGGGCTGCGAACAGAAGCGTGAGGCCGTTCGCCAGGCTGAGGGCCGAAACCATGAGCGAAGAAAACGACACGGCGCGCGGCGAGTAAAGCGCTGAGGCTGCACAAGCACTGTCGGGGAGAGGTTTTTCCGCTTCAGCCCACGAGAAATTGAGTGGGCCAGACAGGTTCCAAACGTCAGGATGTAGAGCGTCGGAATACATAAGAATCGGGGAGAAAACGACATGACGGCCAGATCGAAGTTCGCGGCGCTCGGCGTTTCCACGCTTTTGCTGGTTGGTTCTGCCACGTCGTCGCAGGCCCAGCAGACGCCGCCGCAATTTCCCAATATGACCTTCTTCATCACCAGTGTAGGCGGCCCGCAGGGTGCCAATTTTGGCGGGCTCGAGGGCGCGGACCGGCATTGCCAGACGCTGGCCGCCAAGGCGGGCGCCGGCGGCAAGACCTGGCGAGCCTATCTCAGCACCCAGGCGGTCGGCGGCGCGACCGCGGTCAACGCCCGGGATCGCATCGGCAAGGGACCGTGGGTGAATGCCACCGGCGTTCAGATAGCGGCGAGTGTCGAGGACCTGCACTCGGACAACAACAAGCTGACGGCCGCAACCAGCGTCGCGGAAACCGGCAGGCTGATCCCCAGCCGGCTCTACACGGTGAACCAGCACGACATCCTCACCGGCACGCAGGCCGACGGCACCGCCTTCCCGCCGGACAAGGACATGACCTGCGGCAACTGGACGAAGAACGGCGAGGGCAGCGCCATGGTCGGTCACACTGATCGCATGGGCCTGCGCGACGATGCGCCGTCGAAGTCGTGGAACACCTCGCACCCGTCACGGGGCTGCGACTTGCCCGCGCTGGTGGCGACCGGCGGCGCGGGCCTGCTTTACTGCTTCGCGGCGAACTGATCTGACGCAAGCGGCGCCGGTCATTGCCGGCGCCGCTGCCTGGATACGGGAATCAGGCGTCAGGCTTGACGCCGGCGGTCGTGATGACCTTCTCCCACTTGTCGATCTCGGTCTGCAGGAACTTGCCCGTATCGGCCGGCGTGGCGCCGACCGGGATGACGGCCTGCTCGGCGAGGCGCTTGCGCAGGGCCTCGTCTTTGAGGGCGCGTCCCACTTCCGTCGACATTTTGTCGACGATGTCCTTCGGCGTGCCGGCCGGCGCGAGGAACATCACCCAGGTCGACGATTCGATCAGCGGTCCGCCCGACTCCACGATGGTCGGCACTTCCTCGACGCCCGGAACGCGGTTCTTCGACAGCATGGCAAGCGCGCGGATCTTGCCGGCCCGGACCTGAGCCATCACGCCGATCGGCGCGTCGATCAGCATCTGGATGTTGCCCGCCGCGAGATCGGCCAGCGCGGGCGCCGTTCCCTTGTACGGAACGTGCACCATGTCGGTGCCCGTCACCTGCTTCATCAGTTCGCTGGTGAGGTGCGCGGCGGCGCCGACGCCGGAAGAACCGAACGAGATCTTGCCCGGGTTCTTCTTGGCGTAGGCGATCAACTCCCCGACGTTCTTCACCGGCAGGTCGTTGGTGACCGTGATGATGAGCGGCGCGACGCCGACCAGCGATACCGGCTCGAAGCCCTTCACCGGATCGAACTTCAGCTTGCCGGCATAGAGCGTCTTGTTGGCCGCGTGGGCCGCAATCACCGTCAGGAAGGTGTAACCGTCGGGTGCTGCGTTGGCGACGATCTCCGCGCCGATCAGCGAGTTCGCGCCGGGCTTGTTGTCGACGACGAAGGTCTGGCCGATGTTCATCTTCTCGAGCGTCAGTCGCGTCGTCACGTCGGTCAGGCCGCCGGCCGTATAGGGCACGACCCAGCGGATCGGCTTGTTGGGCCAGGCCTGGGCGCGCGCGGCGCCCGGAATCAACGCAGCCGCCGCCGTGGCCGCGAGCGCCGTGCGGCGATTGATCGTCTTCATGTGTTTTCCTTTTTCCCTGTTCGTCCGTCAGTCGAGGTCGAGGCCGTTCATCCCGGCGTTCTTGCGGGCCTTCTTCGCGATTTCGCTCAGCACCTTGCCGGCCTGCACCGGATCCATGATCTGCTCGACCGTGGGGCCCTTATGCCAGCCCTCCGCGACGGCGAAAATGCCGTTTCCGGCCTGGAAGACACGGCCCGTGACCTCGCGGCTGTCCTCGCTCACCAGCCAGGTGGCGACGGGCGCAATCCACTTGGGATCGCGGCGCTTCTTGTCCTCCTCGGTGTATTCCCGCAGGTCCTCGGTCATCCGCGTGAAAGCCGACGGCGAGATCGAGTTCACCGTGACCCCGTAGCGGGCGAGTTCGCGCGCGGCGATGATGGTGAAGGAGGCGATGCCGGCCTTGGCCGCACCGTAGTTGGTCTGGCCGATATTGCCGTAGATGCCCGACACCGACGTCGTCGTGATGATGCGCGCATCCACCGGGCCGCCCTTCAGCTTGGCCTGGTCGCGCCAGTAGGCGGCCGCATGGCGGGCCGGTGCGAAGGTGCCCTTGAGGTGCACCTTGATGACGGCGTCCCACTCGTCCTCGCTCATGTTGACCAGCATGCGGTCGCGCAGGATGCCGGCGTTGAGCACGATGGCGTCGAGTTTGCCGAACGCCTCGACCGCCTGGTCGATCATGTGCTTGGCGCCGTTCCAGTCCGAGACGTCGTCGCCGTTGGCCACGGCCTCGCCGCCCATCGCCTTGATCTCGTTCACGACCTGCTGGGCGGGGCCGACATCGTTGCCCTTGCCGGTCCGGTCGCCGCCCAGGTCGTTCACGACCACCTTGGCGCCGTGCTCGGCCAGCATCAGGCAGTGTTCCCGGCCGACGCCGCGGGCGCCGCCCGTCACGATCGCAACCCGTCCCTCGCACAATCTCGCCATTGGTGCCTCCCGTCTTTTGCGTGTCTGAACCCTGTCGTCCTGGGCTAGTCTAGCGGGGCTTACAGGAGGATCGCCATGGACACGCTGCCGCTCGTTACCCCCGAACAGGTCGGACTTTCCGCAGCGCGGCTCGACCGCGTGCGCACCTGGATGAATGGATGGGTCGACAGCGGGAAGCTGGCCGGCATGGTCACCTGCGTCATGCGCAAGGGCGAACTGGCCTTTGCCGAGGTCGCCGGCAAGTCCGACTTGGCCCGCAACAAGCCGATGCGCGCCGACACGATCTTCCGCATCTATTCGATGACCAAGCCGCTCACCTCGGTGGCCATCATGATGCTCTACGAGGAGGGCCGTTTTCAGCTCGACGACCCGATCTCGAAGTTCATCCCCGCCTTCGCCAACCCGCGCGTGATGACCGGTGGCAGCCGCGGCAAGATCGAGACCGCGCCGGCCGAGCGCGAGATCAACTTCCGCGACCTGCTCACCCACACGTCGGGCCTGACCTATGGCTTCATGGAGAGCAATCCGGTCGATGCCGCCTATCGCGCAAAACAGGACGGCGTCGATTTCCAAACGGCCGACACCAGTTTGAAGCAGGTCGTCGAGCGGCTGGCGCAGCTCCCGCTGATCGCCCAGCCCGGCAAGGCGTGGAACTACTCGGTCTCCACCGACGTGCTGGGCTACCTGGTCGAGGTGATCTCCGGCCAGCCCTTCGAGAAGTACCTGAAGGAAAAGGTCATCGACCCGCTCGGCATGGTCGACACCGACTTCCACGTCCCGGCCGCCAAGCACGATCGCTTCGCCGCGAACTACGCTGCCGGCGCCGGCGGCAAGCTCGACCTGATCGACGATCCGGGCAAGAGCCGCTACCTCGCGCCGCGCAAGGTGAACTCGGGCGGCGGCGGCCTCGTCTCGACCGCCTCCGACTATCTGCGCTTCTGCAAGTTCATGCTGAACAAGGGCGAACTCGACGGCGTGCGCCTGCTCGGCCGCAAGACGGTCGAACTGATGACCATGAACCACCTGAAGGGCGACATGGCCGACATGGGCACGCCGCGCTTCTCGGAATCGACCTACACCGGCATCGGCTTCGGTCTCGGCTTCTCCGTGATGATCGATCCGGCCAAGGCGTACATCGCCGGCACGCCGGGCGAATATGCCTGGGGCGGCGCGGCCTCCACCGCCTTCTGGATCGATCCGGTCGAGGACATGGCCGTGGTGCTGCTGACGCAGCTCATGCCCTCCTCGACCTACCCGATCCGTCGCGAACTGCGCGTGCTCACCTACCAGGCGATCATCGACTGAGGGACGAAATCATGCGCAACACCGGCAGCATCGAAGTCCGCAAGCTCCATCCGCTGTTCGGCGCGGAAATCACCGGCATCGACATCACGCGCCCGCTCTCGGCGCGTGAGTTCGGGCCGATCCGCGCCGCGTTCGAGGAGCATTCCGTGCTCCTGTTCCGCGACCAGGCGATGGACGACGACACGCAGATCGCCTTCAGCGAGAATTTCGGACCGCTCGAAACGACGCTCAGCGCCAATCCCGCCGCCGGCACCAAGTTCGCGCGCCAGTCCAATCTCGACATCATGACCGGCGAGCCGATACCGCCGGACGACATGCGCATGATCTACCAGAAGGCCAACTACTTCTGGCACTCCGACTCCTCGTTCAAGCGCATCCCCTCGCTCTGCTCAATCCTGACGGCGCGGATCTGCCCGCCCGAGGGCGGCAACACCGAGTTCCTGAACATGCGCGCGGCCTGGGACGCGTTGCCGCCGGCCCTGCAGGCGACGATCCATCCGCTGGTCGCCGAGCATGCGCTGGCCCATTCGCGCGACCGCGTGCAGAAGGGCATCCTGAGCGCCAAGTCGCTGGCGGAACTGCCGCCGGTGAAGCAGCGCATGTTCCGCGACAACCCGATCAACGGCCGCCGCGCCCTCTATATCGGCGCCCATGCCGGCCGCATCCTCGACTGGCCCGAGCCGATCTCGAAGGCGATCCTGTGGGAGCTGGCGCAGCGCGCCGAGCAGCCCGAGTTCATGATGTCCCACGCCTGGCGCGAGGGCGACGTGATCGTCTGGGACAACCGGGCCGTCCTGCATCGCGCCACCTACTACGACGCGACCAGGCACAAGCGCCTGATGCAGCGCACGACCATCGGCGGCGACGAACTGACGGTCCCCCAGTAAGCATGGCCGAACCCGCTTCAGCCGGCCCGCTCCCCGACGGCATGCCGCCGGGGCCACGGCGACTCGCCGCCGTGGCAACCATCACCATCGGCCTGTCGATGGCGGTGCTCAGCAATTCGATGACCAATCTGGCCCTGCCCTACATCGCGAAGGATCTCGCGATCACGGCGGAGAGCTCGATCTGGATCGTCAACGCCTACCAGATCGCCCTGATGATCATGCTGCTGCCGGTCGCGGCGCTGGGCGACATCGTGGGCTATCGCGCCGTCTATCGCTGGGGCCTCGTGATCTTCTCGCTGGCCTCGATCGGGTGCGTGCTTGCGCCCACCCTCTCGTGGCTGATCACGGCGCGCACGCTGCAGGGGCTGGGCGGTGCGGCCATCATGGCGATACAGCCCGCCCTGGTGCGTTCGATCTATCCACGCGCCGCGCTCGGCCGCGGGCTGGGCTTCAATACCACCGTCGTGGCGACCTCGCTGGCGGCCGGCCCCAGCCTCGGTGCCGCTTTGCTCGCCATCACGAGCTGGCCGATCCTGTTCGCCGTCTACATCCCGCTCGGCATCCTCTCCTTCTTCCTCGCCGGCCGCTTCCTGCCGGTGACGACCCACGCCAAGCGGCCCTTCGACGTGCCCTCGGCAATACTGTCGGGCGGTACCTTCGGCCTGCTGATCTTCGGCATCGACGGCGTCGGCCATGGCCATCCCGTCCCGGTGATCGTGGCCGAACTGGTCGGCGCCGCCCTGTTCGGCACGCTCTTCGTCTGGCGCCAGCGCAGGCTTGCCGACCCGATGATGCCGATCGACATGTTCGCGCGGCCGATCTTCTCGCTCTCGATCTCGGCTTCGACCTGTACCTTCACCGCGCAGGGCCTGGCCTTCGTCAGCCTTCCCTTCTTCTTCCACACCGTGCTGGGCCGCGACGCCACCGCGACCGGCCTGCTGCTGACCGCGTGGCCGCTCGCCCTGGCTGGCGTGGCGCCGATCGCCGGCCGGCTGGCCGACCGCCACCATGCCGGCGCGCTGGGCACGATCGGTCTCACCTGCATGGCGTCGGGCATGATCCTGATGGCGTTGCTGCCGCCGGATCCCTCGGCCTTCAACATCGTGTGGCGGCTGGTTCTGTGCGGCATGGGCTTCGGCATCTTCGCCTCGCCCAACAACCGGCTGATGATGAACGCCGTGCCGCGCGACCGCAGCGGCAGCGCCGGCGGCATCATCGCCACGGCGCGGACGCTCGGCCAGACGATGGGCGCCGCGCTGGTCGCCTTGGTGTTCGGCCTCTTCGACTTCTCCGGCGGCGGCGCGGCCGATGCCGCGCGGGCGGCGCTCTGGCTGGGCGCCGGCTTCGCGATCACCGCCCTGATCCTGAGCAGCCTGCGACTACGGCACTGACGTCGCGTGCATCTCGCGGAACAATGACGGCGCCATGCCGAAGCGGCGTTCGAACGCCTGGCCGAGCCGCGCCGAGGAGCGCAGGCCGACCCGGCCGGCGATGGCCTTGAGCGGCAGGCCCTTGGCCAGCAGGGTGCGCGCCGCATCGAGCCGCAGCCCCTCGACGAAATGCGCAGGCGTCTTGCCGGTCGCCTCGACGAACTTGCGATAGAAGCTGCGCTCCGACAGGCCCGCACGCGCCGCCAGCGCCGGCACGTCGAGCGGCTCGTCGAGATGCGTCTGCATCCATTCGACCAGCCGCGCGAACGGCGCATCGACCTCGGTCTGCGCCTGCAGCAGCGGGCTGAACTGCGACTGGTAACCGGGCCGCCGCGCATAGAGCACGAAGTGCCGCGCGATCAGGTTGGCTGTCGCGGCGCCAAGATCGGCCTCGACCAGCGCCAGCGCCATGTCGATGCCGGTCGTCACGCCGGCTGATGTCCACACCTGGCCGTCGACGACGTAGAGCGCATCGGCATCGACCGTGAGCGCCGGGTACTTGTCGGCGAGCCGCTGACAGCTTGCCCAGTGCGTCGCCACCCGCTTGCCGTCCAGCAGTCCCGCCTCCGCCAGCACGAACGCGCCCGTGCAGACCGAACCGAAGCGCCGTGTCTTCGGTGCTACGCGACGCAGCCAGCCGCGCACATCCTCGCGCTTCATCACCGCCCGAAGCCCGCGCGATCCGCCTGCGACCAGTAGCGTGTCGTAGCGCCCGCCGATACGCTCGCTCATCAGGGTGACGCCGCAGTTCGAGGCGACCGCATCGCCATCGGGCGAAACGATGTGCAGATCGTAGACCGGCCGCTCGCGGCCTTCGTTGGCCGCGCCGAACACGGCGGCCGGCCCGGTGACGTCGAGGAGCTGGCAGCCTTCGTAGGCGAGGATGGCGATCCGGTGTGCTTTGGGCATTGGCAGAAAATACCCTCTATTTGTCATTTCTGCCAGAGGCTGGATCGCCTAACGTGCCGTCAACAGAGGAGACACTCCATGGCTGACACCGTCCATATCGGCATCCTGCTCTTTCCCGACCTCACGCAGCTGGACGCGACGGGCCCCGCGCAGGTCCTGTGCCGCGTGCCCAACGCCAAGCTGCACATGATCTGGAAGACGCTCGATCCGGTTCCGACCGATGCGGGTTTCTCGATCGTGCCGACCACGACGTTCGCCGACTGCCCGCAGCTCGACGTGATCTGCGTGCCGGGCGGCGGCGGCCAGGTCGCGCTGATGACCGACGAGGAGACGCTCGCCTTCCTGCGCAAGCAGGCCGTTGGCGCGCGCTACGTCACCTCGGTCTGCACTGGCTCGCTGGTGCTCGGCGCCGCGGGACTGCTGAAGGGCTACAAGTCGGCCTGCCACTGGTCCTCGCGCGAGTTCCTGCCGGCCTTCGGCGCGATCCCGGTCGCCGATCGCGTGGTGCGCGACCGCAATCGCGTGTCGGGCGGTGGCGTCACGGCCGGCATCGATTTCGGTCTCACCCTGGCGGCCGAGCTGGCCGGCGAGGAAGTCGCCAAGTCGATCCAGCTCACGCTCGAATACGATCCGCAGCCGCCCTTCGATTCCGGCAGCCCGGAGAAGGCGGGACCCGAGCGGGTGAAGCGCCTGAAGGAGCGTATCCACGGCATGCTGCAGAAGCGTCAGAAGGCAAACGACGATGCAGCGGCCAAGCTCGCTTGAGCGAGCCGCGGATCGAGAAAGGGGTCGAGCCCTTGCCCGGCCCATTAGCCGAACCTAGGGTTTGACGGTGAACAAGCTTGAATTGAAGGTTCCGCCGCCCGCCGCCGCCTTGCTCGTCGCCGTGGCCATGTGGCTAGTGGCCTCCAGGACGGACGCACTCTCATTCGCGTTGCCGGAGCGGCGGGCGCTCTCGATGGTGTTGGCCGCTTTGGGGGTCGCGGTCTCCGCGGCCGGCACATGGTCGTTCCTGCGCGCCCGAACGACCGTCAATCCGACCAGGCCCGAAGCCGCCTCGTCGCTCGTCGCGACCGGGATCTTTCGCTTCACGCGCAACCCGATGTATCTCGGCCTCCTCCTCGTGCTGGCAGGATGGGCCGCTCATCTGGCGAACGCCGCTTCCGTGGCAGGTCCGCTGCTGTTCGCCCTCTACATCACACGCTTCCAGATCCTGCCCGAAGAGCGTGTGCTCGCCGCCAAGTTCGGCCCGGACTTCGAGGCCTACACACTTCGGACCCGGCGCTGGATCTGACGCGGACCAACGCCGGACCGCCGACGCTTCGCCTCCGGCCGATCGTCAAGATGCGCCCAGAAGGCGTCGCAGCACGGCATCGAGCGTGATCGTACCGCGCCGCATCTCGCCGGACCCGGCGGGAAAGACCAGCCGCCCGGCATTGATCGCCTCATAGAGGTCCGCCAGCTTCCCGGCGTAAGATGCACCCAGGCCCGCGGCAACGAAACCGGCCAGCATCTCTTCACGCGATGACGGCACCGCCGTCACGGCTTTCCCCAGCAGCCGCGACAGAATTTCCGCCGCGTCGAGTGCCGAATACTCAGCCGGGCCCGCGAGATTGACGACGCGCGTGCCTGGTCGTGGATCGAACAGGAGTTCGGCCGCCGTGCGCCCGACATCCAGGGCCGACACCGCATCGCTGCGCACGTCGAGCGGGACCTTGACCGACGGGAGCACCGCGGCCTGCTGCGCGACCGGCAGCATGACGGCCCAGTTCTCAAGGAAGTCGCCCGGTCGCAGGAACACGATCGAAGGCGCAGCACCGGCCAGCGCCGCCTCGAAATCGTAAAGCGCGCGCACGACGCCGTTGCCCTCGGCGAGATGGGCGCCGACCGAGGACAGAGCCACGACATGCGGCACTCCGGCCGCGCGAACGGCGGCCGCGATCGAGTTTGCCAGCACCCTTGCCTCCGCCAGCACATCGGTCGCCTGCGGTGGCGGAACCAGCATGATGAAGGCAGCCTCCGCGCCCCGCAGCGCCGTCGCGAGGGTCGTCGCGTCGCCGGCATCGGCACGCACGGCTTCGACGCCGAGCCCCGCCAGCCGAGCCGGATCCCGCGACACGGCACGTACCGTTTTCCCGCGCTGCTTCAGGGCTTCGACCGCAGCTCCACCGACCTGCCCGCTGGCTCCCATGACGACGAACATTGCGACCTCCAACTGTGTGTGGGGTCGCACCTATCATCACGGTACGCTTTGCATAAGTACGCACATTTTTTATACTTAGTATCAGTCATGGATTTGGAGAGGCGCGCAAGATGGCCGAGAGCAAGGCTCCCTGGTGCCCGGTGACGGCGACGGTCGAGGTGATCGGCGGGCGCTGGAAGCCCACGATCCTGTATCACCTCAAGGACCGGCCGCGCCGCTTCAACGAGTTGCGCCGCCTCGTCCCCGGCATCACGCAGCGCATGCTGACGCTGCAGCTGCGCGCGCTCGAGGAGGACGGAATCGTGTCGCGCGCGGTGCACAACACGGTCCCGCCTCACGTCGAATATTCGTTCACCAAGAAGGGCTGCACGCTCGGCCCCATCCTCGACGCCATGGAGGAATGGGGCGATGCCCATCGCCCGCGCAAGCGCGGGCGGACCTGAGGCAACCTAGTCGGCGCCGGCCGTCGCGCTTTCGATGGTGATGGCCTTGCCGGCCGCCATGTCGAACTTGAGACGGCGCACATAGTCGAGGTCGCGACCGGTGACGCGCACGAAGCGGCTGCCGTCGGGATAGTCGATCGCGTGGATCGCGCCGACGTCGTAGACGCCCGCATGACCGGGTTCGAGGCGATAGGTCTTGACCTTCTCGAGCTTCGCATCGCCCGCGTCCGTGCCGCCGTCGAGACGCTTGTACTCGCTCATGTCGGTGTACTTCACCGCCTGGCCGTAAACCGCCCACGAGGCGCCGTGATCGTGCGGCGGGCTCTTGTGCGGCTTGGGATTGCAGTGTGCCAGCACGACGAAGCCGAGATCCTTGTCCTCGTAGAGCTTGCGCGTGCCGATCGGCGCGGCCGGGCCGACCGCCTCGTCGACGAAGGACGGGTTGGCCAGCAGCTTCTCCAGCAGCACGCGGACCTGCTCGCGGCCGGCGGGTCCTTCGTGCGTCTTGAGCGCGGACTGGGCTTCATTGACGAAGCTGTCGAGCGTGTAGGTCATGCGGCGGCTCCCCGGAATAATCTTGCGCCGAACGGCGGACGGAAATGATCCGCCCGCCTCCCGCCCCGTGTCAACGGCCGCCGAAGATGCGGCGGGCGATGACCATGCGATGCACTTCCGACGGGCCCTCGTAGACCCGCATGGTGCGCACCTTCTGCGCCATGATCGACAGCGGCAGCTCCTGCGTCACGCCCATCGCGCCGAACGCCTGCTGGGCATGGTCGATCACCTCGCTCGCCATCTCGGTCGCATAGACCTTGATCATCGAGGCCTCCATGCGCACGTCGCGGCCCTCGTCCTGCTTCACCGCGGCATCCATCACCATCAGGCGGCAGGCATGGAGCTTCATCGCGGCGTCGGCCACCCACCACTGGATGGCCTGGCGGTCGGCCAGCTTCTCACCGAAGGTGACGCGCTGGTTGGCATGTTCGACCAGCATGTCGAGCGCGCGCTGCGCCATGCCGACACACCAGGAGCCCATCTGCAGGCGGCGAATCGTGAGGCGCATCTGCATGGGCGCGAAGCCCGCGCCGATGCGGCCCAGCACCTGGGTCTCGGGCACCCGGCAATCCTCGAACACGACTTCATAGGTGCGCTGGCCGGCCAGCATCGGGATCGCACGCGCCACGACGAGGCCGGGCGTGCCCTTGTCGATCAGGAAGGCGGTGATGCCGCCGCGTGCGCCGAGGTTGGGGTCGGTCACCGCCATGGCGATGGTGAAGTCGGCCTTGGCGATGCGGCTGATCCAGATCTTGCGGCCGTTGATGACCCAGTCGTTGCCGTCCTTCACCGCCCGGGTCTTCATGCCGGCCGGATCGCCGCCGGCGCCGGGCTCGGAGATGGCGATGGCGGAGCTGGTCTCGCCCGCGGCGTAGGGCTCGAGGTACTTCTTGCGCTGCTCCGGGCTCGCGGTGGCGAGCAGCATGTGCAGGTTGGGCGAATCCGGCGGGAAGGTGAAGGGCACGCAGGTGTAACCCAGCTCCTCGTTGACGCCGACCAGCGCCACGGCCGGCAGGTTGGCGCCGCCCACCTCTTCCGGCACATCCAGCGCCCACAGGCCGAGATCCTTGCACTGCTTGAACAGCTTGGCGTTCTCGTCGTCCGACAGCGAAGCCTGCTGGCCGGACGCGAACCGTTCCAGCACGTTCTTCTCGAGGGGCATCAGCTCGTTGCGCACGAACTTCTTCACGAGATCGCGCAACATCTGATGTTCTTCGTTGACCTGGTACATGCCTGTTCCTCCTGAATCCGCTACGCCGGTTTCCCGACACCCTTGTTGACGAAGTCGAGCGTGTAGGCCCGGCCCACGTCGAGCCCCCGGGGCAACACGTCTACATCGACCATCGACTGGTAGAAGCCCCGCCAGCGCGCATCGGCCATGGCCCCGACGCCGGCCTGCAGCGCGTCGCCCGACAGCACGATGCCACGCTCGTTCATCACCTTGATGGCGTACTGGATACGGTCGTCGGTCTGTTCCGGATTGACCTTCTTGATGAGGGCGTTGGCGGCCTCGATGGCCGGTCCACCCTTGAGATACTGCGCCCAGCCCTCGAGCGTCGCATTGACGAAGCGCTGGATGAGGTCGCGCTTTTCGGCCGCGAGCCTGCGTGAGATCGCGATGGTCGTCTGATAGGCGCTGAAGCCCGCATCGGCGATCAGCAGGTAGGGCGGCATGCGACCGATCGCCTGCGAAATCGAATAGGGCTCCGACGAGATGAAACCCTGCTGCACGACGTTCCTGTCGGCGAGATACGGCGCCATGTTGAACGTGTAGGGCCGCAGTTGGTCGTCGCTCAGCCCGTACTTCTTGCGAAGGTACGGCCAATAGGTGACGCGGCCGCCGCTGCCGATCAGCAGTGTACGACCCTTCAGGTCCGCGAATCCGTTGAAGCCGGTGTCAGGGTGGCCGATCAGGACCTGCGGGTCCTTCTGGAAGATCGCGGCGATCGTGAAGAAGGGCGCGTCCTCGCGCACGTAGGTGAAGGCCTCGAAGCTGTTCGACATGGTCATGTCGACGCGGCCCATCAGCAGGAGCTGGCTGATGTTCAGGCTGGGCCCGCCCTGGCGGATCTCGCAGTCGATCCCGGCCTTGCGGTAGAGGCCCGCGGCGAGTGCCTGATAGTAGCCGCCATGCTCGGCCTGGGCGCGCCAGTCGGTCTGGAAGACGAGCTTTTCGAGCGTCTGCGCCCGCGCTGAGCGTGCCAGCGGCCACAGAAGCGGTGCGGCGGCAAGGCCGAGTGCGGCACGCCGGTCGAGGCGCCAGGCGGTCATGGGGCGAGAGCCTCCCCGCGGCGGTCGAAACGCAGCGCAACCAGTTCCTTGACCGCCATGGCCGATTCGCCCATCGCGCCGATCGAGGGCATCCAGTAGTCCCACCAGGCGCTGCCGTCGTCGGGAACGGTCCAGTCGACGCCGAAGATCGCGAAGTCGAGGCCGGCGCGCCGGGCAAGCTTGGCGACGCGCGGGATGTGAAAGGCCGAGGTGATGATCGCCACCCGGCTGCCCTTCACCATTTCCCGCACGTTGCGGATATTCTCGATCGTGTTGAGTGCCTTGCCCTCGGAAACGATGACGCCGTCCGGAACACCCAGCGCGACCAGGAACCGGCGCATGGCCTCCGCCTCGGTGGTCGCCGGGCCGCCCCGCTGCTCGCTCAGGGAACCTCCGCTCACGATGATCTTCGGCGCCGCGCCGGCATGGAACATCCGTGCCGCCAGCCAGATCCGGTCCGATGCGTCGGTCAGTTCCGGTTCCATCGTGTAGGGCGGCCGCGCCGGCGTGATGCCGCCGCCCAGGACGACGATCGCCTCATAGCAGCACGGCTTGTTCTCGGCGACGAGCCTGCGGGCTTCGGTCTCGAGGATTCCCGTCAAAAACGTCGACAGCGGCGTAAACGACAGGACGAGAGTCTGGAGGATTGCCAGCCCGAGAACCACGGATGCGAGACGACGCCATCCGAACAGGCGCATCGACAGCCACAGCACGACGCCCAGCGCCAGCGAAGCCGGCGGCAGCATCAGGTTGGCGAGGATTTTCAGGAGGATGAAGGTGTTCATGCCGGGTCGCGTGCTCCGGCTATACTAGAACAACGGCGGGCAATCTTCTGCAAAGCAGCACAGACATGTCGCTCTGCGATGACAGCAGGCGCGCCGAAGCGCAGGGTCCAAAAAGAAGGGCGGGCCCGGCCTGCGCCGGAACCCGCCCGATCTTGACCCGTCGAAAACGAGTTAGATCGCTTCCTTGAGATCCTTGGCGACGCGGAAGGCGACCTTCTTCGAAGCCTTGATCTTGATCGCTTCGCCGGTCGCCGGGTTGCGACCCATGCGCGCCGGACGGGCACGGACCTGGAGAATGCCGAGGCCGGTGATGCGGACCTTGTTGCCCTTCTTGAGGTGACGAACGACCAGGCCGACGAACTCGTCGAGCGCGCCCGTCGCGTCCTTCTTGGTCATGCCCGTCTTTTCGGCCAGCTCGGCTGCGACCTTGGACAGCGGAACGGTCGGAACAGTGGTGGGTTTGGTAGCCATGGTTGAGGGGTTCCTTACATTTCTTTGGTTCGCCAACGTCTCCTGACGCCCCAGGGCACCGTTGACGGCGCCAAGGTTATCCACGAATCGATCCCCCGCAAGTCCGGAATGCACGGAAAATGTCGATTTTTGGGGCTTTTTAGGCCATCAGAGGCAGTCATCCACAGATTGCAGAGAGCATTTAGCGTGTCGAGTCCCGCCTTGATCCCGACTTTCAGCACCGCCGTGAACACGTGGCAGTGCGACGAAAACAACCATCTGAACGTCCAGTTCTACACCGAGTTCGCCCACGAGGCGTCGGCCAGCCTGCTGGCGCATCTGGGCTTCGGGCCGCGCGCCCAGCGGGCAGCGGAGGCCGCCTCGCGGGTGGTCGACGACCATGTCCGCTACCTGCGCGAGTTCCGCGTGGTCGAGCCGGTCGAGGTCCACTCGGCTCCCGTCGAAGTCGGCGAGCGCGATCTCGTCGCCTATCACGAGGTGCGCAATCCCGCGAAAGGCGAGGTCGCCGCCACCATCCGCCGGCGCATCGAATGCGACCGTCCCTGGCCAGCGGCGTTCCGCGCCAAGGCCGAGGCGACCTGCGTGGCCCTGCCGGACTCCGCCCGGCCGCGCAGCGTCGGCAAGCTCACGCTGCCCGACCTGTCGCTCGCCGACGCCCCCTCGATCGGCCTTGTCGAGGTCGGCCGCACGCAGATCACGCCCGACGAATGCGATGAACGCGGCGACTTCCTGCCCCGCCACTATTTCGGCCGCTACTCCGACGGCGCGCCGGTCCTGTGGAACCACATGGGCTTCGACCGCGCGGCGATGCAGGAACGCCAGGAAGGGTCGGTCGTGGTCGAGATGCTGAACCGCTATCGCCGCCCGCTGCGCGCGGGCGACCTCGCCGTGGTGATGAGCGGTCTCGCCACCTTCACCGACAAGACGATCACCTTCACGCACTTCCTGTTCGAGGCCGAGACCGGCACGCTTGCTGCTTGCGCCGAGGCGGTCGGCATGAAGTTCGATCAGAAGATCCGCAAGATCATGACCTTCCCGACCGAGGACCGTGCCCGCATGGAGGCGCGGCGGCTCAAGCTCTGAGGAGAAGTCGATGGACGAGAAGACGAAGACGGCCGCGGGCATCGCGGCCGGCCTGCAGGGCGTGAAGTACGACGACAAGCGGCTCGCCGAGCTGGCGGCGGAGGTCGAGATCCTGAACGACGCCGTGCGCAAGGCCGCTGCAGCGCGTCTCACCTTCGACGACGACCCCGCAGCGTTCGCCAGCGTCATGGCGAAGGAAGCGCGCTCGTGAAGAACGAAGATCTCGCGCTCGACGACCTCACCGCCATTGCCGATGCGATCGCCGAGGGACGCACCACGTCGGTCGCCGCGACCGAAGCCTGCCTTGCCCGCATCGATGCGTGGCAGCCGAGGGTCAACGCCTTCCTGCGCGTCTATCGCGAGAAGGCGCTGGAGCAGGCAAGGGCGATGGACGCCGAACTGGCTGCCGGCAAGCGGCGAGGGCCGCTGCACGGCGTGCCGATGGCGCACAAGGACATGTACTACCGCAAGGGCGAGGTCTCGACCGGCGGCAGCCGGATCCGTGGCGACTGGGTGGCGCCGGTGACGGCGACGGTTCTGGACAAGCTCGACGCGGCGGGCGTGGTCGAACTCGGCTTCCTCAACATGGCGGAATTCGCCGCCGGTCCCACGGGCCACAACGTCCATCATGGCCATTGCCGCAATCCGTGGGACCAGACGCGAGTCACCGGCGGCAGTTCGAGCGGCTCGGGCGCCTCGGTGGGCGCGCGCATGGTCTACGGCGCGCTGGGCTCCGATACCGGCGGTTCGATCCGCCTGCCCGCCGCGGCGTGCGGCGTGGTCGGCATGAAGGCAACCTACGGACGCGTCAGCCGGGCCGGCGCAGTTGCCCGTTCGTGGAGCCTCGACCATGTCGGCCCGCTGACCCGCACCGTGCGCGACAATGCCCGCATGCTGTCCGTCATCGCCGGCCACGATCCCGACGATTCGACCACCAGCGAGAAGCCGGTGCCCGACTACGAGGCGCTGCTCGACGGCGGCGTCGCGGGCCTGCGCATCGGGCTGGCTCTTCCGAACGACGGGCCGGCGCCGCTCGATCCCCAGATCGGCGCAGCCATCCAGGCCGCGGCCGACACGCTCGGCCGGCTCGGCGCAAAGGTCTCCGCCGTCACCCTGCCCGACTTCACCGCGCTCTATCGCGCCGCCGAAGTGATGGTGAAGTGCGAAGCGGCCGCCATGCACCGGCCCTGGATGGAGAAGACGCCCGAGCTCTATGCCAACCAGGTGCGCACGCGCATGGAGGCGGGCTTCTTCATCCCGGCGACGCAGTACATCGACGCGCTGCGCCTGCGGGCCCATTTCGTGAAGGAGTTCCTGTCGACGGCGATGGACGGCGTCGATGCCGTGCTGCTACCGGCGATTCCCTTCCCGCTTCCGACCATCGAGGAGACCGATACCGAGACCAAGGGCGGACCGGCGGTGCTGAAGATGGTGGCGGGCTTCACCGGCCTCACGCGCCCGTTCAACACGCTCGGCGTGCCGGCGCTCTCGGTGCCCTGCGGCTTCGACACGAACGGCGCACCGATCGGCCTGCAACTCGTCGGCCGGCCGTTTGACGAAGCGATGCTCTACCGCATCGGTCACGCCTACCAAGGTGCGACCGAGCATCATCTGAGGGTGCCGGTCTAAGAGAAGGATCCCTCGCTGACGCTCGGGATGACACGATCCACTTGTCCAAAAAGCGGTGTCATCCCGAGCGCAGCGAGGGATCCTTACTCATGACCACTAGACCGCGAGGTTGACCGTCACGCTCTTGCGCTGCGTGAAGCTGTCCAGCATGCCCTCGAGCGAGAATTCGCGGCCGAGGCCGCTCTGCTTGTAGCCGCCGTAGGACATGCCAGGCGTCTGTCCTCCGCCCTGGTTGACCTGCACCCAGCCCGATTCGATGGCGTGCGCGGCGCGCAGGCCCTTGCCGATATCGTGCGTCCAGACATAGGCGGCGAGGCCGTAATGGCTGTCGTTGGCCATGCGGATCGCCTCGGCCTCGTCGCTCCAGCGGATCGCCACCAGCACCGGCCCGAAGATTTCCTCGCGGGCGAGACGCCAGTCGTTCGAGCGGTCGGCGAACACGGTCGGCATGGTGAAGTAGCCTTCCGACAGCGGGCCGGTCTTGGGCGGCAGGCCGCCGAACACCAGCTTGGCATCGGAACGAGCGAGGCCGTCTTCGACGTACTTGCAGACCTTGGAGTACTGCTTGTTGTTGATGATGGAGCCGATGTCGCTCGCCTCGTCGAGCGGATCGCCGATCTTGAGCGCCGTGGTCTTCTTTTCGAGCTTCTTGAGGAAGCTGTCGAAGATGTCCTCGTGCAGGAACATGCGCGAGCCGGCCGTGCAGCTCTGGCTCTGACGCGTGAAACGCATCGCATTGATGATGCCGTCGACCGCCCAATCCTCGTCGGCGTCGGGATAGACGATCGAGGGGCTCTTGCCGCCCAGTTCGAGCGACACCGGCACGATGCGCTCGGCCGCGGCGCGCATGATCACCTTGCCGACCTCGGTCGAGCCGGTGAAGGAAAGCTTGGCGATCTTCGGATGGTTGGCGAGCGGGCCCCCGCATTCCGCGCCGTAGCCCGTCAGCACGTTCAGCACGCCCGGCGGCAGGAACTCCTGGCAGATGTCCGCCATAAGCAGGACCGCCATCGGCGCATCCTCGGCCGCCTTCATCACCAGCACGTTGCCGGCGCAGAGCGCGGGCGCGATCTTGAGCGCGCCCAGCATGACCGGCGCGTTCCACGGGATGATGGCGCCGACGATGCCGAGCGGCTCACGCCGCGTATAGGAGAGCACATGCTCGCCGAGCGGCACGGTCTCGCCCTTGAGCTCCGAGCCCAGTCCGCCGAAGTAGCGGAAGATGTCGGCCGCCAGCTTGGCCTCCCCGCGCGCCTGGGTGCGCAGCGCATTGCCGGTTTCCAGCGCAATGGTGCGCGCCATCTCCTCGCTGCGGGCCTCGAGCACTTCGGCGATCTTGAGCAGGATCTTTCCGCGCTCGCGCGGCACGACGTTCTTCCACGCCGGGAAGGCCCTCTCGGCGGCCGCGACGGCGGCATTGACGTCAGCTTCTCCGGCACGCGGCACTTCCGCGACGGCCGTGCGCTTGCCCGGATTCTCGATGGTGATGCGTGCACCGGAGGCGCTCTCGACCCACTTGCCGCCGATCAGCATGCCCTTGGGCTTGTAGGTATTGGCCGGCAGGGCCTGGGTCTTCGTTTCGGCAGTGGCGGTCGACATGCGGGTCCTCCGGGGTCCAAAAAATCGGCCCGGAGTTTGGCCCGCAGGACGCGGCGCTACAAGCCACCACAATCCTCGTCGACCGCCGTGCGCAGGCTCTGCGTTTCCGCTCTTCCGGATTTCCAGTGGCCACGCGTGACCGAATATCGGATTGTTCCGCCGTCATTCGAAGAGGGACGAGATGAAGCCAATCCTGAGCGGTCTTGCGCTGGCCATGAGCTTCCTGGCCGCCGGCAGCGCCTGGGCCGGCACGCTGGACGACATCGCCAAGAACGGCGTGCTGCGCGGCGGCTTCCGTGAGAACGCGCATCCCTTCGCCTACAAGGGCGCCAACGGCGTCCCCGGTGGCTTCATGGTCCAGCTCTGCGAAGCCGTCGCCAAGAACATCGCCCGGCAGCTCAAGCTGCCCGGCCTCAAGGTCGAGTTCGTGCCCGTCACCACCGAGAACCGGCTCGACATGATCAAGCAGGGCAAGATCGACCTGCTCTGCGATTCGCTCACCGAAACGCTCGACCGCCGCGCCGTGGTCGACTTCTCCCTCACCACCTTCGTCGACGGCACGACCTTCGCCATCCGCAACGACGGCCCGCGCGACATGCAGGAGTTCGCCGGCAAAAAGGTCGGCGCCGTCGCCGGCACGCTGACGGAACAGGAACTGCGCAAGGCGCTGACCTCGATCCACGTCAACGCGACCGTCGTGCCCTTCACCGATTTTACCGCGGCCATGACGGCGCTCGAGAAGGGCGAGATCTCGGCCTACTTCGCCGGCGGCGCGATGCTCACGGCGATGATCAAGGATCACAAGGACGCCGCTAGGATCCTGCTGGCCAACACCTATCTCAGCCTGGAGCCCTTTGCGCTCGCCCTGAAACTGGGCGAAGGCCCGTTCCGCCTGGCCGTCGACCGGGCACTCAGCCACATCTACCGGTCGGGCCAGATCGCCACGATCTTCAGCGACGTGTTCGGCAAGAATGCGCGGCCGACGCAGCAGCTCCAGACGCTCTACATGATCGCGACCTTGCCGGAATAGGTCGCAGGGCCCATCTCCATCCCATGTCGCGTCCCTTCCGCCTTTCCGTCCTGGACCAGTCGATCGCCGTCTCCGGCCGGCCGCAGGACCAGTCGATCCGCAACACCGTGTCGCTCGCCCAGCATTGCGAGGCGCTGGGCTACGAGCGCTTCTGGGTGTCGGAGCATCACAACCATCCGACCATCGTCGGCACCGCGCCCGAGATCGTGATGGCGGCCATCGCCGCCACGACCGAGCGCATCCGGATCGGCAGCGCGGGCATCATGCTGCCGCACTATTCGCCGTTCAAAGTGGCGGAGGTCTTCCGCGTCCTCGAAGCGCTGGCGCCGGGACGCATCGACATGGGTCTCGGCCGCGCGCCGGGCTCGGACGGCCGTACCGCCTACGCCCTCAATCCGGCGGCGAACGAACGGCCGGAGCATTTCCCAGCCGACGTGCGCGACCTCATCGCCTGGGTGAGCAACCAACCACTGGTCGAGCGCCACCCCTTCGGCTCGGTGAAGGCGTTCCCGCAGTCGCCGACGTCGCCGGAAGTCTGGATCCTTGGCAGTTCCGACTATGGCGCGCAGGTCGCGGCCCTGTTCGGCTTGCCCTATTGCTATGCCTGGTTCTTCAGCGACGGCGCCGGCGGCGAACGCGCCATCGATCTCTACAAGCGCAGCTATCGCCCCAGCGCGCGCCATCCCGAGCCGCACTCGGCCCTCTGCGTGTGGGCACTGGCCGCGGATACGACGGAAAAGGCGCAGTACCATTTTACGTCGCGGGCCTTGAGCCGTATCAATCGCGACAAGAACATCCTGGGGCCGCTGCTGCCGCCCGACGAGGCCGCGCAGGCCCCGCTCGCCGATTTCGAGCGGGCGAAAATGGAACAGTTCCGCAAGGACTCCTTCGTCGGCACCGGACCCGAGGTCGCGGCCCGCATCACCGCGCTGAAGGAGCATGTCGGCGTCGACGAGATGGCCGTCGTCACCTGGACCCACGACGAGCAGATCCGCCGCGACAGCTACACCGAACTCGCGAAGGCCTACGGCTTCGCGCCGTAGAATCGTATTCCTCTCCATTCAAATGGGGAGGTGGCCCGCAGGGCCGGACGGGTCATGACCCCATCGCCCTCGTGAGACGAGGGCACTTCCCCTTTGCGGAGTCCGCAAAGGGGAAGCGGGAAGATTTCAGCGCTGTTCCGTCCAGCTTTCGGAAAAGGCCAGGGCCGAGGTGCTGAAGGGGCGGCCTTCGCGTTCGCGCGGCCACGGCTTGCCGCGGGCCTGCTGGCCGTTCAGCGTCAACCGGCCGGAGAGCGCAGGCACCAGGACGGTGCAGACGCCATAGGGCCGCGGGTTGGGGGCCTGGTTGGGCTCGGTGTGGATCAGCAGCGGGTCGCCGATATCGTGCCAGGTCAGCGCGATCTCGGCGTCGGGGGCCGAGACGTACTCGGTCCAGAAGTAGCGCGGGTCGCCGGACTTGCTGAAATCGGCGTCGATTACGGGGATCGACAGGTCCTTCAGCTCGGGATTGAGCATTCCCTGCACGGTCTGCTGCAGCCAGCGCGCCATGGCGATGTTGTCGGAATAGATCCGCCAGTGGCCATGCGTCAGCTCGCTCTTGAGATAGAGCACATGGCCGGGACCGGCCGGGCAGAACAGGATTCGCCAGTAGCTGGCATCGGTCGAATTGGGATCGCCGTCCTTCTCGCTGAGACGAAGGAACGGGTTTTCGCCCGTCAGGACGACGCGGTGCGGATCGGCGACACTCATGTTGATCTCCCCCTGTTCTTCTTCCCGGCGGCGCAACCGCGCCAGCAATCGGGCGTTCACGGGACCTAGCCTAGCAGGAGGTCCCGAAATGGGCGAAGCTTTTGGTCGGACGACGTTGAAGCTTCTGGCCGGGTTGATCGGCGCTTCACTGGTTACCGTGGCCGCCACGGCTCAGACCCAGGGCGAACCGCCGGGACGGGTCGGACGGCTGGCCTTCGTGGACGGTACGGTGTCGTTTCACGACGATGAGCAGAGCGGCTGGACGAAGGCCGTCCTCAACACGCCACTCACGAGCGGCGACGCGATCTGGACCGAACCCAACGCCCGCAGCGAGGTTTCCGTCGCCGGCACCCGTATCCGCATGGACGGGTCCACCGAACTCGACATGTCGCAAATCGATGACGAACAGGTCCGCCTGCAACTGGCACAGGGCCGCATCGACGTGAAGACCTTTGCGATGGATACGGCGCAGCCCTATGAGATCGTGACGCCGCGCGGCACGGTCACCCTGCAGCAGCAGGGCGACTATTACGTCGAGGCGGGCTCCACGCAGGACCCGACGCGCCTTGGCGTCCGGGCCGGTGCGGCACAGATCCAGGGCCTCGACGGAAAGGTTCTGGCGGTCCGCGCCGGCGAAGTCGGCGAGGTTTTCGGCGACGGAAGCGCGCTGCAGCTCCGGACCATCCAGGCCGCGCCGCCGGCGCCCGCCGCTTCCTGGGCCGCGCGCGACCGGCAGGTGATCTACGACCAGCAGCCGCAATATGTGCCCGCCGGCATGACCGGCTACGAGGATCTCAACGCTTACGGCAACTGGATCAATGGCAGCAGCTACGGCCAGGTCTGGGTGCCGCGCTCGACGCCCGCCGGCTGGGCGCCCTATCGCACCGGTCACTGGTCCTACGTGAAGCCGTGGGGCTGGACCTGGATCGACGAGCAGCCCTGGGGCTTTGCGCCCTATCACTACGGCCGCTGGGCCAACAGCAACAATCGCTGGGTCTGGGTGCCGCCGCAGCGCGAGCAGCGGCCGGTCTATGCACCGGCGCTGGTCGCCTTCGTGGGCGGCCTCGAATTGGCGGCGCAGCTCGGCAACCAGGGCCGCAATGCGGCTCCCGTCGGCTGGTTCCCGCTGGGACCGCGGGAGGCATACGTCCCGCCTTATTCGACCAACCGCGATTACTATCAGCGCATCAACCGGTCGGCGCAGATCCAGGACCGTGACCTGAACGATCGCTGGGAGCGTGCGCAGCGCCGTGAGGCATTCGTTGCGGGCCGGAACTCGGTGCTGGCCAACCAGCGCTTCGCGACCGTGGTGCCGTCACAGACCTTCGTGCGCTCGCAGCCGGTGCAGCGCGCGGCGCTGACGGTCACGGCCGACCAAATGGCGAAGGCCGCCGTGGCGCCCGTCTCGGCACCGCCGGCCCCCACCGCTTCGGTGGCGGCCGCTGCCGATGCCAAGACCGCCGCCAAGCCCGAGGCCCCGGACGCGAAGAAGCCGCCTATCGACGCCAAGGCCGCGCCCGAGGCCAAGGCGAAGCCGGGTGACGTTGCTGTCCCCAGGACGGCGGTGGCCGACATGCCGACCCTCGCCAGGCCCACGCCCGCTGAAAAGCAGACCGGGGCCAAGGCGCCGGGCCCGAAGTTCGTCTCGGCCGACACCAAGGCCGGTGTCGACGCCAAGCCCAAAACCGCCGAAAGCCCCGACGTGAAAACCGCCAAGCCCGCCACGCCGCCGCTGCAGCCGCGTCAGGGAGCCGCCCCGCCGCCGCTGAAGGAGACGAAGAAGGCCGCGCCGGAGCCGTCGAAACCCGAGGCCGGGAAGCCCGACAGCAAGCAGGATGGCGCCAAGCCGGCCGTCGCCCCGACCAAGGAAGCGCCACCGGCGCCGCCGAAGCCGGCCTTGGCATCGCCCGACCCGTCGCCGGCCAAGCGCGATGAGCCCAAGCGGGACGAGCCGCAAAAGGCCGCCCCGACGCCGGAAAAGCCGACCGCAACCCCGGCCCGCCCGGATGATCGCAAGCAGGCGGCCCCGGAACAGGCAAAGCCGACCGCCGCGCCGCAGCCCAAGCCGGAAGACCCCAAGCAGGCCGCACCGGCTCCGAAGCCGGCAGCAACGCTGCCGTCCCGTCAGGAAGAGCCACGCCAGGTCACCCCGCAACCTGCACCGAAGCCCGAGGCCGCGCCCCGCCCGGAAGCGCCGCGTCAGGCCGCGCCGCAGCCACGGGCCGAGCCTCCGCAGCCGGCGCAGCCGCCGCGTCCGCAGCAGCAGGCGCCTCAGCCGCCACAACAGCAGGCACCTAAAGAGAAGGAAAGCCGGGCGCCTGGCGCGCAGCCGCAACAGCTGCAGATTGCCCAGCCGCCGATGGCCGAGCCGCAACAGCAGCCTCAGCGGGGCAACAACAACGACAACAAGAAGGACGACAAGAAGTAGCTCGTCCCTCCCGAGGCCCGGGCCTGGACGCCCGGCTTACAGAACCTGGTTGCGGAGTGTCGCCTCGCCCCGCCACAGGCGGTCGAGGTTCTCGATCAGGATGTCGATTACGTTGTCTTCATAGGCGCGAGTCTCGCCCGCGGTGTGCGGGGTGATGAAGACATTCGGCAGTGTCCAAAGCGGCGACGCAGCGGGCAACGGTTCCTCGGCGGTGACGTCGAGGGCTGCCGCCCAGATCTTGTTGGCCTCCATCGTCTTGATGAGGGCCGCCTCGTCGGCAACCTTGCCGCGCGCCACGTTCACGAAAACCGACGAGGGCTTCATCGCGGCGAAGGCTGCTGCGCTCATCAGGCCGGTCGTCTCCGGCGTCAGCGCGCAGGTCAGCGCCACGATGTCGGCTTGCGAGACCAGGTTCACCACATCTTCCATGCCGTAGATTTCGTCGGCGCCGTTGGGGCCCGCCTTCGGATCACGACGCACGCCGATCACCTTCATGTCGAAGGCCTTGGCGAGCTTGGCGAGATGGCTGCCGATGCGTCCCATGCCGACGATCAGCAGCGTCTTGCCGCCCAACTCGTCCTCTCGCTGGGTAAGATCGCCCAGCATGCCGCGCCAGACCTTCTTGTGCTGGTTGTCGCGCGCCTCGGGGAGGCGCCGGTACACGGCGAGGATCAGCGCGAGCGCGTGCTCGGCGACGGCACGGGCATTGACGCCCGCTGCACTCGCCAGGCGGATGCCCTTGGCACCCAGCTGCTCCCTGGAATACTGGTCCATGCCGGAGCTGATCGACTGGATGAACTGCAGCCTGGTGGCGTGGGGGATGATGTCGTTCTTCCACATGCCCGAGACGGAGACGACATCGGCCTCGCCGACCCGCTGCACGAACTCGTCATAGCTGCGCACCTGAAAGCTGTTGATGCCGGTATTCCGGGCATCGAACCGGGCCTTCATCTGGTATGCCGCATGCGCGAAGCAGATTGTCAGTTTATCTCTCGTCGGAAACATGGAACTCCCCCTGCACAAGGTGCCACACTAGCGCGAACGACCACCCTGGGGGAACAAGATGAGCCGCAATCCACTTCGTGAAGCGCTGAACGCGGGCAAGCCCACCGTCGGCACGCACATCCTGTCGGCCTGGCCGACACTGGTCGAACTGATCGGTCATTCCAGGCAATACGACTATGTGGAGTTCACGGCCGAATATGCGCCGTTCACCATGCACGACCTCGACAATCTCGGACGCTCGTTCGAGCTGATGGGCATGTCGGGCATGATCAAGATCGAGCAGACGCAGTACACGCACCAGGCCATGCGGGCGATCGGCTCGGGCTTCCAGAGCGTGCTGTTCGCCGACATCCGTTCGGTGGAAGACGCCAAGGCCGCCGTCGATGCGGTGCGCGCCGAGACGACCATGGCCGAGGGCGCCCGCGGCCGCGGACGCCTGGGCGTCGGCATGCGTCGCGACGTCGGCACGGTTCGCACCGGCGGCTCGCCCGCCTATGTCGACGCGCTGAACGAAGTCGTGATCGCCATCATGGTCGAGAAGAAGTCCTGCGTGGACGATCTTGATGCCGTCCTCTCCGTGCCGGGCCTCGACATGGTGCAGTTCGGCGCGTCCGACTATTCAATGAGCATCGGGCTGACCGGGCAGGCCAACCACCCCGACGTGGTGGCGGCCGAGAAGAAGACGATCGAGATGGCGCTGAAGAAGGGCCTGCACCCGCGCGTCGAGCTGCGCGACCCCAGCCAGGCGGCCAAGTATCTCGACATGGGCGTGAAGCACTTCTGCATCGGCTGGGACGTCCGCATCCTCGCCGACTGGTGGGACACCAAGGGCGCCGAGATGCGCGGCATGCTGGGCGACAAGCCCGCAGCGCCGGCCAAGGCGCCCGCGAAGGCCGGCAACTACTGACGTCTGCGAGCGCCTCATGAAGCCACCGATCGCGCCGCGACGCCCGTCGCGGCGCACCCTGCACGGCGTCACGCTCGTCGACGACTATGCGTGGCTGAAGGACGAGAAGTGGCAGGAGGTGCTGCGCGATCCGTCCCTGCTCGATCCCGACATCCGCGCCTATGTGGAAGCGGAGAACGCCTATGCCGAGCAGAGGCTCGGCCCGACGCAGGTACTGCAGAAGACGCTGGTGGCGGAGATGCGCGGCCGCATCAAGGAAGACGATTCCGGCGTGCCGACACCGGACGGGCCGTTCGCCTATCTCTGGAAGTTCCGCGAGGGCGGCCAGCACCAGCAGATCGGCCGCACGCCGCGCGACGGCGGCGCGATGCAGACGATCCTCGACGGCGATGCGCTGGCCAAGGCATCCGACTATTTCAAGTTCGGCGGCACGCGCCACTCGCCCGATCATCGGCTCGAGGCCTGGAGCGCCGACCTGCGCGGCTCGGAGTATTTCACCCTGCGCGTCCGTCGCTGGGACACCGGCGAGGACCTGCCCGACCGTCTCGACGAGACCAGCGGCAGCGTCGTCTGGGGACACGACTCCTCGTTCTTCTTCTACGTCAAAGTCGACGCGAACCACCGTCCGCTGAAAGTCTACCGGCACCGGCTCGGCACGACGCAGACCGAGGATGTGCTGGTGTACGAGGAAGAGGACGTGGGCTGGTTCACCCGCATCGGTGAAAGCGCCAGCGGACGCTTCTGCATCATCTCCGGCGGCGATCACGACACGACCGAGCAGAGGCTGGTCGATCTTTCATTGCCCGACGCGCCGCCACGGCTGATCGCGCCGCGCGAGAAGGGCGTGCGCTACAGCGTGGCCGACCGCGGTGAAGAGCTCTTCATCCTCACCAACGAAGGCGGCGCCATCGATTTCAAGATCGTCACCGCGCCGCTCGCCGCGCCGGATCGCACCCAGTGGCGCGAACTGGTGCCGCACCGGCCCGGCACCTACATCCTGGGCATCGATCTCTTCGCCGGCCATCTCGTGCGGCTGGAGCGCGCCAACGCGCTCCCCTCGATCGTGATCCGCGACCTCGCTACACAGGCCGAGCACACGATCGCCTTCGACGAGACCGCCTACTCACTCGACATGGTCGGCGGCTTCGAGTTCGACACCACGGTGATGCGCTTCGCCTATTCGTCGATGACGACGCCGTCGGAAATCTACGACTACGACATGGCGACCCGGCAGAGGACCCTGCGCAAGCGCCAGGAGATTCCCTCCGGGCACGATCCGGCCGCCTATGTCACGACACGCATCCTTGCCCGCGCGCCGGACGGCGCCGAGGTGCCGGTCTCGATCCTGCATCGCCGCGACCTGGTGCGCGACGGCCGCGAACCGCTGCTCCTCTACGGCTACGGCTCCTACGGCATGGCGATGCCGGCTTCCTTCTCGGCCAACCGACTGTCGCTGGTCGATCGCGGTTTCGTCTATGCGATCGCTCATATCCGGGGCGGTGCCGACAAGGGCTGGTCGTGGTATCTCGACGGCAAGCGCGAGAAGAAGACCAACACGTTCGACGACTTCGTCGCCGCGGGCCGTGCCCTGATCGACGCCGGCTACACGGCGGCCGGCCGTATCGTCGGCCACGGCGGCAGCGCCGGCGGCATGCTGATGGGCGCCGTCGCCAACCGGGCGCCGCATCTGTTCGCCGGCATCATCGCCGAGGTGCCCTTCGTCGACGTGCTGGCAACCATGCTCGACGACAAGCTGCCGCTCACGCCGCCGGAATGGCCCGAATGGGGCAATCCTATCACCGACGCGGACGCATTCCGCTACATCCGCTCCTACTCGCCCTACGACAATGTGACGGCGCAGGCCTATCCGGCGATCCTGGCGATGGCGGGCCTGACCGATCCACGCGTCACCTATTGGGAGCCCGCCAAATGGGTCGCCCGCCTGCGTGCGACCATGACGGGCGGCGGGCCGGTGATCCTGCGCACCAACATGGGCGCCGGTCATGGCGGCTCGTCGGGCCGCTTCTCCCGCCTCGACGAGGTGGCGATCGGCTACGCCTTCGCGCTCGATACGGTCGGTCTTGCAGGAGCTACGTCATGAAGGCACGCATCGACACGATTCTGAGCGAGGCCGTGCAACGCGGCGACGTGCCCGGCGTCGCCGCCGTCGCCACGGGCGGGAACGGCACGCTCTACGAGGGCGGCTTCGGCAAGGCGATCCTGGGCCAGGACGCCGACATGACCCCCGATACCGTCGTGTGGCTCGCCTCCATGACCAAGGCGGTGACCGGCGCGGTGGCGATGCAGCAGGTCGAGCGCGGTGCGCTGAAACTCGATGCGCCCGCAAAAGAAGTGATCCCCTATCTCGGCGACGTGCAGGTGCTCGAAAGCTTCGACGCCGCCGGCAAGCCGCGCCTGCGCAAGCCAACACGCGACATCACCCTGCGCCATCTGCTGACGCACACCGCCGGCTTCGGCTACGACATCTGGAACCCGGAGATCCTGCAGTATCGCGAAGTCATGGACGTACCCACCATTGGCACCGGCCTCGACAAGTCGCTGACGACGCCGCTGCTGTTCGATCCCGGCGCGCGCTGGCAGTACGGGATCGGCATCGACTGGGCCGGCAAGATGGTCGAGGCGGTGACAGGCCGGAAGCTCGGCCAGGTGATGCACGACGAGCTGTTCGCGCCGCTCGGCATGGACAGCACCGCCTTCCGCCTCACGCCCGCGATGCGCGCCCGGATGGCCCGCGTCCATCATCGAAAGGCTGACGGCAGCCTGGTCGCCGACCTCAAGCGTGAGGTCCCGCAGGATCCCGAATTCGAGGCGGGCGGCGGCGGGCTCTATTCGACGGCCAACGACTATCTGAAGTTCGTGCGCATGGTGCTCGACGGCGGCAAGTCGGCGCGCGGCGACGTCGTGATGAAACCCGAAACGGTCGACGCGATGGCGACGAATTCGATGGGGGACTCGACCGTGACGCTGCTCAAGACCGTGATGCCGGCTCTGTCCAACGACGCCGAGTTCTTCCCCGGCGTCACCAAGCAATGGGGCCTGAGCTTCCTGATCAACAACGAGGAAGCCCCGACGGGCCGCTCGCCCGGCAGCCTCTGCTGGGCCGGCCTCCCAAACACCTACTACTGGATCGACCGCAAGAAGGGTCTAGGCGGCGTCTACATGACCCAGATCCTGCCCTTCGCCGACGTGAAGTCGCTGCCGCTCTTCTACGCCTTCGAGAGCGCGGTCTACGGCCGCTGATTAGCTAGACCGAACAGTTCCGTATCCTCACGAACGCCGCGCAGGCGATGGCGGCCGAGCGACACCAGACGGTCGCGACTCTCAGTCGCCGCCTCGGCGAAAGCCTGCGAGATCAGCAGTGCCTGGCCGAGCGGCTGGCACAGCGCCTCTATGCGCGAGGCCTCGTTCACCGCCGGCCCGATCACCGTAAAGTCGAGCCGCGTGTCCGAGCCGACATTGCCGTAGAGCACGCGGCCGATGTGCAGGGAGATGTCGAGCGAAGTGGCGGGCTGGCCCGCTTTGCGTCGCTCGACGTTCAGTGCGTCGACGCGCCCCAGCACCTCCTGCGCCGCCGCGAGGGCAGAGGCGCAGACCTCGGCGCGATTGCCGGCGACCACCGCGAAGGCCGCCAGCATGCCGTCGCCCATGAACTTCAGTACCTCGCCGCCATGCGCCATGACGGGCTGGACCATGCAGTTGAAATAGTCGTCGAGCAGCACGATCAGCTCGCGGCCCGGCATCGTGTCGGCGAGCGCCGTGAAGCCGCGCAGATCGGTGAAGAACACCACGGCCTCGACGCTCTGCACTTCGCCACGCAACACGGTGCCGGACAGCACGCGGCTCGCCGGATCGTTGCCGAGATAGGCCGCCAGCAATCCGTGCCCGATGCCGCGCAGGCTCGTGGCCTTTGCGGCTACGCCGAAGACCGGCAGCACCTCGCGCAGGAGTGCGACGCCCTCCTCGGAAAAGCCGCCGGGCCGGTCTGTCGCGGCCGAGACGGCGAGCCACAGCCGCTCGGCATGATCGGCCTCGGTCGGGCTGCCAACCTGCGGCGTCAGCTCGCCAAACGGCTGCACCCAACCCATCCACTCGGACATGCCCACGCCGCGCAGCTCGTCGAACACCGGCGTGTCGGGCAGTTCGTCGGCGCGGTCGAGAGGCTGCCGCAACTCGGCGATACCGTCACGCAGCATCGCCGCAAACGGGCTCTGCTGGATCTGCGCCGAATCGATATCGGCATGGGCGAACTCGAAATGCCGGGCGACACCCTCGCTCGAAGTCCAGATCAGGCTGCGCGCCCGCACCATGGGATGCAGCGTATTCATGCCCACGAACATGCGCTCGATCCGCAGGCCGGCCTCGTTGAGGCGGCGGCCGAAACCGTCGACCAGGTCCTCTAGGGACATGTTGCGCAGGCCGGCCTGCGCCAGCCAGCCGGCCATTGCGATGGCCGTCATCGCGCGCTCACGCCGCCGGGGGCGTCATCGTTCCCGCCGGCAGGGCGGCACAGTGATCGTAGATGTCGCTCGGTCGCGTGAACCAGACCTTGTCCTTCTGCGGATGGTTCGCGATGTGCGACAGCGCCTCGCGCAGCGCCCGCAGCCGGTAGGGCTGGCCCACGATCATGGTGTGGAGCGCGATGCCGCAGACCAGCGGCTGCTTGGCCGACTGGCGCAACAGCTCCTCGAACTGGCCGATGATCATGTCGCGGAATTCGTCGCCGCTGTGATGGCGCACCAGGACCTGCGGACTGTCGTTGACCTCGATCGGATAGGGCACGCTGAGCAGCGGGCCCGAGCGCGTTTTCATCCAGATCGGCTGGTCGTCGTTGGGCCAGTCCATCAGGAAGTCGTAGCCCGTCTCCTTGAGAAGATCCGGCGTGACGCGGGTCGAGGCCATCCACGGCGCCATCCAGCCGCGCGGCCGCTTGCCCGACGCCTTCTCGATCGAATCGCCGATCTCCTGCAGGAAGCGCTTCTCGTCGGCCTCCCACATGCCGCCGTGGCGCTCGGCATTGGTGCGGCCATGGCCGATGAACTCATCGCCGCGCGCCTTCAGCGCGTCGACGATCTGCGGCGCATAGTCAAACACCGTCGTGTTGATCAGGTGCGCAGCCGGCAGGTTGAGCTCGTCGAACAGTTCGAGGCAGCGCCACACGCCGACCCGGTTGCCGTAGTCGCGCCAGGCGAAGGTGCGCGGATCGGGCGGCGGGTTGGCGACCGTAAGCAGATGCCCCTCGCCCGCACCGAAGGCGAAATGCTCGATGTTGAGGCCGAGATAGACGGCGAGCCGCTTGCCCTCCGGCCACGAGTAATCCTTGCGCTCGGTGATCGGCGAATAGGGATACCGGTCGTGATACGGCAGCTTGATCGTGTGCATTCCTACCTCTTGACGACCGCAACCCTGTTGTCGGTCTGTTCGACATTCATCTTCCGGAACCTGTCGACCGCCTCGGTATGGAAGGCGCGCTCCTCGGGACCCGCCTCCTGCTGCGGCCGGCGCTCGTCGTCGAAGTGTCCGTACCTGTCCTCGCCCCGCACCAGCATCGCGCTGACCCTCGTGGGCGACATGCAGCGCGCCGAGGTCGGGATGTAGCTGATGCCGAGCCCGATGCGCCGGTCGTTCGAGCGGTTGGGCCGCGAATTGTGCACGAGATGGGTGTGGTGCAGCGAAAACTGGCCCGCCTTCACCGGCATGAAGGCCGTCTTGCTGCGATCGACGTCCGCCGCCAGCGCCTGGCCGCGCGACAGCAGGTTCTCCGGATCCTGCATCTCCGCATGCGGCAGCTGCCCGAGCTTGTGCGAACCCGGCACGACCTCCATGCAGCCCGCCTCGACCGGCGCGTCGGTCAGTGCGACCCAGGCCGTGACGTGGCAGGCCGGCTCGAGGGCAAAGTAGGTCGCGTCCTGATGCCAGCTCACATAGGCGCCGGAGCCGGCATCCTTGGGCCAGACGGTGAGATGGAACAGGCGGATGTCGGGGCCGATCAGATCCTCGACCGCGTCGAGCACCTCGGGCGAATGAACGATCTCGTCGACCCAGGGAAACAGAAGGTGCGGCTTGAAGTTATGGCCGCGCGTCATCTTCTGGCCCTGCGCGCGCTCGAAGCTCTCGAGCCTCTCGCGCCAGGCCCGTGTGCGCTCGGTCGAAAAAGCATCGACCGGGCAGACATAGCCGTCGCTTGCATAGCCCTCGATCTGTTCGGGCGTGAGTTTCCTGGGCATGTCAGTGCGCCGTCCAGCCGCCGTCGACGAACAGCAGCGTTCCAGTGGTGAAGGAGGAATCGGAGGAAGCAAGGAAGAGCGCGGCCTTGGCCACCTCCTCCGGCTGGCCGATGCGGCCCATCGGATGGCGCGTCTTCCACAGGGCGCGTGCCGCTTCGGGGTCGGCCTGGCGCTTCAGCGAGCGCGCCGGCATCGGCGTGTCGATCACACCCGGCATCAGCGCGTTGACGCGGATGCCCTGGCGCGCGTGATCGACGGCGACCGTCTTGGTGAAGGAGGCGATCGCGCCCTTCGAGGCGATATAGGCGACGTTGTTGCCAAGGCTCGACTGGGCGAGTTGCGAGCCCAGGGTGACGATGGCACCGGATTTCGCGGCGATCATCGGCTGAATGGCGTGATGAACCCAGAGGAAGGTGCCCTTCACGTTGATCGCAAAGGTACGATCCCAGGTCGCCTCGTCGATCCTGTCCACGGTGCCGCCCAGCGACGCGCCGGCTGCCGTCACCAGCACGTCGATGCGGCCCCATTTGTCCATGATGCGAGCGACGCCGGCACGCGCCTGCTCGTCGCTGCTGACATCGGCCGTCACAGTGAGCGTGTCGCCGCCGATCTCCGTCGCGACCTTTGCGAGGCCCGCTTCGTCGAGATCGACCAGCGCAATTTTCGCGCCCTCGGCCGCAAACAATCGCGCGGTCGCGGCGCCGATGCCGGAAGCGGCACCCGTGACGATGGCTACCTGATCCTTGAGCTTCATGGCCGGAAGCGCCTCCAGCGCCCGTTCAGTCTTTACTCTTTCCTGCCCTTGCGACGGGACAACATGTTGAGACCTTCGATCAGCGCCGAGAAAGCCATGGCGGCATAGATGTAGCCCTTGGGCACATGCACCCCCACGCCTTCGGCGAGAAGCGTGGCGCCGATCATCAGAAGGAATCCGAGGGCCAGCATGACGATGGTCGGATTGTTGCCGATGAAGCGCGCCAGCGGGTCGGCGGCCAGCAGCATCAGCAGCACGGCGACGACGACGGCGACGACCATGATCGGAAGATGCTCGGTCATGCCGACGGCGGTGATGATGCTGTCGAGCGAGAACACGAGGTCGAGCACGAGAATCTGGCCGATCGCGGACGTCATGGTCAGCGTCGCCGCGCCGACGGCGGCCGACTTTTCCTTGCCATGAGCGTCGTTCGCAACGGTATCGTGGATCTCCGTGGTGGCCTTCCAGATCAGGAACAGGCCACCGGCGATCAGGATGAGATCGCGCCACGAGAAATCCCGGCCGAACAGCGAAAACAGCGGCTGCGTCAGCTGCACGATGAAGGCGATCGTGCTGAGCAGGCCCAGGCGCATGAACACCGCCATGCCGATGCCGATCTTGCGCGCCCGCGACTGTTGATGCTCGGGCAGCTTGTTGGTCAGGATGGAGATGAAGATCAGATTGTCGATGCCGAGCACGACTTCCATGACGACCAGCGTCATGAGCGCCGCCCAGGCGGCGGGATCGGCGGCGAGGGCGAGCAGGTTTTCCATCATCGGACCATCATTGGCCGTGCCGTCTCGATTTTTCAAGAACGAACGACCTTTCCTTCGCCGGCCCAACCCGGTAAGGGCGCTGGCATGTCGCCGACTGCCGTTCCGCCGCGCGCTACCTCGACACTCGCAATTGTCTTCCTGTCGGTCGCCGCCTTCGCGTCGGCGGCCAACATGCGCGTGATCGACCCGCTGCTGGTGCAGCTTTCGGTGTCCTTCGGCGTCACGGTCGGCGCGGCCTCGATCGCTGCCACCGCGTTCCTGTTCGCCAATGGCGTCTTCGTGCTGGTGCACGGTCCGTTCGGCGATCGCTACGGCAAGATGCCGGTGGTTGCCATCGCCTGCATCGGCGCCGCGCTCTGCTGCATGCTGAGCGCAATCTCCGCCTCGCTGGGCATGCTGACCCTGGCGCGCTTCCTGACGGGCGTGACCGGCTCGGCGATCATCCCGCTCGCCATCGCCTGGGTCGGCGACAATGTCAGCTACGAGAAGCGCCAAGCCACCCTGGCGCGCTTCCTCACCGGTCAGACGCTGGGCCTGATGACCGGGGCGGCGCTGGGCGGCGCCATCGGCGACTGGCTGGGCTGGCGCTCGGTCTTCTGGGTGCTGGCCGCAATCTACATTCTGGCCGGCGGCGCTCTGTTCGTCGTCATGCGCGCCCGGCCCGACATCGCCCGCCCGGGCGAACGGGCAGCCGGCTCGATGATCGGCCAGATGCTCGGCGTCCTCAAGAGGCCGTGGGCCCGCACCGTGATCCTGGTCGTGGCGCTGGAGGGCGGCGTCTTCTGGGGTGCCTTCACCTTCGTCGGCGCCGATCTCCACCAGCGCTTCGACCTGGGCTTCGCCGCTATCGGGCTAGCCGTGGCGGCCTTCGGCGCTGGCGGTTTCGTCTACGTGATGGTGGCGCACCATCTGGTGCGCATCCTGGGCGAGCGCGGCCTCTGCACCTGGGGCGGCACCGGCCTTGGCATCGCCTTCGCGGCCATGGCGCTGGCGCCGACCGCCGAGGTCGAGTTCGCCGCCATCGTCGTGTCGGGCGTGTCGTTCTACATGCTCCACAACACGCTGCAGACCAACGGCACGCAGATGGCGCCGGAAGCCCGCGGCGCCGGCATGGCCCTGTTCGCCCTCTGCCTGTTCCTCGGCCAGGCGGTCGGCGTGCCGGTCGCCGCGCCCATCGTCGACCGCTGGGGCGCACCGCCCGTCTTCTGGGTGGCCGCCATCGTCCTGCCGGTGCTGGCCTTCTGGTTCTCGGCCGCGATCGGCCGGCGCGCTCAGTTGACCGGCGAAACGCGGAACTGATAGGGCGCCTCGAGCAGCTTCGACTCTTCTGGCGTCAGCGAGATCTCGGTCGACTGCGCGGCGGAAGTGAGCTGGTCGAGACCGGTAGCGCCAATGATGGGCGAGCCCATGTACGGCTTGTGCAGCAGCCAGGCGAGTGCCGCCTGGGCCGGCGTGCAGCCCTTCTCCTTCGCGATCTTCTTCAGCCGCTTCACGATCTCCCAGTCGCAGTCGCGATAGGTGCCGTCCTTGACCACCGTGTCGTTCTTCGCGCGCTCGGTCGAACCGCCGCCCTCCTTGCTGCGGTTGCCCGCGAGGAAACCGCGCGCCAGCGGCGAATAGGGAATGAGGCCGACGCCCTGCTCGTGGCAAAGCCGGTTCATCTCATGCTCCTCCTCGCGCTGGATCAGATTGTAGAGGTTCTGCATGGCGATCGGCCTTGCATAGCCCTTCCAGTCCGCCACCATCACCATCTGCGCGAACTTGTAGGCCGGCATGGTCGAGCCGCCGATGTAGCGGACCTTGCCCGAGCGCACGATCTGGTCGAGCGAGGACATCGTCTCCTCGATCGGCGTGTGGGGATCGAGGCGATGGACCTGGTAGACGTCGATGTAGTCGGTCTGCAGGCGCTTGAGCTGCGCATCGATCGAGGCCATCAGATGCTTGCGGCCGGTGCCGACGTCGTTCTGGTTCTCGCTCATGCGGATGCCGACCTTGGTCGACAGCACGAAATCCTCGCGCCTGGCCATCTTCATGAGCGTGGCGCCCATGATCTCCTCGGAGCGGCCGAAATTGTAGGTATCGGCGGTGTCGAAGAAGGTGATGCCGACATCGAGCGCCCGCTTGAAATACGCTGGCGCCTCGGACTCGTCGAACTTGCCCCAGCCGCGCCGGCCCTTGGCGCCCCACGAGTTTCCGCCGAGGCAGATCCTGCTGACGATCAGGCCCGAGCGGCCCAGCGGTCCGTACTTCATCGAAATCCCCTTGCCGGTTGCGGCATCGATCGATTGCGATCGATGCCGCCGTGCGAGCCTTAGCCCAGCACTTCCTTGTTCACGACGTTGGCTGCGTTGGGCCGGCCGTCGAACACGCTCAGGATGTTCTCGATGGCGGTGACGGCCATGCGATCGCTGGCTTCCTTGGTGACGCCCGCCATGTGCGGGCTGAAGATCACGTTCTCCAGCGTGAACAGCTTGTTCGTGGGCTCCGGCGGCTCCTTGTCGAGCACGTCGAGCCCGGCGCCGCGCAGCTTGCCGCTGCTCAGCGCGTCGAACAGCGCATCCTCGTTCACGATGCCGCCGCGCGCGGTGTTCACCAGGAAGGCCTCGGCCTTCATCAGGCCCAGCGTCTCCTTATTGAACATGTTGATCGTCTCGGGCGCCTTGGGGCAATGCACCGACACGAAGTCGACCTTGGGCAGGGTCGCCTTGAGGTCGGTCACCTTGGTGGCGCCGGCCTTCTTGATCTCGGCCTCGGAGATGTTGGGATCGAGGACGAGGACCTCCATATCGAAGGCGACGCAGCGCTTCACGGTGCGCGACCCGATGCGGCCCATGCCGACGACCAGGATGGTCTTGCCCGACAGGTCGGCCGGCAGGTCGGAGAGGCGCTCGGCCCATCCCTTCTCGCGCACGAAACGGTCGTACTTCTTCACCAGGCGCGCCGAGGCGAGCAGCATGTACATCGCGTGCTCTGCCACCGAGACCGAATTGGCGATGCCGGTGGTCATCAGCGGGATCTTGCGCTTGTTCAGCGCCGGGATCTCGACGGCATCGAAGCCGACGCCGAGGCGGGCCACCACCATCATGCCGGGTGCCGCGTCGAGCTCGGCCTGGCGAAACGGCGTAGCGCCCAGCGTCACGGCATTGGCGTCCGCGAGCTTCGGGTGCAGCGACGGGACGCGGTCATCCGTCAGGATCTCGTAGTCGACATCGTCGCGCGCCTTGAGGACGGCGATCCCCGCCTCCGGCATGCGGCCGACGATCAGCACTTTCTTGCGGTTCTTGCCAGTGTTCGGGCCCGTATTCATCGTTTCCCCTGCGGTCTTGTCATGCAAACGCGCGATCCTAAGGCCGGCCGCCGTGAGAGGCTAGGGCAAGTAGTTGAGGGGCAACCGCGTGGTGGACTTGATCTCCTCCATCGCGAACATCGAGGTCACGTCGGACAGCTCGATCTTGGCGATCAGGCGCTTGTAGAAAGCGTCGTAGGCCTCGATGTCGGGCAGGGCGAGCCGGATCAGGTAGTCGATTTCACCACTCATGCGATAGCAGTCCATCACCTCCGGAAACGAGGCCACGGCCTTGGCGAAGCGGGTCAGCCACTGGGCGTTGTGCTGCGCCGTCCGCACCGCGACGAACACGGTGACGCCGGCATTCACCGCCTTGCGGTCGAGCAGCGCCACGCGCGAGCGCACGATGCCCTCTTCCTGCAGGCGGTTGATGCGCCGCCAGCAGGGAGTCGTCGACAGGCCGACACGCTTGGCGACCTCGGCCAGCGGCATGTCGGCACTGTCCTGCAGGCAATCCAGAATCTTCTTGTCGAAGGAATCGAGTGTGAATTTTCCGGCCATTGGCATTCCTGCAGAATGAGATTCTCAAGTTAGGCCATCCCGACGCAAAGCTAGCAAGCCGTTTCCGTCCGCTGCCGGTACAATTGCTCTCATGATCCGCCGCTTCACCGAACACCCCGCCTCAGTCAACGAGACCTATTTCCAGCACATGGGGATGGCCTTCGGTTTCGGCAGCAAGATGCTGGTTGGCTCGATCGCCTGTTTCCTGCACGGTCTCTTTCCATGGGTCTGCCTCACCCGCGGAAGCGACACGGTTCGCGTTCTCCATCATCGCATGGTGAGCCATCGCACGGTGCGTCCCCCCAAGGACGCCACCACGGTCGTCGCGGCGGGCGACTAGCCCCGCTCTCCAGCTTCGTTGGTTGGCTCGTCGCGACGATTACCGTCGCGGCGCTTCCCGCGTTCGCGCAGGACCGCGCCCTGGTGCCGGTCACGGTCGACGGTGAGTCCGTGAAGCTCGCCACCATCACCTACAAGCCGGCCGGCAATGGCCCGTTCGCCACGCTGATCTTCCATCACGGCTCGACCGGCCGCGGCAACGATCCGGCGGCGTTTGCACGGCCGTACAATCCGACTGTTCTCGCCCAGTGGTTCACGGATCGCGGCTGGGCGGTCATCCTGCCGTCGCGCCGTGGCCGTGGCGGATCGGAAGGTCTCTACGACGAGGGGTTCGGAGCGAACCGTGCCTATGGCTACAGTTGCGAGGAGACGCTCGCACTGGCCGGCGCCGATCGCGCCTTGCGGGACATCGACGCGATCACCCCCCTGCTCCTCGCTCAGCCCTTCGTCGACCGCGGTCGTGTGGCAGTCGGCGGCTTGTCGCGCGGCGGCAGCCTGGCGATTGCCTGGACAGGCCGTCAGCCGACCGTGGCGCGCGCCGCGATCAATTTCGTCGGCGGGTGGATGGGTGAGGCTTGCTCGTCGGCGGCATCGATCAACCAGAACCTGTTCCGGCACGGCGTGCCTTTCCCTCACCCGTCGGTGTGGCTCTATGGCGACAACGATCCCTTTTATCGGCTCGTGCATTCGCGCGCGAATTTCGCCGCTTTCAGGGCGGCCGGCGGTCGCGGAACGTTCCATGAGTATGCACCACCGCCGGGCCTGAACGGTCATCAAATAATTTCCGTCCCGGGCCTTTGGAATGACGCGATGGAGACTTACCTGATGGAGAGAGGGCTGCCGGGACGTCCTCGATAGAAACCGCAACCCCTTCCCGATGGACTACGTTCATGTGCGGGGCGAGCGAACAGAAGCGGAGGCTCAAATGGAAACACCATTGCGGATCAGCTACCAGGGCGGCACTCCCAGCGAAGCCCTGAACGCTCTCATCAACGACCATGTCGAGACGCTCGAGAAGCTCCATGGCCGTCTGACCTCCTGCCAGGTGATCGTGCAGGTTCCCGAGCGTCATCACCGCACGAGCAATCTCTTCAGCGTACACATTCACATCGCGCTGCCGGGCCATATCGACATCAACATCGATCACACGTCGCATGACGACGAGCGGTTCTCCGATCCGACCTTTGCCGTGAACGACGCGTTCCGTCGCGCCAAGCGGCAAATCAAGGAGCGGGCCCGCAAGCAGCGCGGCGAAGTGAAGAACCTCCACGAGCGCGTCGAGCGCACGCTCGATCGTGCAGAGGGCTAGGCTCGGCGGCTAGCGCCGGCGCGGCACACCCTTCTCGTCGAGTCTTTCCCGCAGCAGAAAGACTCGATCGCCACCCCAGAAAATCTCGCCGTCCAGGACGAAGCTCGGGACGCCGAAGATCCCCGACGCCTCGGCCTCGCTGCGCACCGCGTCATGCCGGGCACCGCCTTCGCCATCGAGGAAGGCGGCGAAGCCCGGAGGCGCGCCAGCCCGCTCCAGCGCAGCGCTCACTGCCTCGACGCTTTCCGGATCGAGGTCCCGCCGCCAGAAGCGATCGAAGGCGAGATCGTTGTAGGCACGAAAGACGCCGTGCTGTTGCGCGTAGAGCATCCCGGCATTGATCGTGCGCGCGTAGAAGATTTTCTTCGGGCCCATCAGGACGAGACCCTGCTTGTTGGCGAAGCGGCGCGCGTCCATGTAGGCGTAGCGCACGCGACGCCAGTGGTGCGGATCACGCTGCTCGACCGAGCCCTGGAACGAGGCGATGTCGAGCGTGTAGGGCCGCCATTCGAGGTCGATTTCGTAGTCGGCTTCGAGCTGGTAGGCCCACGCCTTGGCGACGAAGGCGTAGGGGCTGACATAGTCGGTCCAGAGAACGACCCTGGTGCGCACGGTCATATCCTGCCGGTCTCGCGCCGCCACAGCCACCAGAAGACACCACCGGCCGCGATGGCCAGCAGCGCACCGACGAGCAGCAATATCGCCGAATCCTGGATCCACGCCACCGCCGGCACCGACAGCGCGAGGAAGAGGCCGACGACGCAGATACGCCAGACCCGCGCGTGAACGCCGGCCACGAAGGTGCCGAGCGCCAGCAGGATCAGGAGCGCGAGGCTCGTCGCATTGTCGTTCACGACACCGCGCACCTCGGGCAGGAACATCAGCCACATGGCCGCCAGGAAGGCCAGCCAGTGCAGCGCCTGCGTCACGACCAGCCGCAGATGCTCGGATGTCTTGTCGACTTCCCGCCAGCCCGAAAAGATGCACGCAAGACCGTAGACCGGGGCCAGCGCCATCCAGTAGCCGTAGGTCGCCGGCCCGCGAAAGCCCATGGCGATGACGCCGCCGACCGCCAGCACCAGCATGGCCACGTACGGAAGCTCCCGCAGTACCCAGTGCCGGCCGGCGCCGCCCTCGCCGGTCAACGCGGGTCCTTCGCCAGCCGCTTCTCGACCACCCGCGCCCACAGGGTCGAGCCCAGGGTGAGCGCCTCGTCGTTGAAGTCGTAGCTGGGATTGTGGACTTCGCAGCCGCCTTCGCCGCCGCCATTGCCGATGTTGATGAACGCGCCGGGCACCTGCTCCAGCATGTAGGAGAAGTCCTCGGAGGCCATCACGAACGGGCCTTCGCGGTTCATGTTCTCCGGTCCCACGATCTCGGCCGCCACATCGGCGATGAACTTCACCGCGTCCTTGTCGTTCACCAGCGGCGGGAAGGCGATGCGCACGTCGGCCTTGGCGCTGCCGCCCAGGGTCTTCGCGATGCCGCTGGAGATCGTCTCGATGCGCTCCTTGATCAGGGCCATCGTCTCCTTCCGGAAGGCGCGGATCGTGCCGCGCAGCACGGCCTCCTGCGGGATCACGTTGTAGGCGTCGCCCGAGTGCATCTGCGTGACCGAGATCACCGCCGAATCGAGCGGCGCGACGTTGCGCGATACGACGCTCTGCAGGGCGGAGATGATCTGCGTGGCGATGATGACGGGGTCGATGCCCGTTTCCGGCCGCGCGCCGTGCGCGCCCTTGCCGGTGATGTGGATGTCGAACAGGCCGCCGCCGGCCATCTGCGGACCCGAGCGGATGGCGAACTTGCCGACGTCGAGCTTCGGCCTGTTGTGCATGCCGAAGATGATCTCGCAGGGAAACTTCTGGAACAGTCCGTCCTTGACCATCGCCTCGGCGCCGCCGCGGCCTTCCTCGGCCGGCTGGAAGATCAGGTGCACGGTGCCGTCGAAGTTGCGCGTGGCCGCGAGATACTTGGCGGCGCCCAGCAGCATCGCGGTGTGGCCGTCATGGCCGCAGGCATGCATGCGGCCCTTGTGCTGGCTGCGATGGTCGAAGGTGTTGAGCTCGTCCATCGGCAGCGCGTCCATGTCGGCGCGCAGGCCGATGGCGCGCGGATTGTTGCCGACGCGGATCGTGCCCACGACGCCGGTCTTGCCGATGCCGGTCGTGACCTCGCAGCCCCACTCCTTCAGCTTCTGCGCCACGATGGTGCTGGTGCGCTCCTCCTCGAAGCCCAGCTCCGGGTGCGCATGGATGTCGCGCCGGATGGCGGTGAGCTCGGCGGCGGCGGCGGCGATCAGCGGTTCGATTTTCATGGCGCTCAGGACTCCAGCAGGAAGGAAGTCATTACACGACGAAACTCCGCGCCGTGCACGTTCGGATATGCATGACCGCCGTCCGGCAGCACATAGGCACGGGCGCCCGGGATCAGGCGGACCAGTTCCTCGGTGAAGTAGAGCGGCGTCACCGTGTCGTCGCGGGCGCAGAGGGCCAGGGTGGGCGCCCTCACCTTCTGCAACTGCTCTCGACGATCGTGCGCCACGATGGCGGCGATCCGCGACAGGACGATCTCGGGAACCGGGATCGTGTCGGCTGACCTGGCCTCGGCGGCGATGAGATCGGCGTCGTGGTCGCGTACCCAGGCTGGCGAGTTCAGCGCCAGTGCACTCGCCTTCAGATAGGCCGCCGGCCCCAGTTCGCGCAGCATCAGCGAGCGCATCTCGAACAGGCGCCGGAAGAAGGCGTCGGTCCTGGCCCATGTGGCGCTCAGCACCAGCCGGTCGATCCGGTGCGGATGCTCGATGGCCAGCACCTGCCCCATGGCGCCGCCCGTCGAATGACCGCACCAGTGAACCTTGTCGTATCCCAGCCCTTCGATGAGTTGCAGCGCATCGTCGGCCATCTGCGCCACGCTGTAGTCGATCCGCGACAGGCTGCTGCGGGCAGTGCCGCGATGATCGTGCACGACGACGGTGAATTGACGGGCCAGGTCGGACACGTTGTCGCCCCACCAGCGCCCGTCGCCGCCGAGACCGGCGACCAGAAACAGCACGGGGCCGCTGCCCTGCACCTCGTAGTGAAGGTCGGCTCCGTCGCGCAGCTTGAACAGGGGCATTCCGTCTCCTCGGCGATTTGCTATGGTCGCCCCAGGAGGTAAGCGCACCATGAAGCGCCTGTCGATTGTTGCGTTGGCCCTGATGAGCGGCTGCACTGCCCAGGAGCAGCCGCTAAACACCGGAATTCCGCGGCCGGCGCCCGAAGAGGCGACGCCGACGGGCATCGCCTATCTCTGCGAAGGCCGAAGGGAAGTCGCCGTCGTCTACGCCAAGAATCGGGTGTCGGTAACGATGGGCGACAGGACGTGGCGCCTGGAATATCAGGGCGCGGGTCAGGGCTTCCGCTATGCCGATGCCACGACGGAATGGTCTGGCCGCGACAATGCCGGCACGCTCAAGGCTCTCAGTGGCGGTGCGCCGCTCGCCGCCAATTGCCAGCCGATGCGCCGCACGACGTGACGCGCGGCAGCGCTACTTCAGCCAGAACTTGATTGCGTAGCCCACCAGGGCGGTGACGCCGACGCCACCGGCCCACAGGCCGACGAACCACAGCCACTGACGCGGCTTCGGCATCACCGGCCGCCCATCAGTGATAGCCCTCGTGGCCAGTCTTGCCGCGGAACACCCAGTAGGAATAGCCGGTATAGGCCAGGATGATGGGCACCATCACCAGCACGCCGGGCAGCATGAACTTCAGGCTGTCGTGCGGCGCGGCGGCGTCCCAGATCGAGACCGACGGCGGTACCACGTAGGGATAGAGGCTGATGCCGAGGCCGGCGAGCCCCAGGCCGAACAGGGCCAGCGCCATCAGAAACGGCGTGTAGTGATGGCCGCGTCGCAGGCCCCAGAACAGCACGAAGGTGACGACCGCGACCAGCACCGGCACCTGGGCCGTGAAAAGAACCTGCGGCCAGGCGAACCAGCGCAGCCAGTAGGCGTCGCGCAGGAAGGGCGTCGCCGCGCTCACCGCCGCCATCGCCACGATCGTGGCGATGGCCAGGCGGAAGGCCAGCCGGTAGCAACGCTCCTGCAGCGAGCCTTCGCTCTTCATCACCAGCCAGGTCGAACCCAGCAAGGCGTAGCCGCAGAGGAGGCTCACGCCCACGAGCAGGCTGAACGGCGTCAGCCAGTCGAACCATCCACCGGCATAGGTGCGGTTCTGGACGGCGATTCCCTGCAGCAGCGCGCCGAGCGTGATGCCCTGCGCCAGAGCCGCGACGATGGAGCCGCCAGTGAACGCCACGTCCCAGAGCGGGCGATGGCGCGGGTCGCGCCATCGGAACTCGAAGGCGACGCCGCGGAAGACCAGCGCCAGCAGCATCGCGATGATCGGCGCATAGAGCGCCGACAGGATCATGCCGTAGGCCAGCGGGAAGGCCGCCAGCAGGCCACCGCCGCCCATCACGAGCCACGTCTCGTTGCCGTCCCAGACCGGCGCCACCGAATTGATGGCGCTGTCGCGCTCGCGGCCGACCGGCAGGAACGGAAACAGGATGCCGACACCCAGGTCGAAGCCGTCCATGACGACATAGGCCAGGATGGCGAAGGCGATGATGAAGGCGAAGAACATCGGCAGGTCGAATGGCATGATCAGGCCTCCTTGCCGGTCGCGAGCGATTCGGCGACGGCGGGGGCGGGCGTGAGGCCCGCGGCCCGCACGGGCTGGTCGCGCCGTGGCCCCTCCTCGCCGCGATGTGGCGGATGGGACATGAGCTTCAGGATGTAGTAGGTGCCGGCGCCGAAGGCGAAGAAGTAGACGATGACGAAGGCCAGAAGCGAAGCGCCCACGGCCGGCGCATCGAGCGCCGACGCCGAGTCGGCCGTGCGCAACAGGCCGTGCACCGTGTAGGGCTGGCGTCCGACTTCCGTCGTCACCCAACCCGCGATGACGGCGACGAAGCCGGCCGGCCCCATCGCCAGCGCGAAGCGGTGCAGCAGCGGCCAGTCGTAGAGTTTCCCGCGGACACGGGCGAACAGGCTGAACACCGCCAGGGTCAGCATCAGCATGCCCATGCCGACCATGATCCGGAACGCCCAGAACACGACAGGCACCGGCGGCCAGTCCTTGCGGTCGACCGTGTCGAGGCCCTTCATTGGGGCGTCCCACGAATGCTTCAGGATCAGCGACGACGCCTTGGGGATCTCCACGGCGAACAAAGTCTTGCCCGCGGCTTCGTCGGGCCAGCCGAACAGGACCAGCGGCGCGCCGTCGGGATAGCTCTTGAAGTGGCCCTCCATGGCCATGACCTTGACCGGCTGGTGCTCCAGCGTGTTCAGCCCGTGCTGGTCGCCGGCGAAGATCTGAAGCGGCGCCACGACGGTGATCATGCCCATCGCCATCGAGAACATGACGCGGACGCCCTCGCTGTTCGCCGATTTGTCGAACCGTCCGCGCAGAAGGTGCCAGGCGGCAACGGCGCCGACGACCAGAGCCGTCGTCAGGTAGGCGCCGAAGACGGTATGAACGAGCCGATAGGGGAAGGACGGATTGAAGATGATCGCCCACCAATCGGCCGGGACGAACTGACCGCCAGCATTGATCGCGTAGCCTGCCGGCGTCTGCATCCAGCTGTTGGCGGCGAGGATCCAGAAGGCCGAGAAGAAGGTGCCGCCCGCCACGGCAAGCGTCGCCGCGAAGTGCAGCCCCTTGCCCACACGGTTCATGCCGAACAGCATGACGCCGAGGAAGCCTGCCTCCAGGAAGAAGGCGGTCAGCACCTCGTAGGCCATGAGTGGCCCCAGCACGGGTCCGGCCTTGTCCGAGAAGACCGACCAGTTGGTGCCGAACTGATAGGACATCACGATGCCCGATACGACGCCCATGCCGAAGGCGAGCGCGAAGATCTTCAGCCAGTATTTGAACAGGTCGAGATAGACCTGACGGCCCGTCCACAGCCACAGGCCTTCGAGCACGGCGAGGAAGCTCGCCAGACCGATCGAGAAGGACGGGAAGATGAAGTGGAACGAGACGGTGAAGGCGAACTGAAGCCTCGCCAGGAAGACTGCGTCGAAAGCTTCGAACATGATGTCCTTCTCCTAGACGATACGCGACGCGTAAGCCGGCGACTTCAACGCCACGACCAGCACGTCGAGCGCCGCAACGAGCTCCGAGCGATTGCGCGCGGCGCCCAGCGCGATGCGGATCGCGTGCTCAGGCTCGCCGTCAACGCTGAAACTGTCGCTCGTAACCACCGCAAGCCCCTGTCGTTGAACATGCGCGGCAAACTCCGCCCGGGTCCATGCGGCCGGCAAGCGCAGCCACACATGATGTCCCTTCGGATGGGCGAGATAACTCTGACCTGAAAGCGCCCTCGCCGCCAGCTTCTGTCTTGCGGCGGCTTCTGCTGCAACTGCCGATATGATGGCATCGGCGCTACCGTCGGCCATCCACCGGCTGACGAGCGCGACCGTCAGCGGCACGGGCATCTGCGACACTGTGCGCAGCGCATTGGAGAGCACCGACGCAGCGGCGCGATCGGGCGTGAGCACATGGGCGACGCGCAAGCCGGGGGCCATGCACTTGGACAAGGTCATCGCGAGATAGCTGCGCTCGGGAATCAACGTGGCGATCGGCTGCACCTTCGGCTCGAGATTTCCATAGGCATCGTCCTCGATCAGCACGAGATCGTGACGACGGATCGCGGCCGCGAGCTGCTCGCGTCGCGCCTGCCCGATCGTCTGCGTCGTCGGATTGTGGATCGTCGGCAGGAGATAGACTGCTTTCGGTGAATGCATGTGGCAGGCCTCGGCGAGCGCCGAGGGATCCATGCCGCCGTCATCCGACGTGACGCCGACGAGACGTACGCCGAGCGACGCGGCCGCCGACTTGAAGCCGGGATAGGTGAGCCGGTCGGTGAGCACGACGTCGCCCGGCCGTGTCACCGACAGCAGCAGCGCCATCAGCGCGCTTTGCGTGCCGGGCGAGATCACGAGCCGGCCCGCCTCGGAATGGCGCACGCGCCGCCGCAGCCAGTCCGCCGCGATGCCTCGGTCCACGGTGCTGCCGCCCGCCTGCTGGTAGCTCAGGAGATCGGAGAAACCGTGGTCGCGCTGCAGGGCGGCGAGCCCGCGCATGATGCGCCCCTCCAGGTCGGCCTCGAGGGGCGACGGCGGCAGGTTCATCGACAGGTCGACCGCGATGCCGGCCGCCGCCTGACCCGCCGGCCGGGCGCGGCTCTCGGCCACGAAGGTCCCCTGCCCGACGCGGGCGTCGGTCAGGCCCCGACGCCGCGCCTCATTGTAGGCCCGCGTGACGGTCGTGAGATCGATACCCAGCGTCCTGGCCAGCGCCCGATGGGTCGGCAGCCGCTGCCCGCGATGCAGCCGGCCCGAGGAAATGTCCCGGTCCAGCGCCTCGACGATGCCCTCATAGACAGGCCCGTCGACAGCATCGAGTGTAGGGCTCCAATCCATACAATCTGTCTCCTTGTTCTTGAATGTATGCTTTACTGTATGGATATACCAGCAGGACAAACAGGAGGACAGGATGGCTGGCAAGGGTGGTCTCTATCTTCTGCGGGGCATGATGGGTCGTTGCCCGGCCTGCGGCGAAGGCAAGCTGTTCCGCGCCTTCGTGAAGGTGGCCGACCGTTGCAATGCCTGCGGCGAGGATCTGCACCATCACCGCGCCGACGACTTCCCCGCCTACCTGACGATCTTCCTGGTCGGCCATCTGGTCGTGCCGATCGCGATGTATGTCGAGATCGTCTACCAGCCGTCCTACTGGCTGCACGCCGCGCTCTGGGCGCCAATGGTGATCCTGCTGTCGATCGGCCTGCTGCAGCCGATCAAGGGCATGATCGTCGCCCTGCAATGGCACATGGGCATGCACGGCTTCGCCGCCGCGAAGCAGGAACGCGCCGAATACTGTTAGCCGAAAGTCTCGAACACCTCGGCGATCGCCGTCCGGTCCAGGCCGGCGCGCAGGCAGGCCTGCAGCAGCACCCGCGCCTTCAGCGGGTTGAGCCGGCCGCCCCAGATGAGACCGGCCTTGCGCAGCGCGATCTCCGAGCTGGGACCGCCATAGGTCTGGCGCAGCAGCGGCCCGCCGCCGGCGCGCGGCGACACGACCGTCGGAATGATCTCCGCGAGCTGTCCCACCAGCGACGCGACACGCTCGGGCACATGGCCGCCGCCCATCGCCCCCACCACGACGCCGCGATAGCCGAGCTGGTCACGATGATCGACCATCGCCTCCAGGATGTAGCCGGGCTCGTCGAGCCCCAGCCACAAGAGCGCCACCGGCTGTTCCCGGCCCTCCGATGCCGCAACCAGCCGCTTGCGCGCGGCTTCGACCGGCGCGCGCACCGGCAGCGACAGTGGCACGACGCGATCCTCGACCAAGGCGGCGAGCGGACCGGTCTGCGGTGCTGCGAAAGCATTGAAGCGCGTCGGATGGACCTTCTGCACGTCCGCCGCCGCATAGACTTCGTCCAGCATCACAGCGAGGACGCCCAGCGACTTCGCATGCGCCTTCACCCAGGGATCGCAGGCGACGCGCACGGCGGCGAGCAGGTTGCCCGGCCCGTCGGGCGAGGTGAGTGCGGGATTGCGCATCGCCGCCGTAACGATCACCGGGATATCGCGCTCGACCAGCAGGTCGAGCAGGAAGCTGGTCTCCTCCAGCGTGTCGGTGCCCTGAGTCACCACCACGCCGTCGACATCGAGACCCATGATCTTTGCCGCCAGCGCATGCATCTGGTCGAAGGACAGCGAATGGCTGCCGACGCGCGACACCGTTTCCGCGCGGATATCCGCCAGCCCGGCCAGCGTCGGCACGGCCGCGACGAGATCGTCGGCGCCCAGGCCCATCTGCATGGCGCCCGACGCATCCGGCGCCGTCGCGATGGTGCCGCCGAGGGCCAGGATCTGGATACGCGGAAGGGTCATGGCAAAAGCCTCAGGGAACGGAAGAAACGCTCGGCCTCGGGCGCGCGCATCGCATCGGTCGGCGCGAGATAGCCCAGCGACACATAGCGGCTGCCCTTCAGCACGACGAGCTGGCGCAAAGCATTGCCGCCCGCCAGCGGACCGACCGATTCGACGGCCGGCGCACCCTGCACGCTCTTCCAGTCGACCTGGGTCCACTTGCCGCCCGCGAGACGCTGCGCGCGATCGTCGAGCGCGGATTGCAGGTTGAGCCTGGGCTGGCGCACGTCGACGTCCGCCGGATAGAGCGCGCTCTGCGCCACGAAGGACAGGCGACGGTATTCGAGACTGTAGGAGTGGTAGACGAACGGCGTGCCGCCCGGCGTCGTCGTGTCGATCTTCTTGTAGACCGGCGCGGCCGGCATCTCGACGAAGAACGACTTGTCGGCGCTCTCGACCGGAAACCACGAGGCCGATTGCGCGAGCGCATCGCCGGCCAGCAGGACGACCGGCAAGGCAAGGAACGAACGCCGATAAGCGCTCATTCGGCGGCCTGCGCCGGACCGAACTTCTCGCGCGCCTCGGCGGCGGTGTAGTAACCGCGCGCCACGTCACGGGCGATCGACTCCCGGCTGCGCCTGGCGGGATCGCCGAAGCCACCGCCGCCCGGGGTCGAAACGCGCACGACGTCGCCGACGCCAAGCTCGATGTCCTGGTCCTTTGAAAGATGTGGCGGACGGTAGGTCTGGCCGCCCTGGTCGACTTGCACCGTGTTGGCACCGCCGGCATGGCCGCCCAGCACGCCCTGCGGCCCGGTGCGGCCGTGGTCCATCACCATCGACACGCGCGCCTCGCCGCGACGCAGCTTGATCGCGTAGTTGATGCCGAAGCCGCCGCGGAACTCGCCGGCACCGCCCGAGCCCTCGCGCAGGGAGAATTCCTCGAAGAGCACCGGATAGAACTGCTCCAGCACCTCGACCGGCGGCATCTTGGAGATGCCGATCGTCGAGCAGCCGTTGCTCAACCCGTCGCCGCCCTGGAAGCCCCCATATCCGCCACCGGTGAAGAGATACATGATGTAGTTGCGCTTGCGCTCCGGATCGTAACCGCCGACACCCAGGTTACCGGAGGTCCCGGCCGGCGCGGCAAACAGCAGGTCGGGGATCGCCTTGGTCAGCGCCGCGAACACCGCCTCGGCGATGCGCTGGCTCACCTCGGCCGCGCAGCCCGATACCGGCCGCGGATACTTCGCGTACAGGAACGTGCCCTCGGGCTCGACGATGCGCAGCGGCTCGAAAGTACCGGCATTGATCGGCACGTCGGGGAAGACATGCTTTACCGCGAGGTAGATCGCCGACTTGGTGGTGGCGATCACGCTGTTCATCGGACCGCGGCAGGGCGGGCTCGATCCCGTCATGTCGAAGGTGAGCTCGTCGCCCTTCTTCGTGATCTTCATTTTGATCGTGAGCGGCTCATCGACGACGCCATCGCTGTCGACCTGCGAGGTTCCCTCGTAGATGCCGTCGGGAATGCCGGTAATCTTCGCGCGCATCTGGCGCTCGGCGCGGTGGCGCATCTCGGCGATCGCGGCGCGCACCACCTCGGCGCCGTAGCGGTCGATCAGCTCGGTGAGCCGCACCTCGCCGGTCGTCAGCGCGGCGGCCTGGGCCTTGATGTCGCCGATGCGCTGATCGGCGATGCGGATGTTCGACATGATGATGGACAGGATCTCCTGGTCCATCTCGCCCTTCTTGAAGAATTTCACAGGCGGCAGGCGCAGCCCCTCCTGCTCGACCTCGGTGGCGCTGGCGGAGAAGCCGCCCGGCACCATGCCGCCGACGTCCGGCCAGTGGCCCGTGTTGGCGAGCCAGGCAAACAGCTCGCCCTTGTAGAAGAACGGCTTCACGAAGCGCACATCCATCAGATGCGTGCCGCCGAGATAGGGATCGTTGACGATGAACACGTCGCCCGGATCGACTTTGCCGGCATAGTGCGTCTTCACCCGCTCGATCACGGCGCGGGTCGAAAACTGCATGGTGCCGACGAAAACCGGCAGGCCGAGTTCGCCCTGGGCGATCAGCGAGCCGTCGACCGTATCGTAGATGCCGTCCGAGCGGTCCATGCCCTCGGAGATCACCGGCGAGAAGGCCGCACGCACGAAAGCCAGATCCATCTCGTTGCAGACCTGGATCAGGCCGTTCTGGATGACTGTCAAAGTGACGGGATCGAGGTTCGACATGTCCGAATCCCTAGCACAGCCCATGCCTCGCTGCGCTATGATGACGTTCAAATCCCCCACTTTTCGAAGCGGAACACCCATGAACGCGCCTCTCGCCGCCGACACGACCGATTTGATGAAATTTGGCGTCGGCCAGCCGGTCCCTCGCCAGGAAGATCCCACGCTTCTCAAAGGCCAGGGTCGCTACACCGACGACATCAACCTTCCCGGCCAGGTCTATGCGGTGATGGTCCGCAGCCAGGTGGCGCACGGCCTGCTGAAAGGCATCGACGCCGAGGAGGCGCGCGGCATGCCGGGCGTGCTCGGCATCTGGACAGGCGCCGATCTAAACGCTGCCGGTTATGGCCCGCTGAAGACCGTGATGATGGTACCGAACCGCGACGGCTCGCAGATGAAGACGCCGACGCGCTATTCGCTCGCCACCGACAAGGTACGCTTCGTCGGCGATCCCGTCGCCTTCGTCGTCGCAGAGACCCAGGCGCAGGCGCGCGACGCCGCCGAGGCGGTGATGCTCGACATCGAGGCCCTGCCCTCCGTCACAAATGCGCGCGAGGCCGCCCAGCCTGGCGCGCCCATCGTGTTCGACGACGTGCCTGGCAATGTCTGCGCCGACTTCCAGTATGGCGACAGCGCGAAGGTCGACGAAGCCTTCGCCAAGGCCGCGCATGTGACGAAGCTGCACCTCGTCAGCAACCGCATCGTCGTCTGCGCGATGGAGCCGCGCACCGCGATCGGCCACTACGACAAGGAGACCGACCGCTCGACGCTCCATGCCGGCTGCCAGGGCGTGTTCGGCCTCAAGAACCAGATGGCGGCCTTGCTCGGCATCAAGCCGGCTCAGATGCGCGTCGTGACCGGCAATGTCGGCGGCTCGTTCGGCATGAAGGGCTCGCCCTACCCCGAATATGCCGGCCTCTTCCATGCCTCCAAGGCGCTCGGCCGTCCGGTCAAGTGGACCGACGACCGTTCGGGCAGTTTCCTCAGCGACCAGCACGGCCGCGACCATGATTTCGACGCCGAGCTGGCGCTCGACAAGGACGGCACCTTCCTCGCGGTGCGCCTGAAGGGCTACGCCAATCTCGGCGCCTATCTCTCGAACGTCGGCGCCGCCATGGGCGCGCTGGGTGTCTCGCGCAATCTCGCCGCGGTCTATCGCACGCCGCTGATCGAGGTTCAGACCAAGGTGGCCTTCACCCACACCTCGCCGATCGGCGCCTATCGCGGCGCGGGCCGTCCGGAAGCCAACTATTTCATGGAGCGCCTGATCACCACCGCTGCCCGCGAGATGGGCCTCGACCAGATGGAGATGCGCCGGCGCAACCACATCAAGCCCGAGGAAATGCCTTACAAGACCGCCTCGGGCACGACCTACGACAGCGGCGAGTTCACCGTGCTGCTCGACAAGGCGCTAGAACTGGCCGACGTCGCGGGATTCGAGGCGCGCAAGGAAGAGAGCCGGAAGCACGGCAAGCTGCGCGGCATCGGCATCGGCGACTATCTCGAAGTGACGGCACCGCCGATGAACGAGATGGGCGGGCTGCGCTTCGAGGAGAACGGCGACGTCACGATCATCACCGGCACGCTGGACTACGGCCAGGGCCACTGGTCGGCCTTCGCGCAGGTGCTGACGACCAAGCTCGGCATCCCGTTCGACCGGATCAAGCTGAAGCAGGGAGACAGCGACCTGCTGATCGCCGGCGGCGGCACCGGCGGATCGAAGTCGATCATGGCGTCGGGCGCGGCGATCGTCGAAGCCTCCGACAAGGTGATCGAGAAGGGCAAGCAGATCGCGGGCGTCGCGCTGGAAGCCTCGGCCGCCGACATCGAGTTCAAGCGCGGCCGCTTCGAGATCGTCGGCACCGACCGCGGCATCGGCATCATGGAACTCGCGAGCAAGCTGCGCGGCGGCCTGAAGTTGCCCGAGGGCGTGCCCGACACGCTCGACGTCAGCCACGTCCACGAGGCCGCGCCCTCGGCCTTCCCCAACGGCGCGCATGTCGCCGAAGTCGAGATCGATCCCGACACCGGCCACGTCGAGGTCGTGAAGTACACGATGGTCGGCGACTTCGGCACGGTCATCAATCCGATGCTGGTCGAAGGCCAGAGCCATGGCGGCGTCGTGCAGGGCATCAGCCAGGCGATCTTCGAGCACGTCGTCTACAGCGAGGAAGGCCAGCCGCTCACCGGCAGCTTCACCGACTACGCCATCCCGCGCGCCGGCGACGCGCCGTCCTTCAAGATCGACTATCACTCGGTACCGGCGAAGACGAACGTGCTGGGCGCCAAGGGCTGCGGCGAGGCCGGCTGCGCGGGCTCCCTGCCGTCGGTGATGAACGCCATCTCCGATGCGCTGGGCGGCAAGCACATCAACATGCCGGCGACGCCCGAGCGCGTGTGGGAAGCCTTGAGGTCCTAGCGCCCGCCGGACGCGCAACATGACGCCCCCCGTTCCCGATGTCGCCATCGTTGGCTGCGGACCGGTGGGGGCGCTGCTGGGCAACCTGCTGGGGCAGGCCGGGCTCTCGGTCGACATCTACGACCGGGAGCGCGACATCCATCCGCTACCGCGCGCCGTGCACTTCGACGGCGAGGTCATGCGCATCTTCCAGTCGGCCGGCCTCGCCCCAGCCATCGCCGCCGCGTCTCGCGCCTCGTCGAAGGGGATGCACTTCGTCAACGCCACGGGTGTCACGCTCATGGTTCGGCGAGGCCTCGAGGGGCCCGGCCCGCAGGGCTGGGCGGGCAACTGGTATTTTCATCAACCGATCCTCGAGCAGATCCTGCGCGCCGGCCTGACGCGCTTTCCCAACGTGCGCGTTCATCTCGGCCGCGAGATCGGCTCGACCGACGAACTGGCTGCCCGTTTCGTCGTCGGCTGCGATGGCGCCCGCTCGATGGTCCGCCACGCCATCGGCGGCCATTCGCACGACCTCGGCCTGCACCAGCCCTGGCTGGTAGTCGACCTTCTGTGCGATCTCGAGCGGCCGAGGGTGCAGGCCCTGCCCGACTACACGATCCAGCTCTGCGACCCGGCACGGCCCATGACGGTCGTCCATGTCGGCGGCCGGCGGTGGCGCTGGGAGATCATGCTGATGCCGGGCGACGATCCCGCCCGCCTCACCGAACCTGCCATCTTCTGGCCGATGATCGAGCGCTGGGTGGGGCCGCAGGATGCCCGGCTCGAACGCAGCGCCGTCTATACGTTTCACTCGGTCGTCCACGAAGGGTGGCGACGGGGCAGGCTGCTGCTGGCGGGTGACGCCTGCCATCAGACGCCGCCTTTCCTCGGCCAGGGCATGTGCGCCGGGATGAGGGATGCCGCCAACCTCGCGTGGAAACTCGCGGCCGTCGTCAGAGGCGAGTCCGATGACGGTTTGCTGGATACATACGAGAGCGAACGCGTGCCTCACGTCCGCGCGTTCATCGAGCTGGCGGTGAGGCTCGGCGCCATCCTGCAGGAGACCGATCCCGCCGCCGCCGCGGCACGGGATGCCCGCTTTGCCGCGGGGGCGTCGCTTTTCGACTTTCCACAGCCCCAGCTCGGCCGCGGCCATCGAGCCGAGGCGGCGCCGCCGGTCGGAATGATCTTCCCTCAGCCAAGGCTGGCCGACGGCCGACTGATGGATGACGCGATCGGCCCGCGCTTCGCAATCGTCGGCGAGACGCCATTGCTCGAGAGCGTCAAGCCCGATGCTGTGCCGCTACCCGACGTCGGAAAGGACTGGCTGAAACAGCACGGCGTCCGGGCGGCGCTGCTGCGACCGGACCGCTATGTGTTCGATGTCGCCCGCTGATGTCCTGGCCTTCGAGTTCGCGGCACATCGGTGCTGCCGAACTCGTGAAGAGGCGCGGGGCCCGCTGACGCGGGCCCCGAATGCCGGCGTCAGGCCGGGGTGAACATCGGCAGCGGCGGGCCGCCGTCGGTCGGCTTGAACACGACCGTCACCGGCTGCTCGCACTTCAGCTTGTCGAAGTCGCAGTCGACGATGTTGGTCACCATGCGCGGGCCCTCGGCCAGCGTCACATAGGCCATCGCGTAGGGCACCGGCGCGCGGCGCATGACGCTGTAGGAATAGATCGTGCCCTTGCCCGACGCCTCGACCCACTCGGTCTTGTCGCTGAAGCAGAAGGGGCAGATCGTGCGCGGATAATGATGCGCCTGGCCGCACGCGGTGCACTTGCGCACCAGCAGCTTGCCCTTGCCGGCGGCGTCCCAGTAGGCCTGCGTCTCGTCGCTGATGGCCGGCGCGGGCAGCTTGCGTTCCTTGGTCTCGGCCATGGGTTACTCCCTTTCCAGAATGACGGTGGCGCTGCCGTGCCGCAGGCCGAGCGATCCGCCCGTGCCATGCGCGACCGCGAGATTGCAATTGGGCACCTGCACCTTGGGATGCGCTTCGCCGCGGAGCTGACGCACCGCCTCGAGAACCTTGGTGAGGCCGCCGCGATTGCCCGGATGGTTGCTGCACAGGCCGCCGCCATCGGTGTTGAACGGCAGCTTGCCGGTGCCGGCGATCAGGTTGCCGTCGGCCACGAACGCGCCGCCCTTGCCCTTCTCGCAGAAGCCGAGATCTTCCAGCTGCATCAGCACCGTGATGGTGAAGCTGTCGTAGATCGAGGCGTACTTGATGTCGCCGGGCTTCACGCCGGCTTCGGCGAAGGCCGCCGCGCCGGTGAAGCGGGCGCCCGAATAGGTGAGATCGACCTTGCCGCCCATCTGCGTCTTCACGAACTCGGACGAGCCCAGCAGTTTGACCTTCGGCCGCTTGAGCTTGGCCGCGATCTCCGGCGCCACGACGACGATCGCGCCGCCGCCGTCGGTGATGACGCAGCAGTCGAGACGGTGCAGCGGATCGGAAATGACCGGCGAGTTGACGACCTCCTCGACCGTGACCACGTCCTTCAGCAGCGCATGCGGATTGTACTGCGCGTGGTGCGACGCCGCGACCTTGATCCAGGCGAGCTGCTCGGAGGTCGTGCCGTACTCGTACATGTGGCGCATGGCGCACATCGCGTACATGTTCACCACCGTCGGACCGTAGGGGAATTCGAACGGATCGTCGGGCGTCGGCGTGCCGCCGCGGCTGCGCGGCACGGTGCCGGTCGCCATGCCCTCGGCGCGCGGGCGGCCGGCCAGCGTGATCAGCGCCACCTTGCACTTGCCCGCGGCGATTGCCTCGGCGGCGTGGCCGACGTGCAGCACGTAGGAGGAGCCGCCGGTGTCGGTCGAATCGACGTGGCGGACCTTGAGGCCCATGTATTCGACCATGGACATCGGGCCGAGGCCCGGCGCGTCGCCGGCGCAGAAATAGCCGTCGACGTCGTCCTTGGTGAGACCCGCATCCTCCAGCGCGCCCTTGGCGCATTGCGCATGAATCTGCGCCAGCGAAATGTCCTTCGCGAGCCGGGTCGGATGTTCGTAAATTCCGGCGATATAGGCCTTGCCCTTGATGCTCATAGGCGTGCCATCTCCCTCGTCATTGTGCGGTGCACATGGTGAGGGATCGCAGGCTCACAGGAAAGTGCGCTCTTTCGCTGCGAAGAACGATGCTAGGCTCTGTGGAACAATCGGGGAGCACCGCCACATGGTTTTCCGTCTTCTTTCCGCGATCGCCGCGGTCTGCCTGACGCTCGCCGGCACGGCTCATGCGCAAGGCAAGGCCGAGCTGCTCTGGTACAGCCAGGCCGCCTTCAAGCTCACCACCCAGAGCGGCAAGGTGATCATGATCGATCCCTGGATCATGGGCGCCACCAGGATCCCGCCGGAGCTGAAGGACCTCGACAAGATCGGCAAGGTCGATCTGATCCTGGTGACACACGGTCACGGCGATCATCTGGGCGATGCTCTGGAGATCTCCAAGAAGAACAACGCGCCGATCTGGGCGCCAGCCGGCCTCAACCAGACGCTGGCGACGCTCGGCCTGATGCCCGCCAATCTCGTGCCGCGCATGAGCAAGGGTGGCACCATCGAGCCATTCCCCGGCGTCAAGATCACCATGGTCCATGCCGACCATTCCTCGGAAATGATCCTCAAGGACCCGGTCACCGGCAAGGACACGAGCTACGCCGCCGGCGAACCCTGCGGCTTCATCATCGAGCTGGAGAACGGCTTCAAGATCTACCACATGGGCGACACCGGCATGTTCGGCGACATGAAGCTGATCGGCGAATACTACAAGCCCGACCTGCTGCTGGTGCCGATCGGCGGCCACTTCGTGATGGACCCGAAGGCCGCCGCCTACGCCACCAAGGAGCTGATCAAGCCCAAGATGGCGTGGCCCATGCACTATGCCAGCAACCCGTTCCTCAGGGGCACGCCAGCCGAATACAAGGCGGCGCTGGGCCAGTCGTCGATCGAGGTGATCGACGCCCAACCGGGAACGAAGAAGACGTTCTAGGCTGACATAAACCTCCGTCGTCTCTCCACTACGCCGAGCTACGCTCGGCTCCGGTCGAGACGACGGGTTCTCCTTTAGACATCGCGGGCGCCGGGCGTGCGGGCGCGGAACTCCTCGGGAGCCTCGCGGCCGGCGTCGGTGAAGGCCTTCTTCACCGCCGCGACGTTGGGCCCGAAGATGCCCTTGCGGTTGTCCTTGGCCCACTGGTTCGAGTTGACGATCGTGTCGAGCGAGCCCTGGAAGCGCGGCATCACGTAGCGCGCGAACAGCTCGTAGGAGCGCATCGTCTGCTCGCGCGTCGCCCATTCGTGGGCGCGGAACAGCACGCCGCCGAAGCCGCCGTTCGAGAAGGCCAGCAGCCGCTCGATGCCCTTGGCCACCGTGTCGGGGCTTCCGACCAGGGTCGTGCCCATCTTCACGCCGTCGCGCAGCGGGTCGTCGGCACGGCCGGGCGGGCGGCCCAGCGTGTCCTCGAAATAGGTCATGGTCTCGCGGCGTTCGCCGGCATGGACTTCGCGCAACGCCTGCTCGTCGTCCTCGGTCACGTGGCAGTTCACCACGACGCGCCACTTGCCGCGATCCGCCGTCTTGCCGTGCTTGGCCGCGGTCTCCTCGTAGATGCCCCACTGCTTGCCGAGCATCTCCGGCCCGCCCGGAATGCCCGCGCCGATCGACAGGACGCCGAGCCCGTGCTTGCCGGCGGCGATCATGCCCGAGGGCGTGATGGTGCTGGCGCAGGCGATGGGGAAATGCGGATAGCTGTAGGGCGCGAGATGCAGCCTGGCCTCCTTCAGCTCGAACCAGTCGGTCTTCATCGTGACCGGTTCCTTGCATTCGAGCAGGCGCATGATCGCCTCCAACGCCTCCTCCATGCGCGGCCGCTGGGTCGAGGGATCGATGCCCATCATGTAGGCGTCGGACGGCAGCGCGCCCGGACCGCAGCCCAGCATCGTGCGGCCGCGCGACATGTGGTCGAGCTGCACGAAGCGGTTCGCGACCATCAGCGGATGATGATAGGGCAGGCTCGTGACGCCCGAGCCGAGGCGGATGTAGCGCGTGCGCTCGATAGCGGCGCCGATGAAGACTTCCGGCGAGGCGATTGTTTCCCACCCGGCGGAATGGTGCTCGCCGATCCAAGCCTCGTCATAGCCCAGCTCGTCGATCCATTCGATCAGCTCCATGTCGCGCGCCATCGAGAGCGTCGGGTTCTCGCCCACGCGATGGAACGGCGCCAGGAAGATGCCGAACGTAAGTCCCTTGTGATTGCCGGTCTGTGCCATGAAGTCCTCCGTCACGTACGACGGTAGCATGCGCGCAGCGTTGACCGCAGCACCGGCTTGCGCAGATCATCCCGCGATGAACGAGGCTTCCGCCCTGCCGCTCGCAGGTTTCCACATCGTCGAGGTGAATGACGCGAAAGTGCCGCTCTGCCTGCGTCTTGCGACGTCGCTCGCCGCCAAGATCGCCGCCGACCTCGGCGCCGACGTGCTCAAGATCGAACCGGCCGGCGGCGATCCAGTGCGAGCGGCGCCGCCGCTGCTGCCGCAGGGCGAAAGCGCGCTCTTTCAGTTTCTCAACACGTCGAAGCGCTCCTTGCAACTCGATCTCGGCAGCGAGTCCGGCCGCGGCACGCTCGCGCGTCTGGTCGAAGCCGCCGACGTCGTGCTGTTCGAGGAGCCAGCTTCGGTCGCGTCGATGCTCCGCACCGGCAAGGCCACACCGGTCGAAATCGCGGCCTTTCCGCTCGAGATGGACGCCGCGCAGCGTCCCGTCAGCGAACTGGCGATCCAGGCGCTGGGCGGGCTGATGCACATGGTGGGAGAGCCCGCGCGCAAGCCATTGAAGCTCGGCGGACACCAGGCCTCCTATCCAGCCGGCCTCACGGCCTTCACCGGCCTGATGGCAGCCCTCGCCGCACGCGACGCGGGGCGGCCGGCGCCGTCGGTGCGCGTGTCGCTGGCCGAGGTGATGCAGTGGGTGAACTGGAAGGCGGCCTCTGGGGCCGCTGCGTCCGGCACCTCGCCCGGTCGTGAGGGCAGGAACTCGGAATTCCAGGTCCTGCCGTGCCGCGACGGCCATGTCGCGGTCGTCTACACGGTGACGCAATGGCCCGCGACCCGCGCGCTGGTCGGCGATCCGCGCCTCGACGACCCGAAGTTCAACACGCGGACGGGCCGCCGCCAGAACATCGCCGAACTCTATGCGGCACTGGCGCCCTGGTTCGCCGACAAGACGCGCGAAGAAATCCAGAAGGCGGCACAGGCCAAGGGCGTGCCGTTCGGTCCGATCTTCTCGCCAGCAGAGCTGCTGCAGACGGAGCAGTACGTGGCGCGCGGCTTCCTGGCCGACATGCTGCATCCGACCGAGGGCACGCTGCGGCTGCCGCAGTTGCCGGTGCAGTGGAACGGCCGCTCCTTTTCGCCGCGCCCGGCGCCTGACCTCTCGCCTCCCCATTCAAATGGGGAGGTGCCCTCGTCATACGAGGGTGAAGGGGTCAAGACTGGGCCGACAGGGTCCATGCCCCCTCCGCCTCGGAAGACCTCGGCACCTCCCCATTTGAATGGGGAGGCGAATGACCGTCCTCTCGCCGGCATACGCGTGCTCGACTTCGGCCTGCTGACCGCGGGCGCGAACACCTCGGCCATGCTGGCCGATCTTGGCGCCGACGTGATCAAGATCGAGTCAGGCGCCTATCTCGATCCCTTCCGCGTCGTCGGCAAGATCGACAATGACGACGGCTGGTGGAACCGCTCGCCGCAGTTCCGCTTCACCAACCGCAACAAGCGCGGGCTGGCGCTGAACCTGAAGGATCCCGAGGGCCAGCGCGTCATCCGTGAACTCGCTGCGAAGTGCGATGTCGTCGTCGAGAACTTCCGCCGCGGTGTGCTCGATCGTGCGGGCCTCGGCTACAAGGAGCTGAGCGCGATCAATCCGCGCCTGGTGTTCGCCGCCATCTCCAGCCAGGGCGACACCGGCCCCGAGCGCATGAACGTCTCGTTCGGCAGCACGCTCGACGCGACGTCCGGCATCGCCTCCCTCACCGGCTACGAGGGCGAGGAGCCGCGCATCTCGGGCATGGACGTGAACTATCCCGACCAGATCGTGTCGCTGTTCGCCACCGGCATCGTGATCGCCGCCGTCACCGAAGCACGCCGCACCGGCAAGGGCGCCTTTCTCGACTTCTCCCAGCGCGAAGTCGCGTCGTTCACGCTCGGCGAGGAAATTCTCGCCGCTGCCCGGCTGGCGCCGCGCGGCAATACCGAGGCGGGTGTGGCGCAGCAGGACTCCTACAAGTGTGCCGACGGCAGATGGCTGGCCGTCACCCTCGACGCGCCCGATCCCTCGATGGCTGATTTCTGCGCCAGCAAGCCGCGCGATGCCGCCGTCACGGCGCTGCTCGCCAGGGGCATTGCCGCCGCGCCCTGCTTCGACGGCAACGATCTTCTGCGCGACACCGCCCTGCAGGGCGTGACCCTGGTGCGCGACGAGAACGGGGGCCTCGTGAAAGGCCTTCCCTACCGCCTCGGCGGCGAAGGCCTCGTCATCGAACGGCCCGCGCCCGATCTCGGCCAGCACACCGACGAGGTGTTGCGCGAGTTGCTGGGCTACGACGATACCTGCCTGAAACAATTGAACGACAGCGGCGTGACCTCGACCACGCCCACCATCGGAGAGGTTTGAGACATGCCGCGCGCCGAAGTGCACAAGTTGATGGAGCGCATGGCGATCCCCGCCATCGCCGCGCCGATGTTCCTGGTTTCCAATCCGGCGCTGACGCTCGCCTGCTGCGGCGAAGGGCTGATGGGCAGCTTCCCCGCCCACGGCACGCGCAGCCGCGAGGAGTTCCAGGGCTGGCTCGACGAGATGGTCGAGGGCATGAAGCGCCTCGAGGATGCCGGCAAGAAGCCCGCACCCTGGGCGGTCAATCTCGTCGTCCATGCCTCGAACCCGCGCTACCAGGGCGATCTCGAACTGGTCGAGAAATACAAGGTGCCAGTCGTGCTCACCTCCAAGGGTGCGCCGGGCGATGCCATCAAGCGTATCCATGGCTGGGGCGCGGTGGCGTTGCACGACATCGCCAACCGGCGGCACGCCGAGAAGGCGCTGGAAGCCGGCGTCGACGGCGTGATCGCCGTGGCGGGCGGCGCCGGCGGCCATACCGGCACGATCAATCCTTTCGCCCTGATGAACGAGGTGCGACAGCTCGGCGACAGCTTTGCCGTCGTGCTGGCGGGCGGCCAGACCACGGGGCGCGACGTGCTGGCGGCCGAAGCGATGGGTGCCGACCTCGCCTATATCGGCACGCGCTTCATCGCGACGAAGGAGGCGATGGCGGCACAGGCACACAAGGACATGATCCTCGGCACACGCGCCACCGACGTGTTCCTCACCGCCTCGATCGACGGCGCCCCGGCCAACTGGCTGACGCCGAGCCTTCTTGCCGCCGGCATCGACCTTGACGTGCTGCGCACCACCCTGCCCGGCAAGATCGTCGGCGCGCAGGAGAACAAGAAGCGCTGGAAGGACATCTACACAGCCGGCCACGGCGTCGGGAACATCGAGGACGTGCCAGGTGCCGCCGACCTCGTCCGGCGTCTCGTCAGCCAATACCGCGAGGCGAAGTCGGAAATGGCGCACAGGCTCGCCGGCCGCGCCGCAGCGTAGACGGTGGGCGGCCCCCTGCTCTAGGTTTGATCACCAGTGTTTTGAGGGGGCATCGCGTGAAGACAAAGGCAGCCGTCTGTTTCGAAGCCGGCAAGAACCTCGAGATCGAGACCGTCGATCTCGAAGGGCCGAAGTTCGGCGAGGTCCTGGTCGAGATCAAGGCGTCGGGTGTCTGCCACACCGACGAGTTCACGCGCTCCGGCGGCGATCCCGAGGGCCTGTTCCCGGTGATCTTCGGCCATGAGGGCGCGGGCGTCGTGGTCGATGTCGGGCCAGGCATCGTGTCGCTGAAGAAGGGCGACCATGTGATCCCGCTCTACACACCCGAATGCCGGCAGTGCAAATCCTGCCTCTCGGGCAAGACAAACCTCTGCACCTCGATCCGCGCGACCCAAGGCCAGGGCGTGATGCCCGACGGCTCGTCGCGCTTCTCAATCAAGGGCAAGAAGATCCATCACTACATGGGCTGCTCGACCTTCTCGAACTACACGGTGCTGCCCGAGATCGCGCTGGCGAAAATTCGCCCCGACGCGCCGTTCGACAAGGTCTGCTACATCGGCTGCGGCGTGACGACCGGCATTGGCGCCGTCATCAATACGGCCAAGGTCGAGCCCGGCGCCAATGTCGTGGTGTTCGGCCTCGGCGGCATCGGCCTCAACGTGCTGCAGGGCGCGCGCATGGTTGGCGCCAACATGATCGTCGGTGTCGATCTCAACCCGGCGCGCGAGGCGCTGGGCCGCAAGTTCGGCATGACGCACTTCGTCAATCCGAAGGACCTGGGCGACAAGGATCTCGTCGCACATCTCGTCGAGCTGACCGACGGCGGCGCGGACTACAGCTTCGAATGCGTCGGCAGCACCAAGCTGATGCGCCAGGCGCTGGAATGCTGCCATCGCGGCTGGGGCAAGTCAGTGATCATCGGCGTCGCCGGCGCCGGCCAGGAGATCGCCACGCGCCCGTTCCAGCTCGTCACCGGCCGCACCTGGATGGGCACCGCCTTCGGCGGCGCCAAGGGCCGCCGCGACGTGCCGAAGATCGTCGACTGGTACATGGACGGCAAGATCGACATCGATTCGCTGATCACCCACACCATGCCGGTCGAGAAGATCAACGATGCCTTCGACCTGATGCACAAGGGCGAGTCGATCCGCAGCGTCGTGACGTTCTAGCGCTCAATTCCTGAAGGAAGCCACGCCATGACCGTGCGAAAGCTGGGCGGAGCCACCATCGAGAAGGTCGAGGAAATCTGCGGCCCGGGCTTCAAGCCCGGCCGCATGTTCCCGAAGTTCGATCAGGAAGCCTTCGACGCTCAGAAGAGCTGGATGGTGCCGGAGCACGTGCAGGACGGCAGCGACCGGCTTATCGGCTCGGTCCATACCTGGATCGTGAAGACACCGAAGCACACGATCCTGATCGACACCTGTCTCGGCAATCACAAGCAGCGCCACAATGCGGGCTGGAACAACCTCGACACGCCGTTCCTTGACCGCCTGAAGGCCTGCGGCTGTCCGCCCGAGTCCGTCGACTTCGTGATGTGCACGCATCTGCACGTCGACCATGTCGGCTGGAACACCAGGCTGGAGAACGGCCGCTGGGTTCCGACCTTTCCCAACGCGAAGTACCTGTTCGCCAAGCGCGAATACGCGCACTGGGAAAGCGAGCGGAAGAGCCAGGGTGAAGGCAAAGTGAACGACGGCTCGTTCGACGATTCGGTCCTTCCGATCGTCGAGGCCGGCAAGGCCGTGATGATCGACAAGGATCACCAGCCCGATCCGCTGCTCACCATCAAGGATTATCCGGGCCACACGCCGGGTTCGATCGCCATCAACCTGAAGGATCAGGGAAAGCAGGCCTGCTTCTCGGGCGACATCATGCACCACCCGATCCAGGTCTATCACCCCGACTGGTCGAGCCAGTTCTGCTGGGATCAGGCGATGTCCGCCGTCTCGCGCCGCAAGCTCCTCGAGGACTGCGTCGAGAGCAACGCGTTGCTCTGCCCCGCCCACTTCCCCGGCGCCAATGCCGGCTACGTCAAACCCGAAGGCAATTCCTTCAAGATTGAGTGGGACCGCCAATGATCGACAAACGCAAAGGGTGTCATCCCGAGCGCAGCGAAGGATCCTTCGCTTCGCTCAGGATGACAACGTGCCCATGAAACTCGAACCGCTGCTCGACGGCCTTTCCTTCGGTGAGGGCCCGCGCTGGCGGGACGACCGGCTCTATTTTAGCGACTTCTACGTCCATCAGGTCCGCACGGTCGACGAGAGCGGCAAGGCCGAGACGATCGTCGAAGTGCCCGGCCAGCCGTCCGGCCTGGGCTGGCGACCCGACGGCACTATGCTGATCGTGAGCATGACCGACCGCCGGCTGATGCGCTTCGCAGGCGGCAAGCTCACCGTCGAGGCCGAGCTGGGCGCGATCGCGACCGGCCTGTGCAACGACATGATCGTCGATGCCAGGGGCCGCGCCTATGTTGGCAATTTCGGCTTCGACCGACATGCCGGCGAGAGCCCGCGTCCGGCCGTGCTGGCCCGCATCGATCCCGACGGCTCCGTCCATGCCGCGGCCGACGGGCTGATGTTCCCCAACGGCACGGTCATTACGCCCGACGGCAGGACGATGATCATCGCCGAGACCTTCGCCAAGTGCCTGACGGCCTTCGACATCGCCGCTGACGGCACGCTGTCCAATCGCCGCGTCTGGGCGGAAACGCCGACCTGCAATCCCGACGGGATCTGCCTCGATGCCGAGGGCGGTATCTGGGTCACCGGCGCCTTCACGCATCAGATGGTCCGTGTGCTCGAAGGCGGCAAGGTCACGCATGCGCTCGATCTCGGCGAGCGCGCGGCCTACGCCTGCATGCTGGGCGGCAAGGACCGCCGCACGCTTTTCGTCATCACCAACACCGGCAGCGGGCCGGCCATCGCCGACAAGAAGGCCGGCCGCATCGAGACGATGCGCGTGGACGTGCCCGGCGCCGGCCTGCCCTGAGGAGGAATTCGTGAAAGGTCCAGAGGACGATGCCGGGCTTGCCGGCAAGGTCGCGATAATTGCCGGCGGCGGCGCCGCCGGCGACGGCATCGGCAACGGCCGTGCCGCGGCGATCCTGCTGGCCCGCGCCGGCACCCATGTACTGGTGGCCGACCGCGACCTGAAGCTCGCGGAACGCACGGTCGAGATGATCAAGGCCGAGGGCGGCCAGCATGCCGCGGCCCATGCCGGCGACATGACGCAGGAAGCCGAGTGCAAGCGGCTGGTCGACGCCGCGGTCGATCGCTGGGGCCGGCTCGACTTCCTCGACAACAATATCGGCATCGGCAGCCGCGGTTCGGTCGTCGAGGAGAAGTCCGAGGAATATCGCCGCGTGATGCAGGTGAACGTCGAGACGATGTTCCTGCTCTCCAAGCATGCGATCCCGGCCATGATCAAGACCGCCAAGGGCGGCTCGATCGTGAACATCTCGTCGATTTCGGCGCTGCGTCCGCGTGGCCTCACGACCTACACGACCTCGAAGGCGGCGGTGATCGGCCTCAGCCAGGCGATGGCGGTCGACCATGGCCGCGACAATATCCGCGTCAACTGCATCTGCCCCGGCCCGATGTACACGCCGATGGTCTATGCCCGCGGCAACGGCATGAGCGAGGCCGCGCGGGCGCAGCGCGCCAGGGCGTCCGTCCTCAAGACCGAGGGCACCGGGTGGGATGTCGGCCATACCGTGCGCTTCCTGCTCAGCAACCATGCCCGCTACATCACCGGCCAGGTGATCGTCGTCGACGGCGGTGTGACCCTGCAGGGCCCGGCACGCGATTCGCAAGATCACTGACGCCCATCACCTGCAGGTGTCATCCCGAGCGCAGCGAGGGATCTTTAAGGCAACAGCAAGGATCCCTCGCCTTCGGCTCGGGATGACAATGAGGAGGAAAGCAAAAGATGGCCCGCCTGCCCTATCTCGAGCCCGACCAGGTCGCGCCTGAGTATCGCGACATGCTCAAGCGCAACACCAACCTGCACAAGCTGCTGGTCAACTCGCCCGACATGGCGCGGGCCTTCAGCGGGCTGGGCGGCTACATCCGCTTCAAGAGCAAGCTCGACACGCGCCTGCGCGAGCTGGCCATCCTGCAGGTCGGCTGGATGGAGAAATCCGAGTATGAATTCACCCACCATGTGAAGATCGGCAAGGAATTCGGCGTCACCGACGAGGACATCAAGGGCCTGATGGCCGAGACCGAGGGCAAGCCCTCCCATCTCGAGCCGCTGACCAAGGCCGTCCTCAGGGGCGCGCGCGAGATGGTGAAGGACCTCGCAATGTCCGACGCCACCTTCGCGGAGATCAAGAAGGACCTGTCCAACGAGCACATGACCGACCTGGTGCTCACCATCGCCTTCTACTGCGCCGTCGTCCGCGTGCTCGCCACCATGCAGATCGACAACGAGCCGCAATACAAGGAAGTGCTGAAGCAGTACCCCATTCCGGGAGTGAAGTGATGCGCCTGAAAGATCGAGTCGCCATCGTCGTCGGCGCCGGCCAGAGCCCCGGCGAGGGCATGGGCAACGGCCGCGCCACCGCGCTCACTTTTGCGCGGGAAGGCGCCAAGGTCCTCTGCGTCGACCACAATCTCGAATCGGCGAAGGAAACCGTCGAGATGATCGGCGCCAACCAGGGAACGGCGATGGCCTTCAAGGCCGACGTGACCAGCAACGCCGACCTCAAGGCCATGGTCGACGACGCGCATGCCCGCTGGGGCCGCATCGACATCCTGCACAACAATGTCGGCGTCTCGTTGTCGGGCGGCGACGCGGAGCTGCTCGACATCACCAGCGAGGCCTTCGACCGCTGCGTGGCGATCAACCTCAAGAGCTGCATTTTCGCCGCCAAGCACGTGCTGCCGATCATGCGCGCCCAACAGAGCGGCGTGATCATCAACATCTCCTCGATGGCGGTCATCACCACCTATCCCTATGTGGCCTACAAGGCGACCAAGTCGGCGATGGTGTCCTTCACCGAACAGCTCGCCTACCAGAACGCGCAATACGGCATCCGCGCGAACGTGATCCTGCCCGGCCTGATGAACACGCCGATGGCCGTCGACACACGCGCCCGCACCTTCAAGAAGAGCCGCGCCGAGGTCGAGGCCGAGCGCGATTCCAAGGTGCCGCTGCGCAAGAAAATGGGCACCGGCTGGGACGTCGCCAACGCCGCGCTCTTCCTGGCGTCCGACGAGGCGAGCTTCATCACCGGCGTCACCCTGCCGGTCGACGGCGGGGCGAGCGTGCGTCGAGGCTGACGCCGGACATGGGCCGCCTTGCGGGCAAGACCGCCCTCATCACCGGTGCCTCCTCGGGCATCGGCCGTGCCATCGCCCGGAAGTTCCAGGCGGAAGGGGCAACCCTTCTGCTGATGGACATCACCGAGGCCGTGGTCGAGGGCGGCGAGCCGACGCACAAGATCCTGAACGTGCCGTTCTTCCAGGGTGATGTGTCGAGCGAGAAGGATGTAGAGGAAGCGGTGCGGCAGGCGGCCCTGCCGACCGGCCGGCTAGACATCGTGGTCAACGACGCCGCCATCCGCTCGGCGAAGAAACTCACCGACACCAGCCTCGAGGAATGGAACCGGGTGATGGAGGTGAACGTCACCGGCGTCTTCCTGATGTGCCGCACCGCCGTGCGCCGAATGCTGACCCAGGAGATCCGCAACGAGGCGCGCGGGCGCATCGTCAACATCTCCTCGCAGCACGGCATGATCTCCTCGCCCGAGGATTTCTCCTACGGCGTCTCGAAGTCGGCGGTGGTTTACATCACGCGGCAGATCGCGTCCGACTACGGAAGAGACAGCATCATCTGCAACGCCGTCGCGCCGGGGAAGATCCTCACGGGCAAGACCGGCCGCGCCGTCGAGCCGCGCTGGATCGACTACAGCCACGCCCGCACGCCGCTACCGCGCCTCGGCCGTTCCGAGGACGTCGCCAATGCCGCTCTCTTCCTCGCCTCCGACGAGGCGACATTCATCACCGGCGAGAATCTGATGGTCGACGGCGGCTGGATGGCGAACTGACCGGCAGCAAGCCCGCAAGAACCTGAAGGAAGGCGCGCACGAGACGTGCGTTCTGCCGCTCCTTCAGGTGAACGACGTGGGCGTAGGTGTAGACCTCGGCATCCGTGATCGGCAGCGGCCGGATGCGCGGATCGGGGATGAATTCCGCCTCCGACACGACGCCCATGCCGATCCCCTTGGCGACCGCCTCGCGGATCGATTCGCGACTGCCGATCTCCATCACGACCTGGGGCCGGACATGGGCCTCGCGCATCGCCTGATCGAAGGCGCGACGGGTCGTCGAGCCCGCCTCGCGCAGGATCAGGCGCTGGCCTTCCATGTCGCGCACGCGAATGCCGCGACGCTGCGCGAACGGATGGTCGATATGGCAGAAGGCGACCACGCGGTGGCGGCGATAGGGAATGGCGACCAGCCGCGGATCGGGATCGACATGGGCGAGCACCGCCACGTCGGTCCGGTAGTCCAGCAGGTCGCGCAGCGTGTCGCGCGAATTGCCCACGGTCACCGAGACATAGAGGCCAGGATGGCGTGCATTGAAGGCCGCCAGCATGTCGGTGACGTGATAGGGACCGACTGCACCGACACGCAGATGGCCGGTCTTGAGGCCGCGCGTCTCGTTGAGATAGTCGGCCGCTTCCTTCTCGTCGGCGAAGAGCCGGCGCGTGATGTCCAGAAGGCCGCCACCGGTCTCGGTGAGTTCGATGCGTCGGCCACGGCGCACGAACAACTCGACGCCGAATTCCTGCTCCAGCGATTTCACCTGCGTGGTGATGGTCGGCTGGCTGACGCCCAGCTCGCGCGCGGCGGCGGTGAAGCTCAGCCGCTGCGCCACGGCATGGAAGGACCGGAGCTGCGTGTGCCTCATATTGATTTTCTCAATGCCAGTTCGAGAATGTTTGAATTGGATAAATGTGAGAGGCGGCCGGAGGATTGTCAAAAGGCCGACAAGGCCAAAGCCGTAAAGCCAAGGGAGTGAAGCGCGGATGTGGCGCTATCGGAATCCGGTCGACGTGAAGTTCGGCACGGGCGTCTTCGAGACGCTGGGCAAGGCCTTGGCCGGCCGCCCCTACTGCCTCGTGACCTATGACGACGCCAATGGCGGCGGCATCTTCGCCGAGCTGACCCGGCGCGTCGTGGCCCAGGCCGGTGCCCCGGCCGTCACGGTGAGCAACATCGGCCCCAACCCGGATTTCATCGGCCTCGCGGACTCCTGCCGCACCTATGCCGCCGCGACGCAACCGGTCGAGGCGATCGTCGCGCTGGGTGGCGGTTCGGTGATGGATGCGGCCAAGGTGCTGGCCGCCGCGAAGGGCAACTTCGACACGGTGCGGCGCCATCTCGAGACCGGCAAGGACGGCGACGCGCTCGGTCGTACGCCGATCATCGCCATTCCGACCACGGCCGGCACCGGCAGCGAAGTCACCTCGTGGGCCACGGTGTGGGACACCGTCGCCATGAAGAAGTACTCGCTGGCCCGCGAGACGCTCTATCCCGAGGCGGCCCTCGTCGATCCCCTCCTGACGCTCGGCCTTCCGCGCGCGATCACGATCAGCACCGGCCTCGATGCGCTCAGCCACGCGCTGGAAAGCATCTGGAACGTCAATGCCAACCCGGTGTCGAGCTCGCTGGCCGAGGTCGCGGCGCGCGAGGTGATCGAGGCGCTGCCCATGCTGGCCGACGACCTCAGGAACGAGGCGCTGCGCACGCGGCTGGCGCGCGCCAGCCTGTTCGCGGGCCTCGCTTTTTCCAACACCCGCACGGCGCTGGCCCATTCGCTGTCCTATCACCTGACCCTGCATCACGGCGTGCCGCACGGCATCGCCTGCTCGTTCAGCCTGCCGATGGTGATGCGCGCCGTGGCCGGATGCGACGCCGCCTGCGACGCCTCTCTGCGGCGCATCTTCGGCACAGACCTGGTGGCGGGCGCGGCGCGCCTGGAAGCTTTCCTGAAAAAACTCGGCATCTCGCCGGACGCCACCGCGCACGGCATCGCCGCCCGCGACTGGGCGCGCCTGGTCGACGACGCGCTGGCCGGCGACCGCGGCCGCAACTTCATCGGACGCCGGGAGGCGCTGTTGGCCGAAATGGCCGCTTAGTCGAAGAAAAGCAAAACAAGGAGGAAGCAACAATGACCAGGATGACGCGTCGCGATTTCGGGCTTCTCACCGCAGGTTCCCTCCTGCTCGGCGGACCGGCACAAGCGCAGCAGGTGCTGAAGGTCGGCCTGATCCCTTCCGAGGATTCGCGGGCGATGCTGGCCCAGAGCAAGGACATCCTCGACGCGGTCGAGAAGAATTCCGGCATGAAGGTCCAGGGCTTCGTCGCCACCGACTATAACGGCGTGATCGAGGCGCTGCGCGCCAAGCATCTCGACATCGCCTATCTCGGGCCGTTCTCCTACGTGCTGGCTACCACCGTGACGCCGGTCGAGGCCTTCGCCATCGCCGAGACCGCCAAGGCCGGCCGCACCTACTATCACTCCAAGATCATCGCGCTGAAGTCGAGCGGCATCAAAACGCTCGCCGACCTCAAGGGCAAGAACTTCGCCTTCGTCGATCCCGCCTCGACCTCGGGCTACGCCTTCCCGCTCGCCGGGTTGCTCAAGGCCGGCATCGAGCCCAAGCGCGACTTCAAGACCGTGCTGTTCACCGGCGCGCACGACGCCAACGCGCTGGCCGTCGCCAACGGCAAGGTCGATGCCGCGACCATCGCGGACCGCATCCTCGATGCCGCCATCGCCAAAGGCCACATCAAGGCCGACCAGATCCAGGTCGTGTGGGAATCGGCACCGATCCCCGAATCGCCGATGGTCTGGCGCAAGGATCTTTCGCCTGAAACGAAGGCCAAGGTGAAGGCCGCCTTCCTGTCGATCAAGGACCTCAACTGGTCCGACCAGGGCAAGCTGAACGGCTTCAAGGAAACCAACGACCAGGCCTACGACGTCGTGCGCGAGACCGCGAAGCTCGCGAACATCGACCTGAAGAAGCAGAAGTAGTCGCCCGCACCGCTCCAGGGAGATCGACCGATGATCGAAATCCGCGGCCTCGCCAAATCCTATGGCGACCTCCAGGCGCTTTGCGACGTCAACCTTTCGATCCGGCCCGGCGAATTCGTCGTCGTGCTGGGACCGTCGGGCGCCGGCAAATCGACGCTCCTGCGTTGCATCAACCGGCTGATCGAGCCGACCGCCGGCGACATCGTGGTCGACGGCACGTCGCTCTCCTCGAACCGCCGTGACCTGCGCCTGCTCCGGCGCAACGTCGCGATGATCTTCCAGCAGCACAATCTGGTGAAGCGCCTCAGCGTGCTGAAGAACGTGCTGGTCGGCCGCATGGCCGATCTCTCACCGGTCCTGAGCAGCCTGCAGCTCTTTCCCGAAGCCGACGTCAAGATCGCGCTTCACTGCCTCGAGCAGGTCGCGATGTCCCACAAGGCCCGCAGCCGTGCCGACGCCTTGTCCGGCGGCGAGCAGCAGAGGGTCGGCATCGCCCGGGCGCTGGCCCAGCAGCCCAAGTTCATGCTGGCCGACGAGCCGGTGGCGAGCCTCGATCCCAAGACCTCGCGCACCGTTCTCAACTACCTGAAGAAGAGCTGCAAGGAATCGAACATCGCGGTTCTCTGCAATCTCCACCAGATCGACTATGCGCTGGAGTTCGCCGAGAGGGTCGTGGGCCTGTCGGCCGGCCGCGTCGTCTATGACGGCGCCCCGGCGGGCGTCAGCGGCGACGTGATCCGCAGCATCTATCCCGGCCTCGACGATCCCAACGTGCTCGACGCGGCCCAGCGCCTCACCGAGCGCCGCCGCGCCGCGGCGGAAGCCGAGATCGCGCTGGCGGCAACCACCGCCTCTGTCGAAGGGAGGGCCTAGGAATGTCCCTGCAATTCGTCGTCAACAAGCCGCGCGGTCCGCTCGGCTGGTGGATCATGCTCCCGATCCTGGGCGCCACGGTCGCGATCCTCTGGTGGTCGGCCCTCGGCACTCGCCTCAGCATCACCGGCTTCATCGACGGCCTGCCCTGGATCGGCGACTTTGTCGGCCGCATGCTGCCACCGAACTTCGCCTTCATGCAGAAGCTGGTGCAGCCCGCGATCGAGACGGTGCAGATCGCATTGTGGGGCACGTTGCTCGGCATCGTGCTGGCCCTGCCGGTCTGTTTCTTCGCGGCGCGAAATCTCTCGCCCTACGCCTGGGTGTTCCACGGGCTGCGTCAGGTGCTTAACGTGATGCGGGGCATCAACGAGATCATCCTGGCGCTGATCTTCGTCGCCGCGGTCGGCCTCGGCCCTTTCGCGGGCGTGCTCGCCATCGCGCTGCACGGCGCCGGCATGCTGGGCAAGTTCTTCGCCGAAGCGATCGAGGAGATCGACGAGGGTCCGCTCGATGCGCTGCGCGCCGCCGGTGCAGGCACCTTGCAGCGAATCGTGTTCGGCGTGTTGCCGCAGGTGTTGCCCGCCTGGATCGGTGTCGTGCTCTATCGCTTCGAGACCAACATCCGCGTTTCGACCGTGCTGGGCATGGTCGGCGCAGGCGGCATCGGCTTCGAACTCATCAGCTCGATGAAGCTCTTCGCCTACGAGGATACGGCGGCCTGCGTGATCGTGATCCTGATCCTCGTACTTGCCGCCGATCTGATGTCGTCGAAACTTCGGGCCATGATCCGCTAGGCAAGGATTCTCCAGCCCGAACCGCTAGCCGGACCGGCCCTCTCGACGGAGGGCCGGCTTCACGTCATCCTCTCTGCAACGGGGCATGGGAGGATAAATTGATGCGTTTACCGATCAGGATTCTTGGCGTCGTTGCGGCCTTTGGCCTGTCAGCGACGCCCGCACTCGCTCAGAAGAGCGGCGGCACCCTCAAGATGTACATCGCGGACAATCCGCCCAGCACGTCGATTCACGAGGAAGCGACGACCTCCACGGTCGTGCCCTTCATGGGGCTCTACAACAACCTCGTCATGTTCGATCAGCAGATTCCGCAGAACAGCCTCGAGACGATCCGCCCGGATCTCGCCGAAAGCTGGTCGTGGAGCGGCGACGGCAAGAAGCTGACCTTCAAGCTGGTCGGCAATGCGAAGTGGCATGACGGCAAGCCCTTCACCTCGGCCGACGTGAAGTGCACGTGGGACATGCTCGCCGGCAAGAGCGAGACCCAGAAGCTGCGCAAGAACCCGCGTACCTCGTGGTACTGGAACCTGCAGGACGTCACGACCAACGGCGACCGCGAGGTGACCTTCCATCTCGGCCAGCCGCAACCGTCGCTGCTGATCCTGCTCGCCTCGGGCTACAGCCCCGTCTATTCCTGCCACGTGCCGACGGCGCAGATGCGCACCAAGCCGATCGGCACCGGTCCGTTCAAGCTCGGTGAATTCAAGCAGAAGGAGATCGTCAAGCTCGTCCGCAATCCCGACTACTTCAAGAAGGGCAAGCCCTACCTCGACGCCATCGAGATGCCGATCGTGCCGGCCCGCGGCACCGCCATGCTGGGCTTCGTGTCGGGCCGCTACGACATGACGGCGCCCTACGCCGTCACCATCCCGCTGCTCAAGGACATCAAGGCGCAGGCTTCCAGTGCCATCTGCGAGGTCGCGCCGATGAACAACAACACCAACCTGATCGTGAACAGCGCAGCGCCGCCGTTCGACAATGCCGACATCCGCCGCGCGATGCTGCTCACCATCGACCGCAAGTCGTTCATCGACATCCTGGCCCAGGGGGCCGGCGAGGCCGGCGGCGTCATGGAGCCGGCGCCCGGCGGCGTCTGGGGTATGCCAAAGGAGATGTTCGACAAGGTCCAGGGTTACGGGCCAGACGTCGCCAAGAACCGCGCCGAGGCGCAGGCGATCATGAAGAAGGCGGGCTACGGGCCGGACAACAGGCTGAAGCTCAAGGTTTCAACCCGCAATCACCTGCTCTATCGCGATCCGGCCGTCATCCTGATCGACCAGCTCAAGGAGATCTACATCGACGGCGAACTCGATCTGGTCGACACCGCCTTGTGGTTCAACAAGGTCGCGCGCAAGGATTACTCCATCGGCCTCAATACCACCGGCAACGGTGTCGACGATCCCGACCAGACCTACTTCGAGCACTATGCTTGCAAGTCGGAGCGCAACTATGTCGGCTACTGCAATCCCGAGATCGAGAAGCTCTTCCCGATCCAGTCGGCCGAGCGCGATATCGAGAAGCGCAAGAAGCTCGTCTGGGAGATCGACAAGCAGATCCTCGAGGAGGGCTTCCGTCCGATCATCATGTGGAACGCCTCGGGCAGCTGCTGGCACCCCCACGTGAAGGGTTTCCGCCCGATGGTGAACAGCCTCTACAACGGCTCGCGCTTCGAGGACGTCTGGCTCGACAAGTAAGTCGATGGCAGAACGGCCGGGCCGCTGCGAGCGGCCCGGCCCAAGAGCGCAAAGGCGCCAGGCACGACACTTCAGGGAGGGATCTGAGATGAGATTGCCACGCATCGCTCTGACGCGCCGACATGCCCTGACGGGCGCGCTGCTGCTTACGGCAGCCCCGGCGATGGCCGCCGATTGGCCCGAGCGCCCGATCCGCATGATCATCCCGTTCGCCGCGGGAGCAGGCGCCGATATCGTCGGGCGCACCTTCGGCGAGGAGCTGGCCAAGGCGCTGGGCCAGCCGGTCGTGATCGACAACAAGGGTGGCGCCGGCGGCCTGCTGGGCACGGCCGAAGGCGCACGGGCGCCGGCCGACGGCTACACGCTGCTCCTCACCTCGCAGGGCGCCACCGTGTTCAACATGGGCCTCTACAAATCACCGGGCTACGATCCGCTGAAGGATCTCATTCCGATCGCCACGACCGGCATCCTGACCAACGTCATGGTCGTGTCGACGGCCAACCCGGCCAACACCGTCGCAGACGTCATCGCGCAGGCGCGCGCCAAGCCGGGCGAGCTCACATACGGGTCGAGCGGCGTCGGCAGCAGCCTCCATATGTCGGGCGTCATCACGGAGCAGCGTACCGGCGTGAAGCTCCAGCACGTGCCCTATCGCGGCGCGCCGGCCGCCGTGCTCGCGGTGATCAATGGCGAGGTGACCATGGGCTTCTTCAACGCCCCGACCGTGGTCGGCCAGATCAAGGCCGGCAAGCTGAAGGCGCTTGCCGTCACCACCAAGGACCGTTCGGTCATCATGCCCGGCGTGCCGACCATGATGGAGGCGGGCGTGCCCGACTTCGTGGTCGCGACGTGGCTGGGCTTCGCGGTGCCGACCGGCACCCCCGCGCCGATCGTGGCGCGCCTCAACGCCGAGATCGGCCGCATCGCGCAGATGCCGCAGGTGAAGGAGAAGCTCCTCGTCCAGGGCTTCGAGGTGCTGCCGCCGGACACGCCGGCCGCCGCCCGCAAGCTGATCGCCGACGATCAGGCGCTGTGGCTTCCCATCATCAAAGCGTCTGGCGCGACGGCGGAGTAGAAATAGTCCCACACCCCGTCATCTCGACCGGAGCGCCCCTCGAGTTCCTCGGGGTAAACTCCACGCGGAGTGGAGAGATCTTCTCTCCACCATTTTTCGGCTTTTCGTCGAGCTAAGGTCTCTCCACTCCGCACCTTTGGTGCTCCGGTCGAGATGACGGATTCTTCTTAATTCCCTCAGCCGGATCGGCCTCAATCTCCAGCCGCGAGCTGGGGGCCCGGCAAACCGGCGATCTCCTGGATCAGCTTCTTGGTCATGGCCCGGCCGAAGGCGCCGTGGTTTTCGGCGACGATGGTGAAGGCGCCCTGGCCGCCGATGACGTTTTCCTGAAAGTATTTCTCGAGGCCGCCGGGCGGATTGGTGTGCTCGGGGCGGAACGACTCCTCGAGCGGGGTCAGGATCACCAGCGCGTTGATCGTGATGTTGCGCGCGACGGCATCGTCGCGGGCGTCGGTGATCAGGCGCCCACCGATGTTGTTGCCATCGCCGGACACGTCGATGACCTTGCGGTCCGCCGCGAACGGCGCGCGCTCGAACAGGCCCACGGCGAAGTCGATCGCGGCGCTGATCGAGGTACTGCCGGCAAACGAGCGGGGCGTCTCGATCAGCTTGTCGCCGAAGAGGCGCGCCGACGCGCCGTCGCCGATCACCACCCAGTCGACGACGACGTTCTGCATGTTGGCCGACGCCCATTCGACGAAGCAGATCGCGATGCGGCGATGCGGGCCCGAGGTGATGGCCCGCACCACGTCAGGATGGGTGATAGCGGCCGCTGCGCCTTCGCGCTGGAGCTTGAACTTCGATTGGGTGACGCTGCGCGAGACGTCGGCCGCCATCACCAGCAGCATGTCGACGGGCTCGGCGGCGCGCGCCGACGGCGAGACGGACATCAGAATCAGGCCGAGCAGCGCTACCATCATCTTCATCGCACGGGCCCCCGGTCTCTGTTGGTCGAAAGCGGCGTTGGGCGCTTCCCACTATAGGCCGCCGGACTGCGTCGGCGATCGTCTTGCAGGAGCCGGACCACAAACTGCCGGTTCATTCTCCTGCTGCAGCAAATACTGCTGCCGAGAGGGGGCAATACGCGACAATCTTGTTATTGCGAATTAGTTGCATATGTGGTTCTCATGCTGCACTGCACTATATCCACTCGTCCCGGCGTCGGGCCGGCCGTTGCGTAGGAGTATCCGCGTGAGCGCGTTGAGGAACGAGACCGTCCTGTCGGTGCACCACTGGACCGACGAGCTGTTCAGCTTCCGGACGACCCGCGACAAGGGTTTCCGCTTCGCCAGCGGCCAGTTCACCATGATCGGCCTCAAGGTCGAGGGAAAGCCGCTGCTGCGCGCCTACTCCATCGCCAGCGCCCATTACGTCGACGAGCTGGAGTTCTTCTCCATCAAGGTGCCCGACGGCAAACTCACCTCGCGCCTCAAGGATCTGGCGCCGGGCGATCCGGTGCTGGTCGGCGGCAAGGCCACCGGCACGCTGCTGCTCGACAGCCTCACCCCCGGCCGCAACCTCTACCTGCTCGGCACCGGCACCGGCCTCGCCCCGTTCCTGTCGATCGTGCGCGATCCGGAAGTCTACGAACGCTACGAGAAGGTGATCCTGGTCCATGGCTGCCGCCATGTCCGCGACCTCGCCTACCGCTCGGCGCTGGCCGACGAACTGCCGGCCGACGAGATCCTGGGTGATCTGGTGCGCGACAGGCTCGTCTACTACCCGACCGTGACCCGCGAGCCGTTCAAGTATCGCGGCCGCATCTCGCACTTGATCGAGAACGGCACCCTCGCGAACGACGTCGGCCTGCCGCCGATGGCGCGCGAGGCCGATCGGTTCATGCTCTGCGGCTCGGTCCAGATGCTGGCCGACACGCGCGCCCTGCTCGAAGGTATGGGTCTCACCGAGGGCAGCACCACGACACCGGGCGAGTTCGTCGTCGAAAAGGCCTTCGTCGAGTAAGCGGTTCCGCTTCGCGAGCCATCTGCAAGTAGCGTGTGACGGTCGCCGGCAGCTAGGATGCCGGCGATCGGAAACGCACGCCGCCAGGCTCGGGAAGAGGACGTAAAGTGACACTACCGCTCGAAGGAGTTCGCGTCATCGAAGTGGGCCAGGCGCTGGCCGGTCCGCTGGCCGGCGTGCTGCTGGCCGACATGGGCGCCGACGTCATCAAGATCGAGAAGCCCGACGGCGGCGACGATGCGCGCATCTGGGGCCCTCCGTTCGGTCCCGACGGCAAGACCTCGCTCTACTTCTACTCGCAGAACCGCAACAAGCGCTCGGTCGTGCTCGACCTGAAACTCGCGGAAGACATCGACAAGCTCCACAGGCTTTGCGAGACCGCCGACATCCTGATCCAGAACCTGCGGCCGGGCGTAGTCGACGAGGTCGGCATCGGTCCCGAGACGATGCTCGCGCGCCATCCGCGCCTCATCTACTGCTCGATCTGGGCCTTCGGTTACCAGGGGCCGCTGCGCATGAAGCCCGCCTTCGATCCGCTGCTGCAGGCCTATGGCGGCATGATGAGCGTGACCGGCCGGCCGGAGGATCCGCCGACCTTCTGCGGTGCTTCGATCAACGACAAGGCCACCGGCATGTTCTGCACCATCGGCGCCCTGGCGGCGCTGCGGCTGCGAGACAAGACAGGCAAGGGCTGTCTGGTCGACACGTCGCTGTTCGACTCGGCCGTCCACTGGGTCGAGGGCCAGGTGAATGGCTACCTCGCCAACGGCACGGTCTCCCAGCGCCACGGCACCGGCAGCCCGGTGATCGTGCCCTATCAGACCTTCGACACGGCCGACCATCCGATCTGCCTTGCGCCCGGCAACGACCGGCTGTGGGCGCGCTGCGCCAAGGTGCTGGGCCGCGAGGAATGGGCCACCGATCCGGAATTCGCCAAGAGCGCCCAGCGCGTGGCCAACAAGGCCGAGCTGCTGCCGATGATCGCCGAGGCTCTAAAGGCCAGGCCGCGCGCCGAATGGCTGGAAGCGATGGAGAAAGCCGGCGTGCCCTGCGCTGCGGTGAACGACATCGGCGAACTGGCGCGCACCGAGCAGATGGAGGCCTCGCAGCTCATCCAGCAGCTGCCGGGAGGACCGAAAGTCGTCGGCCTGCCGATCGCGTTCGACCATGTGCGGCCGCATTCGCCGCGCTCCGCGCCAACCCTGGGCGAGCATACGGACGAAGTGCTGGGAAGCTTGCCGAAGTGACGGCCCCCACTCCCGCCCTCGTCGCCCCCTGGCGCATCGGCGTCGATGTGGGCGGCACCTTCACCGACATGGTGCTGCGCGACGCCGCCGGCGCCGTGCGCATCTTCAAGTCTCCGTCGGTTCCGGCCGATCCCAGCGAAGGCGTGCTGGGCGTTTTACGGCTGGCGGCGCAGCAGCTCGACATCACGCTGACGGCGCTGCTGCGTGACTGCGCGCTGTTCGTGCATGGCTCGACCGTAGCGACCAACACGATCCTCGAGAAGAAGGGCGCCAGGGTCGGGATGCTGACGACCGAGGGCTTCCGGGATTCGCTCGAGATCCGCCGCGGCATTCGCGAGAACCAGTGGGACCATCGCTCGCCGTTCCCGCAGGTCCTGGTGCCACGCTACCTGCGCCTGCCGGTGCGCGGCCGCATCGCCGCCGACGGCACTGAGCTTGCGCCGCTGAAGCCTGAGGACGTCGACGCCGCTGCGAAGGTCTTCGCCGAGGAAGGCGTCGAATCGGTCGCGGTCTGCCTGTTCAATTCGTTCCTCGACGGCGCGCACGAACGCGCGGTGGGCGGCCAACTCGCCAAGAGCTGGAACGGCAAATGGGTCTCGCTGTCGAGCGAGGTCATGCCGACCATGGGCGAATACGAGCGTGGCTCGACCGCCGTCGTGAACGCCTATGTCGCGCCCAAGGTGACGAGCTACCTGCGCGCGCTCGACGAGCAGCTTCGCCAGTTCGGCCTGCCGCGCTCGCTGCTGCTGCTGCAGAGCAATGGCGGCGCGGTATCGGTCGATCAGGTGGCGGCGCGACCGGTGATGCTGGTCCTGTCGGGTCCGGCGGCCGGCGTCGGCGCACTCAAGGGCTGCGCCGCGCCGGGAGAGAAGGCCAACCTGATCTCGATGGAGATCGGCGGCACGAGCTGCGACGTGATGGTGATGGCGCGGGGCGATGTGCCGGTCACCGACGAACTCACGATCGACGGCTATCACCTCACGACGCCGTCGGTGGAGATCCATACCGTCGGCGCGGGCGGCGGCACGATCGCCTGGGTCGACGATGCAGGGCTCCTCCATGCCGGCCCGCAGGGCGCCGGCGCTCGCCCAGGTCCCGCAGCCTATGGATTGGGCGGCGAGAATCCGACCGTCACCGACGCGCAACTCGTGCTGGGACGCCTGCGTCCCGGCCCGCTGGCCGGCGGTGCCGTCACGCTCGACGCGGACCTGGCGCGCAAGGCCATCGAGACCAAGCTCGCCAAACCGCTCGGCCTCTCGGTCGAGGAAGCCGCAGCCGGCGTCATCCGCCTGCTGGAGCAGAACCTTCTGCATGCCGTCGAGCGGCTGAGCATCGAGCGCGGCCACAATCCCGCGACCTTCACTCTCGTCGCCGCAGGTGGCGCCGGACCGATGCACGGCGCCGCGGTCGCGCGCGCGCTGGGCAGCCGCCGCGCCCTGTTGCCGCGCGCCGCCGGTGCCTTCTGCGCCATGGGCATGCTGCAGTCCGATGTTCGGCAGGACTACCTGCAGGTCTTCCTGGCCGACCTCGACAAGGTCGAGACTGCGACGCTCGAAACAGGCTTCGCCCAGCTCGAAGCCCGCGCCCGCGAGGCGCTGGCCCGCGACGGGTTCGACGCCGACGAGGTCGCAATCGAGCGCCAGCTCGACCTGCGCTACGACGGCCAGCAATGGCCGGTGCGAGCGCCGCTTTCCGCATCGGGCTTCGATGCCGCCGCGGCGCGCAAGGCTTTCGAGGTCGAGCATCAGCGCCTGTTCGGCCATATCCAGCCGGGCGGCCGCATCGACATCACCGCGCTGCGCGTCGTGGGCCGTGGCCGGCTCGACTGGACGCCGCCGGCGGCTCGCACGCCACAGACCGACACGCCCAAACCTCGCGAGACGCGAAAGGTCTGGATCGACCCGGCGACCGGCTGGCTCGACGTGCCGATCTACGAAGGCGCCGACCTGCGCCCCGGCTGCCGCCTCAACGGTCCGCTGCTGGTCGAGGAGCGCACGACGACCGCGTTCGTCGGCCCCAACGACCGGCTCGAAGTCGACGAGCGTGACGATTTCCTCGTGCATGTTGGCGCCAATGCCGCGTAGCTCTCACCCACACCACCTCATCCTGAGGAGCGCGCCGCAGACGCGCGTCTCGAAGGATGGGCAACAGGCAACGTGCTCGTGCCGACCCTTCGAGACGGCCGCTGCGCGGCCTCCTCAGGGTCAGGCGAATTGGAGGATCAGCCGATGAACCTCGATCCCGTCACGCTTGCCCTGGTGCAGAACCGGCTCGACCACATCTCGCACCAGATGGGCTGGGTGATGACGCGCACTGCGCGGTCGCCGATCTTCAGCCAGAGCCACGACTTCTCCTGCTTCATCGCCGACGCGCGCGGCACGCTGATCAGCCAGGCCGACGGCATCCCGATCCACACCGGCGGCGGCGGCTTCGCGGTGCGCGCCATCCTGCGCGACTTCAAGGGCGACATCGCGCCCGAGGACGTGTTCCTGCTGAACGATCCCTACACGGCGGGCGGCAACCACCTGCCCGATTGGGTGATCACGCGGCCGGTGTTCGTGGGCGGCAAGCTCGTGGCCTTCGCCTGCAACCGCGCCCACCAGGCCGACATCGGCGGCGGCGCGGCCGGCACCTATAATTCGGCAGCGACCGAGATCTTCCACGAAGGCATCCGCCTGCCGGTGCTGAAGCTGATCGAAGGCGGGCCCAAGGGCGGAAAGGTCCGCGAAGACCTGTGGCGCCTGCTGATGCTCAACACCCGCCTGCCGGAGGCGCTCGACGGCGACCTGCGCGCCATGATCGGCTCGACCCGCATCGGCGCCGAGCGGCTGGCGTTGCTGGTCGAGGAGCTGGGCGTCGATCGCGCCGACGAGTTCTTCGAGGGCGTGCTCGACCACGCAGACCGCCGCTTCCAGACCTGCATCGACCGCCTCGCGCAGGGCGTCTGGAAGGGCGAGGAGCCGGTCGACAACGACTGCTTCGAGCCGATCGATGCAAGGATCGCCGTCACCATCACGGTGAAGGGCCGCAAGCTGGTCGTCGATTTCGCCGGCACCTCGCCGCAGGTGCGCGGCTTCAAGAACAGCTCGATCGCCAACTCGACCTCGGCGGTGTTCATGTCGCTGGCCTCGTTCTTCGAGCCCGACCTGCCGAAGAACGAAGGCGCCTTCCGCAGCGTCGAGATCCGCCTGCCCGAGGGCACGCTGGTGAATGCGCGCATGCCCGCGCCGATGACCATGAACACGGTGTTCGTGGCACATGAGATCATCCACGCGATGTGGAAGGCGCTGGCACAGGCCCTTCCCGACCGTGCCTCGGCCGGCTGGTCGAAGGCGGTGCATGCCGTCACCGCCGGGCTGCGCGAAGACGGCGGGCGCTACGTCATGTACCAGTGGGCCGGTGCTCCAGCCGGCGGCGGAGTCGAGGGCCGCGACGGCTTCCACCTGATCGGCCACCTCATCACCCTGGGCGGCCTCACACTCCCCAATCTCGAGACCTACGAGCAGCTCTACCCGGCCCGCTTCCGCCGCCAGGAACTGCGCCGCGACACGGCCGGCGCGGGCCGATTCCGCGGCGGCGCCGGATGCGACTACGAGGTCGAGATGTTCACCCCCGCCGACTATGCCTTCCGGGGCGAGGGCGCCGGTGCCCCGTCGAGCTTCGGTGTCGCAGGCGGTCGGGCCGGCGCCGGTGGCGAGGTGATCCTGACCCTTGCCGACGGCACGCGCATCCAGGCGCCGAAGTACGGCGTGGAGCGTCATGGCGTCGGCACGTACCGCGCGCTGTCGCCCGGCGGCGGCGGCTACGGCGACCCGAAAACGCGCGACCCGGAGCGGGTGCTGCGCGATGTCCGTGACGGCATCGTGAGCGCGGAGAGCGCCGAAAACGACTATGCCGTCGCGATTGCAGCGGATGGACGCAGCATCGACCGCGCACGCACGGATAGATTGCGCAAAGCCCTGCCTTGAAACCGCCATCTGCCGTTCGGCTGGCGGTGTGACAGCCTCTCCGCGCCTTGCCGGGGCGCGAGGCGCCGCCTTAGTTTCCGGGCGACAACGAATGAATTTTGGGAAGGACTTCACATGATCCAGCGTCGCACTTTCGTCGCGGGCACCGCGGCCGCGCTCACGCTGCCCTCGATCGCCTTCGGCCAGGGCGGGCAGATCCGCCTCGTCGTGCCCTACGGCCCCGGCGGCTCGACCGACACGGCCGGCCGCGTGCTGGCGGAACGCATGGCGGCCGACACCGGCAAGAACATCGTGGTCGAGAACCGTCCGGGCGGCGGCACGATGGTCGGCATGGTGAACGTGGCCAAGAGCAAGCCTGACGGCACCAGCCTGATGGTGCTGACGACCACGGCGGCCCTGCAGCCGGCGTTCGACATCCCGATGCCGATCGATCCGCAGAAGGACCTCGCGCCGATCTCGCAGCTCGCCGACATTCCCTGCGTGCTCGCGGTCAATGCCAACAATCCGGCCAAGACCTTCGCGGAATTCATCGAGTGGGTGAAGGCGCAGCCCGGCCCCGTGCACTACTCGACCTCCAGCTCGGGCGGCTTGCCGCATCTGTGGGGCGAGGTGATCGCCACGCGCACCAACGGGAAGCTGCAGCACATCCCCTACAAGGCCGCCGCCGAGGCGCTGCGGGATGCGGTTGCCGGGCACGTGCCGGCCTTCGTCGACGTGACCACGCCTGTCGACGCGCAGATTCGCGCCGGCACGATGCGCGGCCTGATCTGCGGCGCCAAGAGCCGCGTCGCCAACATCCCGACCGTGCCGGTGGCCAGCGAACTCGGCGCGCCGGAACTCGAGGCCGCGGTCTATTTCGGCGTCGCGACGACGGCGGGCACGCCGCGCGAGACGATCCAGGAACTCAACGCCGCGGTGAATGCCGCGCTGAAGGCCGAGGCGGTGCGCGAGAGGCTGATGTCGCTCGGCTTCATCCCGACCGGCGGCACGCCGGAAGCCTACGCCAAGCGCCTCGCCGACGAGACCGTGCGCTGGCGCAAGGTGATCAAGGACGCGAAGATTCCCGCTCCGACCTGATTCTTCTCCCCACTCAGATGGGGAGGTGTCGCGTTTTGCGCGACGGAGGGGTCATGACCCCATCGCCCTCGTAAGACGAGGGCACTTCCCCTTTGGGGAACCCGCAAGGGGGAAGAAAGAATTCTAGAACGAGCCGGTGAACTCGAACTCGATCGAGTTCCTGACGTTGTCGATCTTCCAGGAGCTGAGGCGGCGCAGGAAGCTCTGCCCCAGCAGGGCCCGGCTGCGTGCCGGGCTGACGGACGCCATGACGTTCTCCATCGTGCGCTCGCCGATCCTGATCGAGCGCAGTCGCACGATGCGCTGCTGAAGGCCGCTGCCGTCGGCCAGGGTGAAGCGTCTCTGGCCGAGCGAATCGGCTTCCGTGAGCGTGCCGTTGCGCTTCATCTCCTCGGCAAGCTCTTCCGGGATCTGGACGTTCGATGCCCCCGAATCGACGATGAAATAGGCGGTCGACGTTCCGTTGATCGTGGCCGGCAGCACGAAGACGCCGCCCATCCTCTGAAACCGTTCTGTCGCGCGTGCCAGCGCCGCGTCCTCGAGCGCCTTGGCGCTGGGCTTGCCCATCGCCGGATCGCCGCCGCACGGGGTCCATCCGGCCGGCGCGCCGTCGATCGGCCCGTAGCAGTAGTGCGAGGCCGACAGCAGCTTCGAATAGGTATCGCGCTGCTCACAGGAAGCGATCGCTTCGAGCGCCGGCGTCGCGGCGTTTCGGCACAACGCATTGCTCGTCTTCCATTGAGCGATGAACTGTCCCGCCTCGCCTCCCGGCTGCGCCTGCAGCGGCGTCGCACCGAGGAGCAGCACCGCGGCCAGTATTGCCGGGAAGAGTGCCTGCTTCATCGCATTCATATCGATCACTCCAGCGCCCGGTTGGACACTCGCACGCGCAACCTGTACGAAGTCAACACCATCGCCCACCAAACGGTTGGCCTGCGATGGCTGAGAGATGTGTGTGCTCCCGCCCGCGTACCGAGGCGACCGCATCTGGACCGGCCGAGTTGCCGGTCTCGTTCACGAGCTTCCTCGTTCTGTCGATCGCCGGCTGCGCAATCCTGCGCGCGCCGAGCTGACGGGGGCCGCACGGCCCCGGAAGGACAACCCATGACAATGCCAAAGAACATCAGCACCCTGATCTGGAGCGCCGTCGGCGGCGCCGTCCTCTGCATGGTCATCGGTTTCACCTGGGGTGGCTGGGTCACCGGGGGAACGGCGCGGAAGGACTCGGCGTCCGCAGTCCGAGACGCCGTGGTCGTTGCCTTGGCGCCGATCTGTGTCGACCGCTTCAGCCGCCAGGACGACGCCGCGGGCAAGATCGCCGAACTCACCAAGGCCAGCACCTGGGACCGCGGCAACGTGGTCGCGAAGAGCGGCTTCGCCACGATGCCCGGCGCCAAGGATGCCGATTCCGACGTAGCCCGCGCCTGCGCCGAAATGCTGGCAAGCCCGCCGACACCCAAGACCTGACCGGCGTTTCCGGGCCGGCGGATTGACCCCGCCCCCGGACCGGCAGGGCGGGACACGGGACGGAAATCGTCCGTCCTGTGTGACCGCCTATCGATCCTTGGCCATCTCGGCCTTCTCGAGCGCGGCGGCTGGGTCCTGGGTCAGGTCGGCATGCAGGAATTCGCGCGTCTCGGGTATCGCCAGATGTAGATCGTCGAGGTCCTGCACCTGGACGTCGAGCGAGGTCGCCTTGCAGCCCAGCACATGCCCGCCCGCCTTGCGATCCTCTGTCAGGAAATGCAGGTGCCAGCCCGCCACGGCAATGGTGCGCGAATAGGCCGGCGACCAGAAGCCGACCATCGTTCCCTTGACGTTGCTCTGCCGAAATTCGGCCTGGGCATCGGTCGCCTTGTCGAGATGAACGCCCGCCTCGACCTTGCAGGCGACCCGCCAATAGACCTCGTCGAACCGGCCGTCGACGCGCACCGCGAAGAAGAGATTGTTCGACCGGCGCAGTCTGTCGAGTTCGCCGGTGAGCGACGACATGGACGTGACGTTCTCGATCGTGCCGCGATGCTGGGGCTGGAAGTTGGTCAGGGTCGCGAAGGGCACCGGCGCCGCGTCTGCGGGCGCAGTGATGCTGCCGTCGGCATGGGCCTGGTAGAACTTGCCATCGAGTACGACCATCTCGCCGTCGAGCCCCTCGAACGTGCCGAGCCCGAAGTCGCCGTGCGTCCTGAGGCCTCCCACCGTGACCGCCTCGTTGTAGACGCCCTGCACCAGCGCGCCCGTGGTCGAGACCTGGAAGAGCGTCGAGTGGTCCAGGCCCAGCGCGTCGGATAGCGCCCTCGACACGAAATGGCGCAGTGGCTCGCCGGTCTTCTCGCAATGCGCCACCAGCGCGTCCATGAGCGATTGATACACTTCGACCGTGAGCCTCGGCATCGGGACATCCTTCCGTCGCGGGCGACAAGAGATGCCCGGACGGGCATGATCGCCCGGACACGGCCCGGAATCGAGAGCGGAGCGACACGATGAGCAGCGACCCGAAGAACGGCGCGCACCTGCTGGTGCGCAACCTCGAAGCCCAGGGCGTCGAGCACATATTCGGCATTCCCGGCGCCAAGATCGATCCCGTCTTCGACGCGCTGGCCGATTCCAAGATCAAGCTGGTCGTCTGCCGCCATGAGCAGAACGCGACCTTCATCGCGGGCGGCCTCGGCCGCCTGACCGGCAAGGCCGGAGTCGTGCTCGTGACCTCCGGCCCCGGCGTCTCCAATCTCGCCACCGGCCTCGCGACCGCCAACACCGAGGGCGATCCCGTGGTGGCGCTGGGCGGCGCCGTGCCGATCGCGGACCGTCTGAAACAGGCGCACCAGAGCATGGACACGGTCGCGCTGCTGCGACCCATCACCAAGTACGCCGCCGAGATCGATTCGCCCTCGGCCATTTCCGAGGCGACCGCCGCGGCTTTCCGCGCCGCCGAATCGGGCCGGCCGGGTGCCGCCTTTCTCGGCCTGCCCAAGGACGTCATGAAGGCGCCCGCGCCCGGCCCGGTGCTGGCGCCGGCGAGAGTCCCGCGACTGGGGGCGGCCGACACCGAAGCGATCGCCGAAGCCGCGCGCCTGATCGACGCGGCAGAGCGTCCGGTCGTCCTGCTGGGCATGCTCGCCAGTCAGGGAGCGGTCGCCGAGGCCGTGCGGTTCCTGCTCGCCCGGACCCGACTGGCCGTCGCGGGCACCTATCAGGCGGCGGGCGTGGTCCCGCGCGACCGGCTGGACTGTTTCGGCGGCCGGGTCGGGCTGTTCCACAATCAGCCGGCCGACCGGCTGCTCGACGAAGCCGACCTCGTGATCACGATCGGCTTCGATCCGGTGGAATACGACCCCGCGCTCTGGAATGCGGGACGCACGCGCAAGCTCGTCCATATCGATTGCATCCCGGCCGACTACGACCAGTGCTACCGGCCCGACATTGAGCTGATGGGCGACAGCGCCGCGACCTTGCGTGCCCTGTCGGCGCTGCTGAAGCCCAGGGAACGACCCACGCAGTCGGCGCTGCTGGCCGAGATCCATCGCGAACGCACGACGGTCGCGGCCGAAGCGGCCAAGCGCAACGGCACGCCGGTTCATCCGCTGCGCCTCGTCCACGAGCTGCAGAAGCTGATCGACGAAGATGTGACGCTCTGCTCCGACATGGGCTCGTTCCACATCTGGATGGCCCGGCATCTCATCAGCCACCGGCCTCGGCAGATCCTGATCAGCAACGGCCAGCAGACTCTGGGCGTCGCCCTGCCGTGGGGCATCGCGGCCTGCTTGGCCGAGCCCGGCCGCAAGGTGATCTCCATCTCCGGCGACGGCGGTTTCCTGTTCTCCGCCGTCGAGCTCGAGACGGCGGTCCGCCTCAAGTGCAACTTCGTGCACGTCGTCTGGATCGACGGCAGCTACAACATGGTCGGCATCCAGCAGGTCGCCGCCTACGGTCGCGATTCAGGCGTGCATTTCGGTCCCGTGGACCTGGTGAAATTCGCCGAGTCGATGGGCGCCCAGGGCCTGATGATCAAGGACGCCGACGCGATCGAGCCGACGCTGCGCAAGGCCATGGCGATGGACGGTCCCGTACTGGTCGGCGTGCATGTCGACTATCGCGACAACCCCGCCCTGATGGCCGCGATGCACGAGGACGTCATCATCTGACGCTCCGCACGGGTTGCGGTCAGCGCAGCCCGTAGGAGCGGCGGTTGACCGAAGTGAGATCGACCGCCCAGGCGGCGAGCAGGCAGAGCAGCGCCAGGATCGCTCCCAGGGTGCGGACGTGGTTCCACAGCGCCCACGGTCCCGCGAACTCCTTCCAGTTCGCGGCATTGGCGTCGGTGCCGGCCACGGTGAAGGAGGCGAGCGTCTCGTTCAGGGGCACGTTGACCTGCAGGGTGACCCCGATGACGGCGGCGGCATAGATCAGCGCCGCCAGGCCCGCGAGCCGGGCCGCGCTGCGATGACCGGCCGATCGGGAACCGAGTGCCGCCAGCAGCGGGAGCACCAGGGCACCGAAGAAGACGATGGCGAAGAGTGGGCTGCGCACGACGGTGTTGATGCCGTGCATGGCATTCACGGCCGAGGCCGCGCCACCCTGATCGAGGCCGGGCATGACGATGGTCGAGAAGGAATAGAAGATGCCCGCGCTCAGCGCCGTGCACAGCAAGGCGAGGACGAAGAAGACGTGGCGCATTTTCCGGAGCTCCGCTGACCACCTTACCGCAGCAGAAGCCCTAGCCGAGCCCGTTGCCGCCGTAAAGCCACTGCAGTGTATCGAGCCACTGGTCCTGGGTCCGGGCGCCCATGATGCTGTTGCGCAGCGCCGCGTGCGGGCCGGCCGGATGATAGACGTGATCGCCCATGGCGCGGGACATCAGCTGCGTGCGCGCCGTGCGCAGCACCCGCCGGTCGCGATAGTTCACCAGCCCCGCCTCGACGGAATCGCTGCGGGACAGCGAATCGGCCAGGCAAACCGCATCTTCCATCGCCATGCATCCGCCCTGTGACATGTACTGCAGCATGGGGTGTGCAGCATCGCCCAGCAGCGCCACCCTTCCGTCGACCCACCGGTCGACCGGATCGCGGTCACAGAGAACCCACATGTGCCAGTTCTGGCCATGGCGGATGATGTTCTGCGCCCGTTCGCAGACATGGGTGAAGCCCTTCCGGACCTCCTCCGTGTCGACCGGCTTGCCGGCCACCGGCTCTGGCGCGTGGTTGTGGTAGGTCACGACGAGGTTGAACACCTTCCAGCCCGACAAAGGGTAGTGGACGATGTGGCACTTCGGCCCGGCCCAGAGTGTCGCCGCGTTCCAGCGAAGCTCTTCCGGCATCTGTTCGGTCGGGATGACCGACCGGTAGGTCGTGTGGCCCGACACGCGCGGCGGACCGTCGGCTGTCACCTGAGCGCGCACGTTCGACCACAGGCCGTCGGCGCCGATCAGCGCGCTTCCCGTCACGGTCTCGCCGTTCCGCAGCCGGGCCGAGACCGACGCGCCGTCCTGGTCGTAGCCCGTGACCTCGGCGCTGGTGCGCAGCTCGATCAACGGATGATCCTGGCAGCCCTTCAGCAGAACGCCATGCAGGTCGCCGCGATGGACGACGGCATAGGGATTGCCGAAGCGGGCGCGGAATTTCTCGCCGAGGTCGATGTGACAGATCTCGCCGTCAGCCAGCGCGTCCATGAGCCGGAGCTGGTCGATATAGACGGCCATGCCACGCGCGGCCTCTCCCACGCCGAGATGATCGAAGCAGTGGAAGGCGTTGGGCCCGAGCTGGATACCGGCGCCGATCTCGCCGAGGCGGCTGGCTTTCTCGAGGACCTGCGAGGCAATGCCCTTCTGGGCAAGCGCCAGCGCCGCCGCCAGTCCGCCGATGCCGCCACCGGCTATGAGAATCCTATCTGGGTCCACCGATGACCTTGTCGTCGTGCAGCCGGGCGATCTCGTGCCCGGGCAGGCCGAGAATACCCGAAAGGATCTCGTCCGTATGCTGGCCGAGGAGCGGCGCCGGCTGCGGCGGCTGGCGCGGAACCGCGCCGAACTGCATCGGCGAGGCGGCCACCGGATAGCGGCCGATGCCCGGCTGATCGAGCAGCGTGAACATCGGATTCTCGGCCACGTTGGTCTTGTCCGCCGCCAGTTCGCGAAAGGTCTGGTACGGCGCCCAGAGGGCACCGGCCTTCTTGAGCGCGGCCGCGACCTCGGCGGCATCGTGCGCGGCGACCCACGGCTCGATCACGGCGATGAGTTGGCGGCGCGCATTCCAGCGCCCGGCATCGCTCTTCAGGTCGACGCCCGTCTCGACTTCGATCTTCCGGAACGCCTCGCTGAAACCGCCGGCCGCCGCCAAGGCATCGACATGGCGGTCCGAGAAGATGCAGATCATCACGAAGCGGCCGTCCTTCGTGCGGAAGTCGCGTCCGAAGGTGCCGAAGATCTCGTTGCCGTAGCGCGGACGGTCGACATCGTTCACGACCGCTTCGCCGATGTAGCCCAGCGCCGACGTCGTCGCGAGCGCCACGTCCTGCAGCGGCAGCACGATCTTCTGGCCTCGGCCCGTCATGCGGCGATGACGCTCGGCCGCCAGGATCGACAGGGCGCCCGCATAGGCGGCCGCGAGATCCCAGGGCGGGCACACCGCGTTCACCGGTCCTTCATGATCGACCGGGCCGGTCACCATCGGGAAGCCGGTGATCGCGTTCACCGTGTAGTCGACGTGCGCCGAGCCGTCGCGCGCCCCGATGATGTTGAGCGCGATCAGATCGGCGCGCTTCTTCGCCAGCTCCTCGTAGGCGAGCCAGCCGCGCGCCGGCATGTTGGTCGTGAAGATGCCCGCGCCCTCGCCCGGCGCGGTGATCAGTGCCGTCAGCAATTCGCGGCCGCGGGGATTGCGCAGGTCGACCGCGATCGATCGTTTGCCCTTGTTGAGACCCGCCCAATAGATGGAGCGCCCGTCGTCGGTGATCGGCCAACGATCGTTGTCGAGACCGCCTTTGACGTCGTCGAAGCGGATCACGTCGGCGCCCATCTGAGCGAGAGTCATGCCGCCCAGGGGCGCGGCAATGAAAGCCGAGCCCTCGACGATGCGGAGGCCCGCAAGAATACCCGTCATGTACGTTTCCCGTGTCTTGTTGCTTGTTCGCTACTTGCGGCCGAGCGTGTGCTCGCGCTTCTCCAGCCACCAGCCATATTCCGGCGTCCACAACTCGAAGTCAGGATCACAGCCCAGCGCCTGTGCGGCGTGCAGAGCCCAGAACGGTTCGTAGAGCGCCTGCCGGCCGATCGCGATCAGGTCGGCATCGCCTTCCTGCAGGATCGCTTCGGCCTGCGGCCCGTCGAGGATCAGGCCGACCGCCATGGTCGGGATGCCGGCCCCCTTCTTCACTGCCGAAGCGAACGGCACCTGGAAGCCGAGACCGCGCTTCACGCCCGCCGCCGTCGCCGCACCGGCGATACCACCGGAGGAACAGTCGATCACGTCGACGCCGATCGCCTTCAGCTCCTGGGCGAAGGCCACCGTGTCGTCGACGTCCCAGCCGCCGCCACCATCGACCGCCGAGACGCGGACGAACAGCGGCTTGTTCTCGGGCCACGCCTGGCGCACGGCGCGCGCCACGTCGAGCGGGAAGCGCATGCGGCCGGCGCGATCGCCGCCATACTGGTCGTTGCGCGTGTTGCTGATCGGCGAAAGGAATTGCGCCAGCAGGTAGCCGTGCGCGCCATGCACCTCGAGCACGTCGTAGCCCGCCGCATCGGCACGCTTGGCGGCGGCGGCGAACTTCCGCACCAGCTCCTCGATCTCGTCGACCGACAGAGCGCGCGGCTTCAGCCAGCCTTCGGCGGCGGCGAGCTCAGTCGGCCCGACCACTTCCCATTTCTGCCAGCCCGCGCCTTCCGGTCCGAACTGCCCGCGCTTGTCGAACGTGCGCGGCGTCGAGCCCTTGCGGCCCGAATGGGTGATCTGGGTCGCCGACAGCACGCCCTCGCCCCGGATGAAGTCGGTCAATCGCTTGTGGCTGGCGATCTGGCCGTCGTCCCACAGGCCGAGATCGCCCTGCGTGACGCGGCCGCGCGGCTCCACCGCACAATTCTCGGTGAACACCACGCCGAACTTGCCCAGCGCGAACTTGCCAAGATGGACAAGGTGGAAGTCGTTCACCAGCCCGTCCGTCGCGCGGAACTGGACCATGGGCGAAACGACACAACGGTTGGGCGCGGTGACGCCGCGCATCTGGAGCGGCGTGAAGAGAAGCGGTTTCTGCAAAGGACGGTCCCCCGGACGGGATGGCTTTTCGAGATCACGAACATAGACCGGGGCCACGGCCCGGGCCTATCCTCCCGACCATGTTTGACCTCGTCATCCGAAACGGAACCGTGATCGACGGCTCGGGCGCCTCGCGCCGCGTCGCCGATGTTGCAGTGCAAGGTAACCGCATCGCGGCCGTGGAGCCCAAATTGGGTGCCGGCAAGCGCGAGATCGATGCCGAGGGGCTGATCGTCGCCCCGGGCTTCGTCGACATCCACACGCATTACGACGGCCAGGCGACGTGGGATCCGTTCGTCACCCCCTCCTCGTGGCACGGCGTCACGACGACGGTGTTCGGGAATTGCGGCGTCGGCTTCGCGCCGGTGCGGCCGGGCGCTTCGGGCTACCTCATCAACCTGATGGAAGGGGTCGAGGACATTCCCGGCACCGTCCTCAGCGAAGGCGTGAAGTTCAACTGGGAATCCTTCCCCGACTATCTCGATGCGCTGGCCTCGATGGACCGCGCGGTCGACGTGGCCGCCCAGCTGCCGCACGGCGCGCTGCGCTTCTACGTGATGGGCGATCGCGGCGCCGACCATGCCGAGGTGCCGACCGAACGCGAGATCGAGGAGATGGCCCGCCTCACCGAGGAAGCGCTGCATGCCGGCGCGATGGGCTTCACGACCTCGCGTACCACCAAGCACAAGGCGCGCGACGGTCGCTTCACGCCCTCGCTCAGCGCCCGCGAGGCTGAACTGCTGGGCATCGCCCAGGGCATGAAGCGGGCCGGCCGTGGCGTGCTGCAGGTCAATTCGGATTTCGGCCCGGGCGAGTTCGAGGCGCTCGACGCGGCGGCCAGGCTCGCGGGCCGTCCCCTCTCCTGCCTGCTGGTCCAGGTCGACGCCCAGCCCAGGTTGTGGCGCGAGACACTCGATCAGATCAACGCTGTGCGCCGAACGGGCCGCAAGGCCAACGCGCAGGTCGGCTCGCGCCCCATCGGCGTCATCATGGGACTCGAAACGACGGCCCATCCCTTCGCCGGCCATCGCGCCTGGCTCGACATGCGCAAGCTCTCGCCGGAGGAGCGCTACCAGCGCCTCGTCTCCGACTCCGAGCTGCGCAAGGTGCTGACCGAAGGCAAGCAGGAACCCAACCCGCGCGCCTTCATGGCCGAGGCCTTCGACCGGATGTTCCCGATCGCCGACCGGCCGGACTACGAGCCCGACAGCAAGGACTCGATCGCGTCCATCGCGCAGCGCACGGGACGTACGCCGCACGCCGTGGCACTCGAAGAGATGATGTCGCGCGACGGCAAGGGCCTGCTCATGCTGCCCTTCGAGAACTACGCCTATGGCAATCTCGATGTCGTGCACGAGATGATCACCGATCCTGCGTCGGTGCTCGGCATTGCCGACGGCGGCGCCCATGTCGGCGTGATCTGCGACGCTTCCTCGCCGACCTCGCTGCTCACTTTGTGGGGACGCGACCGCACGCGCGGACCGAAGCTCGACCTCGAATTCCTGATCGCCAAGCAGACGCGCGGCACGGCCGAGGCCTACGGGCTGATGGACCGCGGCCTGCTGGCGCCGGGCCATAAGGCCGACATCAACATCATCGACTTCGACAACCTCAGCCTGAAGCGCCCCGAGGTGGCCTACGACCTGCCGACCGGCGGCCGCCGCCTGATCCAGCGCGCCTCGGGCTACCGGCACACGTTCAATGCCGGCGTCGAGACGATGCAGAACGACGAGCTGACCGGCGAACGTCCCGGCCGATTGGTGCGCGGCGCGCAAACGGCGGGCTAAGGAACGGTCCTCCCCATTCAGATGGGGAGGTGTCGGCGTAATCGCCGACGGAGGGGTCATGACCCCATCGCCCTCGCAAGACGAGGGCACTCCCCCTTTGCGGAGCCCGCAAAGGGGAAGAGGCTGATTACACCGTCATGTGCTTTCGCACAGCCTCGACGTCGAAGGTTTCGCGCGTGCCCGAGAGGACGACCTCGCCGCGGTCCATGACCGCGAAGTCGTCGGCCAGTTCGTGCGCGAAGTCGAGATACTGCTCGACCAGCACGATCGCCATGTCGCCGCGCTGGCGCAGGAAGGTGATGGCACGGCCGATGTCCTTGATGACCGACGGCTGGATGCCTTCCGTCGGCTCGTCGAGGAGCAGCAGCTTGGGGCGCATGGTGAGCGCGCGGCCGATCGCGAGCTGCTGCTGCTGGCCGCCCGACAGGTCGCCACCGCGACGCTTCAGCATCGACTGCAGCACGGGAAACAACTCGAACACCTCGTCCGGGATCTTCTTGTGCTCGCGGCGCACCGGCGCGAAGCCGGTCTCGAGATTCTCCTTCACCGTCAGCAACGGGAAGATCTCGCGGCCCTGCGGCACCAGCGCGACGCCGCGGCGCGCGCGCTCGTAGGGCGGCAGCTTCGAGACTTCCTGGCCGTCGACCTGGATGGTACCCGAACCGATGGACTGCATGCCGGAGATGGCGCGCAGCAGGCTGGTCTTGCCGACCCCGTTGCGGCCGAGCAGGCAGGTCACGCGGCCGATCGTGGCCGACAGCGACACGCCACGCAGCGCCTGGGCCGCGCCGTAGTAGAGATTGACGTTCTGGACAGTCAGCACGATCAGCGCCCCAGATAGACTTCGACGACGCGCGGATCGGCGCTGACCTGGTCGAGCGAGCCCTCGGCCAGAGTGGAGCCCTCGTGCAGCACCGTCACCTTGACGCCGAGCGCGCGCACGAAGCTCATGTCGTGCTCGACCACGACGACCGAATGCGACTTGTTGACCTCGCGCAGCACCTGCGCGGTGGTCTCGGTCTCGACGTCGGTCATGCCCGCGACCGGCTCGTCGACCAGCATGAGCTTGGGATTCTGCGCCAGCAGCATGCCGATCTCCAGCCACTGCTTCTGCCCATGGCTCAATCGGGCGCCCAGCATGTGCTGCTGCGGGCCCATGCGGATGATCGAGAGAATCTCCTCCAGCCGGTCGTTCTCGGCCTTGCTCGGCGCGGCCATCAACAGCCGGTACCAGCTCCGCATGCCGGCCAGCGCCAGCAGGAGATTGTCGCGCACCGTATGGTTCTCGAACACGGTGGGCTTCTGGAACTTGCGACCGATGCCCAGCGTGGCGATGTTGGCCTCGTCGAGCTTGGTGAGGTCGGCCCGGCCGTCGAACACCACCTCGCCCGAATCGGGCCGGGTCTTGCCGGTGATCACGTCCATCATCGTGGTCTTGCCGGCGCCGTTTGGCCCGATGATCGCCCGCATCTCGCCCGGCTCGATCAGCAGGGAGAGGTTGTTCAGCGCCCTGAAGCCGTCGAACGAGACGCTGACGCCGCTGAGATAGAGCAGCGCCGACGTACTGCGTGCATGGGTGATGCCGGGGGCGTTCATGCCGCGGCCCTCGCCCGGCGCTCGCGCGACCGGCTCATGAGCTGGTTCCACAGGCCGACGACGCCCTTGGGCAGCAACAGCGTCACGACGATGAACAGGGCACCGAGCGCAAACAGCCAGACCTCCGGCAGCGCGCCGGTAAGCCAGGTCTTGCCGAAGTTCACGATGAAGGCGCCGATCACCGGACCGATCAGCGTGCCGCGCCCGCCGACCGCGACCCACAGCACGGCCTCGATCGAATTGCCGGGCGAGAACTCGCCGGGATTGATGATGCCGACCTGCGGCACGTAGAGCGCGCCGGCCACGCCGGCCATCGCCGCAGACAGCACGAAGACGAACAGCTTGTAGCGCTCGACCCGGTACCCCAGGAACCGCATGCGGCTCTCGGCGTCGCGCACGGCGGTCAGCGCCTTGCCGAAGCGCGAGCCGACGATGGCGGCGGAGATGACCAGGAAGATCGCCAGCACCAGTGCGGAGACAAAGCACAGCACGGCGCGCGTCGTGTCGGACTGGACGGAGTAGCCGAGGATATCCTTGAAATCGGTCATGCCGTTGTTGCCGCCCAGACCCATGTCGTTGCGGAAGAAGGCCAGCATGAGGGCGAAGGTCATCGCCTGGGTGATGATCGAGAGATAGACGCCGGTGACGCGGCTGCGGAAGGCAAACCAGCCGAGCGCCAGCGCCAGCACGCTCGGCACCAGCACGATCATCGGCGCGGCGAACCAGAAGCTGTCGAAGCCGTGCCAGAACCAGGGCAGCTCCTTGTAGTTCAGGAACACCATGAAATCGGGCAACAGGGGATTGCCGTACACCCCGCGCGTGCCGATCTGGCGCATCAGGTACATGCCCATGCAGTAGCCGCCGAGCGCGAAGAAGGCCGCATGGCCGAGCGTGAGGATGCCGCAGAAGCCCCAGACGAGATCGACGGCGAGCGCCAGCGAGGCGTAGCAGAGATACTTGCCGACGAGCTGGACCGCCCAGGATGGCGCGCGAAAGGCGCTGCCCGGCGGCAGGAGCAGGTTCGACAGCGGCACGAGGATGCCGACCGCCAGAACCAGCAGGACGAAGAGGCGCAGGTTGCGGGTCATGCCCTGCCAGAGAAAACGCGTGATCATTCGACTGACCGGCCCTTCAGCGCGAACAGCCCTCGCGGCCGGCGCTGGATGAACATGATGATGAACACCAGCACCAGGATCTTGCCCAGCACCGCGCCGGCATAGGGTTCGAGGAACTTGTTCACGACGCCCAGCGTCAACGCGCCGATCAGCGTGCCGAACAGGTTTCCGACGCCGCCGAATACCACGACCATGAAGGAGTCGATGATGTAGCCCTGGCCCAGGTTGGGACTGACATTGTCGATCTGGCTCAGCGCCACGCCGGCGAGGCCGGCGATGCCCGAGCCGAGACCGAAGGTCAGCGCATCGACCCGCGGCGTGCGAATGCCGACCGCCGCCGCCATCGGGCGGTTCTGCGTCACGGCGCGCATGTAGAGGCCGAGCGGCGTCTTGCGCAGCAGCAGGATCAGCGAGGCGAAGACGATCAGCGCGAACACCACGATCCACAGCCGACCGTAGGTGATGTTGAGTTGGCCCAGCTGGAAAGCGCCCGACATCCACGACGGCGCCCCGACCTCGCGGTTGGACGAACCGAAGATCGAGCGAATGGCCTGTTGCAGGACCAGCGACAGTCCCCAGGTCGCGAGCAGCGTGTCGAGCGGACGGCCGTAGAGGAAGCGAATGATGGTTCGTTCGATCAGGATGCCGATGGCGCCCGAAACGACGAAGGCGAGCGGCAGCGCGATCAGAAGCGAGACGTCGAACAGGTGCGGCGCCGACGTGCGGATGACTTCCTGGACGACGAAGGTCGTGTAGGCGCCCAGCATGACCATCTCGCCATGCGCCATGTTGATCACGCCCATCGTGCCGAAGGTGATGGCGAGGCCGATGGCGGCCAGCAGCAGCACGGAACCGAGCGAAATGCCGTACCAGACGTTCTGCGCCATCTGCCAGGCAGCCAGCGCCTGCTCGATCGAATCGGCGCCGGCCGTCGCGGCCGTCTTGACCTCGCCGGTGGAGGCGGCAGCGACGGTCTTGAGGACGCCCAGCGCATCACGGTCGCCGCGCTCGCGAACCACGGCGATCGCTTCGAGCTTCTGCGCGGGCGGAGAGTCGGCGGTCGCCAGCACGATGGCGGCACGCGCCTCGCTCATCGCGCGCTTGATGCGCGGGTCCTTTTCGGCGGCGAGCGCCTGGTCGAGGGCTGCCAGGGCTGTCGAATCGCGGCGCTTGAAGAGCGCGTCGGCGGCGCTGAGACGGGTCCTGGCGTTGGGACTCATCAAGGTGAGCGAACCGACGGCGGCTTCGATCGTGCCGCGCAGGCGGTTGTTGACCCTCACGCGGTCGAGATCGGCTTCGACGGCACTGCCGGCCGGCTTGCCGGAGACCGCCTCGCTGAGCGCCAGCTTGTTGCCGTCGACCTTGCCGATGACCGCGAGCTTGTCGGAATTGCGAATGTAGAGCTGGCCGGCTCCCAGGGCTTCAAGGATTGGTGCGGCACGCTCCTCGCCCGAGGCCGCCAGTGCGGTGATCGCTGCCTCGCGCTCGCTCAAACCGCCGGAGGTGAGATTCCCGACGAGGGTGGCGAGGTCGGCCGCGAGGGCCGCGCCCGCCAGGGCCAGCGACGCCACCACGGAAAGGAGGACCGAGAACGGCCGAAGAAAATGCATGTGCTGAGACTTAACCCGGGAGATGGAAACGGGGCGACCCGAAAGTCGCCCCGCCCTGTGTATCCTGCGTGTCGACCTTACTTGGCCGCCTTGCCGATGCACTTGTTGGCGACGGTGTCGAAGTTTCCGCAGTTCACGGGCTTCGTCCAGTCGGCCTTCAGGTTCTTGGAGTCGTCGAGGATCGGCGACCACGCGGCGCCCGGGACGAGGCCGGGGGTCTTCCACACCACGTCGAACTGGCCATTGGCCTCGATCTCACCGATCAGCACCGGCTTGGTGATGTGATGGTTCGGCAGCATCTCGGAGATCCCGCCCGTCAGGTTGGGGACCTTGATGCCGATGATCGCGTCGATCACCTTGTCGGGGTCGATCGTGCCGGCCTTCTTGACCGCCTCGACCCACATCTTGAAGCCAATCACGGAAGCTTCCATCGGATCGTTGGTCACGCGCTTGGCGTTCTTGGTGAAGGCCTGCCAGGTCTTGATGAACTCCGCGTTGGCCGGATCCTTGACCGACTGGAAGTAGTTCCAGGCCGCCAGATGGCCGACCAGCGGCTTGGTGTCGATGCCGGCCAGCTCTTCTTCGCCGACCGAGAACGCCACGACCGGGATGTCCTTGGCCTTGATGCCCTGGTTGCCGAGTTCCTTGTAGAACGGAACGTTGGCGTCGCCGTTGATGGTCGACACGACGGCGGTCTTCTTGCCGGCCGAGCCGAACTTCTTGATATCGGCCACGATCGACTGCCAGTCGGCATGACCGAACGGCGTGTAGTTGATCATGATGTCTTCCTTCGCGACGCCCTTCTGGAGCAGGTACGCCTCGAGGATCTTGTTGGTCGTGCGCGGATAGACGTAGTCGGTACCGGCCAGGACCCAGCGCTTCACGTCGCCGCCGTCCTTGCTCATCAGGTAGTCGACTGCCGGGATCGCCTGCTGGTTCGGCGCGGCGCCGGTGTAGAACACGTTACGCTGGCTCTCCTGGCCCTCGTACTGGACCGGGTAGAAGAGGATGCCGTTCAGCTCCTCGAACACCGGCAGCACCGACTTGCGGCTGACCGAGGTCCAGCAGCCGAACACCACGGCGACCTTTTCCTTCTGCAACAGCTCGCGCGCCTTCTCGGCGAACAGCGGCCAGTTCGACGCCGGGTCGACCACAACGGCCTCGAGCTTCTTGCCCAGGAGGCCGCCCTTCTTGTTCTGCTCCTCGACCATCATCAGCACGACGTCCTTCAGGGTCGTCTCGCTGATCGCCATCGTGCCCGACAATGAATGGAGGATGCCGACCTTGATCGTATCCCCCGCCTGCGCGAACGCGCTGGTCGCCGCGCTGGCCACCAGGCCGGCGGCAACGAGGCCCGTCCGCATGAGTGTTCCCAATTTCATCCCGCTCTCCTTGAACTTCGACGGTTCTCCCCGCCGGAAATCAAGGAAAGCGAAAATCGTGCCAAACCAGCCGATGCCCTTGGGGAAGGGATTAATTGGCGATCAGCACCAGCGCGCCGCCGGCCATGACCGCACCGCCCAGGGCGCGGATTGCGACGTCGCCGAGCGAGCGCCGCGCAACCCAGCCGAGCCCCAGTCCCGCCGCGTGCAACAGAGCCGTCGCTGCCACGAAGCCCAAGATGTAGAGGCCGGTCCCACTGGTCGGCGCTTCGATGGCGTGGGCATACCCATGGAACACTGCAAAAAGTCCGACGACGGCCATGGCCGCCACGGACGGAAGACGCACCGCAGCCACGATGAGGGCGCCGAGGACCAATACGGACCCGACGATGATCGCCTCAGCAAGAGGCAGTTTTATGCCTGCGAATCCGGCAGCTGCCCCGACAAGCATCATTGCGATGAAAGAAGCCGGCACGAGGTATGCGGCGGCCGGCCGCTTGACCGCCAGCATCGAGGCCCAGACGCCGACGCCGACCATCGCCAGCAAATGATCAAGTCCGGTGAAGGGATGAGCAAATCCGGACGTTTCGTGGCCCGAGTGAGCCAGCACCGGGGTCGCCACCATGACGAGCAGGGCCGCCAGGCGAATGGATCGAATGTTCATTGAATTCTCCTGTTTATGCGGGGACTCAGCCCAGCCGCGCCGGCAGGCCGCCTTGCCGGACGATGAAGGCCGCGATGTCTTCCAGGCCTTTGTTTTCCTTGAGATTGGAGAAGATGAAAGGCCGCTGGCCGCGCATCCTGCGCGCGTCGCGGTCCATGACGCCCAGGTCGGCGCCGACCAGCGGCGCGAGGTCGATCTTGTTGATGACCAGCAGGTCCGACCGCGTGATGCCGGGCCCGCCCTTGCGCGGGATCTTCTCGCCCGCCGAGACGTCGATCACGTAGATCGTCAGATCGGCCAATTCGGGAGAGAAGGTCGCCGCCAGGTTGTCGCCGCCCGACTCGACGAAGACGACCTCGAGGTCCGGCCACTTGCGCACGATGTCGGACACCGCCGCGAGGTTGATCGAGGCGTCCTCGCGGATCGCGGTGTGCGGGCAGCCGCCGGTCTCGACGCCCACGATGCGCTCGGGCTCCAAGGCACCGGCGCGAGTCAGGAACTCGGCATCTTCCTTGGTGTAGATGTCGTTGGTCACCACGGCGATGTCGTAGGAGTCGCGCATGCGCTTGCACAGGCGCTCGACCAGGGCGGTCTTGCCCGATCCGACGGGGCCGCCGACCCCCACTCTCAGCGGACCACGAGCGTTCATCTGTCCAGTTCTCCGGCCACCAGGGCGATGTATCCCACGCCGAGCAGGAGGCAGTAGGGCGAATAGTACTTCCGGTTGCGCGTGGCAAACGGCTCGATCGTGAAGTGCGCCTTCCAGCGCGCACTGAAACCGGCGATGCCGCGCGCCATGAAGATGCCGGCGATCGCATAGGTGCCGGCCAGCACCACGGGCTCGTGGATCCGGCCCATCACGTACCAGGGCCACAGCGCCATCGCAGCAAGCGCCAGCGCGACCAGAAAGCACTGCCAGGCCGGCGGCATGCGGCGGCGGCCGTCGCCGACGACGCTTCGCGCCAAAGCTTCCTCGCTGGCTTCCGGCCAATGGCTGCCCATGCCCCACATCGCATGGAGGACGGCGACGGCGCCGACGCCGATCGTCAGGAGAACAGCCATCAAAGCAGTCATGAGCGGAAGAGCCGTGTGTATTGGATTTCGTGACGGAGCGAGCACCAGTCGAGGAGCGGCGTCGCCGTGCCGACATCGTCGAGGGATTCGACGGCGACGGCCGCTTGGGCAGTGTCATGAACGGCAGATTCCAGGGCTGCAAGCGCGACCTGTCCGTCGGTCTGGCCGAGCGGCACGGCACGCAACGCGGCCGAGATGAGATTGGCGGTGAAGGCGTGGAGATAGCCCGTCAGCGCCTGTTCCAGCGCGATGCCATGGACCGCGGCAGCCAGCGCCACGGCGACCGGCAAGGCCAGTTCGCCCTCGAGGCGCCGGTGCGCCTCGTCCAGCGCCTGGTGCGGCCAGGCCGTCCGGGTGATCGAGAGGAACGAGCCGCCCTGCTGCCGCGATTCCAGCGCCATCTCGGCGGTGCCGCGCCAGGCGGCAGCGCGCTCGGCCACCGCGTCGAACGACGGCCAGTCGCCGGCGGACGCAGCCCGCCAGCCTGCTGCGAACAGGGCGCCGTCGACCGCGCCGGTCCCACGCCTCAGCACGCTGTCCAGCCAACCGACCAGCGAGGCACGATCCTTGATCAAGCCCTCTTCGACGGCAGTCTCGACGCCGTGGCTGTAGCTGAAGGCGCCGACCGGATAGGCCGGCGAGAGCCAGGCAAGCAGGCGATAGAGCGGGTCGCTAGCCATGACGCTCCGCATGCAGACCGCCATGGCGATGGCCGGTATCGTGATTGTGCTGGCCGTAGGCGCCGCCCTCCGGGTCGAACGGCACGCGCACCTTGCGCACCTCGGCGCCCAGCCCCTTCAGCATGTCGACGATGACGTGATCGTCGCGGATCAGGATGCGGTCGCTGTCGATCTGGGTCGGCAGGTGGCGGTTGCCGAGATGCCAGGCCAGCCGCGCGAACGACGCGGCGTCGCGGCCGCGCACCTCGACGAGATCCTCGTCCGCGGCCTTCACCTCGACATAGCCGCCTTCCTCCAGCTTCAAGCCGTCGCCCTCGTGCAGCACCACGGGCTCGACAAGGTCGAGCAGGAAGTCGAGACCGCCATCGCCCAGCATACGCAGGCGCCGGCGGTAGCGATCGTCGAACAGGAGAGTGACGGTGTCGGTGCGTTCCGCCACCGGCCAGCGGCCGGCGCGCACGACTTCGATGGCGCGCTTCATGGCTAAAACAGGAAGTAGCGTTGCGCCATCGGCAGCGAGGTGGCGGGCTCGCAGGTCAGCAGCTCGCCGTCGGCCCGAACCTCATAGGTCTCGGGATCGACGTCGATCTTCGGACAGGTCGAGTTATGGATCATGTTCTTCTTGCCGATCTTGCGCGTGCCCTTCACCGGCAGCAGCGGACGGCTCAACCCCCATTTCTTCGCGACGCCCTTGGTGATGGAGGCCTGGGAGACGAACAGCACCGGGCTCATCACCAGGCTGCGACCGAAGGCGCCGAACATCGGCCGGTAGTGGACCGGCTGCGGCGTCGGGATCGAGGCGTTGGGATCGCCCATCGGTGCCGCGATGATCGAGCCGCCGATCAGCACCATGTCGGGCTTGGCGCCGAAGAAGGCCGGCGACCACATCACCAGGTCGGCGCGCTTGCCGACCTCGACCGAGCCGACATGCTTGGCGATGCCGTGGGTGATGGCGGGATTGATCGTGTACTTGGCGACGTAGCGCTTCACGCGGAAATTGTCGTTGTCGCCCTTTTCTTCCTTCAGGCGGCCACGCTGCTTCTTCATCTTGTCGGCGGTCTGCCAGGTCCGGATCACGACCTCGCCGACCCGACCCATCGCCTGGCTGTCGGACGACATCATGGAGAAGGCGCCGATGTCGTGGAGGATGTCTTCCGCCGCGATGGTCTCCTTGCGGATGCGGCTTTCGGCGAAGGCCACGTCCTCGGGGATGGCGGCGTCGAGATGATGGCAGACCATCAGCATGTCGAGATGCTCGTCCACGGTGTTCACCGTGTAGGGCATCGTCGGATTGGTCGAGCTGGGCAGGACGTTCTTCTCGCCGGCGAGGCGGATGATGTCGGGCGCATGGCCGCCGCCCGCGCCCTCGGTGTGGAAGGTCGCGATGGTGCGGCCCTTGAAGGCGGCGCGCGTGGTCTCGACGAAACCCGATTCGTTCAGCGTGTCGGTATGGATCGCCACCTGCACGTCGTAGCGGTCGGCGACGCTGAGGCAGTTGTCGATGGCAGCCGGCGTCGTGCCCCAGTCCTCGTGCAGCTTGAGGCCGCAGGCACCGGCCTCGATCTGCTCCTTGAGGCCGGCGGGCTTGCTGGTGTTGCCCTTGCCGAAGAAGCCGAGATTCATCGGCAGGCCTTCGGCGGCCTGCAGCATGCGGCCCATGTGCCACGGACCCGGCGTCACCGTGGTCGCGAGCGTGCCGTGCGCCGGGCCGGTGCCGCCGCCCATCATCGTCGTGACGCCGCTGTAGAGTGCGTCGTCGATCTGCTGCGGGCAGATGAAATGGATATGGCAGTCGATGCCGCCCGCGGTGATGATCTTGCCCTCGGCCGCGATCGCCTCGGTGCCGGGGCCAATGATGATATCGACGCCGGGCTGGATGTCGGGATTGCCGGCCTTGCCGATGGCGACGATCAGCCCGCCCTTGAGGCCGATATCGGCCTTCACGATTCCCCAATGGTCGACGATCAGCGCATTGGTGATGACCGTGTCGACGGCGCCCTGCGCGCGCGTTCGCTGGCTCTGGCCCATGCCGTCACGGATCACCTTGCCGCCGCCGAACTTCACCTCCTCACCATAGATCGTGTGGTCCTTTTCGACTTCGACGAAGAGATCGGTGTCGGCCAGCCGCACCTTGTCGCCGACGGTCGGCCCGAACATGTGGACATAGGCCGAGCGCGAGATGCGCGTCGGGCCTTCGTTCGACGGCCCGACTTTCGCGATGGGCCCGAGCTTACCGCCCACCCGGCCCTGGAAGCCGTGGCTCTCGCGGCCGCCCATGTAGGGCGTGAGCCGCACGGTGCGCGACTGGCCGGGTTCGAAGCGCACGGCCGTGCCGGCCGCGATGTCGAGCCGCATGCCCTTGGCGCGCTTGCGGTCGAACTTCAGCGCGTCGTTGGTCTCGAAGAAATGGTAGTGGCTGCCGACCTGGATGGGCCGGTCTCCGGTGTTGGCGACCTCGATGGTGATCGGGTTGCGGCCCTTGTTGAGCTCGAGTTCGCCGGCGCTGGGGAGGATTTCACCCGGAATCATGGCGTGTCTCCTCAGCGGATCGGTGCGTGAACGGTGACGAGCTTGGTGCCGTCGGGAAAGGTCGCCTCGACCTGGATCTCGGCCAGCATGTCGGCGATGCCGTCCATCACCTGCGCCCGCGAGATCACGTGCGCGCCGTCGCGCATGAGGTCGGCGACCGAGCGTCCGTCGCGCGCGCCCTCGACGACGAAATCGGTAATCAGCGCCACGGCCTCGGGATAGTTGAGCTTCACGCCGCGCTCCAGGCGGCGGCGCGCCACGACCGCTGCCATGGCCACCAGGAGCTTGTCCTTCTCACGCGGCGTCAAATTCATCGACCGTTTCCCCCTGCCGGTTGCGCCCGACTATAGCGCGACCGGGTTTGCATCAAACATGCCAAACGCGAGGCAGCCGGCGACCACGAAACTCGGTGAGAAACCGGATGGTCGCGTGGCGCACCGCGGTCGCTTCGCCGAGCAGACGCGCGACCATGATGCCGTTCACGACGGTGACCCCCGCCCGCACCGCGTCTGCAGCCTCGAGCAGCGCGCGGGCTTTCTCAAAATGCGGTTGCGGCGCGTCCCACACGCCGATCACGGTCGCCAGCGCATTGGCCGTGCCGAAACCGGCACCGTCCGGCGTCTCGCCCTCGACCCGCAAAGTATCGGTCCAGGCGAGGCGGCCGGGCCGGCGCACCGACCAGGCATCGAGCAGCAGGCCCGAGGCGAATCGTTCGCCCGAGGCGCCACGGCCCAGCACCACCATTTCGCAGGCGAGCAGAGAGCCGCCCTCGACGACCTCGGCCACAGTCCGCCGCTTCAGCCGCGATCCCTCGAAGACGATGGTTTCCTGCGGCAGCCAGTCGAGCGTTGCGCCCTCGGCCACCCGGACGTCGACATCGATGGTGCAGGCAACGCTTCCACGGGACGCGCGATAGATCTTTTCCGCCGCCTGGGTGGTGGCGACCGCCTCCGCTCCCGGGCCGATCTCGACTGACATCCTCAGCGCATCGCCGCCCGTGACGCCCCCCGAGGTGGTGATCATCACGGCCTGCGGCGGTTCGCCCAGTTCGGGCTTGGGGAACAAGACCCGGCAGGGGTCGCGTTGATAGAGGTCGCCCAGGCGCGTTTTGCCGTCCCGCAGGTCGAAGGTGACGCGGCTTTCGCCGGACGCGCGCTGCATGCGGCCAGGCGAGGCAGGGGATGGGCTGGTGGTCATCGGCCCCGACTTGATAGATTAAGGATTGAAATGAGCAAGGCCTTCACCAAGGAAAGCGACGACGGCGACGAGGACGACCTGCCCGACGACGTGGGCGGACTGCCGGCCGGCGCGAAGAACTACATGACCCCGCAGGGCTTTGAGCGCATGCGGGAAGAACTGATGACGCTGATGCGCAAGGAGCGGCCCGAGGTCGTGCAGGTCGTGTCGTGGGCGGCCGCCAACGGCGACCGTTCGGAGAACGGCGACTATCTCTACGGCAAGAAGCGTCTGCGCGAGATCGACCGCCGCCTCCGTTTCCTCAGCAAGCGCCTCGAACGCTCCGAGGTCGTCGACCCGGCCAAGCGGCCCAAGACCGACCAGGTGTTCTTCGGCGCGACCGTGACCTACGTGAATTCGAAGGACGAGGAACGCACGGTCAAGATCGTGGGCGTGGATGAAGTGGATCCCGGTCGCGGCCATGTAAGCTGGATCTCCCCCATTGCCCGCGCCCTCATGCGGGCCCACGAGGGCGACGCCGTACGCATGCACACGCCCGGCGGCGAGGAAGAGATCGAGATATTGAAGGTCACCTACGTTTGAGGTCGGCGAGCAACCGGTCGACGAACTTGGGCGAGTAACCGAGGAGCGCCGCTTCGTCGGCCAGTTCCTTTTCGAGCCGGCCGAGCGCCTCGATGAACGAGCCGCCCTTGGCCAGCGCCTTCTCGACGAGCGCGTGCGCCTCGTGCTTGCCCATCTTGGCCGCCAGCAGGAAGGTCGCGCGCTCGGCGAGGACCGCGGCTTCGGCGGCGTCCATGTTGGCCTGCAGCGCGTCGGGCTCGATAACGAGGCCTCCGGCGACTTCGGCCATCGCCTCGACCGCGGAACCCAGGCACTCGACCAGCGCGGAGAGGGTTGGCCATTCGGCCTGCCAGCCGCCCAGCGCGCGCTCATGCTCCTGCGGCATCGCCGCCACGATGGTCGCGGCCAGCATCGGCGCACGCGCCGCCGCCGACAGGATGAGCGCCGCGCTGACGGGGTTGCGCTTGTGCGGCATGGTGGACGAACTGCCACGACCGGGGCCCGACGGTTCGGCCGCCTCGCCCACTTCGACCTGCATCATCAGCGATATGTCGCGCGACGCCTTGGCGAGCGCGCCGACGACCAGCGCACAATCCTGCGCCAGGGCGGCGACGCGAACGCGCTGCGTGAACCACGGTCCGGGCGGCAAAGTGAGCTTCAGCTGCCTGGCCAGCCCCTTCATCACGCGCTCGGCGGCCGGGCCCAGCGCCGTCAGGCTGCCCGAGGCGCCACCGAATTGCACGATCTGCGTTTCCGCAAAGCTCTCCGCCAGACGACGCTTCGCGCGATCGATGTCGGAGGCCCAGCCGGCGATCTTCTGGCCGAGCGCCAGCGGCGTCGCCGGCTGCAGCAGGGTGCGGCCCAGCATGGGAGTCGCGCGGTGCTTCCTTGCGAGACGGGCAAGCGCCGTAACGATGCCGTCGAGCGCCTTCAGCAACGGCGGCAGCGCCTCGCCGAACTGCAGCACCATCGCCGTGTCGATCACGTCCTGGCTGGTAGCGCCCCAATGGACGTAGTCGGCCGCCTTCACATCCCGCTGGCGCACCCGTTCGGTCAGCGCCTTCACCACCGGCACGGTGAGCGTCGCCGTGCGACGCGCCGCGGCCGCCAGCGGCGCGGGATCGTAGAGCGACGGATCGCAGGCTTTGACGATCACCGATGCGGCGCGCTTCGGGATCAGGCCCGCAGCCGCGGTGGCTTCGGCCAACGCCGCCTCGAAGCGCAGCATATGGCGCAAGGTCGCCAGGTCGGAGAAGCAATCGGCGGTCGCCGCCGACGAGCCCAGCGCGGAGACGAGACGGACGGTCATGGGCTCAGCAGTCGAAGAAGACGGTTTCGTTCGGGCCGCCGAGATAGAGCGGCAGCCGCCACACGCCCACCGCGTCGCGCTTGGCGATCAGCGTGGCGCGGCGCTCCGGTTCGACCAGATTGAGGACCGGATCCTCGGCCAGCGCCGGATCGCCATCGAAATAGAGGCGTGTCGCGAGACGATTGAGGACACCACGCGCGAACACCGAGATGTTGACGTGGGCCGCCTGCAGGCCGCCGGCCGGCCACGGTACGCGGCCAGGCTTCACGGTGCCGAACCGCGCGCAGCCTTGCGTGTCGGTGGACGCGCGGCCGTAACCCTCGAAGCCCGCATCGAGCGGCAGGTTGCGGCGATCCTCGGGATGGTTGTAGCGGCCGTGGCTGTTGGCCTGCCAGATTTCGAGCAGCCCGTCGGGCACGATGATGCCGTCGGCATCGTGCAGGGTCAGCGCGATCTCGATCCGCTCGCCCGTAACGCCCGCCGGCGCGAGATCGTGGCGATAGGCATTGACCACCGTGCCGAAATAGAACGGCCCGATCGTCTGCGACGGCGTCAGCGCGCGGCTCATGTGTTCTCCATCGGCGTGGCGTTGCGGCCGCGCAGCACGATGTCGAAGCGGTAGGCCAGCGCCCATTGAGGCTGCGTCGCCTCCATGTCGAAGGCCGCCTGCAGACGCGCCCGCGCAGCCTCGGGCACCGAATTGTAGATCGGGTCGAAGGCCAGCAACGGATCCTGCGGAAAGTACATCTGCGTGATCAGGCGCGTGGCGAAGGCGGGCCCGAACAGCGAGAAGTGGATGTGCGCCGGCCGCCAGGCATTGTGGTGGTTGCCCCAGGGATAGGCGCCGGGCTTGATGGTGACGAACCTGTAGTTGCCATCGGCATCGGCGCGCGCGCGACCGCCGCCGTAGAAATTGGGATCGAGCGGCGCGTCGTGCTGGTCGCCGGGATGATGGTAGCGGCCGGCGGCATTGCACTGCCAGATCTCGACCAGCGCCTCGGGGACCGGCTTGCCGTCCTCGTCGAGCACGCGGCCCTGGACGATGATGCGTTCGCCCAGGGGCTCGCCCATACGACGGCGCGTGAGGTCGTTCTCGACCGCATCAAGCCGCTCCTCGCGCAGCAGCGGCCCGGTGATCTCCGACAGCGAGTGCGGCAGCACGATCGCCGGCCTGGACGGCGAGCGGCTGACCGTGGATTTGTAGGCGGGCGACAGGTTGGCCGGGTGATCCTGCCCTGCCACGGGCCGACGGTAGGTTTCCTCTTTCATGCCGCCAAGCTTAGCGCCGGCTCAGGCCGCGCGCACCTCCAGCCCCTGCGGCGTGGCGCGATATCCCGTCAGCGTCCGTTCGGCAAAGCCCAGCCGCCAGTCCAGCATCTTGCGGGCATAGTCGGCGACGACCGCCGCATAGGCGGGATCGGCCGCGCAATTGACGAACTGGCCGGGATCTTTCGCGAGATCGAACAGCAGCGGCGGCAGGGCGGCGAAGTGCACGTACTTGAACTTCTCGTCCTGCACGACCGCCAGCGAGCATTTGTCCATCGGCACGCCCAGCGCCGATTCAGGCTTGCTGTAATGCAGGTCGCGGAAGTCGAACTCGTAATGGACTTCGGTGCGCCAATCGGCCGGAACCGAGCCCTCGCAGAACGGCAGCAGCGAGCGGCCGTCGCACTGGCGCGGCACCGGCAGGCCCATCCATTCGAGGATGGTCGGCATGGTGTCGATCGTCTCGGTGAAGCGCTCGACGATGCTGCCGCGCGTGGCGTCCGCCCCGGCGCGCGGATCGCGGATGACCATCGGGATTCGGTAGGATTCGTCGAAGTAGCCGATCTTGCCCAGCAGGTAATGATCCCCGCCCTGCTCTCCGTGATCGCAGGTGAAGACGATCAGCGTGTCGTCCCACTGGCCGGTCTCTTTCAGATAGTCGAAGACGCGGCCGAGGTGATCGTCGATCTCGGTCATCAGACCGCAATAAGTGGCGCGCATCTGCGCCACCTCGGCCTCGGTCATGTCCGAACCGAGATCCTTGCCGTCCTGGAAGAAGCTCGCCTGCTTCACGTTGTGCACATAGTAGTCGAGCAGCGCGTTCTGCCTGCCCTCTTCCGCCGGGGACGATGCGCGCACCGGCTTCGGCATGTCCTCGGGCCGGTACATCGAATTGTAGGGCTCGGGCGCGATGAACGGCGGATGCGGCCGGTAGTAGCCGAGATGCAGGAACCACGGCTTGCCGCCGCGGCCGCGCAGATAGTCGAGCCCGCGTTCTGTGAACCAGGCCGTGTCCGACAGCTCCTTCGGAATGACGGCCGGCCGTCCCGTCGCGCCGGCGCCCGGTGCGCCTTTCGGCAGCCAGATCTCCTCGCGGGTCTTCGGCATCTCGAAGCCCTGGCTGGCGACCCAGCCGAAATAGGCATCGCGGTTCTCGAACGCGCCAACCGAATGGAAGCCCTCCATGATATCGCCCAGCACGAAGAAGCGCGGATCGTTGGGCGCGGTATGGCGCGGATCGGGCGTCGTGGTCGTGTAACCCACCAGCGCGGGATCGTAGCCGCCGCGCCTGAGTTCATGCGCCAGATTGGTGAAGCGCGAGGACAGCGGAATCGTGTTCTGCACCGCGCGATGGTTCATCAGATACTGGCCCGTCAGCAGGCTGGCGCGCGCCGGCCCGCAGGGCACGGCCTGGGTGAAATGATTGCGGAAGGTCACGCCCTCGGCGCACAGCCGGTCGAGGTTGGGCAGCTTCAGATAGTCCGCGCCGAGCTTGGGCAGCATCAGCCCGCGCCACTGGTCGACGACGATCAACAGGACATTCTTGGGCGCAGGCATGTTCATTCACCGAGGTTGGACGGCCGCAGGATTGCGCTAGAGTGCCGCCAAATTGGAGGAGGAGACAACACGTGGCGCGTTTCAAGATCGTGACGACCGGGCCGGGAAAGACCGACCATTCGCTGGAAATGGAGACGCTCGGGCCGATCGGCGCAGAAATCGTCGAGGTTTCGGGCGACGAGAACGAGCTCATAAAGGCGGTCGCCGATGCCGACGCCATCTACGGCAAGGGTCGCCCGCGCATCAGCGCCAGGGTGATCGAGGCCGGCAAGAAGCTGAAGGTCGTTTCGCTGGGGAGCGTCGGCGTCGATTCGGTCGATGTCGATGTCGCCACCCGGCTCGGCATTCCCGTCACCAACGTGCCCGACACCTTCATCGAGGAAGTGGCCGACCATGCCATGACGCTGATCCTCGCGAGCTGGCGGCGCCTCGTGGTGCAGGACCAGATGGTGCGCAAGGGCGAATGGACCAAGGCGCGGCCGCACCTCTACCAGTTCCCGCGCCTCATGGGCATGACCCTGGGTTTCATCTCGTTCGGCCATGTCGCCCGCGCCGTCGCCAAGCGCGCCGCGCCCTTCGGCTTCCAGATGCTGGCTTACGATCCCTACATCGAGGAGCTGGTCATGTCCGACTACGGCGTGCAGCCGGTCGGCTACGACGAGCTGCTGCAGCGCTCCGACATCGTGAGCATGCATGCGCCCGGCACCAAGGACGCCCATCACCTGATGAAGGAACAGCACTTCCGCCAGATGAAGAAGACGGCGCTGTTCGTGAACACCGGCCGCGGCTCGACCGTCGACGAACCGGCGATGATCAAGGCGCTGCAGGAAGGCTGGATCGCCGGCGCCGGCCTCGACGTGCTGGAGACCGAGCCGGTGGGCCACAACAATCCGCTGCTCGGCATGGACAACGTGATCCTGACCGCGCACGTCGCCTCGGCGTCCAGCCGTTTCGATCCGGCGCGCAAGCGTCGCGTCGGCGCCGAGCTGGCGCTGGTCCTCGGCGGCAAGTGGCCGCGCGCCTGCGTCAATCCGATGGTGCTGGAGAAGTCCAAGCTGCAACGCTGGCAGCCCTTCTCGATGGAACGCGGCCCGGGCAACTGAGCCGGGCTGCGGTCAGACGCGCCGGCTCACAACTTCTGTTGCTGCAGCCGGTCGCGGATCGCCCGGTCGCACTGCGCGAGGCTCTCGAAGGGTCCGAGGATGACGTGATCGCCGTCGTCCATCGCATACCAGCCGATCTGGGTGAGGTTGTAGTCGCCCAGATCGTCCTTCGGGACGTGGACGGCGATCAGATCCTTCGGGGTGCGCATCGACTGCACATGCTCCCCGAGACCCGGCTTGGCAACCCTGGCTTCAGGCCCGCCGCGTCCAGCTCGCGACGTTGACCGCACCTGAGGGCACCTCCCCCTTCACCAGCGCCTCAACCTGGCGGACCGTGTCCATCGCCTGGCTCTCGCTGGCGGGCGGGGTCAGGCCGCCGATATGCGGCGTGGCGATCACGTTGGGCAGGCGCGCCAGTTCGGGCGACGGCATCTGGTCGGGCGCCCGGCCGACATCCATCGCCGCGCCGGCGATGCGACCCTCGGTCAGCACCTGCGCCAGTGCCGCTTCGTCGACCAGGTTGCCGCGCGACATGTTGATGAAGAACGCATCCGGCTTCATGCGTGCGAAGGCGGCCGCATCGAGCAGGTTCTCGGTCTCCTCGTTGGCGATGGCCAGGCAGATCACGTAATTGGCCGTGGACAGCAGCTCCTCCAACGGCAGCTTCACGAAGCGCCGGTCGTCGACCTGGGCATAGGGGTCCGATACCAGCACGGTCATGCCGAGTTGCGCGAGGACCGGCGCCAGTTCGCGCGCGATGCGGCCGTAGCCGACGATGCCGACCGTGGCGCCGCCGAGCTGACGGCCGACCTTGATCTCGGGCCTGGCGCCCTCGTGGTAAGCCGTCGCCGCCCGCGTAATGCCGCGCGAGAGATCGACAAGGAAGCCCAGCGTGAGTTCCACCACCGACGGAACGAAGCCCGCTTCCGCGTGGGTCACAAGGACGCCCGCCTTCGTGGCCGCCACAACGTCGATGTTGCGGATGTCGATGGCACTGCGCATCACCACCCGAAGCCCCGGCAGGGTTTCGAAGACGAGCGGCGGTATCGGAGTCGCGCGATCGGCGACGATGAAATCCACGCCGCGCGCCATGCCGATCAAGCCCTGCGCATCGAGCGGCGCGTCACCCTCATGCAACACGACCTCGACCAGCTCCTGAAGGCGCGCAAGCGCGCGGGCGCCGTAGTACTGGCGCCGGGCCAGCGGGGCGTGGGTCAGGAGGAGCTTCTTCATGCCGTCGAGCTTACGACGGCGGTGCGACGGGGGCGCGGGAAAACTAGCTCTTCATCGGCGTCGCCTCGCCCAGCAGCGAGACGTGCGCGGCGACGATGCGCCAGCCTTCGGGCGTGCGCATCCAGGTATGGCTCTGCCGGCCGGGCTTGGCTGCACCGTGGCGCTGGAACTCGCAGTTCGCCGTGCCGAAATCGCGGCCGTAGGTCACGATCCAGAGCTTCAGCAGGTCTCGGTTGGGCACGAACTGCGGATTGCGGCCCGAGCGGAAGGCGGCGATCTGGTCGTGGCCGTAGAGCTGCTCGCCGACGCCATAGCGCAGCGTGTGGGGGCTCTTCCAGAAGAGCTCGTCCAGGACCGCGACGTCATTGCTGTTCAGCGCCGCCTCGTAGCGATTGAACGCGGCCGTCACTTCCGCGACGACTTCGGGAATGTTGATTTCCATTTCGTCTCCTCAGGCGGGCGGCGCAGCGGCCACGCCGAGCTTCTGCAGGTGGGCGGCGACGCGCAGCGCCGCCTGTTCGTTGTAGGGCTTGGCGATGAGCTGCACGCCGATCGGCGGGCCGCCCGGCCGCTGCAGCGGCGCCACGGCGACCGGCAGACCGATGAAGGAGATCGGCTGGGTGAAGACGCCGAGATTGGCGCGCACCGGCAGCTCGACGCCGCCGATCGTCATCATCTTCTGGCCGAGCTTCGGCGCGGTACAGGGCGTGGCCGGTGCCAGGATCACGTCGACCTCTTCGAACAGCCTCAACACACGCGCGCGATACTGGCGGCGAAAACGCTGCGCCTTCACGTACCAGGCGCCGGGTAGCAGCGCGCCCGCCATGAAGCGCTCGCGCGTGTCGGGATCGAAATCCTGCGGCCGCGTGCGCAGGCGCGGAAGGTGAAGCTGTGCGCCCTCGATGGCGGTGATGACATAGGCCGCCGCGCGGGCGGCGGCCGCCTGCGGCAGCACAACGGTCTTCGTAGCACCCAGGGCGCCGGCCACGGTGGCCACGGCTTCGAACGCTTCGGGCTCGCCGCCCTTGGCGAAATAGTCGCCGGCGATCGCGATACGCAGCCCGTCGATGCCCTCCACCAGACGCGGCAGGGTCGGATCGGCCGGGCGGTCCGTGCACACCGGATCGTCCGAGTCCCAGCCCTGCATTGCGTCGAAGGACAGAGCGAGATCCTCGGCCGAGCGGGCGATGGGGCCGAGATGGTCGAAGGAATCGACGAACGGGAACGATCCCGCGCGACTCAGGCGTCCATAGGTCGGCTTCAGGCCGAACAGGCCGCAGAGCGAGGACGGCACACGGATCGACCCGTTGGTGTCTGAGCCCAACGCCAGCGGCACTTCGCCCGCCGCCACCGCCGCGCCCGAGCCGCCGGACGAGCCGCCCGACATGCGCGTCGGGTCGTGCGGGTTGCGGGACGGACCGTAATGGGCGTTCTCGCCGGTAAAGTCGTAGGCGTACTCGCCCATGTTGAGCCCGCCGACCAGGATCGCGCCGGCGGCTTCGAGCTTGCGCACCAGCGCGCCGTCACGCTCTGCCTTCGGCCCGTCGACGTTGATCTTCGACCCTGCGCGCGTCGGCAGGCCGGCGATGTCGAACAGGTTCTTCACCGCGAACGGCACGCCCAGCAGCGGTCCGCGATGGAGGCCGGCGTCGATCTCCGCCGCGCGCTTGCGGGCGCGGGCAGCGACCACATCGGTGAAGGCGTTGATCGTGGGTTCGGCCGCCTCTATGCGCTTCAGGGTGGCGTCGATCACGGCGGCGGCCTTGACCTTGCCGCTCATCACCGCCCCCGCGATCTCAGTCGCGGTCGCCGCCTTCGACAGGGGATCGGTCATGGGCGGAACACCGGGGCCGACATCAGATCGTCTTCGAGTTCCAGATCGAGCAACGGCCGCGCAATCGCCAGCGAACGCTCGACGTTCAGGATCACGTTCGGCAGGTACTCCGGCGCGATCGCGAGGCCCAAGGTCTTCGCGCCCTCCTCGACCAGGCGCGCCACGTCACGTTTCTCTTCGGCCATCGGAGCTTTTCTTTCCTTCGGAATCGCGGGCAACGTGTCGCCCTTCAGACGATATGGAGATCGCGGTGCATGAGCCGGTAGCTTACGCCGAGATCATGCTTGAGTTGCAGAAGAAGCTGCAAGATGGCCGCCCCGGCTTTCATCTCTCCGGATGTGCGATGCTTCATGTCCTGGCCCTCGCTTCGCCTTCCCGTCGACCGGAAGGCAAGGACCGTGCCAATCACTGCGCGCATCTGGCGGCTGCAATCGGCGCGGCGCTTGTCTAAAACCCTTGCATGACAGCCCTCCTCGACCTCGGTGTTCATGCATTGCTCGGCGCCTATCGCGCCGACACGCTCGACGTGCGGCGGACCATCGAAGAGGTGCTGAAGCGCATCGCGCAAGCCGGCGACGACAAGGTCTGGATTTCGCGAGCCGCCGATGCGGATCTTCTGGCGCAGGCCGATGCGCTCGACGCGCGCCGCGACCAGATCGACAGGCTGCCGCTCTACGGCGTGCCCTTCGCGGCCAAGGACAATCTCGACGTCGCCGGCATGGTGACGACCGCCGCCTGTCCCGGCTTCGCCTACGAAGCCAAGACTTCCGCCGAGGTCGTGCAACGGCTCGTCGACGCCGGCGCGATCGTCATCGGCAAGACCAATCTCGACCAGTTCGCCACCGGCCTCGTCGGCGTGCGCTCGCCCTACGGCGTGCCGCGCAATCCATTCGATGCGTCGTATGTTCCCGGCGGTTCGAGTTCGGGCTCGGCGGTCGCGGTCTCCTCCGGCCTCGTGAGCTTTTCGCTCGGCACCGACACGGCCGGATCGGGTCGCGTCCCCGCGGGCTTCAATAACATCGTCGGCCTCAAGCCGACACCAGGCCTGCTCAGCAACGAAGGCATGGTCCCGGCCTGCCGCTCGCTCGACTGCACATCGGTGTTCGCGCTGTCCTGCGCCGACGCCGACGCGATCCTCGCCGTCGCTGCCGAGCCGCACGCGACGCCAACCATCGGCACGAGCTTCCGATTCGGTATCCTCGGCACGAAGGACGCCGAGTTCTTCGGCGATGCCGCCTATGCGACGCTGTATGCGCAGTCGATCGAGCGGCTGAGGGCGCTGGGCGGCACGCCGGTCGAGATCGACTACGCGCCGTTCCGCGACGCCGCACAGCTTCTCTACAGCGGTCCCTGGGTCGCCGAGCGCACCGCGGCGGTGGGTGCCTTCATGGAGAGCGCCGACGAGAAGTCCGGCGTCTGGCCGACGACGCAGCAGATCGTGCTGGGTGGCAGGAAATACAGCGCCGTCGATGCCTTCGAGGGTCAGTACAGGTTGGCCGATCTCAAGGCCCGCGCCTCCGCTGAAATGAAGGGGCTCGACTTCCTGGCCGTGCCGACGGCCGGCACCATCTACAAGCTCAGCGATCTGGAGCGCGAACCGGTGCTCTACAACTCGCATCTCGGCCACTACACCAACTTCGTGAACTTCTTCGGCCTGTCGGCGCTCGCCGTGCCGGCCGGGTTCCGGCCCGACGGCATGCCCTTCGGCATCACCTTGATCTCGAATGCCAATGCCGAGCGCGCCCTGCTCGCCTTCGGTGCGCGCTGGCAACGCGCGGTGCCGCTCCCGCTCGGCAAGACGACGAGCCGGTTGCCACCGCCGGAGACCGATCCGGTGATCGTCGAGGATCGCGTGCCGGTCGCGGTGGTCGGGGCGCATATGAGCGGCCTCCCCTTGAACGGCCAGCTTCTCGAACTGGGCGGCCGGCTGGAGAAGGCTGCCAGGACCGCGCCCGTTTATCGTTTCCATGCCTTGCCGGGCGGTCCGCCGCACCGGCCGGGGCTGGTGCGCGTGGCCGAGGGCGGCGGCGCGATCGAACTCGAAGTGTGGAGCCTGCCCGCCGAAAAGATCGGCGCACTGCTGCGCCAGATTCCCGCCCCGCTCGGCCTGGGCAGCGTCAGCCTGGCCGACGGCACGTCGGTGCCGGGCTTCCTGTGCGAGGCGCACGCCACGGCGGGCGCCAAGGACATCACTTCGCTGGGCGGCTGGCGGGCCTACGTCAGAACCCTCGCCTGAGCCACGGCCCTTCAACTGCGGCATATCGGTCTGCTAGGGTCCGCTCCTTCGAGGAGAGGAAACGAAAATCATGAGTGGAAAGATCGCCGTCGTCACCGGCGCGGGCAGCGGCATCGGCCGCGCCTCGGCGCTCGCCCTGCTGAACAACGGCTACAAGGTCGCGTTGGCCGGCCGCCGCAAGGACGCGCTGGACGAGACGGCGTCGATGGCGGGCAACAACGCGCCCAACGCACTCGCCGTGCCGACCGACGTCACGAAGCGCGACGACATCGTGGCGCTTTTCGCCAGGGTGAAGGCCACCTGGGGTCGCCTCGACCTGGTGTTCAACAATGCCGGCGGCGGCGCTCCGCCTGTACCGCTCGAAGACCTGCCCTACGAGACCTGGCTGAGCGTTCTGGCAGCCAACCTGACCGGTCCGTTCCTGTGCACGCAGGAAGCCATCAAGATCATGAAGGACCAGACGCCGCGCGGCGGCCGCATCATCAACAACGGCTCGATCTCGGCGCACGCGCCGCGGCCCTTCTCGGTCGCCTACACCTCGACCAAGCACGCCATCACCGGCCTCACCAAGTCGACGTCGCTCGACGGCCGCGCCTACGACATCGCCTGCGGCCAGATCGACATCGGCAACGCCGTCTCGCCGATGACCGACCGCATGACCAAGGGTGTGCTGCAGCCCAACGGCACGACCATCGCCGAGCCGCGCATGGACGTGTCGGCGGTGGCCAACGCCATCCTCTACATGGACAGCCTGCCGCTCGACGCGAACGTGCAGTTCATGACCGTGATGGCAACCAAGATGCCGTTTGTAGGCCGCGGTTGAGATAAGCCTCTTCCCCTTTGCGGACGCCGCAAAGGGGAAGTGCCCTCGTCTTACGAGGGCGATGGGGTCATGACCCCTCCGGCGCTGCGCGCCACCTCCCCATTTGAATGGGGAGGCAATTGAAACCTCAGTACCCCTCGTCCTGCAGGTTGAGCAGCGGGAAGGCGCTGTGCACGCCCGTCAGGTTGGTGGGCCAGCTCCTGGCGATGTAGCTCTTGTCGAGCTGCGCCAGCGAGGTGACGCCGAGCAGGCCCATCGCCTCTTTCATCTCTTCCTCGAGCAGCTCGATCACCCGCTCGATGCCCGCCGCGCCGGCCGCGGCCAGGCCGTAGCAATAGAGACGGCCGAGGCCGACCCAGTCGGCGCCCATGCAGATCGCCTTCACGATGTCGCTGCCGCGGCTGAAGCTGCCGTCGACCGCCACCTTGGCACGACCCGCCACCGCCTCGACGATCTCCGGGAGCGCCTCGGCAGAGCCGCGTCCGTGGTCGAGCTGCCGGCCACCATGGTTGGAACAGTAGACTCCCCAGACGCCGTGCTGGCAGGCAAGGTCGGCATCCTCGCCGGTGCCGATGCCCTTCAGCATGAACTTCACGTCGGGGAACTTCTCGCGGACGGCGATGAAGTTCTTCCACGAGAACGCCGCCTGGTGGTCCTGCCCGACTGCCGACGTGCGCCACGATTTCACGAAGCGCTTGGCGATGTCGCGTTCGCGGCGGCTGTACACCTGAGTGTCGACGGTGATGCAGAAGGCGTCGTAGCCCGCGTCCATTGCCTGCTTCACGCGATCCGCGACCCATGCATCGTCGCCGCGCACGTAGAGTTGATAGATCTTGGGGCCGCCACCGCCCTTCACGATGTCTTCAAGCTTCAGCGTCGTGACCGAGCTGATCAGCATCGCGACATTCCCCGCGCCGGCGCCCTGCGCGACCGTGATTCCCCCCCCCGCCTCGAAAGATTCGAGCGATCCGACCGGCGCCAGCATCACCGGCAGGCGGATCTTGCGGCCAAGGATTTCGGAGGACGGATCGATCGACGATACGTCGCGCAGCACACGGGGCTTGAAGGCGATCGTGTCGAGCGCCAGCCTGTTGCGGCGCAGCGTCGTTTCGGTTTCGGTCCCGCCGATCAAATAGTCCCAGATGTTGGGATTGAGCCGGATTTTCGCCGCTTTTACGATCTCGTGTAGCGTCACGAAGTCGTTCTCCAGACCGCTCGCCATGCTTCCCTCGACTCTCGCAGTGGTGGCGGTTTTTTGCGCGTCCTTCGACGCCACGTCAACGTAGCGTCTCGGGGCACTGGCATTGACGATGGCGGCTTCGGACTATTTTATCGCCGCCCGGGCATCCGCTCGGCGGAACCAGCACGGATGGCCCGTGAGACGATGGGCAAGCGGCAAGGACACAAGATGAAGAGACGTGCACTTACGGCGACCCTGCTCCTTGCATTGCTGGGAGGGCCAGCGCTGGCTGCCGATCCGTTGCCTGCAATGAAGGAAACGCCGATGTTCGCCGACCAGGTGAAATCGGGCGCCCTTCCGCCGGTCGACAAGCGCATTCCGCAGCAGCCCTGGGTGGTGAAGGAGTTCGCAGGCGGCGACGGTCCGGGGCGGCAGGGCGGCCAGATCAATACGCTCATCGCCAGTGCGCGCGATACCCGGCTGATGACGGTGTACAGCTACACCCGCCTCATCGTTTACGACGACAAGTTCAAGCTGAAGCCCGACATCCTCGAGAGCTACGAGGAGAAGGACGGCCGCGAATTCACCTTCAAGCTGCGCGCCGGGCACAGATGGTCGGACGGTCAGCCGTTCACCACCGAGGACTTCCGTTTCTTCTGGGAAGACGTCGCCAGCAACAAGGACCTCTCGAGCGGTGGTCCGAACGTCGAACTCCTGGTCGACGGCCAGCCGCCCAAGGTCGAGATCATCGATCCGCTCACGATCAGATACACCTGGGACAAGCCGAACCCGTACTTCATCGAGAGCCAGGCGCGCGCCGCCCCGCTCTTCCTGTTCCGGCCCGCGCACTACCTGAAGAAGTTCCACGCCAAGTACACACCCGAGGCCGAGATACTGAAGTCCGCCAGGGGCGCGCAGCAGAGCTGGGTCTCCATCTACCGGCGACTCGACGTGATGTACCCAAACGACAATATCGACATGCCGACCCTCAATCCGTGGGTTGGCATCACGCCGTCGCCGGCGCAGCGCTTCGTGTATTTGCGCAACCCCTACTATCACCGCATCGACGAGAAGGGGCAGCAGCTCCCCTATGTCGACCGCATGATCTTCACCGTGGCGGCGACCAACCTGGTGCCGGCCAAGGCGGGCCTGGGGGAGGCGGATCTGCAGCCGCGCTATCTCAACATGCGCGACTACACCTTCCTGCAGAAGAGCGCCCAGACCTCGGGCATGAACGTGCGCCTCTGGGAAGCGGGATCGGGCTCGCAGCTCGCGCTCTATCCCAACCTGACGGCCAATGACCCGGAATGGCGCAAGCTGATGCGTGACGTGCGCTTCCGCCGGGCGCTTTCGCTGGCCATCGACCGCGAGGAGTTGAACCAGGTCGTGTATATCGGCCTGGCCAAGCCCTCGAACAACACAATCATGCCGCGCTCGGAGCTGTTCAAGCCCGAGTATGCGACCAAGTGGGCGGACTACGATCCGAAGCTCGCCAACAAACTGCTGGACGAGATCGGCCTGACCAAGAAGGACAGCCAGGGCTTCCGGCTACTGCCCAACGGGCGCCCGGCGACCATCGTGGTCGAGCATGCCAGCGAGGAGACCGAAGACAACGACACGCTCGCCCTGATCGCCGACAACTGGAAGAAGATCGGCATCAAGATGCTGAGCAAGCCACAGACTCGCGACAACCTCCGGCTGCGAACCTCCTCGGGAGAAGCCCTCATGACCGCCTTCGCTGGAGTGGTCACGGCGGCGCCCACGCCCAACACCAGCCCGAAGGAGTTCGCGCCGACCATGCTGGGCAGCCTGCAATGGTCGCGCTGGGGCATGTTCGTCGAGTCGAAGGGCAAGCAGGGCGAGAAGTGCGATCTCGCTTCGGCTTGCAAGCTGCTCGACTACGTCAAGGAATGGGAGACGGGCGCCACCGTCGAGGACCGGCGCAAGGCATGGGACAAGATTCTCACGTCCAATGCCGACGAGGTCTTTTCGATCGGCACCGTGAACGGCGTCCGCCAGCCGATCGTGGTCGGGCCAAAGATCCGCAACGTGCCGAAGGAAGCCTATTATGCCTGGGATCCGGGCGGATATATCGGCCTCTACCAGCCCGACACATTCTGGGTCGCGCAGTAAAAAGAAAGGCCCCTCATCGAGGGGCTTTTTTCTTGGCGACGGTACCGAAGCGAAGGATCCCTCACTGCGTTCGGGATGACACTGTTTTGTGGGATTGGCGCACTGCGAAAATCCCAACAAGTGTGTCATCCCGAACGCAGTGAGGGATCCTTGAACCGACCGTCACCAGGTATCGATGTTCGGCCGCTTCTTGTGACTGTGTGCCGGCCGCGGCTTGGCCTCGAGCAGGGCCGTCGCGATCCAGCGTCGCGAATCGGCGGGATCGATCACCTCGTCGACCTCGAAATAGGTCGCGGTGCTGAGCGCCTTGCCGCGCGCATAAGCGGCCGCGACCATCTTGTCGAACAGCGCACGCCGCTCGTTGGGATCGCTCACCGCTTCGAGCTCTTTGCGGAAGCCGAGCTTCACCGCGCCTTCCAGGCCCATGCCGCCGAACTCGCCGGTCGGCCAGGAGACGGTGAAGGCCGGCGCATGGAAGGAGCCGCCTGCCATCGCCTGCGCCCCCAGCCCGTAGGCCTTGCGCAGAACGATGGTGCCGAAGGGCACGGTGAGGTTGGCGCCGGTCACGAACAGGCGCGAACAGTGACGCACCAGGGCGGTCTTCTCGATCTCCGGCCCGACCATCATGCCCGGCGTGTCGCACAGGAAGAGGATCGGCATGTCGAAGGCGTCGCAGAGCTGCAGGAAGCGCGCGGCCTTGTCGGAGCCATCGCTGTCGATGGCGCCCGCGAGGTGCACCGGATTGTTGGCCACGATGCCGAAGGGCTTGCCCTCGACGCGCCCGAAGGCCGTCACCATGCCGGGCCCGAAGGCTCGGCGCACTTCCAGCACCGAGTCTTCGTCGCAGAGCGTGGCAATGACGTCGCGCACGTCGTAGACCCGTAGCCGGTTCTCCGGGATCGCGCGCCGCAGCAGCCGCTGGTCGGCCGCCCGCCATTCCGGCAGGGCGCCCTGGAAGTAGGACAGGTACTTCTTGGCGACGGCCACCGCCTCGGCCTCGTCCTCGACGGCGATGTCGACCACGCCGTTGGGGACCTGCACCTCCATCGGCCCGACTTCCTCGGGCGAGAAGACGCCGAGATTGCCGCCCTCGATCATCGCCGGTCCGCCCATGCCGATCGTCGAGTTCCTCGTGGCGATGACGACGTCGCAGCAGCCCAGGATCGCGGCATTGCCTGCGAAGCAGCGACCGGAATTGATGCCGACCAGCGGCGCCGTGCCGCTGAGGCGCCCGAAGATGTGAAAGGCCATGGTGTTGAGGCCCGCCACCGACTGAACGTCGATGTCGCCCGGCCGGCCGCCGCCGCCCTCGGTGAAGAAGACCAGCGGGATGCGTTGCTGCTCGACGATCTCGAACAGCCGGTCCTTCTTGTGATGATTGTTCTTGCCCTGCGTGCCGGCCAGCACCGTGTAGTCGTAATGCGCGACCGCGACCCGGCTGCGCTCGGGCCCGAACAGCGAGCCGTTCACCCGCCCGATGCCGGTGATCAAGCCGTCGGCCGGCGTCTTCTCGATCAGGTCCTCGACGGTGCGGCGCGTGCGCTGGCTGGCGATGGCGAAGGCACCGTATTCCACGAAGCTGTTGGGATCGACCAGATCGTCCAGGTTCTCGCGGGCGGTGCGCTGGTTGGTCTTGCGCCGCCGGGCCACCGAGTCAGGCCGCTTCCCGTCGAGCGTCATCGCCCGGCGCTCGAAATACTCCGCGAGATCGGGCCGGATATGATCGAGATCGATCTTCTCCTCGACCGCCGCGCCCTTCACCTCGACATCGGCCTCCTCGACGAAGAGCAGCGCATGACCTTCGTAGACCGTCTCGCCGGCTTCGACGGCAATGCGCCGGACGTAGCCGCGTGCCGGGCTACGGATCTCGTGCTGCATCTTCATCGCATCCATGACCAGCAGCGCCTGGCCCGCCGCCACCGCGTCGCCCTCGGCGACGGAAAGGCTGACGATGGTGCCCTGCATCGGCGCCGGCACCGCGACGGTCCCTTCAGGCGCATCGTTCGCGACGCCGGCCGGCGCCGTCTCGGCTTTCACCTTGCCGAAGGCCAGCACGGCCAGCGGGTCGACGCTGTCGACACGCGCACCGGCTTGCCGCATGCCCCCGGCGACGGGCGCCGCACCCTCGAAGTACAGGCCGGCTTTCAGCTTACTCGCCGTCTCGATCAGGGACGCCGCCTGCTCATCGACAAAGCGCGTATGGACCTTGTCGCTGCGGAAATCGGGATGAGCGATCAGCGCCCGCAGGAAAGCGATGTTCGACGGCGCGCCTTCCAGACGGAAAGCAGCAAGCGCGCGCTCGGCGCGTTGCAGCGCGTCGCCGAAATCGGGCGACGGCGCATGCACGATCACCTTCGCCAGCAGCGAATCGAAATTGGGATTGGTGCGATAACCCGCATAGCCATAGGTATCGACGCGGATGCCCGGCCCCGAGGGCGGCTCGAACGAGGTCAGCGTGCCGCCGCCGGGCTTTGCCGATCCGTCGGCCGTCATGGTCTCCATGTTCACCCGGAGCTGGATCGCGTGGCCGCGCGGTGCGGCCTGCCGGACGCCGGTGTCGTCGAGCGATGCGCCACCCGCGAGCCGCAATTGCGTCTTCACCAGGTCGACGCCCCACACTTCCTCGGTGACCGTATGCTCGACCTGGAGGCGCGGATTGGCCTCGATGAAGCAGAAGAAGTCCGGGGCCGCATCGTCGACGAGGAACTCGAAGGTACCGAGGCTGCGATAGTTCACGGCCGTGGCCATCGTCACCGCCGAATCGACGATCTGCCGGCGCATCGGCTCGGCCAGATGGGGACTGGGCGCCAACTCGACGATCTTCTGGCTGCGGCGCTGGATCGTGCATTCGCGTTCGCCGAGGGCAACGATGCCGCCCTGCCCATCGCCCACGATCTGCACCTCGATATGACGCGCGCGCGCGATCAGACGCTCGGCATAGAGTGCGCCGTTGCCGAAGGCCGCCTGCGCTTCGGCCGAGGCTCGCGCGAAGGCGTCCTCGATGTCCCCCTCCTCCGTGACGATCCGCATGCCGCGGCCGCCGCCGCCCGCGATCGCCTTGATGACGATGCCGGCCTTGCGATGCTTGGCGAAGAAGGCCTTCACGCCTGCCACGTCGACCGCGCCATCGGTGCCGGACAGAACCGGCGCCTTGTTCTTCCCGGCGTGCGTGCGGGCGCGGGCCTTGTCGCCGAACAGATCGAGTTGCTCGGGCGTGGGGCCGACGAAGACGATCCCCGCTTCGGCGCAGGCTTTCGCGAAGGCGGCGTTCTCCGAGAGGAAGCCGTAGCCCGGATGCACGGCGTCGCAGCCGGCCTCCCTCGCGGCCGCGATCACACCGGCGATATCGAGATAGGCAGCGGCCCCGCGTCCCTTGAGCGGCCGCACCTCGTCGACACGGCGGACATGCAGCGAGGTCGCGTCGTCTTCCGAATGGACGCCCACCGTGGCGATGCCGAGTTCGGCGGCGGCCTGGGCGATGCGGATGGCGATCTCGCCGCGATTGGCGATCAGGAGTTTCTTGAGCATATCGGCGTGGGGTAGAACCCCCTCCATGTCTAAGAGGCTGCTCATTGTGGCGCACGCCCCGTCGGAGAACACCCTCTCCCTGCGGGACGCCGTGGAACGCGGCGCGCGCAGCGAAACAGGGATCGACGTCCGCGTCGTGGCCCCGCTGCTGGCCGGCCCCGACGACGTGCTGGCCGCGCAGGCCGTGATCCTCGGCACCACAGAAAACCTGGGCTACATGAGCGGCGCCCTGAAGGACTTCTTCGACCGCAGCTACAATGCCTGCCTGGAGAAGACGCAAGGCCTGCCCTGTGCCCTCTACATCCGGGCCGGCAGCGACGGCACCGGCACGCGCCGCGGCGTCGAGACGATCCTGACCGGCCTGCGCTGGCGCGCCGTCCAGGAGCCCCTTCTGTGCAAGGGCCCCTGGCAACCCGCCTTCGTCGAGCAATGCGAGGAACTGGGCGCGGCCATGGCGGCCGGCCTTGCAGCCGGCATCTTCTGACCTACTGGCCCCGAATCACTGCGCCGTGTACCCCCCGTCGACGACGAGGCCCGAGCCGGTCATGAAGCCGGCATCATCCGACGCCAGGAACACGATGCCCTTGGCGATGTCCTCGGCGACGCCCAACCGGCCGATCGGGTGCATGGTCAGCGAGGTCTTGCGCGTCGCCTCGGTGTCGTTGGTACCGAGCGCGCGGGCCCGCATCGCGAAGGTCTGCTGGCCCATGTCGGTGTCGATGACGCCGGGATGCACCGAGTTCACGCGGATGCGGTAGCCCTTGCGGCCGAACTCCAGCGCCGTCGACTTGGTGAACAGCGTGACGCCGCCCTTGGTCAGCGAATAGAGGGGATCGAGCTGGGAGCCGACGAGGCCCGCCACCGACGCGAGATTGACGATCGCCGAACCGTGCGCGCTCTTCGCGCCACTGGTCTTGAGATGCGGCAGCGCGATGCGCGTGCCCAGCACGACGCCCGTCAGGTTCACGGCGACGAGCTTGTGCCACTCGTCCATCGAGGCGTCCTCGACGCCCTTGCCGACGAAGATGCCGGCATTGTTCACCAGGATGTCGAGGCCGCCGAACTTCTTCACCGTGGCGTCGATCGCGGCCGTCCAGCTCGCCTCCTGCGTCACGTCGAGGGGCACGAACATCGCCTGACCGCCCGCCGCCTCGATCTCCTTCACCGTCTGGCGGCCGCGCTCCTCGAGCACATCGCCGATCGCCACTTTGGCGCCGACGCTCGCCATCAGCTTCGCGGCCTCACCGCCGATGCCGCGTGCGGCGCCTGAGAGAAATGCCACTTTGCCGTCAAGCCTGTTCATTCGTTTCCTCCTCGAGGGCCGCGTGTTGCGCCCGTGCTGTTTGCGGCTATGCTGCCTCCCAGTACAAGGAAAGAAAATAGGGAGGGCCGCCAGGCATGCGCCAGGGACGGCTTGTCGCGACGGGTGCGATGCTGGCCTTTTGCCTGTTCGCACTCTGGCAATCATTGTTGCTGTCGCTGACCGACCGCCTGGGCCCCGGCCCGGGCTTCTTTCCGTTCTGGCTGGCGCTGATCGGCATCGTCCTGTCCCTCGCCCTGTTCGTGTCGATCTGGCGCGAGCCGCAACCCGCCGCCCAGGATGCGCCGGGCGAAGAGGTTCGGATCCTGCCGCATGGCTGGGGCGCCATGCGCTGCTTCGCCATCATCGGCCTGCTGGCAGCAGTCACCATGGCCATGGAATTCGTGGGCTTCCGCATCGCCATGCTGGTCTTCAACGCCGCGCTGGTGATCGCGCTGGGCGAGCGCCGCTGGTGGCTGATCGCCGTCTTCGCCGTGCTCGGCAGCTTCGGCGTCCATTACCTCTTCACGACGTGGCTGGACGTTCTCCTGCCGACCGGCCAGTTCGGGATATAGACACATGGAAGCCCTCGGCCATCTGCTCCAGGGCTTCGCGGCGGCGCTGACGCCCGGCTATCTCCTCTACGCCTTCGTCGGCTGCATGCTGGGCACCCTGATAGGCGTGCTGCCCGGCCTCGGGCCGGCGGCGGGAACGGCAATCCTGATCCCGCTCACCTTCAGCCTCGACGCGACCGGCGCCATCATCATGCTGTGCGCCATCTATTACGGCGCGATGTACGGCGGCACCATCACCTCGGTGCTGATCAACGTGCCGGGAGAAGCCGCCTCGGTCGTGACCTGTATCGACGGCCATCAGATGGCCAAACAGGGTCGTGCCGGATCGGCACTCGGCATCGCGGCCATTGGCTCCTTCGTCGGCGGCACGCTGGCCACCGTGGCGCTGGTCGCGGTCGCCATGCCGCTCGCCTCGCTGGCCCTGAAGTTCGGCCCGGCGGAGTTCTTCGCCCTCATGGTGGCCGGCCTCTGCCTGGTCGTGGGCCTCGCCGGCAACAACATGCTGGCCGCCCTGCTCATGACGGTGATCGGGCTCCTGTTCGCCATGATCGGCGTCGATCCGGTGCGCGGGGCCCCCCGCTTCACCTTCGGCGTCGAGGAACTCTATGACGGCATCGGCTTCGTGCCCGTGGTCATGGGTCTGTTCGGCGTCGCCGAGCTGCTGCTGGCCGCCGAGAAGCGGCAGACCCACATGGTCGAGGCCGAACTCAAGAGCTGGATGCCGACAAAGGCCGAGTGCCGGCAGTCCGTGGGCGCCATCGGCCGCGGCACGGTCGTGGGCTTCGTGCTGGGGCTCATTCCCGGTGTCGGCGCGATCGTGCCGACCTTCATGGCCTACGTGCTGGAAAAGCGCGTCTCCAAGACACCCGAGCGCTTCGGCAAGGGTGCGATCGAGGGCGTGGCCTCGGCCGAAACGGCCAACAACGCCTACGCCAATGCCTCGATGGTGCCGCTTCTGGCACTCGGCATCCCCAGCTCGCCGACTATCGCGGTGCTGATGGGCGCCTTCATCGTGAACGGCATCACACCGGGCCCCTTCCTGTTCAAGGAGCAGCCGCAGCTGGTGTGGACGGTAATCGCCAGCTTCTTCGTCGGCAACGCCCTGCTGCTGATCCTCAACCTGCCGCTGGTCGGCCTCTGGGCCAAGCTGCTGAAGATCCCGTTCAGCTACATGTGCGCGGGCGTGCTGATCTTCTGCGTGATCGGCGCCTACGGCCTGAAGCAGAGCCTGTTCGACGTCTGGGTCATGCTGGGCTTCGGCATCCTGGGCTATCTGCTGCGCAAGCTCGACTTCCCGATCGCGCCGGCGATTTTGGCGCTGATCCTGGGCCCGATGATGGAAAAATCGCTGCGAACGACGCTCGAGATCTCCGGCGGCAGCTTCGGCATTTTCTTCGACCGCCCGGTCGCCCTCGCCCTGCTCGCCATTCCGGTGATCGTGATCGCCTTCCTGCTGTTCAAGCCGCGCTCGCTGGCGCCGCTCAGGGAGAGCGACATCGAATAACGCGCGTTCCAGTCGTCAAACAAAGGGAGGAATAACAATGCTCATTCGTCGCCGCACCCTGCTCGCCGCCACGGCCGCCACGGCCGTGGCCGGCCCCGCCCTCGCGCAGAACTACCCGCGCCGTGCCGTCCAGTTGATCGTCGCCTTTCCGGCGGGCGGCAGCACCGACGTCGGTGCCCGCATCCTCGCCGCGGCGGCCGAGAAGGACCTCGGCCAGACCATCACCGTCGTCAACAAGGCTGGTGCCGGCGGCCAGATCGGCTTCACCGAGGTCGCCCGCGCCCGGCCCGACGGCTATACGCTGGGCTTCCTCAACCTCCCGGCTGTCAACACCATCATCCTCGATCCGGAGCGCAAGGCGGCGTTCAACGTCGACAGCTTCATTCCCATCGTCAATCAGGTGCTCGATCCCGGCCTGATCTGGGTCAAGGGAGACAGTCCCTACAAGACGCTGGCCGACCTGACGGAAGCGGCCCGCAAAGCGCCCGGCAAGATCAGCGCCTGCACCACCGGCATCCTGAGCGACGACCATCTCGCCATCCTGATGGTCCAGGAGGTCGCCAAGTGCGAGTTCCGCATCGTCCATTTCGACGGCGGGGCGCAGCAGATCACCGGCGTGCTCGGCGGGCATGTCGACTGTGCCTTCGACAATGTCGGCGGGGTCTTCAAGCGCGTGCAGTCCGGCGAGGTGCGCGGCCTCGCGGTCACCGACGTCGAGCGCTCCAAGTTCCTGCCCCAGGTGCCCTGCACCAAGGAGCTGGGCCTGCCGACGGTGATCTCTTCCTCGACTCGCGGCGTGGGCGCACCCAAGGGCACGCCGGCCGACGTCGTGAAGGTGATCGAGACCGCCTTCCTGAAGGCGATCAAGTCACCGGAGATGCTGCAGAAGATGGACGCGGTCGGGCTTGCGCTGAAGCCGATGGTCGGTGCGGAGTATGCGAAGTACTACGCCGACACGCAGGCGCAGGCGAAGAAGTACACGGAGTGGGCTCTGAAACAACGTTAGTTGTTTGAGAGCGGTGGGCGGCAGCGCTTGTAACCAAGCGCGAGAGCCCACACCGCACAGAATGGATAAGGATCAAGATTCTTATCTATTCTGCACCGCGCGAGCTCTCGCGCTTGACTACAAGCGCTGACGCTCGCCCAAGCTGACGCGCTATGAGCGCGTCAGCTTGTTGAACGGCACGTCCTTGTCGACACGGATGTCGGCAGGCAATCCCAGCACGCGCTCGGCCACGATGTTGCGCAGGATCTCGTCGGTACCGCCGGCGATGCGGAAGCCCGCGCCGCCGATCCACTGGGCCTGGAAGCCTGCCGCGAACGGCACGTCCTCCTTCATGATGCCGGCATGGCCCATCAGCTCCATGGCGAAGGCGCCCATGTCCTGCATCTTGGGCGCCGCCACGATCTTGATGATCGAGGATTCCGGCCCCGGCGTCTGGCCCTTCGAGAGCGCCGTCAGCGTGCGATAACGCGTAAGCTTCAGGCCCTGCTGCTGGACGTACCAGTCAGCAATCTTTGAGCGGACCTGCTGGTTGCGGATCGCCGCCCCGTCCTCCAGCTCCGTCTCGCGCGCCAGTTCCATCAGCTCGTCAATGTCGAGACCGCCCGAGGGCAGGCCGACGGCCAGACGCTCGTTCATCAGCGTGGTGAGCGCGGCCTTCCAGCCCTCGCCCACCTTGCCGAGCCGCTGGCTGTCGGGGATGCGCACGTTGGTGAAGAACACCTCGTTGAAGTTGGCGCCGCCCGACATCTGCTTGATCGGACGGACCTCGACGCCGGGGCTCTTCATGTCGAGGAAGAACATGGTGAGACCGGCGTGCTTGGGGACATTCGGATCGGTGCGGGTGATGACGATGCCGAAGTCGCAATAGTGCGCGCCCGACGTCCACACCTTCTGGCCGTTGATGATCCAGTCGTCGCCATCACGCTCGGCCTTGGTGCGGATGCCGGCCACGTCGGAGCCGGCGGCCGGCTCGGAGAAGAGCTGGCACCAGACTTCCTTTCCGTGCAGCGCCGGCTTCACGTAGCGCTGTAACTGCTCAGGCTTGGCATAGGCCATCATGGTCGGGATGCACATGCCCAGCCCGATGTCGAAGAAGCCGAGCGGCACCAGATAGTTCGCCTCTTCCTGCTGGTAGATCACCTGCAGGATCGGCGAGCCGCCGCGGCCGCCGAATTCCTTCGGCCAGGTGATGCGGGCGTAGCCGGCCTTGGCCTTCTTGTCCTGCCATTCCTTGGCCTTCTGGAGCAACTCGGGATCGTCGTTGCGCGCGCGGAAGCTCTGCTTGTCGTCGCTCTTGCGCGTCGCGTTGGCGTCGAGCCAGGTGCGCACTTCCTTGCGGAAGGCGGCTTCTTCTGAGGTGTCGTTGAAATCCATCGTTCCCTCCTAGGCCGCGTTCTTTTGTTCGAGACGCGTCACCAGCTTGTCCTTCCACGCCATCGGGCCGCCGATCGACAGCGCCAGCAGGCGCGAGCGGCGGTAGTGGAATTGCGTGTCGGCCTCCCAGGTGAAGCCGATGCCGCCATGGGTCTGGATGTTCTCCTTGGCCGCGAAGTCATAGGCCTCGGTCGCCGCGATGCGCGCCGCCGCCGCCGCCAGCGGCAGGTCGGCGCCGCCCTCGGTGAGCATCATGGCGCCGTAATAGGCGTTGGAGCGCGCCAGCTCGAGCTTAACGTAGCAGTCCGCCAGCTTGTGCTTGATCGCCTGGTAGGAGCCGATGGCACGACCGAAGGCGTTGCGCTGCAACGCGTAGTCGCGCGCCATCCACATCGCCGCCTCGGCGCCACCCACCTGCGCGAAGGCGAAGTAGACCGCCGCCGCATCGTAGAGCCGTTCCAGCAGGCTCCAGCCCTCGCCCTCGGCGCCGAGCAACTCGGCCGAGGCATCGGTGAAGGTGAGCTCGGCATGCTTGCGCGCCGGATCGATCGTCTCGATGCGCTTCTTCGCGACGGCCTTCTGCGTGAGATCCACGATCACCAGAGAAACGGCACGATCGCCCGAGCCGCCCGTGTTGGCGAGCGCGATCGCGAAGGTTGCGGCCTCGCCGTCGGTCACCGGCAGCTTCTTGCCGTTGAGACGACCGCCGCCGAACATCGTGCGGATGTTGCGCGGCTTGGGTGGCTGGGCGCCCTCGGCGATGGCCAGCGTGCCGATCGCCTTGCCCGACGCGAGTTCGGGCAGCCACTTCTTCTTCTGCGCGTCCGAGCCTGCGAGCTTCAACGCTTCGGTCGCCAGCACGACCGAAGAGTCGAATGGCACCGGGGCGGCGGCGCGGCCGATCTCCTCGGCGACGACGCAGACCTCCAGCGGCGACAGGCCCATGCCGCCATAGGTCTCGGGGATGCCAAGGGCCGGCACGCCGAGATCGACGAGGCCCTTCCAGACATCTTCCGCATGGGTTTCGGAACCGTCGAGCACGCGCCGCACCACTTTGGTGGGGCACTTGTCGGCGAGGAATTTGCGAACCTGCTCCTTGAGCAGCTTCTGGTCGTCCGAGAAATCGAAGTTCATGATGCCTGACCCTAGCAAGCCTGCTCCGCTCGGGGAACGGCTCTGGGTTCCGACAGGCGGGTTGTGAAGCGCATTATGGTGAACGTCATGAACACTGACCAAATCAAGGACTGGCACGCGCACGTCTATTTCGACGACGCCTCGCGCGACGTGGCGTGGGCGTTGCGCGAGCGTATCGAGAAGACCTTCCCCATCGAGATGGGCCGCTTCCATGAGAAGCCGGTCGGGCCGCATCCGCGCTTCAGCTACCAGGTCGCCCTGAAGAACGAACAGTTCCTCCCGGTCATGTCATGGCTGACGCTGAACCGCGGAGAACTTACGGTGTTCATTCATCCCAACACGGGGCACGATCTGGAAGATCATCGCGACCGCGCGATCTGGATGGGCCAGCAGGTGCCGCTGGTCCTCGACATTTTCACGAAGAAGGATTGACCCCATGGACTCCCTGCTCCCGCTTGCCCAGCGCGTCGGCGAAAAACTGAAGGCCCGCAAGGAAACCGTCGGCATCTCGGAATCGTCGGCCGGCGGTCTCGTCTCCGCCGCGCTGCTCGCCGTGCCCGGCGCCTCGGCCTATTTCATGGGCGGCGCCGTGGTCTACACGCGCCCGGCCGGTGACGCCTTCCTCGCCGTGCCGCGCGAAAAGCGTGCCGGCGTGCGCTCCTCGTCCGAGCCGTGGGCGCTTCTGGCGGCCGAGCATGTGCGCGGGCGCCTCAAGACGACCTGGGGTCTTGCGGAGACCGGTGCATCCGGCCCGACCGGCAATTCCTACGGCGATCCGGCCGGCCACACCTGCGTTGCCGTCGTCGGCGCCCACGGCAGCATCGCGCGCACCCTGCGCACCGGCTCCGACGACCGCGTCGCCAACATGCGCGCCTTCGCCGCCGAGGCGCTCAAGCTGCTGGACGAACAGCTTTCCTGAGATCAGCCGATCGGGCGCTTGAGCGCGGCGATCGCAAGCAACACCCAGCCCGCGATGAAGGCGAGACCGCCGATCGGTGCCACGGCGCCGAACCATCGCGGGCCGCCGAACGACATTGCGTACAGCGCACCCGGGAACAGGACGCTGCCTGCGAGAAAGAGCCACAGCGCAAGCAGGGCGAAGCGCGCGTTGAGCAGCTCAGCGCCCGCCAGGGCGCAGACGCCCAGCATCGCGAGCGCATGGAACATCTGATAGTGGCTGCCGGTCTGCAGCCAGTCCTTCGCCTTGAGGCCTGCTTCCGTGCGCAGGTCGAGCCCGTGCGCGGCGAAGGCACCGGCGGTGACCGAGATCGCGCCGCTGAGCGCCGCGACGACGATCCAGATCCGCGCGGCCTCACCCATGGGTCTACTGCAGAGGCCGGGTCGGACGCCCGCCGGCGGTCATGCCGCCGTCGATCACCAGCTCCTGGCCGGTGATGTAGTTGCCGGCGTCGGTGCACAGGAACAGCACGCCGTTGGCGATGTCCTGCGCCTCGCCGACACGGGGCAACGGCACCGAAGCCGCGGCACGCTCGCGCGGATCGATCGGCGCGTTGCGGCGGTTGCCTTCGGCGCCGGTCGGGATCTTCTCCCAGATCGGCGTGGCGATGATGCCGGGATGGATGGAGTTGCAGCGGATGTTGTCGGCCGCGTGCTCCAGCGCCACCGACTTGGCCAGCAGACGGACGCCGCCCTTGGTCGCCGAGTAGGCCGCGAGGCCCGGCGCGCCGCGCAGGCCGGCCACCGACGACATCAGCACGATCGAACCGCCACCGCCGCGCTGCATCGCGGGGATCGAATGCTTGATGGAGAGGAACACGCCATCGAGGTTGATCGCCTGCTGACGCTGCCAGTCGGCGAGAGTCATGGTGGCGATCGGCGACATGATGCCGATACCGGCATTGGCCACCATGATGTCGAGGCGGCCGTAGCGTTTCTCGGCTTCGGCGACGATACCCGGCCATGCCGCTTCGTCGCGCACGTCATGACGCACGTAGTGCGCCTTGCCGCCCGCTTTCCCGATACGCTCGACGACGCCCTTGCCCAGGGCGTCGTCGATATCGGTGATCAGGACCGACGCGCCTTCGCGCGCCAGCGTTTCGGCACAGGCCTCGCCGATGCCGGAGGCGCCGCCGGTGACGATGGCGACCTTGCCCGAGACCTGTGCCATGGAACGCTCCCTTAGCGGTTCTTCCAATTGCCGGGGCGCTTCTCGGCGTAGGACTTGACGCCTTCCTTGAAGTCCTCGGTCTTGCGCGTCCACTCCTGCTCGGTGAGTTCGCGCTCGGTCGCCGCTTCGGCGCCGTCGGCGAAACCACGACGCATCGTCTCGCGGGTCGACATCACCGCGAGCGGAGCGCTCTCGGCGATCTCCTGCGCGAGCTTGATCGCTTCCTTGCGCACGTCGGCCAGCGGCGCCAGCACGTCGGCCAGGCCCCACGCCACCGCCTCCTCGCCGCCGATGCGACGGCCGGTCAGGAACATCAGGTTCGCCTTCTGCTGGCCGATCAGGCGCGGCAGCGTGAAGGTGAGCGAGAAGCCCGGATGGAAACCCAGACGGGTGAAGTTGGCGGCGAAGCGCGCCTCCGGGGCCGCGACACGGAAGTCGGGCGCCAGCGCAAGGCCGAGGCCGCCACCGATGGCCGGTCCCTGGATCGCCGCGACGCTCGGCTTCTTCGCCCGGAAAATGCGGGTCGCTTCCTTGTAGAGGTGCTTGCCGCTCTCGGCCGCGCCAGTCTGCGGGCGGTTGGCGAAATCGGCGCCGGCGCAGAACGACTTGCCCTGCGCGCACAGCACGTAGGCGCGGATCTTGTCGTCGCGATCGAACGCTTCGAAGGCATCGGCGATCTGGTTGATCAGCGAATTGTCGAAGAAGTTGTGCGGCGGCCGCTGAATCTCGACGATTCCGACCGCGCCGTCGGTGCTGATGCCGAGGTCCTTGAAGGTGGCGCTCATACGTTTTCTCCCACGTTGAAAATACGGTTAACTTGGGCCGGATACTGCCCCGGCAGGGGGCACGCGTCGATACGGGAGGAAAAGGAATGCCGCAAAGCGAACGACACGCCCTGGTGCTGGGCGGAGGCACGATGGGCGTTGGGATCATCTCCATGTTCCTGGGCGGCGGCTGGAAGGTGGACGTCGTGTCGCGCTCCGCCTCGACCCGCGACGGGCTGCCGGCGGCCACTGCCCGGGCACTCAGGACCATGGGAAAGCCTGAGGACATATCGGGTCTCGGGACCTATGCGACGCTCGAGGAGGCGCCCTGGTCGAAGATCGACATCGTTGTCGAGACGGTGACCGAGGACTTGCCGCTGAAGCAGAAGCTTTTCGCCGACATGGAGAAACTCTCCCGTCCCGGCGTGCCGCTGACCTCCAATTCGTCGAGCTTCCCAATCAGCGAGATCGGCAAGGGGCTCGCGACCCAGGACCGCATGATGGGCCTGCACTTCTTCATGCCCGCGCACCTGATCCCGCTGGTCGAGGTCGTGCGCTCCGTCCACACCGATGTGGCGCTTGCCGAAAAAGTCGGCGCGATCATGAGCGAACTGGGGAAGCGGCCGGTCCAGGTGAAGAAGGACGTGATCGGCTTCCTGGGCAACCGGATCCAGGGTGCGCTGATGCGCGAGGCGCTGTGGCTGATCGAAGAGGGAGTGGCCTCGCCGGAAGACATCGACGCGACGGTGCGTCTCTCCTTCGGCTTCCGCTACGCCGCTGCCGGCCCGATCACCCAGAAGGAACATTCCGGCTGGGACACGACCTGTGCCGTCGCCAAGATCATCTGGCCCGACCTCAGCAATGCCGACGGCCCGCCGCCGGTCCTGCAGCGCAACGTCGATCAGGGCCGGATCGGCTTCAAGACCAAGGGCGGCTTCTTCGACTGGGACGATGCCTCGATAGCAAAAGAGCGCGCCCGATATGAGCGCGCTCTTTCTAAATGCCTGGAAATCTTCCGCGAGGAAGGAATTCTCTAGCTAGGCAGCGCGGCCTCGACCGCGGCCACCGCCGCCGCCGCCGCCTCCACCGCCGAAGCGCCGGCCCTTCCACTGGGGACGCGGACCCTGCGGACGATCGCCGGCCGGGCGATCGCCTTGCGGGCGGTCACCGTGGGGACGGTCGCCGTGGGGACGCGGCGCATACTGGCCGCCGCCACCATTGTGGTTCGGACGATCGCCGAACGACCGCGGGCGGTCACCCTGCGGGCGATCACCGTGCGGACGATCGCCATGGGGACGATCGCCCTGCGCGCGATCGAAGCGGTCGCCCTGCGGACGATCACCATGGGGACGATCACCATGAGGGCGGTCACCCCGGGGGCGGTCGCCGAACGGGCGATCACCCTGCGGGCGCGGACCACGCGGACGATCACCCTGGGGGCGCTCGCCCTGCGGACGGTCGCCGTGCGGACGGTCGCCCTGCGGGGCATCGCGGAAGTCGCCACCGCGGAACTGGCTGTCGGCATGCGCCGGCGGACGGTCGCCGCGCGAACGATCATGGTTGGCACGGTCGCCGAACGAGCGATGACCGCCGGGACGACCACCACCGCCAGGACGACCACCGCCACCCGGACGGCCGGCGCCACGCGGACCACCACGGCCCTCGCGGGGACGCTCGTCGCGATCATCACGATCGTCGCCCTCGGCGCGCGCCTTGGGCGGCGGCAACTGCGGCATGTCCTCGTTGGCCGGCGTCGGCACGACGGGAATGCGCTGGTTGGTCAGCCGCTCGATACCCTTGAGCTGGCCGCGCTCGCTGCCGTCGCAGAACGAGATCGCAATGCCCGAGGCGCCGGCGCGCGCGGTGCGGCCGATGCGATGGACGTAGCTCTCGGCATCGGCCGGCAGCTCGAAGTTGATGACATGGGTCACGCCCTGCACGTCGATGCCGCGCGAGGCGAGATCGGTCGCGACCAGGACGCGGGCTTTGCCGCGGCTGAAATTGTCGAGCGCCTTCTGGCGGGCGTTCTGCGACTTGTTGCCGTGGATCGCCTCGGAGCGCACGCCACGGTCTTCCAGCGCCTCGGCGACGCGGTTGGCGCCGCGCTTGGTGCGCGTGAAGATGATGACCCGCTCGAGGCTCTCATCGGTCAGGAGATGGTTGAGCAGGGTGCGCTTGAGGCCGGCGTTCACGAAATAAACGCGCTGGTCGATCTTCTCGACGGTGCGGCCCTGCGGTGCGATCTCGACCTTCTCGGGGTTCTTGAGAATTTCCGAGGAAAGCTTGGCGATGTCGTTCGGCATCGTCGCCGAGAACAGCAGGGTCTGCCGGTTCTTGGACACCGAGGCCGCGATGCGACGGACGTCGCGGATGAAGCCCATGTCGAACATGCGATCGGCTTCGTCGAGGACGAAGAAGCTGACCTGTCCGAGCTTCACGTTGCCGCGCTCGACCAGGTCGAGCAGACGGCCCGGCGTGGCGATCAGGATGTCGACGCCGCGCGCCAGGGTCTCGATCTGGCGGCCGTAGCCCAGACCGCCGACGACGGTGCAGAGGCGCAGGCCGAGGCCGCGACCGTAGGTGTCGAAGCTGCGGGCGATCTGAACCGCGAGTTCGCGGGTCGGCGCCAGCACGAGAGCGCGCGGGCTCTTGGGCTGGGCGCGTTCCTTGTTCTCGAAAAGGTGCTGCAGCACGGGCAGCGCGAACGCCGCCGTCTTGCCGGTGCCGGTCTGGGCGATGCCCAGAACGTCACGGCCCTGCAGCAGGGCGGGAATGGTGCGCGCCTGGATGGGCGTCGGCACGGTGTAGTTCGCTGCATTCAACGCACGCAGCAGCGGCTCGGCCAAACCGAGGTCCGCAAACGTAACTTCACTCACTGAAAATCCTTACTTGCCGCCCGGCATGCCATCCCCGGCACGCGCATCTGTAGCGGCGTTAGGCCTGTTCCCGCGCGCGGCTGGGACGGCTCTTGTCTGGGGGATTGTCTCGGGATGAGGCGCCGTCACAAAGAATGGGGCGCGTCGCGCGATCGCGAGAAATCTTGGACGCCCACGTACCTGTGGGCTGCGGCGTATATGATGGTGCAGCGCAGCGAAGTCAAGCCGATTGCGAGGGCGCCACTGGCATTCGGTCGATCCGCACCCTAAAGTCCCAGCAAAACAAGCACTTAAGGGAGTGAACGATGCGCCGCCGACACCTTCTCGGTCTGACTGCCGCGACACTGGCCACGCCGGCGATCCTGACCAGTGCCTGGGCCCAGGGTTTTCCCAACAAGCCGATCCGCATCATCATTCCCTACGCGCCGGGCGGCACCTCCGACATCCTGGCGCGCCTGATGCAGCCGCATCTGCAGGCTGCACTCGGCCAGTCGGTGGTCGTCGAGAACCGCACCGGCGCCAATGGCAACATCGCCGTCGACATGATCGCGAAGTCGGCGCCCGATGGTTACACGCTGGTCCTCACCGATCTCGGCAATCTCACGATATCGCCGTCGGTGATGAAGCTGCCATTCGATGTCGCCAAGGATTTCAACGCCGTCACGGTGCTGGCCTACACGCCGCACCTGCTCGCCGCGGCGCCCGACCGTCCCTACAAGACCGCCGCCGAACTGATCGCCTTTGCAAAGGCCAATCCGGACAAGCTCAACTATGCGACCGCCGGCCTCGGCAGCGCGCCGCATCTCGCGGGCGCGCTGTTCGCCCATTCGCTCGGCCTGAAGATCACCTTCATTCCGATGAAGGGCGGCGCCGAGGCGATCCAGCAGGTCGCGGGCGGCCACGCCGACGCCCTGTTCAACGGCATGATCGCAACCTTGCCGCACGTGAAGAGCGGCAAGCTGCGCGGCCTCGCGGTGTCGAGCGCCAAGCGCAACGAACTCGCGCCGGATCTTCCGACCGTCATCGAGGCCGCCGGCATCAAGGACTTCGTGACGGGAAGCTGGCAAGGCTTCCTGGCCGCCAAGGGCACGCCGCCGGAAGTGCTGGAGCGGCTCTATGTCGAGATCGACAAGACGACGAAGATCCCCGAAGTGGCCACGCGCCTGAAGGAACTCGGTGCCGAGCCTGTCCTCTACAAGCCCGCGCAGAGCGATACGTGGCGTGGCCGCGAGGTCGAAAACTGGGCCAAGGTGGTGAAGGATACCGGCATCAAGCTTGAGTAGCTGCGGGAGACAGCGATGGAATTCGGTATCCTCTTCACGTCGCACGCCAATCCGAAGGAAGAGCCCTATCCGCATCGCGCCGTGCATGCGCGCACGACGGACGAGATCATCGAGGCGGAGCGTCTGGGCTTCGACACCGCCTGGATCGCCGAGCACCATTTCTCGACGAGCTACGGCATCATGCCGGACTGCTTCGCCTACATGGCCTACCTCGCCGGCAAGACCAGCCGCATCAAGCTGGCCTCCGGCGTGATCACGCTGCCGCTCTACGATCCGATCCGCGTCGTCGAGAACGCCAACTTCGTCGACATCCTGTCGAACGGCCGGGTCATGCTGGGCATCGGCTCGGGCTATCGCCCCTATGAGTTCGTCGGGCTGGGCAAGGATTTCGAGGGTCGCCGCGACATGGTCGAGGAAGCGGTCGGCCTGATGTTCGACGCCTTCCATCGCCATCGCTACGACCACAACGGCAAGTATTTCAGCGGCACCGTCGCGGAGCCCTACGAACTGCTGCCGCAGCCCGTGCAGATGCCGCATCCACCGCTCTACATGGCGGGCGGCACCGACCGCTCGATCGGCTACTGCGGCCGCAACGGCTTCGGCCTGATGCTGTCGACCCTGCCGGGCATCGAGACGCTGGCGGCCCAGACCTCGCTCTACAAGCGCGAACTGGCGAAGGCGTCGGCCGAGCGCGCGAAGAACCCCGCGGCAGGGCAGATCGACATCGCGCGCTGGGTCTACATCGCCGACACCGACGCGCAGGCGCGCGCCGAGACCGAGGAGGCGATCGTCCGCCACATCGCGCATTTCGGCGGTACCGGCACGGCGGGCTATCTCGGCTCGGTGTCGGAGAAGGGCACCCAGCTCAGCTACGACGACCTGCTGAACACCACGCTCCTGCACGGCTCGGCCGAGACGGTGATCGCGCGCCTGCGCGAGATGCAGGCACGCACCGGCATGACCTCGCTGCTGCTGCACTACCCGCCCTATTACGGGCGGGAGAAGACGATGAAGAGCCTGAAGCTCTTCGCCGAACGCGTGATCCCGGCCTTCCGGCCTCCGGCGCATCGCGTCGCCGCCGCGGAATGACGCGGCCCGCGGCCGATCCGGGCCGCAACAACAATTCGCGCGGCGCGATCTTCACCATGCTCGCCATGCTGGGCTTCGCCAGCATGGACACCATCACCAAGTGGATGGTGGCCGACTATCCGATCGGCCAGATGATGTGGGTGCGCTACGCCATCTTCTGCCTGTTCGCCTGGTTCGTCGTGCGCCGCCGCGGCCTGCGCGCTGCCGCGCGGTCGGCCCGCCCCTGGCTGCAGCTCGGCCGCGCGCTGCTGGCGGTGGTCGAGAGTGCGGTGTTCGTGCTCGCCTTCCGCTACCTGCCGCTGGCCGACACGCACGCGGTCGCCGCGACCTCCCCGCTGATCGTGATCGCGCTGGGCGTGCTGTTTCTCGGTGAAAAAGCCGGGCCGGCGCGCTGGGCCGCCGTCGCCGCGGGCTTCGTCGGCGTGCTGCTGATCGTGCGACCGGGTTTCCGCGAACTCGACTGGCCGCTGCTGCTGCCGGTCGCGGGCGCGATCCTGTGGGGCGCCTACCAGATCCTGATCCGCCTCTGCTCGCGCACCGATACGCCCGACACGACGCTCGTCTGGTCGGCCTTCGTGGCCTTCGGCGCGACCACCCTGGTCGGACCGCTGCAGTGGCGCTGGCCGGACGCGACGGGCTGGGGCCTGCTGATCGCCATCGCGATACTGGGCGCCTTCGCTCACTACGCGCTGATCAAGGCCCTGGACTATGCCGAGGCAGGCGCCGTCCAGCCCTACAGCTATACGCTGCTGGTCTTCGTCACGATCCTGGGCGTGATCGTATTCGGCGACGTCCCCGACCATTGGACCCTGGCCGGCGCCGCGGTGATCGTCGCGTCAGGCCTCTACACCTGGCATCACGAGCGGCGTGCAGCTGTTAGAGCTGGATAAAAGGCCCCGTCGTCCCGAGCGGAGCGCAGCGAAGTCGAGGGACCTCTTTTCGCTTCGATACGCCGTGCGCCAGAAATGAGATTCTTCGACTGCGCCGCCCTCTGGGCGGCTGCGCTCAGGATGACGGGGCTTGTTTGTATCTGCCTCTAATTCCTGACGCAGGACAGGTCGCCTTCAGGACAGTTGAGCTGGGTCTCGAGATCCTTCACGCGCACGAGCGTCAGGCGTGCCTGGCACTGGGCGACGATCATGCCGTGGATCGAGCCACCGGCCGTCGGAGATCCGATGAAGGCGCACTCCCTGTCACGGAACTGGATCCACGCCTCCTCTGCCGACTGCAGCCGCGCGCGGCTCTCGGGTGAGAGGCGCGTGCGCAGCTTCGTGTAGACGGCATTGAGTTGCCGGTCGGCGTCCTGTAGCGCGGCACCCGCCTGCTGGTTGAGCTCCATCTGGCTCTGCGCGAAGCCCGCCGCCGGCATCGCGACGGCTGCCATAAGGAGCGCGACCAGCGGCCGAATCATCGCGGCCAGGCCCGCAGCGAAACGAGACCGCCGTCGATCGGCAGCATCACGCCCGTCACCCAGCGCGATTCGTCGGAAGCGAGATAGACCGCGCCATGGGCGATGTCCCAGGCCGTGCCCTCGACCTGCATCGGCACCATCTTCTTGCGCCGGTCGCGCGCCTCGGCGCCGAGATGCGCCACCATCGGCGTGTGTACCGAGCCCACGATGATGCAGTTGGCGCGGATGTTCTGCGTCGCATAGTCGGCCGCGACCGACATTGTGAAGCCGTGCAGGCCGGCCTTGGCCGTCGCATAGGCCACCGCGCCGGCACTGCCCATCAGGCCCAGCGCGCCGGCGATCGACGACACCATGATGATCGAACCGCCGCCGCCTTCCTTCATGCGCGGCAGGCAGGACTTGGTGCAGAGCATCGTCGTCGTGAGATTGGCCTCCAGCACCTTGTTCCAGGTTTCGAGCGTGACCGTCTCGGGCGTGCCCGGTCCGCCGATGCCGACATTGTTATGCAGGATGTCGAGGCGGCCATATTTCTTCATCGCGAAGTCGGCCATCGCCTCGGCTTCATCGATCTTCGCCACATCGGCCGCGAAGACCGACGCCTCGCCGCCCTCGTCCTTGATCTGCTTCGCCAGTCCCTCGGCGCGTTCGGCGCTGCGATTGACGAGGACGACCTTGGCACCTTCCTTGGCGAACAGCAGCGCCGTCGCCATGCCGTTGCCGACGCCCTCGCCGCGCGGCGCCGCACCCGTCACCACCGCCACCTTGCCCTGCAGCCGTCCGGCCATGTCTACTCTCCGCCCAGATGAATTCAGGCGCGGACCTTAGCCGGGAGAGGAATACGATGACCAGCAAGACGGAGACGTTCGAGGGCGGCTGCACCTGCCGGCACGTGCGCTATCGACTCACCTCGAAGCCGCTGTTCGTCCATTGCTGCCATTGCCGCTGGTGCCAGCGCGATTCCGGCACGGCCTTCGCGATGAACGCCATGATCGAGGCCGACAGGGTCGAGCGGCTGGGCGGCGAAGTCGAGGTGATCGACACGCCGACGCTCAGCGGCAAGGGCCAGAAGATCTCGCGCTGCCCGAAGTGCCGCATCGCGGTGTGGAGCAACTATTCAGGCGCCGGCCCGACGGTGCACTTCGTGCGTGTCGGCACGCTCGACGAGCCCGACCGGCTGCCCCCCGACATCCATATCTTCACCATGAGCAAGCAGCCCTGGGTCGCGCTGCCCGCCGCCGTTCCGGCGGCGGCTGAGTACTATGACCGCAACGAACTCTGGCCGAAGGAGAGTCTCGACCGATTTGCCGCGCACAAGGCGAAGAACGCGTCCTGAGCTAGGACCAGTAGACCGCCAGTTTCGCCGCCAGCCACTTCGCCAGAGCGGCATTCACGGCGACCGGCTGCTCCTGCGCCATCCAATGCCCCGACGGCACGACCACTTCAGTGAGGTCGGCGCAGTCGCGGCGCATCGGGTCGGCGAGCTTCGAGGTCATCGTCTCGCAGGTCGTGTCGTAGGCGCCGTGCAGGAACAGGACCGGCATGGCGAGCCTGCCGCCGTTCTTCGCCCGCTTCGAATAGGCGGCGTTGGCCTTGTGGTTCATGTACCAGGAGTCGGGGCCGAAGAAGCCGTTTCTGGTCAAGGCTGCGGCATAGGCCTCCATGTCCGCCTCGGTCAGCACGTCGGGATCGCGCGGCACGTCGGGGCAGGCGCCGCCGCCGAACCAGCCGCCGGCCATGCGCACCATCGAGGTCGGCGCGGGCTTTCCGACCCGCGACGGATCGCCCTTGCGGAACAGCGCCTTCACCAGGTTGCGCGGATTGGCGTCGAAGCTCGCGCAGGCCTTGTCGAAGCTCTCCTCGTAGAAGAACTGGTAGTCCCACTGTCCGGCCGGAAACTGGGCCTCGGGATAAAGCGCGCGGTCGACCAGCGGGACGACGGTCTCCAGCGTAAAGCCCGTGGACAGATAGGGCACACACAGGCTCGCCACGCCCACCGTCTTCTCGGGGTGATGCGCGGCCATGTTCCAGACGACGGGGCTGCCCCAGTCGTGGCCGATCCACACCGCCTTGTCGCGACCGAGTGAAGTGAGCAGCTCGACCATGTCGGCCACGATCTCTTCCTGCGCGAAATCCTCGTGCCGTGCATAGGTGCTGGAGCGGCCGTAGCCGCGCATGTCCGGCGCGATGCAGCGGAAGCCCAGGGCAGCAAAGGCCGGGAGCTGGTGCCGCCAGGAGAGCGACAGCTCGGGCCATCCGTGGACGAAGATCAGCAGCGGGGCGTCTTTCGCTCCGCAGGCGAGGTAGCCCGTCGTGTGACGGGCGGTCTTGACGGTGTGTTCGGTGACCGGGAATGTCATGGCAAGGAGAAGGTCACATGGAAATCGATACCGGCACAACCGAACTCTTGTGCAGCGTCCGCGACGGCGTCGCGCTGATCACGCTGAACCGCCCCGAGGCGCGCAATGCGATGTCGCCCGACCTCACGGAGGCCCTGCGCAACCAGATCAAGGCGCGCGGCGACGACGATGCGGTGGGCGCCCTGCTGATCACCGGTGCCGGCACCGCCTTTTGCAGCGGCGGCGACGTGAAGGGCATGGGCGGCCGCGGCCCGCGCGGCCAGATGAGCTACGAGGAGCGGCTGGCCGACCTGCGCTGGCGGCAGACGCACCTCACCGGCGCGCTGGTCGCCGTGCGCAAGCCCACCATCGCCGCCCTCCCCGGCGCGGCCGCCGGCGCCGGCCTCGCGATCGCGCTGGCCTGCGACATCCGGATCGCCGCGAAGTCCGCCTTCTGCACCACCGGCTACGCCAAGATCGGCCTCTCGGGCGATTACGGCATCTCGTGGCTGCTGACGCGCACTATCGGCCCGATGCGGGCGCGCGAGCTGATGTTCACGTCCGAGAAAGTCAGCTCCGAGCGTTGCGAGCAGATCGGACTCGTCAATCGCGTGGTCGACGACGCCAAGCTGCAGGACGAAGCCTTTGCCTTCGCCAAGTCCCTGGCCGAAGGTCCGCGGGTCGCGCTGCGCCACATGAAGGACAATCTCGACGAGGCGCTGCACATCAACTACTCGGACGCGCACTATCGTGAGGCCGAACGTCTGGTCCAGTCCTCACGCACCGAGGATCACAAGGAAGCGGTCGCGTCCTTCGTCGAGAAGCGCAAGCCGGTGTTCAAGGGGCGGTAGCGGTCACCCACCCCACCTTCACCAAAATCACCTCACCCTGAGGAGCGCTCCGCAGGAGCGCGTCTCGAAGGGTGGGCACGAGCACTACGCCTGTTGCCCATCCTTCGAGACGGCGCGCTGCGCACACCTCCTCAGGATGAGGTGGTGCTGGTGAAACCCTTCGATCAATCCCTGTAGTTCGCCGACCGCTTCTGCAGGTTCGACATGATGGCTTCGAGCTGGTTGGGCGAGCCGATCAGCTTCTGCTGCTCGACCGACTCCATCATCAGTCCGGAGGCGGCATCGGTCGCGACGGCGGCGTTCAGCAGCCGCTTGTTGGCGCGCATCGCGTCGGGGCTCTTGGAGGCGATCTCCCGCGCCGTTTCCAGCGCCGCGGCACGCGGATCGTCGACCACCTTCGTCACGAAACCCATCTCGCGCGCCTCGACGCCGTTGAAGATGCGGCCGGTGTAGGTGAGCTCTCGCACCACGTCCTCGCGCGCCAGATGTCGCATGAGCTGCGTGCCGGCGAGGTCGGGCACGAGGCCCCACTTGATCTCCATCACCGAAAAGCGCGCGTCGGCCGTGGCGTAGCGGATGTCCGGTCCCAGCGCGATCTGGAAGCCGCCGCCGAAGGCCACGCCGTGGACGGCGGCGATCACCGGTACCGGCAGCTCGCGCCACAACCAGGCGCATTGCTGCGGCCGGTTGGCGATGCCGTGAGTACGCTTGGTGAGGTCGCGCACGCCCGGCACCGCGTCGCCTTCCGCCTTCATGGCGGCAAAGCTTCCCATGTCGAGGCCGGCGCAGAAGGCCTTGCCCTCGCCCGACAGCACGACACAGCGCAGGCCCGGCATGGTGGCGAGCTTCGCGCCCGCCTCGATGATGCCCTCGAACATCGCCGGATCGAGCGCGTTCATCTTGTCGGCACGGATCAGGCGCACGTCGGCGACGCCGTCCTTGAGATCGATCGAAACGCGGTCCTTCATTTGTCCCTCTCCGATTTCATCCATTCGCGCAGGCGGCGCTTCACTTCGTCGGGGTCGAGCCGTTGCGGCGGCGCCAGACTGCCATCGTCGCGCTTGGGCCACATCAGGACGGCGATGCCGCGTTGCACGTCGGCGAAGGTGCAATCGTCCGGCAGGCGGTCGAGCAGCGCCCGTACCTGGTCCTTTACGCTGCCTTCCATAGTGCTCATCGCGTCACCATCAGCCAGATGCCCTGCGCTATGTAGACCGCGCCCAGCGCCAGGATCACGCGGCGCGTCCAATGATAGAACTGCTTGTCGGACATGCGGTCGAGGAAACTGCGCGACAGGGTCGTGCCGACCACCGCGAAGGCGGCAGCGTAGCCCATGACCAGCCACTGTTCGAGGTCGCGGCCGGCCGGACCTTCGATCACCAGGCCGAAATAGATCACCTTGGTGAGATGGCCCAGAACCTGTGCCGCGGCCTTGGTGGCGACGTTGACCTGCCGCGTCATGCCGGTGCGAACATAGAAGATGTCGAGCAGCGGGCCGGTCACGCCCGAGACGAGCTGGATGGCGCCGCCGATGGCGCCCGCCAGGAACGCCTGCCCGCCGCGCTCGATGTTGGGCGCGATGCGCTGCGGCACCGCCAGCGCGATGAACGGCGTCGCTCCGACAGCCATCAGCACCAGCGCCTTGTCGGGAACGAAATCGAAGAAGGAGAAGACAACCAGCGAAGCCACGGCCCCTGCGCCGAACTGCAGCACGACGTTCCAGTTCACGTGATGGCGCCACAGCCAGGCCCGCCAGCCGTTGGCCGCGATCTGGATGACGCCGTGGAACACCATGGCGACCGGCACCGGCAGGAAGAGCAGCAGGAAGCCGATCAACAGCATCCCTCCCGCCATGCCGAAGATGCCGGAGACGAACGAGGTCACGACGGCAACGACCGCGAGTGCCGCCAGGACGGGAAGCGAGAACATCGGCATCGGGCGTAGCGCAGCGTGCAGACCGTGTCGAGGATGGGCTAGTGTGCCGGCATGACCGACACAGAACTTCTCTTCACTCCGGCCGTGCAGGCCGCCGCCCTCATCCGCAACAGGAAGCTTTCGCCCGTCGAATATCTCGACGCGGTCCTCAAAGCCGCCGAGCGCGCCAACCCCGTGATCAACTGCTTCCGCGAGGTCATGGTCGACCGCGCGCGACGTGACGCGAAAACGGCCGAGGAAGCCGTCACACGGGGTGAAAAACTGGGCCCCCTGCATGGCATTCCGATCAGCGTGAAGGACCTCGTCGACGTCGAGGGTGCGCCGACCCGCCACGGCTCGGCAATCTTCGAGGGCAACGGCCCGGCCGCGGCCGACGATCTGCTGGTGCAGCGCCTGCGCGCCGCCGGTGCGGTCATCTTCGCCAAGGCGACGACGCCCGAGTTCGGCGTGAAGGGACTGACCGACGGCCCGTTTGGCGTCACGCGCAATCCGTGGAATCTGCAACGCACGCCGGGCGGTTCCAGCGGCGGCGGCGCGGCGGCGGTGGCGGCCGGCCTCGGCCCCCTCTCCCTCGGCACCGACGGCGCGGGCTCGGTGCGCGGCCCCGCCTCCTGCTCGGGGCTGGTCGGCCTCAAGCCGACCCTGGGCGCCGTGCCCTACGACACCACGCGCGACGCCTACGGCAACAACATCTATGCCGGCCCGCTGGCGCGCTCCGTCACCGACGCCGCGGTCATGCATTCGGTGCTGGTCGGTCCGAGCGACAAGGACCCCTGGACCCTCTCCGGCAGCGCGCAGAAGCCGCTGTCCCCGAAGCTCGCGGGCAGCGATCTGGCCGGCGTCCGCATCGGCTACATGGAGCGCACCGCCAATCCACGCGTCGCCGCCGACGTGCGCGACAACACGCGCGCTTCGCTCGCGGCCTGGGAGGCGATGGGCGCCGAGGTCGAGGAGGTCACCGACAAGATCGACTGGATCGAATACGAGGGCCGCGTTCTCTACCAGGCGAATTTCGCCGTGTTCTGCGCGCAATACCTGCCGAAGTGGCAGAACCAGATGGACCCGGTGACACTCGCCTTCATGGAGCGCGGCGCCAAGTTCACCCTGGCGGACTTTCGCAACGCGCAATTTGCGCGCACGACGCTGTTCCGCAAGATCCAGTCCCTGTTCGAGCGCTACGACTTCCTGGTGATGCCGACCAACGCGCGCACCGCGCTCGACGTGACGCACGACGCGGCCAACGACGAGGTGATGATCGACGGCGTGAAGTGCGGCATCACCCGGCAGGGCTGGACCTCCTACCAGTATCCTTTCAACCTGACCGGCCATCCCGCCTGCGCCTACCCGTCGGGCTTCGGCACGGACGGGCTGCCGACCTCCGTGCAGGTCGTGGGCAAGTGGGGCGCCGAGACCGACGTCCTGCGGATGGGCGCCCTGCTCGAAGCCGCCCGGCCGTGGGCGCAGCATCGGCCACCGACGCGCTGATCGTCCGCAACGCGGGCCGCGCAGGCATCGGAGCTTTGCGCGGCCGGGGACGTTCTTCTAGGCTCCTCCCAAACATGAACAGGAGGAATCAATGCGTTTGGTAGCGGTCATTGGAGCACTTGCCGGGCTTGCCTTCGGGTCGGGAACGGCTTTCGCGCAAGCTTTCGACAAGCCCATCAAGATCATGGCGCCCTATGCGCCGGGCGGGAACATCGACGTCACCGCCCGCATCATCGCCGACAAGCTGCGCGAGGTGACGGGCGTCACCGTCATCGTCGAGAACAAGGCCGGCGCCAGCGGCATGATCGGCAGCGATATCGTCGCCCGGTCGGCGCCCGACGGAACGAGCCTCCTGGTCTCGGCCAACTCGCTGGTCGCGGTGCCGGCCATCTACGGCAATGCGCCCTACGACTGGCGCACGGCCTTCACGCCGATCACCCATATCCAGCGCGTGCCGGCCGTCCTCGTCGTGCCGCCCAGCTCGCCGATCAAGACCCTGGCCGACTTCATCGCCCTCGGTAAGGACGGCAAGTTCGCGGTGGCCGATTCCGGCGTCGGCACCACCAATCATCTCGCGATCGAGCTGATCGGCGAGGCCACCAACACCAAGTACACGCTGGTCCACTACAAGGGATCGGGCGCCGCCATGATCGACGTGATGGCGGGCCAGGTGCCGGCCCAGGTCGACCAGCTGAACGCCGCCCTCGGCAACATCAAGTCGGGCAAGCTGCGCGCTATCGCGGTGTCGTCCGACAAGCGCGTGCCGCAGCTTCCCGACGTGCCGACCTTCAAGGAAAGCGGCGTGAAGGGTCTCGAGAACTTCACCTTCGCGACCTTCACCGGCCTGTTCGGTCCGGCCAAGATGCCGCCGGAGGTCGTGGCGAAGATCAACGAGGCGATGGTCAAGGTCCTGAAAGACCCGGCCGTCGTGCAGCGTTTCGCCGACCTCACCGCCGAGGCCTATCCGACTACGCCGCAGGAGACCGCGGCGATGTTCGACGCCGAGGACAAGATGGTCGTCCCGCTCATCAAGAAGCTGCAGATCAAACCGGAGTAGCCCGTTCGATGTCCTTCCTGCCGGCCGCCATCACGCCCATCGTCCTGTTGCTGATCTCGAACGTCTTCATGACGTTCGCTTGGTACGGGCACCTGAAGTTCACCGACAAGCCGCTGTGGCTGGTGGTGGTGGCAAGCTGGGGCATCGCCTTCGCCGAATACTGTTTCGCCGTTCCGGCCAACCGGTACGGCCACGCGGTCTATTCGGCCGCCGAGCTCAAGACCATGCAGGAGGTGATCACGCTCACCGTGTTCGCCGCCTTCTCGGTGCTGTATCTCGGCGAGCGCATCACCTCGAACCACCTCGTGGGCTTCGCCCTGATCTGCGGCGGCGCCTTCTTCATCTTCAAGGGACCGCTCCCGTCCTGGTGAAATCACCAGTCCGGCATGGGATGAGGCGGTCCGTCACCGCGTAGTCTGTCCAGGGGGACCCACGGCTGACGCAACTCCGAACCGCACGACGATTCGAACACGGGCTGCTCGCGGTAACCCTCGCCCTCGCGGCCAGCCTGCGCCTGTGGGATCTCTCCGCTAACGGGTTCGGCAACGAATACTACGCCGCCGGCGTGCGCAGCATGCTGCAGGGCGCCGGCCTCTTGTTCTACAACGCCTTCGATCCGGCAGGGCTGGTCTCGCTCGACAAGCCGCCGCTGGCCTTCTGGATCCAAACGGTCTTCGCCGCCGCGCTGGGCTACGGCACCTGGGCGATCCATCTGCCGCAGGCGCTGGCCGGTACCGCCTCGGTGGCGGTGCTGTATTTCCTGCTGCGAAAGCCGTTCGGCCGGTCGGTGGCGCTGATCGCGGCCTTCCTGATGGCCCTGTCGCCCATCGCCGTCGCGGTCGACCGCTCCAACAACACCGATGCCTGGCTGGTCCTGTTCCTGCTGATCGCAGCCGGGCTCGCCCTCAGGGGTCGTGGCCTGTCGCTGGTCTTCGCGATGGTGGCGCTGGGCTTCGCCTTCAATGTGAAGATGCTGGCGGCGCTCGTCTGCGGTCCCGCGCTCCTCGCCGGCTGGTGGCTCTCCAGCCCGCTCGACTGGCCGCGGCGGCTGGGCTGGATGGTCGCCGGCGGGTTCGCACTGGCCGTCGTCTCGCTGTCCTGGGCGGTCATCTTCGACCTGACACCGGAGCGGCTGCGGCCGCAGGCCGGCAGTAGCAAGAGCGGATCCATGCTCGAGCTGATCGTCGGACACAACGGGATCGAGCGCTTCGTGCGCGACCGGCGTCCACAAGCCCCCGCGACGACACAGGCGCCGCACGCCCTGGCATACGACGCGGCGCCGGTCGGACCGCTGCGCCTCGCCACGCCGATGCTGGCGGGGCAGTTCGCCTGGGCGCTGCCCTTCGCGGTGCTGGGCACCATCCTGGCGTGGCGGAGGCGACGCGCGGCGGTTGCGCTATGGGCCGGATGGGCGCTGACCTACGGCATTGTCTACAGCGCCGCCGGCGGCATCTTCCACATCTACTATCTCGTGACGCTCGCTCCACCCCTGGCCGCCCTGGCGGCCATCGGTGGCGTGGAACTCTGGCGGCGCGGTGCGGTGCCCCTCGCCCTCGGAGTCGCCGCCACGGCGCTCTGGCAGGCCTATGTCACCGGCGGGACGCTCGGCTGGACCGCAACCTGGACCGGCTTTCCCGCCGTCGCGCTGTTCGCGGCCGCCGCGGCGGCCTGGCGCGACCGGCGGCTGACGGCGCTGATCGGTGTCGTCGCGCTGCTGCTCCTGCCCACGGCCTGGGCGCTCAGCCCGATCTTCTCGCCGGGCAACCTCATCCTGCCGTCGGCCAGTCTGCCGCGCTGGCTAGGTATGGACGACGGACGCGGCCCCATCCTATCTCGCACGCATCGCTCCCAGGGAGACGACCCGAAGCTGCTGGCGTTCCTCGAAGCCCAACGTGGCACCGCGAAGTTCCTCGCCGCGACGTCCAACGCGCTGCTGGCCTCGCCGCTGATCATCCGCAGCGGCGAGCCCGTGCTGGCCTTCGGGGGTTACCTCGGCAACGACTCCATCATGAGCCTCGACGCTTTCGCCGAACGGGTGAAGCGCGGCGAGGTGAGATACGTGCTGCTGTCGCCGAGACGCCGCCCGGCCGCTTTCGACGCCTGGGTGCGGGCACGCGGCAGGCCGGTGGACCCGGCGCTGTGGCGCTCGCTGCCAACCGAGCCACGCCGCGCGATCAGCCTCTACGACCTCGCGCCGCGACCGACCAATCGTTGATCTATTCGGCGGGCTGGCCGGTGCCGCGCAGGATCGCCTGCCTTGTCCGCTCGCCGGCGCGGCGGTTGCGGCGCTTGATCCACCACATCAGGAAGCCGGTGACGGCGAAGATCGGGATGATCACGCCCGACACGAACACCAGGAACTTGTAAACGCCGCCCAGTCCGATGCCGTAATGCAGCGCGCGCTGCCAGGCGATGATCTTCTCGCCGGTCGACATGGCCTGCGGATCGAACACGTCGACCACGCTCTTGCGGTAGGGATCGACGATCACCGTGACGATCGGCGCGCCTTCCTCGTGGCCGGGCCGAATGAGGCCGACGCGCAGCGCCTGGTCGGGACGGACCGACAGGAAGGCGTTGAGGAAGCGCGTGCCGGGAACGCGCGCCCGGGCGAGTTCGACGGCTTCGTCGACATCCATCGGGGCGGTCCCGCGCATCGGCTCGACACGGGCCTGGAACATCGCCGCCCGCATGTCGCGACCGGGCCAGACCGTGTTCACCGCCGCCGAGATCTGCTGCGGGAAGGCGAGATAGACGCCGGTGAAGTTCACCAGCATGAAGATCGCCAGCGACCAGATGCCGACCGCGCCATGCAGCTCGCGGTTCAGGCGCAGGCCCTTGGCCTTGCGGCGCACCTGGAAGGCCGCTTTCCATTGGCCGGGCTTCGGCCACCAGAGATAGAGGCCCGAGCAGCCCAGAACGAGCATGGCGACGCCCAGCCAGCCTACGATCTCGCGGCCGACACCACCCGGGATGAAGATGTGGCCGTGCAGGTCGTGGAAGAAGCGTACCCAGCCGGTCATCGCCTGCTGGGTCTCGAGGACCTGCAGCGATACCGGATCGATCAGGATCTGCAGGCTGCCGGCAAACGGACTCTGCATCGGCACTCGGCCTTGCGCCGGCGCTCCCGTCGCCTGCCCGCCCTGCTGGCCCCCTTGCTGGCCTCCCCGGAACTGCGGCCGCTCATTGGCCATGCCGGGTCGCGACAGGCGCACCGCCGCCGGTTCGCCGACCTCGATGGGCCAGCGCACCGCGATGGGAATGCGGCCGGGCTCGCTGTTCGCGGCCTTGGCCGCCTCGATCAGCTTCGCGGCCGACTGCCATTCGCCGGCGGTCTTCACCGGCGGATCGCCCTGGCCCAGCAGATGCTCGATGTCGTGCGCATAGACCAGCACGGCGCCGGTGATGCCCATCATCACCAGCGGCAGCAGCAGGATCAGCCCGACCCAGAGATGGAGCTGCTGCAGCCAGTAGCGGAACGTGCGCCGCAGCGGCTTGGGACCCCTGGCCATCGCTACCCTCCGCCGAACGCCACCGCGATCCGGTACGTGAGGAAGGCCGCCACGTACGCCAGCGCCAGCATGTAAAAGAACGTCACCCACAGCCAACGCCAGCCACCGGTCTCACGGCGGATCACGGCGAGCGTCGACGCGCACTGCGGCGCGAACACGTACCAGGCGAGGAAGGCCAGCGCCGTGGCGAGGCTCCACTGGGAACTCAGTGCCTGGGCGATCTTGTCGGTGGCCTCCTCGCCGCCGCTGATCGCGTAGATCGTGCCCAGCGAGCCGACCGCGACCTCGCGCGCCGCCATGCCGGGGATCAGCGCGACGTTGATCTGCCAGTTGAAGCCGAGCGGCTCGGTCAGCGGCTGAATGGCGGTGCCGATCCGGGCGGCCAGGCTGTAGTTGATCGCCGGCTCCGTCGCGCCCTCGGGCGGCTGCGGGAACGAGGCCAGCGCCCAGATCAGGATCATCATCGACAGGATGATGGTGCCCGCGCGCTTGAGGAAGATGGTGGCGCGCGTCCACAGGCCGATGGCCAGGCTCTTCAGCTGCGGCAGCTTGTAGTCGGGCAGCTCGAGCATGAACGGCTCGCCCGGCTGGCCGCGCCAGATCAGCCGCTTGACCACGAACGACACGGCAAGCGCGCTGGCGATGCCGAGCGTGTAGAGGCCGAACATCACCAGCCCCTGCAGGCCGACGAAGCCCCAGACATCGCGGTCCGGGATGAACGCACCGATGATCAGCGTGTAGACCGGGATGCGCGCCGAGCAGGTCATCAGAGGCGCCACCAGGATGGTGGTCAGCCGGTCGCGCCGGTCGTCGATCACGCGGGTCGACATGATGCCCGGGATGGCGCAGGCGAAGGACGACAGCAGCGGGATGAAGGCGCGTCCATGCAGGCCGGCGCCGCCCATGATGCGATCCATCAGGAACGCCGCGCGCGCCATGTATCCAAGATCCTCCAGCAGGAGGATGAAGAAGAACAGGATCACGATCTGCGGCAGAAACACGATCACGCTGCCGACGCCACCGATCAGCCCGTCCTTGAGGAAGCTCTTCAGCAGATCGGGCAGCGGCAGCCGCTCGACGAGGGCAGCCAGAAAATGGAAGCCCGCCTCGATCGCATCCATGCCCGGCTGTGCCCAGGCGAAGACTGCCTGGAACATCACGAACAGGATGCCGAGCAGGATGAGCAGGCCCCCGACCGGGTGCAGCAGCACGGCATCGGCGCGGGTCGTGAGACTGTCAGGCCGGCCCTGGCCCGTCACCACCGCTGCCAGGATGCGGTCGGCCTCGCGCTGGGCGCTGCGCAGCGCGGCCGCGTCGGGCACGGTCCACAGGGTCCGGCTGGCGCCTTCCGCGGCGACGAGGCGACGATCGACCTCCGCCAGCAAGGCATCGGTGCCGCCACGGCGCACGGCGACCGACGTCACCACCGGCAGGCCCAGTTCCTTGCCGAGCTTCTCGGTGTCGATCTCGATGCCACGCTTGCGCGCGATGTCCATCATGTTGAGCGACAGCATGACGGGGCGCCCGACCTGCTTCAGCTCGAGCACGAGCCGCAGCGCCAGACGCAGGTTGGAGGCATCGGCGACGCACACGATCAGGTCGGGAATCACGTCGTTCTGGATGCGGCCGAGCACGACGTCGCGCGTCACCTCCTCGTCGGGCGAGCGGGCGCGCAGCGAATAGGTGCCGGGCAGGTCGACGATGCGCACCGCGCGGCCGGCCGGAGTGGTCAGCGGCCCGACCTTCTTCTCGACGGTGACGCCGGGATAGTTGGCGACCTTCTGCCGGCTGCCGGTCAGCGCATTGAACAGCGCCGTCTTGCCGCAATTGGGATTGCCGACCAGCGCGACGACAGGCAGCGCGGCAGAGGAAGAGGCGCTCACGGTCAGGCTCCGACCTCGACGAGAATGGCCATCGCCTCGCGGCGACGCAGGCCGATCGTGGTGTTGGCGACGCGCACGGCGATGGGATCGCGGCCGAACAGCCCCTGGTGCAGCACCTCGACATCGGCGCCTTCGACGAAGCCCAGCTCGATCAGGCGGCGTTCGAGTTCCGGCGCCGGCATGCCTGCGGCGACGCGTCCCGCCGCGATGGCATGTATGCGGCCACGGAAGCCCACGCGGGCGGCGCCAAGTGCTATGGTTGATTGGCTGCTCATTGAGAGTAATTCGTAGTAGCACTGAAAATGTTGGTTCGCCAGCGGGAGGTAGGGGCATGGCAAATATCGTTCTGGCGCATGGCGCATGGTCGGCCGCCTGGGCCTGGAAGAAAATGCGACCTTTGCTGCAGGAGGCCGGTCACCAGTTTTTCGCCCCGACCTATACCGGCCTGGGCGCCCGGGCCCATCTCGCCTCCCCCAGCGTCGATCTCTCGACCCATATCGAGGACATCGTGGCGGAGATCGAGTTCGAGGACCTGAACGACGTGGTCCTGTTCGGCCATTCCTACGGCGGCATGGTGGCTACGGGTGTCGCCGACCGAATCAGCAGCCGTCTCGCACGCATCGTGTACATCGACGCCTTCGCGCCGCGCGACGGCCAGAGCCTGTTCGACCTCGTCGGCCCCAAGGCCGAAGGCAACATGCGCAAGGGCGCAGAGAAGGACGGCGACGGCTGGAAGCTACCCGTCAACCCCATGCCGCCGGATACGTCGCCGGAGGATGTGGCGTGGGCCAGCCCTCGCCGCCGGCCGCAGCCGATCAAGACTTTCGAACAGCGCATCAAGCTCGAATCCAAGGAGCCGCTGCCGCCGCGCGACTACATCTATGCGACGCGCAACGGCCCCGGCGACCCGTTCCGCCAGTTCGCCGACCGTGCCCGCAGCGAGGCCGGCTGGACCTGTCATGAGCTCGACACCAGCCACAATCCGCACATCACCTGCCCGAACGAGTTCATGGCGCTGCTGACCAGGATCATGGCGGGCGGGAAGTGAACACCGACCTCGCCCATTCGATCCTGGGCCAGCTCGGCCGCGCCAAACGGGCGGACGACCGGCTCACGATCACCGGCGACGGCGATCCGGTCTTCCAGACGCCTTGGCGTGTCGGTACGGCCGGTGCCGCGGCGCTGGGCGCCGTGGGCCTCGCCGTCTCCGACCTGTGGCGGCTGAAGACCGGCAAGCCGCAGTCGGTCGCGGTCGATCTCAACGCAGCGACCGCATCGCTGCGTTCCAACACCTATGTGCTGCGCAACGGCGAGCGGCCGGTCTCGTGGGATCCGCTGTCCGGCCACTATCCGACGCGCGACGGGCGGCACATGTTCATCCACACCAACCACCCGCACCATCGAGCGGGTGCGTTGCGCATCGCCGGCGCCGAGGGGGACACGCGCGAGGCGCTCGCGGCCGCTGTCGCCAAGTGGGACGGACTCGCGATCGAGCAGGCGATTGCCGATGGCGGCTGCGTCGGCGGCCTGACGCGCAGCCGCGAGGAATGGAACGCCCATCCGCACGGCGTCGCCATCGCCAAGCTGCCACTGATTGACATCGTGAAGATCGGAGACTCGCCGGCCGAGCCGCTGCCCAAGGGCGACCGGCCGTTGTCGGGCATTCGCGCCTTCGATCTCACGCGCGTGCTGGCCGGCCCCACGAGCGGCCGCGTGCTGGCGGAGAATGGCGCCGACGTACTGCACGTCGCAGCGCCGCACCTGCCCTATCAGGCCGAACTGCTGATGGACACCGGTCACGGCAAGCGCTGTGCCTGGATCGACCTGCGCGAGCCCGCCGGCGTCGAGACGATGAAGACGCTGCTCAAAGACGCGGACATCTTCACCCAGGGCTATCGCCCCGGCACGCTGGCCGCGCGCGGCTTCTCGCCCGAGCAGGTCGCGGCGCTGCGGCCCGGCATCGTCTGCGTCAGCCTCTGCGCCTATGGCCACGAAGGCCCGTGGTCATCACGGCGCGGCTTCGACTCGATCGTCCAGAACGTGACCGGCCTCGCCGCGACGCAGGCCTCGCTCGCCAAGCCACGCAACCTGCCGGTCCAGGCCCTCGACTACATCGCGGGCTACCTCGGCGCGCTGGGCGCGCTGGTGGCGCTGGCCCGCCGGGTCGAACAGGGCGGCTCCTGGCAGGTCCGCGTGTCGCTGGTCCAGGTCGCGCACTGGCTGGCGAACCTCGGCACGGTCGACGCCACGAAAGGCGCCGCCGAGCTTTCCGACGAGCTGCTCCTGCCCCTCCTCACCGAAAGCGTCGGCCCGCTCGGCCGGCTGCGACACCTGAAGCCGGTGGTGCAGCTCGGCGAGACACCGGCCTTTTATGCCAAACCCGCCGAACCGCTCGGCACGTCTCCCGCGCAGTGGGCGTAGCAGCATGTCGGACATCCTGAAGACGGAAGCCGAGCTCGAGGCGATCTACGGGCGGCCTCTCGAGGCCGCTACCGTAAAGGAGGTGAACTGGATCACCCCGCATTATCGCGCCTACATCGAGGCCTCGCCCTATGCCGCCCTCGCAACGTCCGGCCCCGAGGGGCTCGACTGCTCGCCGCGCGGCGACCGGCCGGGCTTCGTGCGGGTGCATGACGAGAAGACGCTGATGCTGCCCGATCGGCGCGGCAACAACCGGATCGATTCGCTACGCAACATCGTGCGCGACCCGCGCGTCGCCCTGCTGTTCATGATCCCCGGCGTCGGCAACACGCTGCGCGTCAACGGCCGCGCCCATCTCAGCGTCGCACCGGACCTGCTGGCGTCGTTCGCCGTCGAGGAAAGGGCGCCACGGTCGGTCACCGTGATCGAGGTCGACGCGATCTATTTCCAGTGCGCGCGGGCGCTGGTCCGCTCCGAGCTCTGGAATCCGGCGCGGCATGTCGATCCGAAGTCGCTGCCGAGCGCCGGCCAGATCCTGGCCGCGCTGAGCGGTGAGCGGGTGGGCGGCGAAACCTACGATCGCGAATGGCCGGGCCGGGCAGCGGCCACGATGTGGTGATCCGCGAGCGCGAACCGGCGGACGATCCCGCGATCCGCGCCCTGAACGACCTGGCCTTCGGCGGGACGTTCGAGGGCGGACTGGTCGAGGAATTACGCGAGGCCTTCATCGATGCCGTCGAACTGGTGGCGATCGACGACGGCATGATCGTCGGCCACATCCTGTTCAGCGCGCTGACGGTGATGGTCGATGACGATGCCGTGCCGACCCTGTCGCTGGCGCCGATGAGCGTTCACCCGGCGCGCCAGCGCTCGGGCATCGGCAGCGCGCTGGTGGAAACCGGACTGGAGCTGGCGCGCCACCGCGAGTGGCAGGCCGTCGTGGTGCTCGGCCATCCTGAATTCTATCCGCGCTTCGGCTTCTCGGCGGAACTGGCGAGCGGCCTCGATGCACCGTTCGAAGGCGAGTCCTTCATGGCGCTGGAGCTGGTGCCCGGCGCACTCGACGGCGACGACGGCCTGATCGTCTATCCGGCGGCCTTCGGCCTGGTTTCCTGAGGCGCTTTCCTAGGCGGCGCGCGCGAAGGCCGGCGCCTCGAGAGCGTCGATGAAGCGCCGGCAATAGGCTTCCGCCGTCGTCCGCATCACTTTTTCCTTCAATACCCCATGCCGCTCCCGACGCTCCGACAGCGGCATGGTCAGGGCCACATGCATGGCGTCGGCGATGGCGTCGGGATCGAACGGATTGACGATCAGCGCTTCCGTCAGGTCCTGCGCCGCACCGGCGAACTGCGACAGGACCAGCACGCCGGGATCCTCGTCCGACTGCGCGGCGACGAACTCCTTAGCGACGAGGTTCATGCCGTCGCGCAGCGGCGTGACCACGCCGATCCGGCCGAGGCGGTAAAGGCCCGCCAGGGTCGAGCGCGGCGCGCCCCGCGTCGAGTAACGCAGCGGCGTCCAGTCGAACTCCGAGAACCGGCCATTGATGCGGCCTGCCAGCCGGTCCAGCTCGGTGCGCAGCTTGCGATACTCGTCCACCTCCTCGCGCGAGCGCGGACAGATCTGCAGGAAGTGGATCTTGCGCTTGTGCTCGGGGTGCTTCTCGATCAGCCGGCCGAACGCCTCGAAGCGGTGCGGAAGTCCCTTGGAATAATCCAGGCGATCGACGCCGATGGCGAGAAAGCGGTTCGACAGGCTCTCGGCAACCCGAAGCACTTCCTTGTCACCCTCCGCCCTTTCGGCGTCCTGTGCGAACGCCTGCGCATCGATGCCGATCGGGTCGGCGAAGGCCCGCACCCGGCGACCGGCAAGCCGGATCCACTCGCCGTCCACCGTGGCACCCAGCATCCGCTGCGCGCAGTCGCGGAAGTCGCGGGCATGCTCCTCGGTCTGGAAGCCCACGAGGTCGTAAGCGCAGAGATCGGCCACCAGTTCGCGCGCCACCGGCATCGCCTCGATCATTGACGGCGGCACGAAGGGGACGTGCAGGAAAAAGCCCAGGCGTCCGGCGAACCCCTGCTTGCGCAGCAGGCGGGCGAAGGGAATGAGATGATAGTCGTGCGCCCAGACGGTGTCGTCGCCCTGCAGCAGCGGCATCAGCGACGTGGCAAAGGACTGGTTGACCGAGAGATAGCCCTGGTAGTCCTCGCGGCGGAAATGCATGAGCCCGAGACGGAAGTGCAGCAGCGGCCACAGCGCGCCATTGGCGAAGCCGACATAGAAGCCGCGATAGGCGTCCGGCGTCAGGTCCACGGTCGCATAGGTCACGCCGCGCGCCGCGACGATGGCTGGCTGCGGCGAGGGATCCGCCGTCAGCCGCCCGCTCCAGCCGAACCACAGCGCACCGGGTGTCAGCAGGTCCTTCAGGGCGACCGCGAGGCCACCAGCCGCCGTGCCGCGCGCCTTTGGCACGGGCACCCGATTGGAGACGATCACGAGGCGTGCCACAAACCCTCCTCCCAGCTGCGCGACAGACGCATCGCCGACAGGATCAGGCCGACCTGGCTGTAGGTCTGGGGGAAGTTGCCCCACAGTTCGCCGGTGCGTGGATCGAGGTCCTCCGACAGCAGCCCGACGTGATTGCGCCGCGACAACACGTTGTTGAACAGTTCGAGCGCTTCCTCGCGGCGGCCGACGCTGGCCAGCGCGTCGATGTACCAGAAGGTGCAGAGCAGGAACGCGTTGGACGGCGCGCCGAAATCGTCGGCCTCGACGTAGCGCATCAGGAAGCCGTTCTTCACGAGGCGCTTCGAGACCATGTCGAGGGTGGCGTGAAAGCGCGGATCGTCGGACCGCAGCAGGCCGATCTCGGGAAGGACGAGGCTCGACGCGTCGGCCATGTCGCGATCCAGCACGCCCGACAGCCAGCCTTCCGACGTGGTGCCGCGCTGCAGGATCTCCTGCCGCAGCACGCCGGCCTTGGCGAGCCACTCCCGCGACTCGGCGTCGAAGCCGACCCGGCGCGCAATCAGGCCGAGCCGGTGCTGCGCGGCCCAGCACATCGCCGCCGAAAACGTATGCACCTCTTCCCGCTCGCGATACTCCCAAAGTCCGGCATCGGGCGTGAGCGCCGCGCGGTGCGCCTCGTTTCCCACGACGCAGAGCTGACGATAAAGCTCGACGTCGCCCTGCCGGGGCAGGCGTTCGTCCCAGAACATCTGCGCGGCCGTCAGCACCATGGAGCCATAGACGTCGTTCTGCCGCTGGCCCACCGCCGCGTTGCCGATACGCACGGGCCCATAGCCACGATAGCCGGGCAGCGAGTCGATCAGGCGCTCGACCGTGTCGGTTCCCGGCGCGATCGGGAACAGCGGCGCCACGTTGTGGATTTCGCCGCGGCTGCTGCCGGTTTCGACGACATCCACGATAAAGCGCACGTAGCTTTCCATCGTGCGCGTCGCCGAAAGCCGATTGAGCGCCGTGACGGTGAAGAACGCGTCACGCAGCCAGGTAAATCGGTAGTCCCAGTTGCGCACGGTGCCGGCCGCCTCAGGCACGGACGTCGTCAGCGCCGCCAGCACGGCGCCGGTATCCTCGTAGCTGCAAAGCTTCAGGGTGATCGCCGCCCGGATCACCGCAACCTGCCAGTCGAATGGAATGTTGAGATCGCGGACCCAGCCCTGCCAGTAGACCTCGGTTTCGCTCAGGAACGAGCGCGAGAGCTGGTCGACATTGTCGGTGATGCTCTCGTCGGCGCCGACGATGAGGGTCAGCGGCCGGTCGAGGGAAAACTCCGTTTCGTGCATCACGTAATTCAGCGACGCATCGGTCGTGAGGCGGAGCACGGAAGCATCGCCATAGTAGCGAATGTGATTGCTGCCGACTGTAACCCGGGACTTGTGGGCGCCATAGCCGAAGGTTGGACGCATGCGCAGCGTGATGCGCGGGCGTCCCGCGACCGGCTCGAGACGCCGCACCAGCATGGGCGGGCGGAACATGCGCCCGAAGCGACGAAAGCGCGGCGCGAAATCCCAGATGCGCGCGGTGCCGCCGGCGCCATCGATGGTGGTTTCCAGGATCGCGGTGTTCGGCACGTAACGCTGCCGGCTCTCCTTCATGCCGTCGACGACGACGTCCATGAAGCCGGTCTGCGGATCCTTGCCGCCCAGCAGCGCATTGAACACCGGATCGCCATCGAGCCGGCCGAGGCCGTGCCAGACATGGCGGCCGTTACGGTCGATCAGGCTGGCGATGGAGCAGTTGCCGACGACTCCGAGATCGAGACTGCTCATGCCGACGCTCCCGCCGCGACCGTTTGCGTCGCAGGCGCGCCGGTCAAACGCTCTGCATTGCGCGACAACCAGGCCCGCACCTGGGCAGGATCACCGTCGAAGACCTCCTGCACGCGCAGTCCTTCGCCGCCATGGCGGCGCGCCGCGCTCATGCCCGCCTCGTCGGTGAAATCGTCCCCGACGAAGATGGGGCGGCGGCCCTTGAAGGCGCCGTCCTTCATGAATCTCTCGACCGCATGTCCCTTCGAGGTGGATCGAGGGCCGATCTCGACGGCTTCCCGCGCGGGGATCAGCCGGAACCAGGGATGATCGTCCGGCACCAGTGCTCGCACGACGCGCCAGACATCGTCATGGCGCTCGGGCGCCAGACGATAGTGAATGGCGCATCCATGCGGCTTGGGCTCGATCAGCACGCCGGGCCAGCGTTCGGTGGCGGCGACGAGCGAATCGCGCCAAGCCTGCGTGACGGCCAGGCCCGCAGGCATCTCCTCCACCGTCCCGTCGCTGAAGCGCAGCGTCACCCCATGCTCTCCCGCCGCCGCGGATGTGAACGGCTGCAAGAGCTGATCGATCGTCTTGAGCGAGCGACCGCTCACGATCGCAAGTGCGCCGCCCAGCAGCGCATGAAGATGGGCCAGAAGCCCGGGCAATGACGGCGGAACGACGACCAGCTCCGGCGTCGCCGCGATTTCCAGCAGCGTGCCGTCGAGATCGAGGAAGAGTGCGGAACCGTAGTCGAAATCCGTTGCTGACATATCCTCCCCTCGCGCCATGGGTGCCTAGGGCGCGAAGAGGCCGTCGACCGCTACACGCCGCGTTCGGGGGCCACCGAGATCGAGCGACCGCGCCTAGCGCGCAATTGTTTAACGCCAGGAAAAGCGAGCGGTTCCCAACGACGAAAATGGGAACGGTGAGGCGGCAAGAATTCTCGGAACGGACGCGGCGACCCCGCGTTGAAGCGGCACCAAACAGATCGAAGAGGAGACTGTCATGAGTAGCACCACCGACAAGGCCAAGGGTCTCGCCAACGAGGCAATCGGCAACGTGAAGCAGGGCATCGGCAAGGTCGTCGACAGCGACAAGATGAGGGTCGAAGGCGTGATTCAGGAGCGCAAGGGCGAAGCGCAGCAGGCCGTCGGCAAGGCCAAGGACGCGGTGAAGAAGGCGATCGACGGCTAACGCCGCGCGCAATCAGCACGCATCGAAAAGGAAAGGGCGCCCGTCGCGAGACGGGCGTCCTTTTTCTTTGCCCGGCAATCGCCTAGGCTCGCCGCCAGTCCAAACTGGCGGTCCCCATGCTCAGCTCCCAGCGTCATCTGTTCGACATTCCGCGCGACGTGTGTTTTCTGAATGCCGCCGCCTGGAGCCCCCTGCCTCTCGCGGTCCAGGAAGCAGGGCGCGTTGGCGTGGGTCGCAAGGGACAGCCTTGGAAACTCGATACCGACTTCATGTCCGGCCAGTACGAGCGGGCGCGCAAGGCGGCCGCGGCGCTGATCGGCGCCGATCCCGTCGACGTCGCATTGATCCCCTCGGTCGGCTACGGCGTCTCGACCGCCGGCAAGGTGATGAGCCTTCCGCGCGGCAGTCGCGTGCTCGTACTGCAGGACGACCATACCTCACCGGTGCTCGAATGGATGAGCCGCGCCGAACAGGGCGGCTACACGGTCGAACAGGTGAAGCAGCCACCTGACGGCGACTGGACGGCGGCGGTACTGGACGCGATCGAGCGCAAGGGCGCCGCGCCCCTCTCCCTCGTCTCGATCTCTTCCGTTCACTGGTCCGACGGCGGCGCGCTCGACCTGTCGCGTATCGCCGAGGCGGCTCGGCGCCACGGCGCGGCCTTCCTCGTCGATGCCACGCACGATGCCGGCGTCCGGCGCATCGACGTGAAGGCGCTCGACCCCGATTTCCTGATCTTCCCGACCTACAAGTGGGTGCTGGGGCCCTATGGACGCGCTTTCATGTACGTCGCCAAGCGCAACCAGAACGGCGTGCCGCTGGAACAGACCGCGCCGGCGCGCAAGGGCGTGGCCGCCGAGCAGAAGGTCTATTTCCGCGACCTCTCCTATGCCGACGGTGCGCGCCGGTACGACATGGGCGAGCGCGACCACTTCATCACGCTCGAGATGGCCGCGGTGGGCATGGAGATGATGGCGGGCTGGGGCAACGACGCGATCGTGGCGCGGCTCGGCATGCTGACCGACCGGCTGGCCGACGGCCTCGCCAATTCGGGCGTCCGCGTCCTCGACCGCAAGCTGCGCGCGCCGCATCTCATCTGCCTGCAGTTCCCCAAGGGCATGTCCGACGAGTTGCCAAAGAAGCTCGCGGCGGAGAATGTGTATGCGGCCCCGCGCCTGGGCCGGCTGCGCATCAGCCCGCACGTCTACAACGACGAGCAGGACGTCGATCGCTTCGTCGAGGTTTTCAAGAAGGTGGCGCTGTAACAGCGCGCCGAAAGAGAGGGTCCGTTGCGTAACACTCGTCGCCAGTTTCTGGTCGCGGCACTCGCGTCGCCGTTCGTCGCCCGTGCCGCCTCGGCGCAGGGCAAGTATCCCGAGCGGCCGGTCAAGATCATCGTGCCCTTCCCGCCCGGCGGCGGCGTCGATCTGACGGCACGGCTCATGATGGAGCCGCTGTCGAAGGAACTCGGCCAGACCATCGTCATCGAGAACAAGGGCGGCGCCGGCGGCATCATCGGCGTCGAGGCGATGTCGCACGCGCCGCCGGACGGCTACACGCTGTCGCTCACTGGTGCCGGCACGCTGACGGCCGGTCCCCATCTGCGCGCCAAGATGCCGTACGACCCGACGGCGCTGACGCAGATCACGCGGCTGGTCCGCATGCCCTTCATCGTGGCGGTGCGCAACGACCTGCCGGCCAAGACGCTGCCGGAATTCATGGAGCTGGCGAAGAAGCAGGAGCTGCGCTGGGCATCCGGCGGCATCGGCACCAGCCAGCATCTCGCCGGCGAGCTGTTCACCCAGATGTCCGGCCTCAAGATGATCCACGTGCCCTATCGCGGCACCGGACCGGCGCTCAACGATCTCGCCGCCGGCATCGTCGATGCCTATTTCGGCGACCCTGCAACGCTCGGCCTGATCCGCGGCGGCAAGGCGCGCGCCATGGCCGTCACCTCGCCCGAGCGCTGGCCCGTCCTGCCCGACACGCCGGCAGTCGCCGAGGTCGTGAAGGGATACGAGGCGGAGAACTGGTATGGGCTGGCCGCGCCTCCGGGCACGCCGAAGCCGATCGTCGACCGGCTCAACGAGGCCATCGCCAAGGTGATGGCACAGCCCGACGTGAGGAAGAAGTACGACGAGAACGGCCTCACCCCGGCCCTTCTCTCCCCGGCCGATTACGTGGCCTTCCTGAAGCGCGATTCCGTCACCTGGGGCGACGTGGTGCGCAAGGGCAACATCAAGATCGACGAGTAACAATGTCATCCCGTCTGGCTGTCGATATCGGCGGCACGTTCACCGATGTCGTGCTGGAAACCGGCACGATCTCGCACTCCATCAAGATACTGACGACGCCCGACGCGCCGGAACGCGCGGTCCTGGAAGGCGTGCGCTCCATCCTGGCCGAGGCGAAATGCCGGCCGCAGGATGTGACGCTCGTCGTCCATGGCACGACGCTGGCCACCAACGCGCTGATCGAGCGCAAGGGCGCGCGCACGGCACTGGTTACGACCGAAGGCTTCCGCGATTCCGTCGAGATGGCGTGGGAGCACCGCTTCGAGCAGTACGACATCTACATGGAGCGGCCGCAGCCGCTGGTATCGCGCGACCTGCGCTTCGGTGTCCCTGAGCGCGTCGCCTCCGACGGCGCGGTGCTGCTGGCGCTCGACGAAGCGGCGGTGCATCGCGTCGCCGCGCAATTGAAAGCGGAGAAGATTGAGGCGGTCGCCGTCTGCTTCCTGCACAGCTTCACCAACGAGGCGCATGAGCGTCGCACCGGAGAAATCCTGGCCGAAGCGCTGCCGGGCGTGGCGATTTCGCTGTCCTGCGAGGTCTGTCCCGAGATCCGCGAGTACGAACGCACCTCGACCACCATCGCCAATGCCTACGTGCTGCCACGCATGGCGGGTTATCTCGGCCAACTCGAAGCCGACCTGAAGAAGGAAGGCATCGCCGGGCCGTTGCTACTGATGATGTCGTCCGGCGGCATCACCACGGTAGACACGGCGCGACGCTACCCGGTGCGTCTGGTCGAATCCGGCCCTGCCGGCGGCGCCATCCTCGCGCGCACGGTCGCGGCCGAAAACGACGCCCGCAAGGCCGTCGCCTTCGACATGGGCGGCACCACCGCCAAGCTCACCCTGCTGGACGATCTGGAGCTGCAGCGCTCCCGCCAGTTCGAGGTCGCCCGCGCCTATCGCTTCGTGCAGGGCTCCGGCCTGCCGGTGCGCATCCCCGTCATCGAACTGGTCGAGATCGGCGCCGGCGGCGGCTCGATCGCGCGCCTCGATGCGCTGGGCCGCATCCAGGTCGGTCCCGATTCGGCCGGCAGCGTGCCCGGCCCCGCGAGCTACGGTCGAGGCGGCACCGAGCCTACCGTCACCGATGCCGATACGGCGTTGGGACGCCTCGATCCCGCGCGCTTCGCGGGCGGTGCCATTCCGCTTCACCGCGACAAGGCCGAGGCCGCGCTGCAGGCGCTGGCCGGCCCGCTCAGGACCGATGCCCAGGGCGCGGCGGCCGGCGTTGCCGAAATCGTCGACGAGACCATGGCCAGTGCGGCCCGCGTGCATGCGGTCGAGAACGGCAAGGACACGGCCGACCGGGCGCTGATCGCGTTCGGCGGTGCGGCGCCGCTGCATGCGGCACGTCTCGCCCGCAAGCTCGGCATGAAGCAGGTCATCGTGCCGGTCGGTGCGGGCGTCGGCTCCGCCTTCGGCTTCCTGCGCGCTTCCATCGCCTACGAGGTCGTGCGCACGCGCCATCAGCGGCTCGATATGCTCGACGCAAAGATGCTGAACGAGCTGTTCGCCACCATGCGCGCAGAAGCGGAGGCCGTCGTGCGCCCGGCGGCGCCGGGCGAGACGCTGGTTGAATCCCGCCAGGCCTTCATGCGCTATCGGGGACAGGGCCACGAAATCGCAGTCCCCTTGCCCAACGAGCCATTCGCGTCCGATGCGGCAGGCGAACTGCGCCGCCGCTTCGAGGCGACCTACGAGCAGGTGTTCGGCCGGGCCATTCCCAAGCTCGAGGTCGAGGCGCTGACCTGGACGCTGTCGCTCGCCACCGACCGGCCACTGCCGGCGCCGGCGAAGGCCATCGCCACGTCTGCCGCGCCGCCCCCGTCGGGTCATCGCGAAGTGCTCGATCCCGCGAGCGGCGCCCGCGAGAAGACCGCTCTCCATGAGCGTGCGGCGCTGAAGCCCGGCATGACATTCGACGGGCCGGCCCTGATCGTCGAGGACGGCACGACGACCGTCGTGCCGAAGGGCTTCACCGCCCGCATCAATTCCGTGAGCCAGATCGTCCTGGAGGACCGCGCATGAGCACGCCAGCGGACATTCGCCTGCAAGTCATGTGGAACCGCCTGCTGTCGGTGGTCGAGGAGCAGGCCCGCGCCCTGGTGCGCACCGCCTTCTCGACCAGCGCGCGCGAGGCCGGCGACATCTCGGCCGGCGTGTTCGACCTCGAAGGTCGCATGCTGGCGCAGGCCGTCACCGGCACGCCGGGCCATGTGAACTCGATGGCGCGCAGCGTCATCCATTTCATCCGTGAATTCCCGGTCGAGACGATGAAGGAAGGTGATGCCTACATCACCAACGATCCGTGGAAGGGCACCGGCCACCTCTACGACATTGTCGTCACCTCGCCCGCCTTCCACGACGGCAAGCTGGTGGCGCTGTTCTCCTGCACCACGCACGTGGTCGACATCGGCGGTCTCGGCCAGTCGCCCGACGGGCGCCAGGTCTTCCATGAAGGCCTGTTCCTGCCGCTGCTGCCGCTGATGCGCGAGGGCGTGATCGACGAGAGCGTGATGCGCATCGTGCGCGCCAACGTGCGCGAGCCGGTGCAGGTCGAGGGCGACATCCACGCGCTGGTCGGCTGCAACGGCATCGGCGAGAAGCGGCTCTCCGACATGATGGCCGAGCACGGCATCGACTCGCTCGACGAGCTGGGCGCGCACATCATCGAGAAGAGCCGTGCCGGCATGATCGCGGCGATCTCGAAGCTGCCGCGCGGCACCTGGAAGGGCCATATGCGGATCGACGGCTACGACGCGCCGATCGACCTGCATGCCGCCGTCACCATCCACGCCGATCATATCGCGGTCGACTATGCCGGCACCTCGGGCTCGTCGATCTACGGCATCAATTCGCCGATGTGCTACACCGAGGCTTACACCGCCTTCGGCATCAAGTGCGTCGTGGCGCCGACCATCCCGAACAATGCCGGCACGCTCGACTCGATCCTCGTCACAGCGCCCGAGAACACCATCGTCAATGCGCTTTACCCTGCGGCGGTGAACGCGCGCAGCACGATCGGCCACATGCTGCCCGACGTCTGCTTCGATGCGCTGCATCAGGTGATCCCGGGCCAGGTCCCGGCCGAGGGCACATCAAACCTCTGGAACCTGAAGCTCGGTGCCGGACACGGCATGACGGGCACCATCGGCAACAGCCGACCCTTCATGGTGACGACCTTCCATTCCGGCGGCACCGGCGCGCGGCCGACGCTCGACGGACTGTCGGCGACACCGTTCCCCTCCGGCGTGCGCAACGTGCCGGTCGAGATCACCGAGACCATCGCACCCGTCGTCGTGTGGAAGAAGGAATACCGCCAGGATTCCGGCGGTGCCGGCCAGCAGCGCGGCGGGCTCGGCCAGGTGATGGAGGTCGAGCATCGCGAGGGCGCGCCTTTCGGCATCTTCGCCACCTTCGAGCGGGTCAAGTATCCGGCGCGCGGCCGCGACGGCGGCAAGCCCGGCGGCAACGGCCGCCTCTCGCTGGCCTCGGGACAGGAGCTGAAGGCCAAGGGTTTCCAGACCATCCCCGCCGGCGAACGTCTCGTGGTCGAGATGCCCGGCGGCGGTGGTTACGGCGATCCTGCGAAGCGCGACCCCGAAGCCGTCAAACGCGACATCAGGCTCGGCCTGGTCAGCCAGGAAGCCGCGAAGGCGGCATACGGCGTCGAGGGCGATTAGGGTTTCCGGGCGAAATCTAATCGCGTCAGATACCCTAACAACACCTCACCCTGAGGAGCGAACGCAGTGAGCGTCTCGAAGGGTGGGCACGAGCACCATGCCTGTTGCCCATCCTTCGAGACGGTCGCTTTGGCGACCTCCTCAGGATGAGGTGAGTTGCTTTGCCCGAGATGCAAAGCCGCTGGCGCCCATGAAAACGCCAGAGGTTTGATCCCCTGGCGTTCTTGATTCCAGCGAAGCTCGCCCGCCCTTAGAAAGACTTGTTGGCCTCCGGGCGGTGCTTGTTGCGCAACTTGAAGTCCTGCCGCTCCGCCTTGCGCGGCGCGCGCACCCAGACCTCGCGGTTGGGATGCAGACCGCCGCCGCGCGTCGCCGGAACCGCGCTGGTGCGGGCGCGATGGAGCAGGCGCGTATCGGCGGCGCCGCAATTGGGATGCAGGCCGCCATTGGCCGCGACGACCTTGTCCCATGCCGCCTTGCGCTTGGCGTAGGTGGCGGAGTCGGCAAGCTGGGTGCAGTTCAGCTCGTTGACATTGAGATCGGCCACGATTTCGTCGCCCTCCTCGACCAGCCCGATCGGGCCGCCGATCGCCGCTTCGGGACCGACATGGCCGATCACGAGGCCGACCGAACCGCCCGAGAAGCGCGCGTCGGTCATCAGGGCCACGACGATGTTGCGCTCGCGGCACAGCGTCGTGATGCGCGAGGTCGGGTCGAGCATTTCCGGCATGCCCGGGGCGCCGCTCGGTCCCTCGTAGCGCACGATGATCATGTCGTGGTTCTGGAACGTGTCCGGCGTCTCGTCGAGCGCCTTGAGCAGGCCCGCCTCGCCCTCGAACACGCGGGCGCGGCCACGGAAGAGATTGTCCTCGAGGCCGCCCTCGACGCCCGCGAGCTTCAGGATCGCGGAGAAATCCGGCGACAGGTTGCCGCCCAGCATGCGCAGTCCGCCGGTCGGCTTGTAGGGCTTCTCGACCGGATAGATCACGCGGCCGTCGGCCTTCTTGGCACCCAGCCGCTCGACCTGCTTGGCCAGCGTCTCGCCGGTGCAGGTCAGCACGTCGCCGTTCAGCAGGCCGGCGTCGAGCAGTTCGCGCACGATCACCTGCACGCCGCCGACTTCGTCGATGTCGACCATCGAATACTTCCCGTAGGGACGCGCGTCGGTCAGCACCGGCACGACATGCTGCGAGAGGTAGTTGAATTCCTCCGGCGTCATGACGTCCTTCCAGAAGTCGGCGAAACCGGCGGCACGGGCGATTTCCGGCGCGTGCAGCACCACGTTGGTCGAGCCGCCGATCGCCATCGAGACGATCACCGCGTTGCGGATCGAATCGCGCACGACGATGTCGCGCGGCTTCAGGTCGTTCTTGATCAGGTTTGCCAGCAGATCGACCAGCTCGGCCGCGAACTGGCCGGTGCGGCGCGGATCGTCGGACGGCGGCGCCACCATGTGCAGCGGCTGCATGCCGACCACGCCGATGAAGGTCTGCATGGTGTTGTAGGTGAACATGCCGCCGCAGCTGCCGTAGCCGGGGCAGGCGTGGCAGGCGATGTGGTGGCGGTACTCGGGATCCGGATGGCCGGCAACCTGGTAGGCGCTCACGATGTCGAGCGCCTCGCCGGTGTTCGGGTCCTTGCCGGGATGGATCGGGCCGTCCGACATGATGATCGACGGCAGATTGTGCTCCAGCAGCGCGGAGAGCGTGCCGACCGGGGGCTTGTCGCAGGCCACGACCGCGATCGTGCCGGCAAGGCCGGTGGCGCTCAGATGCTCGCACAGCGCGTCCTGCGTGACTTCGCGGCCGATCAGCGAGTAGCGCATCTCGCGCGTGCCGTTGCGGATGCCGTCCGACGTGGCGATCGTGTATTCGGGCTGGACCAGGCGCATCTTGAGCTGGTTGGCGCCCGTGCCGATGCGCGCCTTGAGCTCGGCGTGGATCGCTTCGACCTTGGACATGACGCCGAGATAGCACTGGCTGTCGCCTTTGGTGCCCACGACGCCGACCGACGGCTCGTGAATGAGATCCGGATCGGTCCCGAGCGCGCGCGCCACACCGATGGTCTGGGTGGAGCGGCCCGGATGGCGATCAATGGTCACAAAGGTCGGCTTCATCACAACCATCCCGTAGAGCTTGCTGACTTGACGTTGGCCCACCGACGCCGGTGGGCGGGTACGGCGGTAATATCACAGGCCTGCTTTGCCATTCCCACGAATTATTCGCGGGTGTGGCAGACATGAAGCCGCTCCCCGGAACACCCGTTCCGGAAAGGTGAGCCATTGTCTCTCGACCGCGCGGCGCCGGACGGGCATTCTCGCGCGAAATTCGGCGTCTGCTTTGCGCCAGAACAAAGAACGAGGAAACCAAGATGTGGCAGCCCAGCGAGCGCTACCCTGACCCGGCCGTGCGCGTGCTCGATCCGTCGTTCAACCAGTACCGGCTGGTGCTGGCCTCGGTGGAGCGGCTCTACACGGGCTGCCGCTGGTCCGAGGGGCCCGTCTGGTTCGGCGACGGGCGCTACCTGCTGTGGAGCGACATTCCCAATAACCGCGTGCTGCGCTGGGACGAGGAGACGGGCAACGTCTCGATCTTCCGCAAGCCCTCGAACAACGCCAACGGCCACACGCGCGATCGCCGCGGCCGGCTGATCGCCTGCGAGCACGATGCCCGCCGCGTCGTGCGCTTCGAGTATGACGGCGCAATCACGGTGCTGGCCGATTCCTACAACGGCAAGCCGCTCAACTCGCCCAACGACGTCGTCGTGAAGTCCGACGGCTCGGTCTGGTTCACCGATCCCACCTTCGGCCTCCTGGGCTACTACGAGGGCCACAAGGAAGAGAGCCAGAACAAGCCCGCCGTCTACCGGCTCGATCCGACCACCGGCAAGCTCGCCGTAATGGCCGACGACATTCCCGGCCCCAACGGGCTCGCTTTCTCGCCCGACGAGAAGAAGCTCTATGTCGTGGCCTCGCGCGCCGAGCCGCACCGCACGATCCTGTCCTACGACCTCTCGGCCGACGGCACCTCGCTGGGCACGGGCTCGGTCCTGATCGATGCCGGACCGGGCGGCTCGCCGGATGGCTTCCGCGTCGACGTCGACGGCAACCTGTGGTGCGGCTGGGGCATGGGCTCGGACGAACTCGACGGCGTGCGTGTCTTCAATTCTTCGGGCAAACCGATCGGCCACATCGACCTGCCCGAGCGCTGCGCCAACGTCTGCTTCGGCGGGCGCCATCGCAACCGGCTGTTCATGGCGGCCAGCCACTCGCTCTACGCCCTCTACGTCAACACGCAAGGCGCGGTCGGCGGCTGATCATGTCCGGAGTCGAGTCGAGCTATGCCTGGTGGCGCCTGGCCGCCAGCGTGACCCTGAGCACGGTCGGCGGCATCGGCATGTGGTGCCTGGTCGTGGCATTGCCGTCGATCCAGCAGGATCTCGGCATCACCCGCGCCGACATCTCCTTCGCCTACACGATGAACACGCTGGGCTTCTTCGCCGGCGGCGTCACCTGGGGCAAGCTGGTCGACAAGCGCGGCATCGTGCTCACCGCGGTGCTCAGCGCCACCGGCCTCGCCATCGGGTTCGCGACGGCGCCGTTCACGCCCTCGCTGCCGCTGTTCGCCACCGTTCAGGTGCTGATCGGCTTCAGCGCGGCGGCGACCTTCGCGCCGCTGGTGGCCGACATCTCGCACTGGTTCGACAAGCGCCGCGGCATCGCCGTCGCCATCGCGGCCTCCGGCAACTATCTCGCCGGCGCGATCTGGCCCTCGATCATCCAGATGATGATCGCTGATCATGGCTGGCGGGTGACCTACTGGGCCGCGGGGGCGCTCTGCTTCGTGGCCATGATCCCGCTGGCCCTGACCTTGCGCCGCAAGCCGCCGCAGCATGAGACAACGGGAGCCGACGGCGGGGCCGGCGCCGCCATCCATTCGCCGCGCTCGCTCGGCCTGTCACCCAACGGCCTGCAGGCGGTGCTGGTGGTCGCCGGCATCGGCTGCTGCGTCGCCATGTCGATGCCGCAGGTCCATATCGTCGCCTATTGCGCCGACCTGGGTTACGGCGTGGCGCGTGGCGCGGAGATGCTGTCGCTGATGCTGGGCTTCGGCATCGTGAGCCGCATCGCCTCGGGCTGGATCGCCGACCGGGTCGGCGGCGTGAAAACGCTACTGCTGGGCTCGACGCTGCAGTGCGTGGCGCTGGTCTTCTATCTGGTCGACGATTCGGTGAACTCGCTCTACCTCGCCTCGGCGCTGTTCGGCCTGTTCCAGGGCGGCATCGTGCCGTCCTACGCGATCATCGTGCGGGAATATTTCCCGCCGAAGGAAGCGGGCTTCCGCGTCGGCCTCGCCATTTCCTCGACGCTGATCGGCATGGCGCTGGGCGGATGGATGGGCGGCGTGCTGTTCGACATGACCGGCTCCTACCGGGCCGCCTTCATCAACGGCATCGCCTGGAACCTGCTGAACGGCGCGGTCGCCTGGTGGCTGCTGTTCCGCCAGAACCGCCGCAACGTCTTCGCGGCGGGCTAGAGGCGCATCGCTTCCAGCAGCGCGTCGCCGGTGTAGGGTTTGCGCACGCGCGGGACGCCCAGCAGTTTCGGCGGGAAAGCGATGTCCTCGCCGTAGCCCGTCGTGAAGACGAAGCGGATGCCGAGCGACGCGAGCTGCTCGGCGACCTCGAAGCTCGTCTCGCGGCCGAGGTTGATGTCGAGCAGCGCGAAGTCGGGCGCGCGCGTGGAAATGGCTTTCAGGGCCTGTGCGGCACTCGACGCCACGCGGACCGATGCGATACCGGCACGCAGCAACGCGCTTTCCGCGTCGAGCGCGATGATCATGTTGTCCTCCACGATCAGCACGTCCTTGGGCAACTCGGTGGCCTGCACCTCGGGAATCGTCTTCTCGGCCGGCTCATCCACCGCTCCCGGCGCGGGACGGACATGGACGGCCGGAACCATGAAGGTCGCGCGGATGCCCTTCGTCTCGTAGTCGAGCGTCGCCTCGCCCTTCAGGTCATAGGGGATGGATCGCTCGATCACCGTCGAGCCGAATCCGCGGCGCGTCGGCGGCTTAACGGGCGGCCCGCCATGCTCGGTCCAGGTGACATGCAGGTTCCTCTCGGCATCGAACTGGGTGCCAATCTCGATATGGCCGCGACTGTCGCTCAGCGCCCCGTACTTGGCGGAATTCGTCATCAGCTCGTGGATGACCAGCGCGAGCGTCGTGAAGCCCTGCGGCTCCAGCAGCACTTCGGGGCCGGACAGCCGCACGCGCGCGGCCCTGCCGCCGAGATAGGCGCCCGCTTCCGCCCCCACCAAGCCGCGGAACGATGCCGGGCCCCAATTGTCCGCGGTGATCTGGTCGTGCGCCCGCGCCAGCGCCTGGATGCGGCCGCCCACCACCTCGGTGAAGGCATCGACCGTGAGCGACGGATCGCGGCTCTGCGAGATGACACTGCGGATCAGTCCCAGGATGTTGCGGACTCGGTGATTGAGTTCGGCGATCAGCAGCTCCTGCCGCTCCTGCGCCCGCTTGCGCTCGACCTCGGTGATGGCCGACAGGCGCAGGATCACCTCGAGCAGGCTGACGCGCAGGCCCTCGGCGATGCGCACGTCGACCGGCTGCCACGGGATCGACTGTCCCCGAACCGTCTCGCACCAGAGTTCGAAGCTCTTGCGCGGCGTGAGGCGCGAGCCCAACGGGCCGACACTGACCTGCTTGCTGGGATCGCCCGCCCAGTTGACGGAGCGCGCGACTTCCTTGCGGAAGAAGACGAGGAAGTCCCGCGCCGGCCGCGACAGCGGGACCACCAGCATGCCGGCCGCCCGATCGGCGAACTCCCGGCCCGGCGGATGCTCGGCCGCAATCTCGTGTACGGCCAGCACCTCGCCAGGATTGCGGCGGGTCAGATGACCGATCAGGCCGGCGAACTGGTCCTGCGTCGGCGCCATGCCCTGCAGCGTCGCATGCCCGCCCGTCCACACGCCGATGCCATCGCAGGACAACAACTCGGCGATCTCGTCGAGATGCGAGACGATGCTGTCGAAGCGGGTCGCTTCCGACGCCATCACGGTGACGAGCTGGTTGTGCAGCTTGCGGGCGCGCGCCTCGTAGAGCGATTCGGCGTCGCGTTCGCGACTTTCCATCAGCAGCGAGAACATCTGGCCGAACAGCTCTGCCGCCGTGCGCCGCTCGAACGGCACGTTGTGCGGCGCATAGTGATGGCAGGCGAAGAGGCCCCACAGCTTGCCGTCGCGCAGGATCGAGACCGACATCGACGCGCCCACGCCCATGTTCTGCAGGTACTCGATGTGGATCGGCGACACGCTGCGCAGCACGCTCATCGACAGGTCGAGCGGCCGGCCATCGATGAGACCGGGCTCCACGGCGGCGGGCCGGGCCGAAATGTCGGGAATGATGCGCAGCCAGTTGCGCTCGTAGAGGATGCGCGCCTGCCGCGGAATGTCGGAGGCCGGATAGTGCAGGCCGAGATAGGATTCGAGGCCGCCGCGTGCCGATTCGGCGATCACCTCGCCCGACCCGTCATGATCGAAGCGATACACCATCACGCGATCGAAGCCGGTGAGACCACGCATCTCGCGGGCGGCCACGCGATAGAAGGTGCGGAGTTCCGAAGCCTGCTGCAGGCGGGAGATCATGGCGCGAACGAGCGCGCCCGAGGACACGCCCTGCTCATGCATGCAGGGTTCGCATTCGATGACGATGGAGCCGTCGACGACATGCACGGCGATGTCGAAGACCGGCCCGTCGTTCAGCAACGGCACGGCAAAGGAGCGTGCCACCGCGTTGCTGAAAACCGCGGTCTGGAGCTGCCCACGGATCAGGTGGATCGCGTCGTGCGTGAACACATTCTCGATCGGCCGTCCGATCAACTCGAGCGGCCCGGCGCCCAGCCACCCCGCGGCGTTGTGCGACAGGCGCGTGATCGTCCATTGCGTGCTGTCGAAGGCCAGCAGGAAGCCGAACGACTGCACCGCGCCCAGCAGGTGGATGGGCTCACGTTCGCAATTTTCGAGATCGACCGGTGTCGCGCGGCTTTCCTCAGACATGGGCGGGTTCCGCGCCGAACAGGCCGAACGCCTCGCGCGCACCGAGCAAGGTCCGCTGCGGCGACTCCAGTACGGCTTCGGACGTCTCCAGACGTTGCAGGAAGCTTCTCCAGAAGTCGCTCCCTGCCCCGTGGCCGAGATAGTGCGTCGCCGCGCGCACCTGCGGATCGTCGCTTTCCGCGGCACGCTTCACCAGCAGTTTCCCGCCCAGTCGCGACCCTTCGAGCACGTAGAGCCGGCCGAACAGCCGCGCCTCGTCCGTGGTCACACTGACGTTCAGCACAGGCGGCACGGCGATGCCGAGAAGGTCGAGGTCCTGCTTCAGTGCCTCTGAACGACGGCGCTCCCGCCAATCGGGCAGGAGCCGCCCCACCCCTCCCCGATCGAGGGCCTGTTCAAGCGGCAGCACGGCGCGCGCAAGGACGGTCAGGAACGCCTCGTAAGCATTCCTGTCGGTAGCGAAAGGTCCGGAAAAGCGCGCGTCGACTTCCGCATGAAGCGTTGCCGTCGCTGCACGCAGCATCTGGCGGGCGGAGGATCGGCCGGGCGCAGCCGAGGTGGTATCGAGCTGCATCTGGGCCATACTACGCAAAATCGCGCCTGATGTTCGAGGATGCAGGGCCGATATATTTGGGGAACCCGTTCCGGTCCGTTGCGTTTTGCGCCATCGATTCCGGACCTCCGGTGGCTGGTCGCTGCGCCCGCGCCTCTGTAGAACCTCTAAACAGAGCCGCCGCCTGCCCTCCAGCCACGGACACTTCCATGCGCATCGTCGCCATCCGCGACATCGTCTCGCCCATCCGCTCCAACATCGCCAACGCCTACATCGACTTCAGCCAGATGACCGCTTCGGTGGTGGCCGTGGTCACGGATGTGATGGTCGACGGCAAGCCCGTCGTCGGGTTCGGCTTCAACTCGAACGGCCGCTATGCGCAGCATGGGCTCCTGGGCGAGCGGTTTATTCCTCGCCTCAGCCAGGCGAAGCCGGAGTCGCTGCTCGACGCCGAAGGCCTGATCGACCCGGCGAAGTGCTGGTCGGTGATGATGGCCAACGAGAAGCCCGGCGGCCACGGCGAGCGCTCGGTCGCCGTCGGCGTGCTCGACATGGCGATCTGGGATGCCGTCGCCAAGGCCAAGAGGGTGCCGCTGTGGAAGCTGCTGGCCGACCGCTTCAATGGCGGCCAGGCCGACGAGAAGGCGTGGGTCTATGCCGCCGGCGGCTACTATTACCCCGGCAAGGGGCTCGAAGGTTTGCAGGACGAGATGAAGCACTATCTCGGCCTCGGCTACTCCTGCGTGAAGATGAAGGTGGGCGGCGTGCCGCTGGCCGAGGACCTGAAGCGCATCGAGGCCGTGCTGAAGATCGTCGGCGCCGGCGAGCGCCTGGCGGTCGACGTCAATGGCAAGTTCGACCTCACCACCGCGATCGAGTTCGGCCGCGCCATCAAGGACTTCGGCCTGCGCTGGTACGAGGAGCCGCTCGATCCGCTCGACTATCTGGCGCATGCGGCGCTCGCCACCGAGTACGCCCCGCCGCTCGCCACCGGCGAGAACCTGTTCTCGATGCAGGACGCACGGAACCTGATCCGCCATGGAGGCCTGCGTCCCGACCGCGACATCCTTCAGTACGATCCCGCCCTGTCCTACGGGCTGGTCGAGTACCTGCGCACGATCGAGATGCTGAAGGCGCACGGCTGGTCGCCGCGGCGCTGCGTGCCGCACGGCGGCCACCAGTTCGCGCTGAACATCGCCGTCGGCCTGCAATGCGGCGGCAACGAATCCTATCCGCAGGTCTTCGCGCCGTTCGGCGGCTTCGCCGACGACTGCGCCGTCGTCGACGGTCGCGTGACGATGCCCGACTCGCCGGGCATCGGCTTCGAACGCAAGGCCGACCTGTGGTCGGTGATGAAGGAAATCGCCTGAGGCCCTATTCGGGCTTCAAGAGCCCGAGCTTCAGCAGTTCCGACACGTTGGCCTCGTCGGCCTTGAGGGCCGCGGTGAATTCCTCCGGGGTCGAGGGGCGCACGATGGCGCCCAGCTCGCGCAGCTTCCTGTTGGCCGCCTCGTCCTTGAGGCCGGCCACCACGCCTTCGTTCAGGCGGGCGATGACGGGCTTGGGCGTATCGGGATGAGTGAACACGCCGGCCGTCGTGTTGCCGTCGAACGGCTTGAGGCCAAGGTCGCCCATCGTCGGCACGTTCGGCAGGTCCGGCACGGGCTGGAGGCTGAACGTCGCGAGGGGCCTGAGCTTGCCGGACTGGATGTGCGGCATCGAGCTGGTGAGCTGGTCGGTGAACAGGTCGAGATTGCCGGCCAGCAGGTCGGCGATGCCGGGCCCGGCGCCGCGATAGGGAATGATGTTGAACTTGAGGTCTTCGTTCAGCTGCAGGCGCAGGATGCCGACATGGTTGGTCGTGCCATTGCCGGCATGGCCGATCGTGACGGTGCCCGGCTTGGCCCGGGCCTCGGCCAGCACACTCTTCATGTCGCGGAAGCGGCTGTCGGCGCGCGTGACCACGAGCGTCGGCACCGTCGTCAGGATACTGACCGGCGCCATCTGCGGCAGCAGCGGCTGCTTGCCCGCGAACAACGGCGCGACGTAGGCGACGGTGAAGCTCGCCATCGAGATCGTGTAGCCGTCGGCCGGCGTGTTGAGCGCAGCCTCCAGCCCCACGACACCGCCTGCGCCCGGCTTGTTGTCGATCAGGATGCCCTGGCCGAGATGGCGGCCCATCGGATCGGAGACGATACGGGCGGTGACGTCGTAGTTGCCGCCCGGGGCGAAGGGGATGACCCAGCGGATCTGCTTGCTGGGGAAGGTCTGCGCCGCAGCGCCTCGAGCCCTGCCGGCCAATGCGCCAGCCATTGCCAGGCCGGCGGCGCCGACCCCAAGAAGCCCGCGCCTGTCGATCTTCATGATCCCCCCTTTGTTTTTATCAGCCTCGCCAGTTGTCCCAGCCGGTACCGTGTGTCTGGTAGCGGCCATCCTGGGGGATGCCCGAATTCGCGCAACCCGCCACAGAACCGGTGATGGCGAGGGCCACGACCAGTGCAATCGTCCGGAAGATATTTGTCATGCTGCCGACATGACACCCGTTCACTCGGGTTTCAACAAACCCGACTTCACAAGTGCGCTAACGCCGACTTCCTGGTCCTTCATGTACGCTGCAAACTCCTCCATGGTGGACGGCCGCGGGACGGCGCCCAGCTCGGCGAGCTTCGCGGCCACGGCCGGCTCCTTCAATGCGGTGACGACGCTGCCGTTCAGGGTGGTCAGGATCGGTTTCGGCGTTTCGACACGTGCCAGCAGCCCCGCCGTCGTACCGCCGTCGAACGGCTTGCTGCCGATGTCGGTGAGCGACGGCATGTCGGGAAGCTGCGCGACGCGGTTCGGACTCATCGCCAGCATGCCTTTCAGCTTGCCCGCCTTGATCTGCGGCAGCGATGTCGTGAGCTGATCCATGTAGAGGTCGATCTGCCCCGCCATCAGGTCGTTGAGGCCGGGGCCCGACCCCTTGTACGGGATGATGTTGAACTTCACCCCCTCGTTCACCTCGAGACGCAGAATGGCGATGTGGTTGGTCGTGCCGTTGCCGGCATGGCCGATGCTCACCGTGCCGGGCTTCGCCTTGGCCTCGGCCAGGACGCCGCGGATGTCGGCGAAACGACCGTCGGGCTTGCCGACGAGAATCATCGGCACGGTCGACAGCAGGCTGATCGGCGCGAACTGCGGCACCAGCGACGGCTTGCCCGCGAGGTAGGGCGAGACGAACAGCACGCTGAAGCTGCCCATGACGACGGTGTAGCCGTCGGCCGGCGCATTGGCCGCGGCCTCGGCGCCCACGAGACCGCCGGCGCCCGGCCGGTTGTCGACGAGAACCTGCTGGCCGAGATTGCGCGACATCGCCTCGCCGACCAGCCGGGACGTCAGGTCGTAGTTGCCGCCGGCCGCGAAGGGCGAGATCCAGCGAATGGGCTTGGTCGGAAAATTCTGCGCCAGAACGGGCGTGCCCGCGGCGGCCGTTGCCGTCAGCGCCAGGCCAGTCCCCAAAAGTTTGCGTCGCGATACCGTCATCTCAAATCCTCCCAATCCGCTTCAGACAGATTGCAATTTCCACCGATCAACGCCACATCGGATTGGGTTCCATCACTCGCGGAGAGAAACACTGGATGCCGGAGCAGCATACCCCGCTCATTGCTACGATTGCTGCGGGTCTGATGCTCGCTTTCATCTTCGGTCTGATCGCGCAGCGGCTGCGCATTCAGCCGCTCGTCGGATACCTGCTCGCCGGCGTCATGGTCGGTCCCTACACACCGGGCTTCACGGCCGACCCTGCCCTGGCCACCGAACTGGCCGAGATCGGCGTCATCCTGCTGATGTTCGGCGTGGGCCTGCACTTCTCGCTGAAGGACCTGCTTTCGGTTGCGCGCATTGCGATCCCCGGCGCCATCGGCCAGATCTCCGTCGCCACCCTGATGGGCGCCGGACTGTCCTGGGCACTGGGCTGGACGCCGCTGGCCGGCTTCGTCTTCGGCCTGGCCCTGTCGGTGGCCAGTACCGTCGTTCTCATCCGCGCCCTGCAGGACCGTCACATTCTCGAAACCCATCGCGGCCGCATCGCGGTCGGCTGGCTGGTCGTCGAGGATCTCGCCATGGTCCTGGCCCTTGTCCTGCTGCCGGCACTGGCCCTGGCGACGGCAGACAACGGCGTGCCGGCCACCCGGATCCTGTTCTCGCTGCTCATCGTGCTGGCCAAGGTCTCGATCTTCGTGGCGATCATGCTGATCGTCGGGCGGCGGCTCATTCCGTGGCTGATGCACCACACCGCACATACCGGTTCGCGCGAACTGTTCCGGCTCGCCGTCTATGCCGTGGCACTCGGCGTCGCCTACGGTGCGCACTACTTCTTCGACGTCTCCTTCGCGCTCGGCGCCTTCTTCGCCGGCATGGTGCTGGGCGAGAGCGACCTCAGCCAGCGCGCGGCGGAGGAAGCCATCCCGCTGCGCGACGCCTTCGCGGTGCTGTTCTTCGTCTCGGTGGGCATGCTGCTCAATCCGAGCGTGTTCGTGGACGCGCCGCTGGCGGTGATCGCCACCATCGCGATCATCGTCGTCGGCAAGTCGGTGGTTGCCTACCTGATCGTCCGCGCCTTCGGCCACAGTCGATCGACCGCCTTCACCGTCTCGGCAAGTCTCGCGCAGATCGGTGAGTTCTCCTTCATCCTGATCGGCATCGGCATCAGCCTGAACATGGTGCCGAAGGAATCGCGCGACCTGATCCTGGCCGGCGCCATCGTGTCGATCATGGTGAACCCGTTCGTCTTCACATTGCTGGAGCGCCTGGGGGGCCACAAGGACACCGCGCCGGCCGACAAGCCCGACGAGCCGGCCACCGACTTCGCGCCGACGACCCTGACCGGCCACGACATCGTCATCGGCTACGGGCGCGTCGGCTCGATGGTCGGCGCCGGCCTGAAGGGCGACAGCGGGAACCTGATCGTCGTGGAGGCCAGCGACGCGGGCGTCGAGCGGGCGCGCAAGGATGGCGCGGAAGTATACTCGGGTAACGCAGCCGAACCGGCGCTGATCGCCGCCATCAACCTCACCGGCGCCCGCCGCCTCTACGTCACCATCCCCGAGGCCTTCGAGGCCGGCCAGATCATCCAGCAGGCCCGCGCCGCCAATCCCAAACTCGATATCCTGGCACGGGCCCATTCGAGCGCGACGGTCGAACATTTCGAGAAGCTCGGCGCCAATCTCATCGTCCTGGGCGAGACCGAGATCGCACATCGCATGCTGGAGCGCGGGCGTGGCGACATGGCGGCGTCCGTGCCGGTCTGATCGGGCCGGCGAGGTCGCAACGCGCGCCGGCCGGCTTGTGTGATAAAAGGCGGAATGTCTCCTGCCCTGCGCGCCACCTGTCTGCTTTGCCTCATCGCCGCAACGCCGCCGCTGGCATGGGCGCAGGCACCTTCAGTCCTGGACTGCACCGGCCCCTTCGCCCGCAACGCCGACGAACGCACCCTCGCCCGCGTCTTCGGCGCGGAGAACGTCGAGCGCGCGAACATTCCCGTCGGCGAGGGAAACACGGAGCCCGGCACCGTCATCTTCGCGAAGGACCCGGAGAAGCGCATCGACATCCTGTGGCATGACGCCTACGCGCGCCCCAACGTGGTGATCATCCGCAACGGCTCGACCTGGCCGGTCGCCGTCGCAGGCCTCGACAAGCCGGTCGCCAACGGCGCGACGCTCGCCGAGATCGAGACGATGAACGGCAAGCCCTTCACGCTGACGGGCTTCGGCTGGGATCTCGGCGGCTACAGCAACAGCTGGGACGGCGGACGCCTCGACAAGCCGGTGGGCGGCTGCAACCTCTCCCTGCGATTCGATCCGCCGAAGGACGCGCCCGGCGACGCGCTCGACAAGGTCAACGGCGACGTCGAGTTCTCGTCGACCGACAGCGCCATGCGGCAGGTCAAGCCCGTCGTCGTCGAGATCGAGCTCGGCTGGCCGCAGTAACCTATTGCGGCTTGCGTTTGAACACGGCGAGCGTGCCGAGCTTGCCGGCCGGGACATAGCGCTGACGCCAGGCCGGCGCGCGCTCGTCGAAGAAGGCCTCGTCGAAGATGTTCAGCAGGATGTAATCGAAGTTGCCCCGCTGGATCTCTTCATCGAGCCTGCCCTGCTGCAGGGCGCGCAGGGCGGGAACCCGCATCTTGCCGTCCAGGTTCACGACGCGGTCGGGCAGCATGAAGCCGAAGCGGCCCGACTCCATCATGCCGATGCGCGAACCGTCGGTCATGAACGGCGACCGGGCGAGCGCGTAGGCCGAGGAACCGAAGTAGCCCCGGTAGGGCACGCCCCAGGGCTCGGCGATCCAGTAGGCATTGGACAGGATGGCGGCGACCAGGACCGCGGAGGCGGTGGCGGCGAATGCCTTCGACGCTTCGAACCGCCTCGCCGCGGCGACGATCACCAGCGACAGCAGGATGACGATCAGCAGCTTCACCGGGCCGAAGTAGCGCTCGTAGAACTGGACCGCGGAGCTGACCAGCGGATAGTAGGCGAGCAGCACGACGTTCGACGCCGCAAAGGCCAGCAGGACGAGGCGCGTCGGCGCCTCCGCCAGCCGGGATCGCGGGCGGAACACCGCGACCAGCAATCCAACGGTCAGGAACACCGCCAGTACGCCGCCCACCATCGGTGGCTCGGTGAGGAATCCTCTCATGCGGACGAACAGGAGCGGGACGAAGGAGACGATGAAGGCCCGGATCGTGTCCGCCGGATGGGTGAACGGACGCAGCGCCACCGAGGTCGCCACGCCGCTCTGGGGCACGAACAGGCCCGCCACCCAGTAGCAGTAGGCGATCCAGGGAAGCACGAGCATGCAGGCGATCACGCCCGCGATCACCAGCTCGTAGAAGCGCGCCCGCGAGCGATCGGCGATCAGGAGAGCCAACATCACGAAGGCGCAAACGAAGACGCCATCGTTGCGCGCGAGCATGAGGATGCCTGCACTCAGTCCCATCATCGCGGCGTGCCGGAGACTGGGGGCGCGAACCGCCGTTCCGGCGCTGCGCTGCGCGACCACCAGGAACAGCAGGAGGGCGGAAATATAGAGACCGCTCTCCATGCCGTTCACATAGAGCTCATTGAGCTGCCGGTCCCAGAGGAACAGGCCCGCGACCAGCGGTATGGCCAGGACGGGAAAAGGCAGGCGCGTCGCGCGCTGTACGAACAGGACGAGCAGAACGGCGCCGCCGATCCAGAAGGCGTAGCTTGCCAGGTAGAGGATCGCGAAGGCCGCCCGGTCGGAACCGGCCAGATAGGCAATGGCGCAGAGAAGGGCCCACAGCGGCTGGATACCCGACGTCCACTCCACCCCGTCGATGGTGATGCCGGCGCCCCGGGCGGCGTTGCGGGCGATGGTCAGATAGTAATAGGCATCGTCGCCGCCCTCGGCGAACGCGACCGCGACCATGTCCGTCGACAGGAGGCGATTGACGCTTTCAGCGACCTTGAACAGGACACAGGCGCCGATCAGCGCCAGAAGGAGAACGAAGAGGATCCTGTTCATCGGGCGTGGCACGTAATTCCCCCTTGATCCCGTGACCTGTATATATTGCCGACGTCGATGAATCTGGTTGTCATATATTTGGCGGGGGCGCTGGTTGCAACGCTGGGAAACGTTGCAAGCCAGGAGGTCGTCTGGCGCCTCATGGGCGGTACCGGCCTCTATTATTCGATGATCGTGGGCACGGGCGTCGGCCTGATCATCAAATACACCTGGGACAAGCGCCTGATCTTCGCCTACCGGCCGGCCTCCCCCACCCACGACTTCATGACGTTCCTGCTCTATGCCGCCATGGGCATCGCGACGACGGCGATCTTCTGGGCGGTGGAACTGGCCTTCTGGTACACGTTCCAGACCACGACCATGCGATACGTCGGCGGCGTGATCGGCCTCGCCATCGGCTACTGGGCGAAGTACCGGCTCGACAAGCGCTTCGTCTTCGGCTCCCAGCCGTAACCCGTCCGCCCCGAGCCGTCCCGACATGCGCCTTCGCTTCCTGTTCGCCGTTGCAGCCCTTCTGGTCGGCATCACCGGGATCGCCGCGGCCTGGTGGACCGTCGGTTCGCTGGGCATCGTCACACCCGAGAAGATCGGCGGGTGGCTCGCGGAAACGCGCGGCCATCCGTGGGCGCCGGCCGTGGTCGTGGCGGCGTTCCTGATCGCAGGCATGGTCGTCTTCCCGATCCACGGGGTGATCCTGGCAACGGCGACCGTCTTCGGCGGCTGGACCGGTTTTGCCTACTCCGCCGTCGGCGTGTTCTTCAGCGGCTGGGCGCCCTATTTCATCGGCGCGCTTCTTGGCAAGGACGCGGTCGCCCGCAACTTCGGCCCGAGGGTGCAGCCCGTTCTACGGGCGGCGAAGGAACACGGCGTGCTCGTCGTCGTCGGGCTGCGGATCGTGCCGGCCGCGCCGGGGACGCTCACCAATCTGGCGCTCGGCGCGAGCGGCATCCGGTTCGCCGATTTCATCGTCGGAACGCTCTTCGGGATGCTGCCTGGCCTCATCGTGGTGTCGCTGATGGGCGACCGGATCATGGCGCTCCTGCAGGCCCCGTCCCTCATCGACATCGTGCTGCTCGCGCTGTGCGTGGCCGCCTATGCCGGAATCGTCGTGGGCGCGCAGTTCCTGGTGTCGCGTTGGCGGAAGTAGCTACGGGCTCGCGCGCCTGGCCGCGCCGCTCCTGATCGCGTCGGCAATGGCCGCCGCGATGCGCCGGTTGCCCTCCGCCGACATGTGGAAATTGAAGAAAATCGCGGCCTTGCCCGGATCCTTCGCGGCTCGATCGATCGTTTCGTAGGTGTCGAGCGTGCCCATCCCGGCCTTGGCCGCGCAGGCGAGGACGGCCCGGGTCTGGCGAATCTCGTCGACGATCCAGGGCGGACGCGGATCGAGGTTCCAGACCGGCGGCGCGTAGAGACCCACGACCAGAGTCGGAAGGCCGAGCCCCGCCAGCCGCTCCATCAGCGGACAGGCGAGCGCCTCGCCCGCCCCGCGCGGCAGGACACGGACTCCCGCCGCCTGCCATTCGTAGGGATCGCCCACCCGCCGCATGATCGTCTCGAGCAGGGCGGACCAGCCGAACACGTCGCGCAGCACGCGCAGGTCCCAGGGGATGGTCGCATCGGGCGAGACCGGCACGTTGCGCAGGACAGGCTTGCCGTCCGCCAGGTCGAAGTACGGCTTTTCCTTGCCCCACAGGCGGCGATATTCGCTGCGCCGCAGATCGTCGGCGATGAAGCCGACGACCAGGAGGCCGGGCCTGTCCCGGACCACGAGCTGTTCGGTATGGAGCACGATCTGGTCGAGACCGAAGCCCACGACGCCGCCGTTCAGCACCTTCCGCTTCAAGTCGGCCTGCAGCAGCGCGGGCCAGCTGCCGCCATCGGCAATCTCGGCGCCATAGGTGAAGGAATCCCCCGTCGCGAGGATCGGCGCACCGGCCGGCATGGCCTGGTCTTCGGGAATGACGCGGAAACCGCTTGCGTCATGATTGGCCTCGGCGGACTTGAAGTCGGGCCGCGAGACGAAGCCCAGCCGCGGATCGAAGGCGAACTGGCCCTGCAGCTCACCCTCGAAGCGGGCCTGCGAGGCCAGCACGAAGTTCGGCCAGCGCAGCAGCCACTCGCTGCCGCGATTGAACCGCGTCACGAGTTCGAGGCCGACCAGCGCGATCAGGATCGAAACCGCGACCAGAACGATCCGGCCGATCCATTCGGCGGCGGGTGACAATCGTCTCATGGCTTCGCTGCGACGCCGGCCAGCATCGCCCGTAATCGTTCGGCCGGCCGGGCCAGGGCGCGGCGCACGGGAATGTCCCAGGCGCGCGACAGCACGAAGGCTGCGACGACGACGCAGGCCGCGGCAAGAAGCACGAACGGCAGCGAGAAGGCAGGCGTGCCCGGCGACATGGTCGCTGGCTGGAGGAAGATGACCAGAGGAGCGTGAAGCGCATAGACGGGATAGGAGATTTCGCCCAGCCACGCGTAGGTCCGTTGTTCCAGGCCCGTCACCGGTTCGACGGTCGACGACCAGACCAGGACCGGGATCAAAAGCGCCGAGGCCAGGTAGGTGAACTTGCCATAGGGCAAGGCACAGATCGCGACCAGGATCACGCAGGCCACGATCGGCCAGAACGCCGGCAGGCGCGGCGGGACGCGTTGCCAGATGCGGAACACCAGCACGCCGCCCAGGAAGAAAAACAGGGCGCGCGCCAGGCCTCCGCCGAACGAGCCGATGCTGAAGCCCGGCGGCACGGTATGGAAATGCACGCTCTGCGCGTAACAGGCGAACGAGACTGCCATCACGATCAGAATCGCCAGGGTCGAGGGCCGCGCGATGCCGTAGATCCAGTTGACGACCAGCTCGTAGAACAGCGACCAGGCCGGCGGATTGAGCGGAAACATGAAGTCGTCGATCGTGAGCGTTCCCGTGCGCACGGCGAACGGCGCGAACGCCGGCAGGAAGAGCAGCGCCATGCCGGTGGCCATCACGAGCCGGCTCCACTCGGTCGGCAGGCTCGGCGCCGCAAGCTCCGCCCCCAGCCCGAGCAGGAGCCCCAGCAGGTACATCGGATAGAGGCGCACCAGCCGCCGCGTCATGAAGGTGCCGGTCGTCATGCCGTCCCGCAGCCGCTGCTCGTAGGTGAAGGAGAGGATGAAGCCGCTCAGACAGAAGAAGTAGTCGACGGCCACGACCGCGTTCGGAAACAGCGCCGTCGACGCCAGTCCGCTTGCCGTGAAGTGATACAGCATCACGCAGATGGCCGCGATGCCGCGCGTCGCATCGAGCGTCAGGAAACGACGCGCCTCGGAACTCATCGAATCTTCACTTCAACCGCTGCATGCGACGACGCTATCAGCGCGCGTGGCCGGCCGAAAGTGCATCCCGGCGCGGTCCACCGCTCGTCCACCCGGGCGGCGCGCCTAGATCAGATCCTCGTAAGCGAACAAAGCGGTGCTGTTCAGTCCATCGAGACGAACCGCCTGCTCGGCCGTCGTGGCATCTGCGTCCGTGTTCCAGAAAAGCCAGCCGTTGGTCAGGCTGGCCACGAAGACCACCTGGAACGATCCGGAAGCCATTGCCGTGGACGCCGCCGCCGAAACGGCCGCGAAATCCTTGAGAGCCGAAGTCGTCTCCGCATAGGCTCCCAGGGGCAGCCCGCCGCCATCGATCGTCGAGAGGTCGATCGTGTCGGTCCCGGTGACGAAATCGCTGACGATATCGTAGGCTCGTTCCGGCGTAGCCGTGGCGGGGCTGTCGTCTTCGCCGAAGACGAACACGTCCGCGCCCGCACCGCCATGCAGCAGGTCGGCCCCTTCGCCGCCCACCAGCGTGTCGTCGCCCTCGTTGCCGTAAAGTCTGTCGTCCTCCGCACCGCCATCCAGGAGGTTGTCGCCCTCGTTACCGTCCAGCCGGTTCGCCAACGCATTGCCCGTGCCGTCGATGGCGTCCGTTCCTCTCAGGCTCAGACGCTCGAATTCATCGCCCAGCGACCAGGAGACCGACGCGGCGATGCGGTCGTAGCCGCCGTCCGCCAGTTCCACGGTCACGTCGCCCGCATCATCGACATAGTAGAGATCGTCTTCGGAGCCTCCCTCCAGCCTGTCGGCGCCCAGGCCGCCATGCAGCACGTCGACGCCCTCCCCGCCGATCAGCGTGTCGTCGCCGTCATTGCCGAGGAGCCTGTCGTTGCCGACGCCGCCCTCGAGCCGGTTCGCACCGGCGCTGCCGTCCAGCTGGTTCGCCAGCGCGTTGCCGGTGCCGTCGATATCCGCCGTACCGCTCAGGGTCAGACGCTCGAACTCGTCGCCGAGCGACCAGGAGAGCGACGCCACGATCCGGTCGTAGCCTCCGCCTGTCAGCTCGACCGTTACATCGCCCGCGTTGTCGACATAGTAGAGGTCGGCATCGGCGCCGCCCGTCATGAGATCGGCACCGAGACCGCCGTCCAGCACGTCGGCTCCCAGCCCGCCCACCAGAGCATCGTCGCCGGCGTAGCCGTAAAGCCTGTCGTTGCCCGAACCACCGGTCAGCTCATCGGTCCCCGCCGTGCCATAGGCGACCAGTGCGGTGCCCGTACCCAGACCGCTCGCGTCCACCTCCAGAGTGCTCGCCGTGGCACTCAGGACGATCTGGGAGCCGAAAGCCGCCGCGGCATTCGCGGCCAGGACCACCGACTGATTCCCGCCGCCGGAGAGAACGAGTCTCTCCAGATGGGACAGGCCCACCAGTTCGGAATCGGTCAGAGGGGCCGCATAGGTCAGGGTTATGCGGTCGGTGCCGGCCAGCCCATCCACCCAGCGCACCGGGTCGGTGAACTCGGCATGGCTGGCGTAGGTGAACCTGTCGTCGCCCGCGGTGCCGCTGCGCAGCCGGAGGTCGATCGTGACGTCCAGCGCTCCGGGATCGGAACTGACGGCGCCGTCACTCGCCGTCGCGGTCAGGCTGTGGCTGCCGGCGGCAAGCGGCACCGAAGCAATCTGCCACGCCCCCGTCGTGCCGTTGGCGGTGGTGCTGCCCAGTACCGTCGCGCCTTCGCGAAGGGTCACCAGAACGCCCGGATCGGCGACGCCGGCAAAGCCCGGCGCCACGATGCCGGTCACTCGGTCGGTCGTCGAGGGACCATTGTCCGAGCCCGGTGCCAGCGCGAGGGTCGGCACCGCCAGCACCGGCTCCGCCAGGTCGAAGACCACCGCGGCGCTGCTGCCGGTATTGTCGGCCAGATCGCTCCCGCGGGCGACCAGGCTGTGGCTGCCCAACCCGACGAGGGTCACGCTGGTGGACCAGACACCACCGCCGCCGACAGTGGCCGTGGCGATCGGGCTGACACCGGCATTGTCGAAGATTTCGACCAGCGTGCCGGGGTTGGCGTCGGTCAGGGTACCGCTGATGGTCCGGCTGGCCGAGAACACGGTTCCACCAGCCTGGTCGATGGCAAGCGTGGGCGCCGTGGTGTCCACCTTCACCACCAGGGCGACCGAGCCGCTGGAGGTGTTCAGCGATGCGTTGGTCGCGGTGGCGGTGAAACGGTGCGTGCCATCGGCAAGCAGGCCGGTGTCGATGCTCCAGGCGCCGGTGGTCGCGTCGGACTGGACCTGCCCCACGAGCAGCGCCCCGTCCTTCAGCGTCACACGCACGTCGGGCGCCGCCAGGCCGGTGATGGTCAGCGTGGTCGTGGACGTGACGTTGTCGGTATCCGAAGCGCCGCTGTCCTGCAGGGCGGAGATGTCGAGGCCGGTCGGAGCGTCGGAGGCGATGTTGTCCGGCAGCAGGAACAGGTTTGCGGGATTGGAGCCCGCGGTGGAAACGCCGTCGATGTCGGCCAGCAAATGGGTGCCGGCGACGGTGCCATCGGTCACCCACAACTCGACGCCGTGGTCTGCGTCGAAGGCACTGAAGACCGCCGTGCCATTGCCGAGCGCGGTAACCCCGGTGATCGTACTGCCGTCGCCGCCGACGTTGATATCCTTCAGCAGGCTGGTGCCGGCGACGGTGCCGTCGGTCACCCACAGTTCCTGGCCATGGGTATCGTCGAACGCGGTGAACACCACCGTACCCGTGCCCAGCGTGACCAGATTCGCCGGGTAACTGCCCACCGAGCCGGCCCTGATGTCCAGCAGCAGGCTGGTGCCAGCCGTGGTTCCGTCGGTCACCCAAAGCTCGGGCCCCGTGCTCGCCGGATCGGTGCCGCTGGCGACGAGGACCGCGCGCCCGTCGCCGAGCGCGGCAATGCCGTTGCCCGCGCCGCTATTCACGCCGGGGGCGATGTCCTTCAGCAGGCTCGTGCCGACCGCCGTGCCGTCGGTCACCCAGAACTCGTTGCCGTGGCTCGCATCCTGCGCCGAGAAAAGCGCCAGGCCGTTGCCGAGCGAGGTAACGAAGCTCGGGTAGCTGCTGTCGGTCCCGGTGTTGATGTCCTTCAGCTGGCTGGTGCCCCCGGCCGTCCCATCGGTCACCCACAGCTCGTATCCGCTGCCGTCGTTGGCACTGAACACCAGCAGCCCGCCACCGATCGACACGAAACCGAAGGGGGCGCCATACCCCGTACCGGGATTGATGTCCTTCAGCAGGGTGGTGCCAGCCGCCGTGCCGTCGGTGACCCACAATTCGTTGCCGTTGGTGGGGTCCGTGGCGGAGAATACCGCGCGGCCATCGCCCAGGGCGGTAAAGCCATAGGCATAGCCGTTGCCGGCACCCGGATTGATGTCCTTCAGCAGGACGGTGCCGTCCGCCGTGCCGTCCGTGACCCACAGCTCGGAGCCGCTGGTGCCGTCGTTGGCGCTGAACAGCACACTGCCATTGCCAAGGGCGAAAAAGCCGGAGGCGTAGCTGCTGGTGGTTCCGGTGTAGATGTCCTTCAGCAGGCCCGTACCCGCGGCAGTGCCGTCGGTGACCCAGAGTTCGCCGCCATGATCCGCATCGCCGCCGGCGAAGACGCGCAGACCGCCATCCACTTCGGCGCCGGAGGGGTACGACTGGGTCGTGGCCGCCAGTTCGCGGGTGCCAGCCGCGGTGCCGTCGGTGATCCAGACCGCAAGGCCGGCAGCGCCGTCCGCCGCGAACAGCGCCTCGCCGCCGCTGGCGGCGAAGCCGCGCGGGAACGAACCGCCCGCTGAATGGACGTTGACGTCGGCCACCTGGACCGTGCCGCCCACCGTGCCGTCGGTGACCCAGAGTTCCGTGCCATGGATGCCGTCATCGACGGTGAAGGCGACGGTGCCGTCGCCGCGGGCCAGGAAATTGGCGGGCGCCCCACCGTCCGTCCCGGCAACGAAGTCGCGCAGCAGGCTGGTGCCGACAGCGGTGCCGTCCGTCACCCACAGTTCCTCGCCATGCACCCCGTCATTGCCGCGGAACACCGCCAGCCCGTTTCCGAGCGAGGTCAGGTCCGCCACCGAGGGGTAATAGGCGTCGCCGACGCCGGGCCAGACGTCCAGCACGAGACCGGTGCCCGCCGCGGTGCCGTCGGTCACCCACAATTCGTCGCCGTTGGTACCGTCAGTGGCGACGAACACCACGCGGCCATCGCCCAGCGCGGTCAGTTCGCCCGGGCCGCTACTGCCACCGCCGGGGCGGATATCCTCGACCTGGGTCGTGCCCGCCGCGGTGCCGTCGGTCACCCAAAGCTCGGTGCCGTTGGTCCCGTTGTTGGCGGCGAACACCATCCGGCCATCGCCGAGCGCGGTGAAACCCGTTGGGCTGGAACTGAGGTTGCCGGAGCGGATCTCCTTGACCAGGCTGGTTCCGCCGACGCTGCCGTCGGTGATCCACAATTCGATGCCTGTGCCGTTGTTGGCGCTGAACAGGACGCGTCCATCGCCAAGAGCGGCGAAGTTCGCCGGCGAAGCGCTGGACGCTCCGGCGCGTATATCCACCAGCAGACTGGTACCGGCGGCGGTGCCATCGGTCACCCACAGCTCGCTTCCCGTGGTGCCATCGTTGCCTGAAAACAAGGCCCTGCCGTCGCCCAGCGCGAAGATCGAGCCAGGAACGCCGCTGTTGGTGCCTGCCCGAATGTCCGCCACCAGGCTGGTGCCGGCCGTGGTCCCGTCGGTGACCCACAACTCGGTGCCGTGGGTGCCGTCATTGGCCGAGAACACGGCACGCCCGTCCCCCAGGGCGGTGACACGAGCGATACCGGAACCGTAGACACCTGGCCGGATATCGGCCACCCGATAGGTGCCCCCCGCGCTGCCGTCCGTCACCCAGAGTTCGCCCCCGTCCGTGCCGTCGTCGGCGGAGAAGACAGCCCGGCCGTTGCCGATCAGGGTGAGGTCGGAGAAATAGCTACTGCCAGGCCCCGCGATGATTTCCGTAACCAGGCTGGTGCCGCCGGAAGTACCGTCGGAGGACCACAGTTCACGTCCCGAGTCGCCATCATCGGCGGTGAACAAGATACGCCCGGCCATCAAGCCCTCACTTGCACGCACGCGTCACAAATACACAAAATTTCTGTACAGTGACTGCAAGATCGTGGGTAGGTAAAATAGTGACGCGGGCGTCGATATTTTCGTTGTACGAGACGGTCATTTGGCGTCGAGGCGCCTTATCCTTTAAGGCGAGTTCGAAAGCATGTCCGCAGCCCCTATTCAGATACAAAGCGACGGCGACAGCGCCCCTCCCTACCGTGTCGATGCCTCGCCCGGCCTGGCCGGATGGTTGCGCCAGCATGAACTCGGCCTTGCCGTTACCACCTACCAGATCGGCAAGCTGTTTCTGGTCGGCGCCCCGGACGCCCAACGGCTCAACGTCACGGAACGGACCTTCGAGCGCTGTCTCGGCGTGGCGATCCAGCGCGACAGTCTTTATCTGGCCGGGCTGAACGCGCTGTACCGCTTCACCAACGTCGTCCCGGCCGGCCAGGACCTCGAGGGCCACGACGCGGTGTATGTGCCGCAGGTCGCCTGGTTCACCGGCGATGTCTTCGCGCACGATGTCGGCGTCCTGCCGGGCGGGCGGCCGGTCTTCGTCAACACCCTGTTCAGCTGCCTCGCGACGGTCGACGAGGCGAGCAGTTTCCGCCCGGTCTGGACACCCCCGTTCGTCAATCAACTGGCGCCGCAGGACCGTTGCCATCTGAACGGGCTGGCGATGGACGAGACCACGGGGCTGCCGGCCTACATGACCGCGGCGGCGCCGACCGATACCGCGCGCGGCTGGTCCGACCAGCGCGTCGGCAACGGGGTTGTGCTCGACATCGCCAGCGGCGAGACGGTGTGCCGGGGGCTGACGATGCCGCACTCGCCCCGGCTACACAGGGGCAAGCTCTACGTGCTGAACGCCGGCACCGGCGAGCTCGGCCTGGTCGAGCCCAAGGCCGGGCGGTTCACGCCGCTGGCCTTCCTGCCCGGCTTCGCGCGCGGCCTCGCCTTTCACGAGGGCCATGCCCTCGTAGGCCTGTCGCTGCCGCGCACCCACAAGGTCTTCACCGGCTTGCCGCTGGAAGATCGGTTGAAGGCGGCGGGCGAGGAGCCGCGTTGCGCCGTCGTCGTGGTGGACCTCGCCAGCGGCAAGGTCGTGCACTGGCTGCGGCTCGGCGGGGTGGTCCGGGAGCTTTACGACATCGCACTTCTGCCCGGATATCGGCGACCGATGCTGGTGGGGCTTGCCCAGGGACAGATCAACCGGCTGGTCATGCGCGGCCGGCCGCTACCCCTGTCCGAACTGGCCACCCCGACCTAAGCGCGGATGGGCTATCGGGGGCTACGGCAGTGCTGACGCACCTGGAGCAAGAGATCGAGCTTTAGCTGCCCTTGCGACTACAGGTATTGATGCCCAACAGGGAATATGGCGGGCACCATCCAAGTGCGGCGGTGGCGAGCGGCACGAGGCCGATCCAGCCCCACGCCGTTTTCGGCCCCCAGAAGGCCAAGCTGATCAGGCCGAGGCCCACGATGATGCGAACGATTCGATCGATGCCACCGACATTGCGGGCCATGTCCACTGCCTCCTCGGAAACCTGCGTTCAACGCTAGGCCTCCCCGCAAGCCGTTCCATGACATAGGTCAACAAGGCGTCGTCCGACCGCGCCGGGCCCGCGAGGCGCGGCCTCTCAATGCCGAATCCGCGAAGGGACCGTCAGCGGGCCGCCCTCAGAACGGCAAGCCGACGTAGTTCTCGGCGAACACCGTCTGCGCGGCGCGCGAGGAAGCGAGATAATCGATCTCCGCGCGCTGCATCTCGGCCTCGAAACTGTGCTCGGGATGCAGCTTGTGCATTGCCAGGGTGAGCCACCAGGAGAAGCGCTCCGCCTTCCACACGCGGGCCGCCGCCGTCTCGCCGTAGGCCGCGAGAAGCGTTCCGTCGTTGCGCCGGTAGTGGGCTTCCAGTGCCCGCGAAAGATAGTGGATGTCGGAGGCCGCGAGGTTCAGGCCCTTGGCGCCGGTCGGCGGCACGATGTGGGCCGCGTCGCCAGCGAGGAACAGCCTTCCGTGCCGCATCGGCAGGAAGACGAAGCTGTGCAGCGCCGTGATGCTTTTCTCCAGAGCAGGCCCGGTCGTGATGTGCGGGGCTACGTCGGGGCCGAAGCGGTTCTTCAGCTCCTGCCAGATCCGGTCGTCGGGCCATTCCTCGATCTTCTCGTCGAGGCTGCACTGGATGTAGTAGCGGCTGCGCGTGCGCGAGCGCATCGACGCCAGCGCGAAGCCGCGGCCGTGGCTGGCATAGATCAACTCGTCGGAACAGGGCGGCACGTCGGCCAGGATGCCCAGCCAGCCGAACGGATAGGCGCGCTCGAAGGAGCGGCTGCCGGCCGCCGGGATCGACGCCCGGCTGGCGCCATGGAAGCCGTCGCAGCCGGCGATGAAATCGCAGGCGAGTTCATGCTCCACGCCATCCACGCGATACCGCAGACGCGGTCGATCGCCCTCGAGATCGTGCAGTGCGACGTCGGCCGCCTCCCAGACGATCGGCCCGTCGCCGGCGAGGCGCGCGGCGATGAGGTCGCGCGTCACCTCGCTCTGCCCGTACACCGTGACGGCCTTGCCGGTGAGACCCGCGAGATCGATGCGAAAGCGGCGGCCGTCGACGGCCAGTTCGACGCCCCCGTGCACCAGCCCCTCGCGATGCAGCCGCTCGGCGACACCCGCCTGCTCCAGCAGGCCCACCGTCCCCTGTTCGAGGACCCCGGCCCGGACGCGGGCCTCGACATAGGCCCGGGACCGGGCTTCGAGGATCACGCTTTCGATTCCGCAGGTTTTCAGCAGCCGCGCGAGCAGGAGACCGGCCGGCCCCGCGCCAACAATGCCGACCTGCGTCCGTTGCTGGCGCGCCATTCACTCCCGCTCCCTGTTTGGTCGATGCTAGGCCGGGACCGGGTTACCGCTCAAGGCCGGCCTGACGGGCCACGCCGGTGGCTGCGTCCTTTCGGTCAGCGGGGATTATTCAAAAAAACGGCGATTTCTGCCTTAGTTCTGCATCATACTGGCGTCAGGATGAGGGTCGCTGAAGACCCCGGCAGGACAAACGGTGAGGCTGGCGATGAAGAGACGAGTTCTGACGCAGGCGCTGTTGATGGGACTGGTCGCGAGGCCTGTCTTTGCCGCTAATCCGCTGCCTGCGTTGCAGGAGACGCCGGGCCTGCTCGACAAGGTGAAATCGGGCGCACTGCCACCGATCGACAAGCGCCTGCCGCGACAGCCCCGGGTCATCGAGAGCTTCTCGGGCGCCGATGGGCCCGGCAGGCACGGCGGCCAGCTCAACATGCTGGTCGCGGCCACGCGCGACACCCGCCTGATGACGATCTACAGCTACACCCGCCTGATCGTGTACGACGACAAGTTCAAGCTGCATCCCGACATCCTCGAGAGCTACGAGGTCAAGGAGGGCCGCGAGTTCACGTTCAAGTTGCGGGCCGGCCACAAGTGGTCGGATGGCCATCCCTTCACGACCGAGGACTTCCGCTTCTTCTGGGAGGACATCGCCAACAACAAGGACCTGTCGCCCAACGGTCCTTCCGTCGAACTGCTGGTCGAAGGAAAGCCGCCGAAGGTCGAAATCCTCGACGAGGTGACGATCCGCTACAGCTGGGACAAGCCCAACCCCGACTTCATCGAGAGCCAGGCACGCGCCGCCCCGCTCTTCCTGTTCCGCCCCGCCCACTACCTGAAGACGCTGCACGGCAAGTACACGGACGAGGAGGAAATCCTCAAGCGCTACAAGGGCAGCCGCTGGTCGAACGTCTTCAAGCGCCAGGACGCGATGTACGGCAACAGCAACGTCGACCTGCCGTCGCTCAACCCGTGGGTGCTGACGACCGTGCCGCCGGCCCAGCGCTTCGTCTTCGTGCGCAATCCCTACTTCCACCGCATCGACGGCAAGGGCAAGCAGCTGCCCTACATCAACGATGTGATCATGACCGTGGTCGCGGCCAATCTGATTCCCGCCAAGGCGGGCCTGGGCGAATCGGACCTGCAGCCGCGCTATCTCGGCCTGCGCGACTACACCTTCCTGCGCGACGCGGCGAAGACTTCGGGCATCAAGGCGCTTCTCTGGGAAAAGGGCTCGGGCTCGGAAGTCGCCTTCTATCCCAACATGAACGCCAACGACGAAACCTGGCGAAAGCTCAACCGCGACGTCCGCTTCCGCCGCGCGCTGTCGCTGGCGATCAACCGCGACGAGCTGAGCGACGTCGTCTACAGCGGCCTGGCCAAGCCGTCCGCCAACACGATCATGCCGCGCTCCCCGCTGTTCAAGCCGGAGTACGCGACGAAGTGGGCAACCCAGGACGTCAAGGCGGCCAACAAGCTGCTCGACGAGATCGGGCTCACCAAGAAGGGCAGCGACGGCATCCGCCTGCTGCCCAACGGCCAGCCGGCGATGTTCGTGGTCGAGCATTCCAGCGAGAAGGCCGACGAGGTCGACACCATGACCCTGGTCGTCGACCAGTGGAAGAAGATCGGCATCAAGGCGCTGCTGAAGCCGCAGACCACCGACAATTTCCGCCTGCGCACCACCTCCGGCGAGGCGATCATGACCGCCTATGCCGGCGTGACGACGGCGGCGCCGACCCCCGACACCAGCCCGCGCGAATTCACCCCGGTGATGCAGGGCGGCCTGCAATGGCCGAAATGGGGACTCTACGTCGAATCGAAGGGCAAGCAGGGCGAGCCCTGCGACATGGAAGTCGGCAAGAAACTGCTGGCGCTGCTGCAGAGCTGGGAGCAGGCAACCGACAGCGCCGGGCGCCGCAAGGCCTGGGAGGAGATCCTGACCGTGAATGCCGACGAGGTCTTCTCGATCGGCACAGTCAACGAGGTGCGCCAGCCGGTGACCGTCGGCAAGAAGGTACGCAACGTGCCGGAGAAGGGCTACTGGGCCTGGGATCCGGGCGGATATATCGGGCTCTACGAGCCCGACACGTTCTGGATCGCCGGCTAGCGATCCAGAATCCGGTCGGAGAGGACGATGGCGAGGCCCGTGGTCGGGCCCCGGCATCGGCGTCGTTACTGCGGCTTGAGCGGTCCCTCGAACAGGCAGTAGCCGTCGAGCATGATCTTGGCGTCGCCCGGCTTGACCGAGCCGACGACGTCCATCTTGTTGCCGCCGCCCACAATGGTGGTCGTCTTGAACTTCATGTCGGGACCGATCGTCGCCTTGAAGCCGCGCTCGGGGCGGCCTTCCTGCTGGAACCATCCATCCACGTTCGTGCCGACGACCGTGACCTTGATCACCATCTTGTAGGTCGGGCACTTGCCGCTGCCCGGGACGTTCAGTCCATAGCCCGTCCAGGTCCATATGGCCGGCTCGGCCAAAGCAGGCGCGGCGGGAAGAAGGGCGACCAGGGCCGCCACAGCGATTTTCTTCAGCATCGACATTCCCTCACCGGAAAGGGTGGCAACGAACACTCAATCACTGGGCGAATTGTAGCCATTTTCGATGTCGAAATCGCGCCGTTTTGAAGGCACGCGCCTTTTCATCGGGCCCGCTTCTTCCGGGCCTTGCCCGGCTTGCGCCCGCCACCCGCCTTGACGGGCCCGGTCTTCGAGGCGAGCGCGGTCTGCAGTGCCTTTTCCGCCTCCCGGATCTTGGCCTCCCGGTTGGGGGCCTCCGCCGGCAGGTTGCGGGCGAAATTCAGCCGGGCCTCGGCCCGCTGGAGGAAAATCGCCTTCTTGGCTTCGGAAATCGGCTGGCCCATGAACTCTCCTGCCGGGAACCGGCGTCATCTGCGGTCCGGCACCTTATCCACTTTCCGGTCCGCCGGGGGCACCGCCGTCTCGGAACTACCCTCGTCTTCGGGACGCTCCACGGTGGGTTCCAGCCCGTAGCGGCCGCCCTTCTCCCCGTCCTCGCGGTCGTAGCCCGGTCCCTCCTCGGCAGCGGCGCCGTAGACGCCAGTCTTGCGCTTCTCCTCGCGGCGGGCGTCCTTGGCCTGTCCGGTGCCGCTATAACTGGCGGAAGCCTCGTTCGGGTCGGGTTTCTCAGGTCGAGCGGTCATGGATCCTCCAGGGTCAGGTATGGTGCGGGGCCGTCACGACGCCGATGGGCGGCGCACCGCGAGAAGCGTCCCGTAGCCCGCCAGTGCGCAGCAGGCCGCCAGGACAGCGAAGAACAACGCGAAGGGGTCGCCCCGACCGACACCCATCCAGAGAGCGACACCGGCAAACACGACGGTGAGGGCGACCGCGCTCCACCACACGACCCGCACGCCCAGCCGCAGCTTCTGGATACGCTCGACGGGCCTGGGCTTGCCGGACGCGGGCGGCGGATCGAGGATGGGCGTGTCGTCGCGAGGTGGGGAACGTTCGGACATGGATGTCAACGGGTACGAACGGCAGAGGCTGCATGCCGCGTTACAGCCTCCGCGATCCCCCTCTCGGGAACATCTGGCTGCGTGACGCCGATGATCCCTCTGCGATTTACGGTCGTTGCCGCATCCTTGGCTGCCTTTGTCGCAAGTGCCGCCCCCTGTCTCGCACAACGGCCGGAGGCCGTGCGCATCGGTGAGTTCAGGATCGACGCGACCGAAGTGACGATCGGCCAGTTCCGGGCCTTCGCCCGCGCGACGTCGCTCCGAACGGCGGCCGAGCGTGAGGGCGGTGGTTTCGAATACACCGGCGGATGGACGCGGCGGCAAGGCTGGACCTATGAGCGCCCGCAAGGCCAGCCCGGCCAGGACTCCGAGCCTGCCGTGCACGTGACCTGGGCCGAGGCCGATGCCTATTGCCGGCATGCGGGCGGCCGGCTGCCGACCATCTCGGAATGGCGAAGCGCCGCCTACACCGAGCAGCGCGAGCGGCCGACCGACGGTTACGTCCGCGGGAAGACCTACCCGTATCCGGTGGGCGACGCGCCCGACGGCATGAACAACAACCGCCGGGCGCACGTCGCGGTCGCAACCACCAAACGCGGCGTCAACGGACTCTACGACATGGGCGCCAATGTCTGGGAGTGGATGGCGGACCGGCGCGGCGAAGAGGCCCTCACCGCCGGCGGATCCTGGTGGTACGGCCCGGAACAGACCCGCACCGACGGTGCCCAGTGGAAGGCCGCCAGCTTCTATGCCGTCTATATCGGGTTCCGCTGCGCTTACGACGCGAAGGGCTGACGCCCTGCAACCCGAGCGACGCTGCGACCGTGGCCACGCTGCCGCGCAGGCCAGGGGAGCGGAATTCCGAGTGTCGAACCTTTCAGCATGTTTCGCTCGTCTACGATGGATTTGAGTTAGTCTGGAGCGGTGTATCTATTGGTCGGCGGAATTACCGACCGGATGAGGGAGAGGTTTAGGAATGTTCTCGCATATCTTCGTCGGCGCGGACGACGTTGCCGTTTCGAAAAAGTTCTATGATGCCGTGCTCGGCGCCATCGGTGTGCCGGAGGGCAAGGCCGATCCCAAGGGCAGGGTCTTCTATCGCACTCCGACCGGCATCCTCGGGATCAGCAAGCCGATCGACGGGAATGCGGCCACCCATGCCAACGGCGGCACAATCGGATTCGCCTGCGACAGCCCCGAAAAAGTGAAAGCCTTCCACGATGCCGGCGTCGCGAATGGTGGCAAGACCATCGAAGACCCGCCCGGCTGGCGCGAAGGCGGAGCGGCCAGACTCTATCTGTCCTATCTGCGCGATCCATATGGCAACAAGATCTGCGCCTTGCATCGCGGCTAACACGCCCGACGAGGACGGGGCATCAGCCGCAGCAGCCTTCCAGAATCATGCTGCTGCGGCTGAGGACCTCGCAACCGGGAATTCGTGGCGACGCCGCCGCGCTACGCGCTGCCGCGCAACCGCCTCCGAACGAGAGCCCAGGCAATGAGCGCGACGACCAGCTTGTCGGCGAACTCAATCAGCAATCCACCGATTGTCACGGCGCTCCAGATACTTTGCTCGGAGGCGATTGGAACAGCATTGTTGGCCGTCATTGCCGGCACCGTTGCGCCTCCAAACACCAAAACCGTCACCGGTGCCGAAACCAGTACTGCCACTATCGCGACTACCGCTCCAAGGATGACGGCTTTCCACAGTCGATCGAAGCCGATGAGTCGCATGACCGCGAGTGCCGCAATCACAACTGAAATCTGAGTGCCAATATAATACGGATACACCGGATTGATGACCGCCCAACCGAGAACGGCCGTGATGGCGCCGACCGCGATGGCAAGCGCAGGGGGAAGGAGCGCAGCTCCGGTCAAGCTGCCAATCGTATCCAGAGAAAGTGGCAGCGAGAGCAGATTGGCGATCGTGCCTACCGCCAGGTTAAGGGCGACACAGGCGGCGGTGATGGCCATCTGGTGCGGCGGGGGGACTTTCAGCATCGCTCGCGTCCTTCCTTAACCGCCATTCACCCGATGACTGATCTGTCGAGACCAGATTGCCGCGCTGGACGGCACGCTGCAAAGCCGTAGTGGCCGCATGGGCACCGCCCCGCCCCCGGGCCGGATCTATTCAGGCCTGCCATGCCGACAGCGTGGCTTGATCACGCCACATATCGTCGCATAGCCTACAGGCAACAAAACACGAAGGGGCGGAGACACCATGGATCGCAGGCAGTTCATCGGCGCATCGGCTGCAGCCGGGCTCGTCGCACTTGGCGGCACCAACGCTGCGCGGGCGCAGCAGATCCTGAAGTTCACGATCACCTGCGGCCACCCGCCGGTGTTCAATTGGGTCAAGGTGCTCGACGAGACGTTCCTCGGCACGATCGACCGCGAACTCGCCGCCGCCGGCTCGCCGGTGAAGATCGAATGGACCAAGGCCTATGGCGGCACCGTGGCGAAGCTCGGCGCCGAGAGCGATGCGCTGAAGACCTCCGTGTCCGATGCAGGCCTCGTGTCGCAGATCTTCGAAGCCGCCAAGTTCCCGCTGCAGCAGGTGACGCTGCAGGTACCGTTCGGTTCGTCGGACATCGCCACCGTCAGCGCCATCGTCCAGAAGCTGAACGGGCAGTTCACCGAGATGAACGACGCCTGGTCGAAGAACAACATGATGGTGCTCGGTATCGTCGCCATCGACGGTTACCAGCTCGTCACGAACTTTCCGGTGAATTCCGCCGCCGACCTCGCGGGCAAGAAGATCTTCGTACCGGGCCCGATCGCCAACTGGCTGCAGGGCACCGGCGCGGTCGCCGTCTCCGGCAACCTCAACACCTACTACAACGGCATCCAGACCGGTGTGGCGCAGGGCGCGATCGTGTCGATGTCGCCGGTCTGGTCGGCCAAACTGCATGAAGTCGCGCCGCACATCACCCTTTGCAATCTCGGCGCCCAGTACACCGGGTCGCTCGCCTTCAACCTGCGCAGCTTCCAGAAGCTGCCGCCGGTCGCACAGGAGGCCGTGCGCAAGGCGGGCAGAGCCTATGATGCCGAATTCGCCAGGACCCAGACGGCCCTCGCGGAGGACGCGGTGAAGAACCTGCGTGCCGCCGGCGCCAACGTCACGACCCTGCCGGAAGCCGAGCGGGCGAAGTGGGCGGCAATGCTGCCCAACCTGCCGGATACCTGGGCAAGCCAGCTCGAGAAGCAGGGCGTCAAGTCCGCCCGCCCGCTGGTCAACGCCTATATCGAGGCGCTGAAGGCCGCAGGCGTCAAGCCGGTGCGGGACTGGAAGGCCTGAGGCCGTGGAGCTGGAAGCCGGCGTCGACAGCGCCGGAAAGGCCGATTCTTACGGGCAGCCCCAGCCGTTTCGCCTGGACCAGATCACCGGCGTCATGAACGCGCTGGGGACGATGGGCATCTTCGGACTACTGGTGCTGATCAACGTCGACATCGTCGGCCGCTCCGTGTTCAACAGCCCGCTGCGTGGCACCACCGAGCTGGTGTCGCTGGCGATCGTCGGCATCGTCTTCATGCAGCTTCCCAATACGCTGTGGGCCGGCCGGTTCGTGCGGGCCGAGTTGCTGATCGACGTCGTCGTGGCCCGCGCGCCACGCCTGGCCGACGTCATCCAGGGCCTGTTCCATGTAATCGGCGCGGCGATCATGGCAATCGTCGTCATGGCGGTGATGCCCGAACTCAGGTCGGCCTGGGAGATCGGCGACTATGTCGGCTCGCTGGGCGACTTCACCGCGCCGACGTGGCCCATCCGCCTGATCACCGTCGTCGGCTCGGCCTTCACCTGCCTGACCTACATCTTCCTCGCCCTTGCCGATTTCCGCAGGGCGCTTCGGGGTACGCCATGACAGCGCTCGGCATCGGCATCGTCTCGCTCGCCATGATGGTCGTTCTGATCATCGCCGGGCTGCATGTCGCCATCTCCCTGCTGCTGTTGTCCTTCGTCGGCGTCTGGCTGATGCGCGACAGTATCGACGTGGCGCTGGCGTTGATGGCGCAGGCGACCAACGATTCGATCGCCAGCCACGAGTTCGGCGTGGTGCCGCTGTTCGTCCTGATGGGCCTGCTGGTGGCGACGGCCGACCTGGGCAAGGACATTTTCGAGGTCGCCAACAGCATGCTTCGCCGCATCCGTGGCGGGTTGGGCGTGGCGACGGTGATGGCGAACGCCGTGTTCGCCGCCATCACCGGCATCTCGATCGCCTCGGCCGCGGTCTTCACCAAGGTCGCCGTGCCGGAGATGCTGCGCTTCGGCTTCACCCCGCGCTTTGCGACCGGCGTCGTCGCAGGATCGTCGGTGCTGGGAATGCTGATCCCGCCCAGCCTGCTGATGATTCTCTACGCGTTCCTTTCCGAGCAGTCGGTCGGCGCCATGTTTCTCGCGGGCGTCATGCCAGGCCTCGTGCTGGCCATCGCTTTCTCCGTCGCGATCATTGCCATGGCGTGGCTGTTTCCGGGCTACGTGGGCGGCACCGCCGCCGTGAACGTGCCGGGCATGGCGCTGCGTGAGGCGGCCGTCAAGGTGGCGCCGGTCGTCCTGCTGATCTTCGTTGTGCTGGGGGGCATCTACGGCGGCATCTTCACCGCGACCGACGCCGGAGCGGTCGGCGCGTTGGGGGCCCTGGCCCTGGCGCTTGCCAAGCGGCGCCTCACGCCCGCGATCTTCTGGAAGGTGCTGGTCGAAACCGGCCGCATCACCGTCTCGGTGCTGTTCCTGATCATCGCCGCCAACCTCTACAGCCGGATGCTGACCCTGTCCGGCCTGCCGCAGTTCATCGTCGAATGGATGGCGGGCCTGGGCTTCGGCGTCGCCGGCTTCCTGACCGTCTTCATCGCGATCGTGCTGTTCCTCGGCTGCATCATCGACTCGGCGTCGATCATGCTGATCGTGCTGCCGCTGATGCTGCCGGTGGCCAAGACGCTCGGCATCGACCTGGTGTGGTTCGGCGTCATCACCGTCGTCGCCGTCGAGATCGGCCTGCTGACACCGCCTTTCGGCATCTCGGTCTATGTCGTGAAAAGTACGCTCAACGACGCCCGCATCACGCTCTGGGATATCTTCGCCGGGACGCAGCCCTTTACGTTGATCATGTTCGCCGTGCTGTTGCTGATCATCGCCTTCCCGGGGATCGCGCTCTTCTTCAATTGAGCGAAGCGCTCTGGCGGCTTGCCTGATCGCCAGCAGCTCGACATCGAACATCAGCGTCGCGTTGGGTGGAATCGCTCCACCGGCGCCGCGCTCGCCATGGCCGACCAACGACAGGTTTGTGGCAGAGCGCCTTGGCCGGTCGGCACGAGCTCGGGCAATGAAGCGCCCTGAATCCCACAGTCATCTGCTTTGAAGAGAAGTGGCCTGAAAGAGAGCCCTTCGGCTCTTCGGGCGCCGAGACCGGTCAACAGGTCCTTCGCGAAACGGCCGCCGATGTTGGGCTCTCCAGACACCCGCCGCAGCGGGAGAGACTGTTCGCTCAGATCGTATTGGCGGAGGATTGGAACCTGGGATCCAACGCTATCTGCGTAGCGGTACGGGTTGTTGCTGCGGGTTGCTGGGGCGCAGTTTACGCCTCGAGGGACAAAAGCTCTTTCGAGCCGGTGGAGGCGGCGGAAGCCCCGGGAAAATACCGCAGGCCGCCCACGGCTTCACCGGAACCCGACAGGATGTTTCGGTTCTCGCGGTTCCAAGGTTTCATCCGGGGAATGTCGGGTGATAGGCTGTCGGGATGACATTGACCCCGCGGCTTGCCACGGGTCCCGGCGCGTCCCTGCGGGACCGGCCCTTCCTCGATCGGGTGCGCACCAACCTGCAGCGAGTCCGGCTGGCGCTCGGCGCCAGGGGCGTCGCCTGGGCGACCGCCGCCGGGCTGGTGGCGCTTGCCTGCGGCGCGGTGGCGCTGACCAAAGTCGCCATGTCGGTGGGAGCGACCGAGGTCGAGTACAGCCGCAACAAGGCGGCCGAGATCCGGACCCTCGACCAGAGCAATCGCGCCTTGATGCGCAGCATATTTTCTCTGTCCACCGGCCGGCGGCAGCTCGCCGAGAGCGACCTTCCCGTGGCGCAGGCCTGGGAAAAGGTGCAGTCCGCCCGGACCGCGATCTGCGACCATCTCGACGTGCGTGCATCTAAGTTCGCGGAACTGCGTGCGGTGTGTGCGGCGAGCGTGGCCCTGCACGAGCGCCTCGCGCCGCAGATCGCCGCGTTCGATCCGCCGCGCCAGTTGATCGACCCGAACACGATGCACGACGCCGCCACCCTTCATGCCAGGGTGAACGACCTGACCGGGGCGATCGCCCAGGAAGCCGAAACGTTGGTCGGGTACATGGCCGACGAATACCGCGAGGCGCTTCTCCTACTGACCGTCAGCACCGGGGGATTCGCCGCGGCCTGCCTGGTGTTGATCGTGCTCGTCGGCCGAGCGTCGATCCTGCACTACGAGCAATCGCAGAAGGCCGGTGAAGCGCTCGACCTCCTCGAGGAGACGATCGAGGCCTTGCCCGCCGGCGTCACGCTCTACGACCGCAACGAGCGGCTGCTGATGTTCAATTCCGCCGCGGTCGCGGCCATACCCCTCCTGAAGCGGCCCGGCATTGTCGGCATCACCTACGAGGAACTGGCGCGCGAGACGGCCAGACTTGACGCCGGGGGCGGCGAGCCGCTGCGCAACACGCCGGAGGAGTGGATCAGGCGCTTCCGCAGCGAAGGCGAGCTGCCGATGCGCCAGTCGGTCGACGGGCGCTGGTTCGAGTGGTCGAAAAAGATGTCGCCCAACGGGCGCACCGTTGGACTCTGGGTCGACATCACCGGGGTCATGCGGGATTTCGAGGAACGCGTACAGCTGACCCAGCGGCTCGACGCAGAGATGGCGCGGCTGCGTTCTATCGTCGAATCGAGTGGCGCGATGATCGTCCTGGTCGATCGCGAGCTGACCGTAATCATGGCTAACAGCGGCTACACGGCAGTGACCGGCGTCGCCGCGGCGGAGGCGGTCGGCCGCCCGTTGAAGGAGATCGTCGATTGCCCGCTCGATCCGGGCGTGCTCGAACGCTGGCTCTCCGGCCCGTTCGAGCCCGGCCGGGTCGAGCCGTCGCGCTTCGCCAACCAGATCCGCGACCGGCAGGGGCGGCAGCGGTTGATATCGGTGACGGCAACGCCCGTGCTCGGGGAAGGCCGGCTGGTTAACAGCATCGTCTTCCTGGGCGTCGACGACACCGAGCGGCGTGACGCCGAGCGAGCCCTGTTCGACGCGGTGCGGCTTGCGACGGTGGGCGAGATGGCGGCCACCGTGGTGCACGAGATCATACAGCCACTGCAGGTGATCAACATTGCCTGTGCTTCGGCCGAACAGGTCCTCCGCGAGGCGACGGGCGAAGGTGTCGCCCCGAACAGGGCGTTCCTGCAGAGCAAGCTCGCCCGAATTGCCAGTCAGGTCGAGCGCGCGGGTCGCATCGCGGGCGAGCTGCGCACCTTCGTGCGTGGCACGGCCGCCGAGGAGGCGACGCCATTCGACCCGGCGACGGCAGTGCACGCGGCTGTCGAATTGACCCAGTACGCCACCCGCCAGGCGGGCGTCACGGTGTCGGTATCGGTCGCGGCAGGACTGCCCGAGGTCATGGGCCACGTCGGACGCGTCGAGCAGGTGCTGGTCAACCTGATCGTCAATGCGCGCGATGCGGGCGGCAGTGCTGTGGAGGTTTCGGCCCGCCCCCTGTTGCGGGACGGCCGCGCCTTCGTGCAGATCGCCGTCGAGGATACGGGCCCCGGCATTCCGAGCGCCATCCTGCCGCAGCTGTTCGAGGCGTTCGTCACCACCAAGCCGCGCAGCACCGGCACCGGGCTCGGACTGCGAATCTGCCGACGCATCGTCGAGGAGATGAACGGCACCATAACGGCGACCAACCTCGCCGAAGGTGGCGTGCGATTCGAGGTCGTGCTGCCGGCGGCTGGCAAGGCGTAACGGTCGCACGATGGACAAGTCTCCTCGTCGCTCTCGCCCCGTCCCGGCCCAATGCCATGTCCTCGTGGTCGAGGACGACGTGGATCAATGTGGTGAAATGGCGGGCTACCTCATCCTCTCCAAGCTTGAAGTGCGGATGGCCTACGACGGCACCTCGGCACTGCGCCAGGCTGCGGAGCATCGGCCGCGCGTGGTCCTTCTCGACTTCAATCTGCCGGACATGTCCGGCATCCAGCTGGCAAAGCAGTTGCGGGCGATCCTGCCGGATGCGGCCTTCATCATGATGTCGGCCCACATCGACGGACTGTCAGAACGGACGCTCCAGGAGATCGGCATGGCTGCTTTCGTGAACAAGCCGGTGCCGCTTGGCCCGCTGCGAAAGGCGGTGCTGATGCTGGTCGCCTCGCCTCGACTTGGCCGCGATGGGCCGAAGCATGGCGAGAAGAGCTGGTTCTCCACGGGACTGGGCGGCCGGCGCCGCTAGAAGCCGGATGTGAGAATGAATGATATTCATCACGTCGCTCACATTTCATTGAATATCGCCTGCGCGGAAGTCGCGTAAATCATCGGCCTCCCCCAACAAGCGGACATTCCCCATGTCAGCGCGAGCACTGTGCGAATCCTCTCTTCGTGGGGGCGGCAGCAACAGAACGTGACCTTGTCGACGGCAGAGGACGTTCAACAAATCGGAGGACGGTGCTCCCACCGGTTCATCGGTGAATTTGATTGGCCGATTGGCACGCAGCTCGTGTGGGGCAAAGACCGCATTGGTGTCAGCTTGCTGATGGCTATCGCTTCGCGACTCTTGGGGTCCTCGCCGAGCACGGCCCACAAAAGGTCGAGAGTCGCGCGCGGATAATCCATTCATTAGAACGGATGAAGCGCTTCACCGGCACCGGCGAGCCGAAAATCCCCAGCAGTTCCAACGCACCAGTTCAACGCCAGTGCCTCTCGCATATCCAGACGGACTGCCAAAAGCACAGCATCCTCGCGCCGAATTGCCTGGTCAAATCAACGGCTTGGAATTCCGTACTGAATTCACCAGGTCGGGAGCTTTGGAGAGAACAGGCCTGAGAGAGCGGAAAAACGTCGGTTTGACGCGTCTGCGAAGTCGGTAGCTTTCAGCAAAAGCCCGCAAACACCGGGCGCTTCAGCGCCCTCGACTGGGCCCAGAGACAGTTGTCTCGGGAGTTAATGGCGGAGGGAAAGAACCTGGGATCGAACGCTCTCTGCGGAGAGGCGCCGGATGCTGCGGTAGGTCAGTCTGCGCACCCAAGCCTTAGAAGCCCTTTGCTCTACAACGATTCGGCCACGGCATCGTGGACCGACCCCGAAATTTTACCGAGCCGCCTCAGGAACAACCATCGCCGTCGCGAAAATCACTTTCTTTTGTCGGCCGCCTGGTTTTCTCATCCTATGACTTCTTGACCGCCCTGCTACTTTGCGTTCGAGGAGATTCTCGGGTCAACGCGACAAGCCCTTCTTCGGGCAGTTGGACTCAGGGGACACCCAGGGGAAGGACGATGATCGAACAACTTCAATCGCGAGCGTCGAGCTGGGTGGCCGCAGTGGCACTGTGCATGGTCGCCGCGGCACCCTTGTCGGCCCAGCAGGCCGCCGACAGCATCTGGTCGGGAGGCACCATCCTGACGATGGACGACAAGGCCATGCGCGCCGAGGCGGTGGCCGTGGCCAACGGCAGGATCATCGCCGTGGGCCGGCGCAGCGATGTCACGAAATTGCAGGGACCCGCAACGCAGTTTGTGGATCTCCAGGGCAGAACTATGGTGCCCGGCTTCGTCGACCCCCATGGCCACGTCGTCGTCGGCGGATTGCAGGCACTGTCGGCAAACCTGTTGGCGCCGCCCGACGGCAAGGTGCGCGACATCGCCTCGCTGCAGCAGACACTGCGCGACTGGGTGCAGACGAATGCCGCTGCCGTCGAGAAGGCCAAGGTCATCATCGGGTTCGGCTATGACAACGCGCAGCTCGCGGAACTTCGCCACCCCACCAAGGAAGAACTGGACGCGGTATCGCAGGACATCCCCGTTCTCATCATCCACCAGTCCTCGCATCTGGCGACGGCCAACTCCGCCATGCTGAGGCTGATGGGCTACGACGCCACCAGCAAGGATCCGGACGGCGGCGTTATCCAGCGCAAGCCCGGGACCAGCGAACCCAACGGCACGCTGGAGGAGACGGCATTCTTTTCAGCCGTGCCGGTAGTGCTGGGTCGCATCGGACCGGAGGGATTGAAGGTGTTCGCACGCGAGGGCGCCAAGCTGTGGGCGCGCTTCGGCTACACCACGGCCCAGGAAGGGCGGTCCGTCCCTCCCATCGCCGACCTGATGAAGCAGGTGGCCGCCGAAGGCGGCTTCGCCATCGACGTGGCAACCTACCCCGACGTGCTGGTCGATCGCGCCTACATCAAGGCCAACCAGAGCGGCACCTATACCAATCGCTTCCGCGTCGCCGGCGCCAAGCTCACCATCGACGGCAGTCCGCAGGGCTTCACCGCCTGGCGGGACAAGCCCTACTTCAAGCCCGTGGGCAACTATCCGCCCGGCTATTCCGGCTACGCCGCGGCCTCGGCCGAACAGGTGATGAGTGCCGTGCAGTGGGCGACCGAGAACGGCATCCAGATCATCACCCATGCCAATGGCGAGCGCGCCTCCGATCTGCTGATCGCCGCCCACCGTGCGGCGCAGGCGCGCGCGCCCGACGGCAGGGAACTGCGCCCGGTGTTGATCCACGGTCAGTTCCTGCGCGAGGATCAGCTCGACAGCTACAAGGCGCTGGGCGTCATCCCCTCGCTGTTTCCGATGCACACGTTCTACTGGGGCGACTGGCATCTGGACCACACCGTCGGCCCGCAGGCGGGCATGAACATCTCGCCCACCGGCTGGGCCCGCAAGCGCGACATGATCTTTACGACCCACCACGACGCGCCGGTTGCATTCCCCGACTCGATGCGCGTGCTCGACGCCACCGTCACGCGCCGGGCGCGCGGCTCGGGCCGCATCGTCGGCCCCGATCAGCGGGTGGACGTGATCACCGCCCTGAAGGCGATGACGATCTGGCCGGCCCATCAGATCTTCGAGGAGAAGGCGAAAGGCAGCCTGGAGGTCGGCAAGCTTGCCGACTTCGTCATCCTGTCGAAGGATCCGACATCGGTCGAAGCGACCACGATTGCCGAGATCGAGGTAACCGAGACGGTCAAGGAAGGAAAGACCGTCTTCCGGCTCGAGCCCGGCAAGCGGACTGACATCGGCCTGCCTGACATCACGCCGCTGCTGGCTGCCTTCGGCGGGCATCCGGGGCCGATCGACGGCTGCGCGCACGACGCGATGTTTCAGCTGACGACTGTCATGGCGGGTGGTCCGGCAAGTCGCTGATGCCTGCACAGCTTCGGCGGGGCGGCAATCCCGCCGAGAAGCGGCTCCTTTTTGAGTACTTGGCAGGTGGCGGAGATACCGCGGGTCAAGACGCGGAGCAGAGTGGCGTTGTCCTTACTCAAGAATTCCCAATGGCCAAGAATGCGCGGGGTACTTGGCGCCGCAGTCATGCCGCCAGTTGTATGCTGACGCTTCTGTCCGCCCTCAGTTCGCTGCTCTCGTTCCGAGTGCGCAGCTGCGATTCACTGGAAATCGTGCCATCGCGGCGCAGGCGTTATCGCGTCGGCAATTGCGTCGCTCGGGGCTGACGCGCTCAGAACACATGCAGCAAGTCCGCCGCGCAACAATGCGGCGCTCTGGCCGAGTGCCGAACATCGTCGGTCGCGATCTTCACCCGCCGAGCGAATTTCATGGCCGCGTCGCCTCTTAAGCAAGGAGAGTAATTCGGTCGATCGCGCCGAACCCCTTTTGAATACAAAAGGATTCGGGCCTTTCATCGAAGCCAATGAAGATTGGAGACGAGGCAATGGCGGAGGATTGGAACCTGGGATCCAACGTTCTCTGCGCAGCGGCGCCCCACGTCGACAGCATGCTGGTCAAGGCGATCACCCACGCGTTCCGGTATCGAACAGCGCGCTGTGCCGGGCGGAGAAACGGCCCCTGTACAGGTAGGCGGCCGCCAATCGCTCGCCGCAGCGCTCAGCCGTAGAAGCGAACTCCGCCCAAGGCGAGGTCGGCCATGAAGGCGCGTCCGATAGCCACTATACCCAGCCGGCGCAGACGCGACAGCTCGAGCGGCGTCTCGGTGCGATGAGGCACAAAATCCGCGAAGGGCAGCCGCAGGCTTTGCCACTCGGGCTTCACCGAAAACTCCTGCCGGTATGACTGCCACGGCCGGTCGAGGTCGGTGGTGCGCAGGTGCAGGCTGTAGGACTGCCGCGCGCCGTAAGCATCGATCTCGAGCCCCTGCCAGCGCCGAGCATCGAGCGTGCCGCTCCCCGCTGCCTCCGGGCGGGCCAGATCGAGTGCCATCTGGATGAAGCCGCCGTTGTTCTCCAGCCGCACGTTGCCGCGCATCACCAGCGCCGGACGTCCCGCCACCGTCTCTCGGGTCAGCGTGCCCCGCGACACACCGCCCATCACCTGGTCGGTGACCAGCTGCCAGCGTGTGCCCGGCGCCGACAGGCCGGCAGGATCGGAGAGATCGTCGATGATCGGGGAAGGCAAGGCTGGGGTCTGGCTCCAGGCCACAGGGAGGGGCGCCACGAGCGCACCGGACAGAAAAAGGAGAGAGCGGTGGGCGGCGCGACGCCGGATCATGCGTCGCTCACGGAGGCGGCACCGCATAGCCGTTGCGGCGCAGGAGGTCCTCCATGGTGCGAATGCCCGCTTCGGTGCGGCCTGCCGCGCAGTCGGAGATGGCGGACTTACGCGGCATATCCATGCTGCCACCACCCTCGCCCCTGCTGGCGTTGTAGCGATCCCAGTATTCGACCAGCTGCGCGCAGCGGGCTCGCGCGGCGGCGGCGGACTCCGCCGCGGGCGGCGGCTGCCCATGGGCCTCACCGCCCCCCACCGACAGAAGGAGCACGCAGGCGAGGAAGGGTAATCGTGACATGGCTGGCTCCGCGAATGCAGATTTTACGTCGGAACGGCCGACCCGGATGTCGACGGCAAGGATTGCCACGACGATGGCGATTGATCGCCCAGGAGCCGATGAGTGCCTCGCCAGCGCCGTGACCATCAAGGTGCCCTCATAGTCCGCAAGCGCGGCGGGCGTAAGCTGGTCCTCCCCCCTGACGGCGCGCCTAACCGCCCCCTGTACTACCCAGACGCGGCGACGGCATCATAAGCCGTCCGCAAAATCGGACCGGACCATCTCCAGCACCGCTATGCTTACCCCGCTTGGACGCTGGGCTTCCGCACGTTCGAGTTTTTTGACCGAACGCGGATGATCTGCGCGAGGTCGAACTGCTGAGGCGTGAAAGCGCTCATCCTTAACCAGCGACGCTGCTTGTTGTCAGTTCTTAGTTGCCGCCAGCACTCCGGAGAGAGATCGAAAGCATGAACGTCGCAGTTGGCGACAGGATCAAAACATCTCAGTGGCACTCAACACTCCAAGATTCCCCTACTCGCCCAGAACGACGCCGCCTTTCGACCAAGAAAAAGGTGAACCTAAGGCTGCCGGCCAAGGGTAGCGTCCAGCGCCTCGACAAACGCCGTCACGTGCCCTCTGAGCGCTTCCAGGCCCTGGCGACTTGCCATGGGCGCTCGATCTGTCCGGAGCATAACCTGCCAGTATACGGCTTCGGACGATCGCAGAAGGCCTTCCAGGTAGTGGCCGCTGGGGCCGTTGGACCCAGCCAACCATCCTTTGACAGTTCTTTCGCCGGCACCCGTCCAAGCCATAACTGTCCTGATTGAGGCGCCGCATGCCCGTTCCTTTTTCAGGGCATCTGAGGCTATGCCTGCCTCTCCTTGACAGATCTGAGACGACCAATCAGTTCGCGGCGCCCCACTCCCTTCGGAGCGGCACAGCCATTCAGCCACCACGCGATGACGCTGGGCGCATAGAGCCAGTGCTCGTGCGCCGCGGCCCGCGCCAGGCCAACCAACCAGCAGATCGACTTCCAGCACTCGCCGTTGGCCCACCATCCAGACGACCCTGGCATCGATCGGCTCAAGCCAAGCCGCCCAGTTGAGCGTTTCCCTCCATGCGGCTGATGGCTGTAGCCGAATGCCAATAGTGGGGCCAAGCCCCCCGCACGCCATGCGCCCAGACATCGCCTGGGAGTCGAACAAGGTGACGCGGCTCACGGCTCCGTCAGCGCATAGAGCTTTACTGGTTGAGATTGTCCATCGAGCGTCACGGGACCGACTAACTCCAGTGCCGCAGCCGAGGTCAGTCGCTCTACGACGGCAGCAGACACCATCGCAGCCTTGCCAAACTGTTTGCAGGCCTTCTCGATGCGGCTTGCGACGTTCACCGTGTCGCCGATGACCGTAAATTCCAAGCGTTGACGCGTGCCGACATTGCCCACCACAGCCAGTCCTGCGTGGATGCCGATGCGTTGGACAAGCGGCGCTTGACCGCGTGCCACACGGTCGCGGTTGAGATCAGCAAGAGCCTTGATCATGCCCCGTGCTGCACGCACAGCACGGTCGGCGGCATCAGGTACCGGCACCGGCGTCCCGAAGGTCGCCATGATGCCGTCGCCAATAAACTTGTCGAGCGTACCACCGGCACGAAAGATCTCGGCGACCATGCGCTCCTGGTATTCAGAAAGCATTGCCAACGCCTCACCCGCTGGCAGCCCCGAGCAGGCGCGTGTGAAGCCGGCCAGATCACTGAACAGCACGACCACCTCCTGTTCTCTACCCCCCGGGCGAAGAAATGCCTCTCCGCCGTCTCGGATGCCCGTGGCGATGTCGGGGGAAAAGTAACGGCTGAGCTGGTCAGTAGTACGTTGCAGCGCCACGGCCTCGCCGACGGTGCGACGGGCGAAAAACACGGCGATGGCGGCGCCGCTTGTGGCGCCGACGACGCACAGGAGTTCGACGATTAGGCGGGTGGTGCTGACGGCCGGCCCAAAATAAGGTTCCGCGCTATTGGAAATAAAGATGGTAGCGGGATCGTGCGCGGCGACCCCATAGAAGCCGACCAAGGTGGCAGCTACGCCGCCACCAACGATTACGACATGGAGCGGGCGCAGCGTCAGCGTCATGAGCGCAATCATGGTAAGACCTGCCGCAGCTACCGGAATTTTAGTCAGAAGCGTTACCGGTGCTGTCGACGCGTAGGTGCGCCACGCCAAGTAGCCTGTAATTGCTGCGAACGCTCCACAGCCCACGGCCGCAACGACTCCGACGACCTCGACCCAGCTACGCCGACGAAGAGCTGCCAGCAGGAGAACCTGTAGCCCGATTGTAGTAGCGAAATAGGCAACTGCCCGAGGGGCGTCGATGTAGGTATGCGGCTTGATGAAAAACTGAACCGCCATATACGCAGCCCAAGCCACGAAGCAAGTCAACCCGATGCTGATCATCAGCGTGAGGCTTCGTGCTTCGCGTTCGCGCAAGAGCTCGTCGGTTCCGTCTTTGCGGGTTATGTCCATCGATTGCCCCTAGGTTGGGCCGCCCTTTCGGCCGCTGAGGCTGATGCCACTCGACATTGCTAGCGGCTGCTTTCCTGCATTGAGCGGGCCCACTCCACAAAAGCGCTGATCAACGTGACCTTCGGGCACCCAGATTCTCTCGGCTGAATGCCATATGAATGACACTTCAAACTCATGTTCATACGCGTCGAAAGACTATGCAAGACGTTTGAGGACCAGAGTTATTCCGTAGGGTATCCGTCGTGCCGGTATGTCCGTGAGTCACCAAGGCGCTGACTAGAGAGAGGCCCGCACAGCGGTCGCTATCGTGCTCCAGTGGGATCCTGCCAAACGCCGGCCCCAGCTGGGCTGCCCCCGGTTTGGTTGACACCAAGCTAAGCTAATCCCGCCTGCCTCTCGAACTCCATGTGGCTTCTATACCCGATGGTCGAGTCCCTGTGCCTGGGGTTCTAGAAGCGTTCGATGTAATCGAACACGTCCGCCCTGGCGCGCGCGTCCAGTACATCTTGCGTGCCGTGCGCCCGGTCTTGAGCGAGGAGCAGAAGATTCGCCGGATCCCGGTGGCCAACTCTCCGTCGCTCCGGCTCCGCTGGTTGCGCGGTCGCACCACCCACGCAGAGATGCCATTGAGGTTGCAGGTCTCAATCATGCTGTATAGCCGCGGCGCGTTCGCCGTCCGCGTCGGTGCCGACGAAGGTCCATTTTGCGGCCGAGAGTCATTGTGCCGCGCGAAACTCCGATCCCAGCCCCACTCTCCGACCGCCCGAACCCGCCAAACATGCAGATTTACGCTCCGAATTCTCCAACAAGATCGGTCGCTCACAAGAAGAGTACTAAATCCCGCAGTCATCAGCTTGGGAGAGAATGGGCCTGGGAGAGAGCGATTCAGCCCTATTGGCGCCTGGGCCGGTCAACAGGTCTGGCGTGAAAAGCCCGCCGATGTTGGGCTTTCGAGCCCCCGCCGAGGCGGGAGAGACTGTTCAGTTAGGTAGCAGTGGCGGAGGATTGGAACCTGGGATCCAACGTCCTGCAGTTTATGCCTATTCGTTGTGCCCCGTTGGACGTGTCTCCGTGCGGGAAGTCTGCTGGGAAGCCAAACCTCTCCCTATCCATCGATCGCGGCCAGGGACCTAGCCCTCGCGGGTACCAGATCGGACATGCTCTCGAGCAAAGCCTCCGCGCCGGACTGCTTCTACAGGCCAGATCACTTGCCGTGCGCGCGCGCGGCGAGGGCTTCGAGGATAATGGCCACGCACGCTTCGGTTCCCATGGCTCCGGTATCGACCGTCACGTCGTACTCGCAGAACGTATGGACGATGTCGGCAAGTCCGCGCGCCCGGCCTACGACGCGGTCGCCGCGGGCACGCTCGCGGGCTTCCAGGATGCCGAGCGGGCAGGTAACGCCGATCGCGAAGACAGCCAGCCCGGCCGTCGAGCGACAAAAGCTCTCGTACATGGCGCGGTCGTGCAGCACATGGTCGAAAATGACAGGGTTGCCGCCGTCGACCAGCGCACGCACCGCGGGCGCCATCGACTGTACAAGGCGGCGGAACACCGGCCCGAAACGCGCGACGACGGCAGGTGGCGCTCCTGGCGCCGATGTCGTCACCATCTCGACGCCCAGCGCCGTGAACGCATCGTGTTCAGCCTGCCGACCGGTATCGGCGCCGCGATAGTAGCGTGGCGCGGACATCAGGATGAAGTCGTCGAAGCCCACGACGAGATAGGGAGAAGGAATCGCCGCCTGCAGGGCGCGGCAAAGCGTGGTCTTACCCGCACTTGACGGGCCGTTGACCAGCACGAGGTCGGGCCAGCGCTCCGGGGTCTCTGTCATCATGCCGACCCAGAGGTGCGGGTGAAGGCCGGCCGACCGCACGGCAAGGACAGCATCAGCTCCTGGTCCACCGGCACTGTCACGCAGGCCAGGATACGCGCCCAATCCATAATCGCCCCCTGCCCTGCACCGACTCGACCACGGCATCATGGGCCGTCGGCGAAATTGTATTCAGCCGCCTCAGGAACGACTACCGATGCCGCCTGAATCACTGTTCCCCGGCCGATCCAGTTTTTTGGCCATACGCGGTTCGCGCGAGATCCCCGTCGTCGTGCCCGACCCGATTAGCGAGCCATCCGCTAGTTGGCAGTCATGCCGCCGTCGATCACCAGCTCGCTGCCGGTGACCCAGGCGGCATCGTCGGAGGCGAGGTAGAGGCAGCCCGCCGCGATGTCGTCAGGCGTCCCGAAGCGACCGAGTGGCGTCGCTTCGAGGCGCTGGCGTGCGACGTCGGGATTGGAATGGCCCGGCACGGTCATCGGCGTGTCGACGAAGCCCGGATGCACCGAGTTCACGCGGATCTTGTCCCGCGCGTACTGGATCGCCGCGGCCTTGGAGAAGATCCGCACCGCGCCCTTGGAGGCGTGATAGGCGGCATTGGCGTGCGAACCGACGATGCCGCAGATCGACGAGATGTTGATGATCGAGCCGCCGCCGGCCCGCAGCATGGCCGGCACCGCGGCCTTGGTGCCGAGGAAGACGCCGGTGGCGTTGATCTCCATGACCCAGTTCCACTGCTCCAGCGTCTGGTCGGCAAGGCGCGGTCCGGCCGTCAGGCTGGTCTGGATGTTGAGCTTTGGATCGCGGCCCGAGATACCGGCGATGTTGCACAGGATGTCGAGGCGGCCATAGGCCTTCTCGGCGTCGGCCACGATCTCGGCCCACCGGGCCTCGTGGCGCACGTCCTGCGTCGCGAAGGTCGCCGTTCCGCCTGTGTCGACGATCTCCTTTTCCATCGCCTTGCCAAGTGTGGCGTTGCTGTCGGTGAGGACGACGGAAGCACCGTGCAGGGCGAACAGCCTGGCCGTCGCCGCACCGATGCCCGACGCGCCACCCGTCACGAGCGCCACCTTGCCGATCAGTCTCTTCCCCGGTTGCATGCCTGTCCTCCTCGCTTCCCCGACATTGTTTTCAGCCGCGATCGTGGCGTGGGATCGTGACACGGCGGCCAGCGAAACGACAGGCGGTGGTCTGATTGACTCCCCCGGCCGGGCCCGCACAATCCTCACAACCAAAAAGAGATTGCGAGGAAGCCATACGCTTCGTGTCCAAGGCGGCGTTGATCACCGCAGCCGAATTGGGCCCCGAGGGCATCGACGTCACGGGCAGCGTCTGACAGCCAGCAAGAGACGAGGGAGAGGAACATGGCCGGCAAGGTCGGATTCATCGGACTCGGCGCCATGGGCGGACCAATGGCGCTCAATCTCGTGAACGCGGGCTTCGCGCTCGTGGTGCACGACATCGATCAGACCAAGACCGCGCCGCTCCGGGCCAAGGGCGCCGAACTCGCCGGTACGGCGGAAGGCGTGGCGGCGGCGGTGGAGCGGACCATCGTCATCGTCGAAACCACGGAGCAGGCGGAATCGGTCATCGCCGGCGAGCGCGGCATCATCAAGAGCGCCAAGCCGGGCCACATCGTGCTCTGCATGGCGACCATCGATCCCTTCGCCGCCCGCGCCCTCGCCGACACATTGGCGGCTCAGGGTATCGCCATGCTCGATGCGCCGGTGAGCGGCGGCACGGGCCGGGCGCAGTCGGGCGAGCTGTCGGTGATCGTGGGCGGCGCCGCCGACGTGGTTGCCAAGTGCGAGGACCTCTTCTCGGCAATGGGCAACCGCACGTTTCATGTCGGCCCGCTGGGCAATGGGCTTGCCATGAAGCTGGTCAACAACATGCTGGTCCAGGTCAACACCGTGGCGGTGGCCGAGGCCCTGGTGCTGGGCGTCAAGGCGGGGCTCGATCCGCAGATGATCTATGACGTGGTGCGCGTCTCGACCGGCGCCAGTGCCGCGTGGGAACTGCGCGTGCCGCGAATTCTGAACGACGATTTCGAGCCGGGCGGCACGATCGACATTTCCTACAAGGATCAGGAACTGGAGACTGCCTTCGCAAAGCGGCTGGGCGTGCCGCTGCTGCTCGCGAACGTCACGCAGCAGGTCTACCAGATGGCGCGTGCCCGTGGCCTCAACAAGCAGGACGGGGCGGCGATCGTCAAAGTCTTCGAGCAGATGGCGGGCGTCACCGTGAAGAAGGGGACAGGGCAATGACCACATTCGTGCTGATCCACGGCGCCTACCAGGGCGGCTGGATCTGGAAGACGACCGCCGAGCACTTGCGTACCAGGGGCCATCTGGTGCTGACGCCGACGCTCGACGGGTGCGCCGAGCGCAAGGGCGGGCTTCGCGCCGGCATCGACACCGAGAGCCACGCGGCCGAAATCGCCGAGCTGCTGTTCTACCAGGACCTGCAGGATGTCGTGCTGGCTGGCACCAGCACCGGCGGCATGGTGATGGCGCGTGCGGCCGAACTTGCACGCGAGCGTGTGGCACGGGTGGTATTCGCCGATGCGCTGGCGCTGCGCGACGGCGAGGCGTTGCCCGATATCGTGAAGCGTCCGACCGCCGTGAACACCGAATTCGGCACCGGCCCGTCGCGCCAGGATTTCGAGACGCGCCTGTTCGTCGATCTCGAGCCCAAGGTGCGGGCCTGGGCGCTGGAGCGCTGCACGCCGCATCCGATCGCCGCCATGCAGGCGCCGGTCAAGCTGGACCGCTTCTGGGACCAGGCTTGGAACGCCTCGGTGATCTGGTGCAAGCGCAGCTCGAACCCGCCCGTCGCGCACCAGCGCCGCGCCGCCGAGCGGCTGAAGGCACGATGGCACGAGCTCGATACCGGCCATTACCCCATGTTGAGCGAGCCGGCCGCCCTGGCGCGGCTGATCGCAGAAGGATGACGGACGTGACGGAGACGAAGGGCGCCGACCTGCGTGCGTTGTTGCCTGACCACTGGTCTCGCTCCCCTGCCGCTGGCATACGCGTCGTTCCGCGGGCCACCAGGCCCGTCAGGGACGCCGGCGCAGCGCCGTCACCATGACCAGCGCCGCGACCGCCTGCAGCGCCACCGTCGTGCCCAGCGCCCAGCTGTAGCCGTCAGGATCCCAGCCGCCCGAATCGGTGCGCGGCCAGAGGTCGAGGACCCAGCCAACCGCCGCCTGGACCGCGAAGGCCAGGCCCAGCGCCACCGTGTTGGTCGCCGTCGAGACCCGGCCGGTCAGGTCGGGCGGGAACATCTGGTTGACCACCACGTAGCCCACCGAGCCGGCGGCGCTGAACAGCGCCATCGCGAGAAACAGCGCCAGCACAACCGCGAACTCGCGCGGCTGCAACATCAGCCCGACCTGCACCGCTACCACGGCGACCAGCGCCACGATGGGCACGATCACGGCCGGCAGGCCGAGCCGTTCCGCGCGGCTGGCGGCGCTGCCGGTCAGCACGCTGCCCGCGATCATCGCCAGTGTGTAGAGGAACAGCACGCCGGCCCGGGTCGCCCCGTCCATGCCGGCAACGTCGCGCAGCCACGGTCCGGCCCACAGGCCGAGGTAGGCGAAGTTGAAGGTCGAGATGGTCGCGACCGCCGGGCCGAAGAGCCAGAAGGTCGGCGACGCCAGGATGCGCGCGCTCGAGGCGAGGTAGCCCCCGAGCGTCGGCGCCGGTCCCGGCCCGCGCGGCTTTTCGGGCACCGCCAGGAAAATCCAGAGCGCGACCGCGAGCGTGACGGCGCACAGGACCCAGAAGACGCCGCGCCAGCCCAGCGTCGGCAGCAGGGCCTGCACCGGCACGGTCGTGACCATGCTGCCGACCGCGGCGATCGCCGTCGAGATGCCGATGACCTGGGCGACGCGACGGCGCTCGAACCAGTCGGCATTGCCCTTTAGCACCGCCATCAGCCCGGCCGAGATGCCGACGCCCAGCAGGACGCGCCCCAGAGCCAGCCCGGTAAATCCCGGCGACAGCGCAAAGATCGCGAATCCGAGCGCCGCCAGCGCCATCAGCGCGACCTGGACGCGCCGCGCACCGAAGGCGTCGAGCGCGACCCCCAGCGGCAGCTGCGTCACGGCATAGGCGGCGAACATGCAGGCGGCCAGCGTCCCCAACTCGACCGCCGACAGGCCAAGCTCCACGGCCAGCACCGGCCCGACGATCGCCATCACCGTGCGCGCGGCCTGGTTCACGAAGTGCGCCGCAGCGAACGGGAGCGTCACTCTCAGCAACATCGACAAACAGTATGACAGGCATTCCAGTCGGGCGTCGCCTGGGGAACAGTCGCTGGGACCCGGTGCCCTCCAAGGGCGCCGAGACCGGTCAACAGATCGTCGACGAAATGCGTGCCGCTATTGGGCTTCTTCGGGCTCAGTCCGCTCACCGGAGAACGCTGTCCCGTGCGGCACTGGCGGAGGGGGTGGGATTCGAACCCACGGTACGCTTGCACGCACAACAGTTTTCGAGACTGTCCTAATCGACCACTCTAGCACCCCTCCGGGCGCGGGTTTATAGGCGGGCGTCTTTGGAGGAGCAACAGCTTCCCGCAGGCAGCGGCGCGAAGTCTCAAAAGGGCTCGAATCGCTCGCCAGGCGGCGCGCGGGCGGGCTGTCCGGACGGCAGCAGCGCCTCCCGCGAGGCCCTGTTCAGCTCCAGAGCCTTGAAAAGATTGTCTTTTCAGCACTGGCGGCGTTCAATTCGTGGCGTCCGCCAGACCCGCCTCCGGCGTTGACTCACGAGCGGGCATGCGTATATTCCGCGCTTCTTCGGCGGGCCCTGCGGTCCGCCGCGTTATTTCGTGTTTTTCGGCGTTTCAGGCCGGGGAACCTCAAGCCGGGTGTCATCATGATCGCCGTTATCCGCACGGGTGGAAAGCAATACACGGTCGCCGCCGACGACCAGCTCACGGTCGAGAAGATCGACGGAGAGGCCGGCACCAAGGTCGAATTCACCGACGTGCTGATGGTCGGCGACAAGATCGGCGCGCCGGTCGTCGAGGGCGCCAAGGTCGTTGGCTCGATCGTCAAGCAGGCCCGCGGCGAGCACGTGATCATCTTCAAGAAGCGCCGTCGCCAGAATTCGCGGCGCAAGAACGGCCATCGTCAGGACCTGACGGTGGTCAAGATCGAACAGATCGTCGCCTGAGCAGAGCGACCGGAGTAGTACGATGGCACATAAGAAAGCAGGCGGCTCCTCGCGTAACGGCCGCGATTCCGACGGCAAGCGCCTCGGCGTGAAGCGCTTCGGCGGACAGAAGGTCCTGTCGGGCAACATCCTGGTCCGCCAGCGCGGCACCAAGATGAACCCGGGTGAGAATGTCGGCCTCGGTCGCGACCACACCCTGTTCGCCACCATCGACGGTGTCGTGTCCTTCCGCACCCGTGCGGGCGGCAAGGTCGAGGTGAACGTTCTCCCGGCGCCGGCACTGGCCGCCGAATAGCCGTTCCCATCCCATCGGATTGAGAAGGGGGAGCGGCTCGCCGTTCCCCCTTTTCGTTTCTGGACCCCATCCCATGAAGTTCCTCGACCAGGCCAAGATCTACGTCCGCTCCGGCAACGGCGGCGCCGGATGCGCGGGCTTTCGCCGCGAGAAATTCATCGAGTTCGGCGGACCGGACGGCGGCGACGGCGGGCGCGGCGGCGACGTGATCGCCGAATGCGTCGACGGCCTCAACACGCTGATCGACTATCGATATGCCCAGCATTTCAAGGCCGAGACCGGCCATCACGGCATGGGCAGCCAGCGCACCGGCGGCAAGGGCAAGGACATCGTGCTGCGCCTGCCGCGCGGCACGCAGATCTTCGCCGAGGACAACGAGACGCTGCTGGTCGACATGACCGAGATCGGCCAGCGCGTGATCATCGCCAAGGGCGGCGACGGCGGCTACGGCAACCTGCACTACAAGACCTCGACCAACCGCGCGCCGCGCCGCGCCGATGCGGGCTGGCCCGGCCAGGAAATGGCGCTCTGGCTGCGCCTCAAGCTGATCGCCGACATCGGCCTGGTCGGGTTGCCCAACGCCGGCAAGTCGACCTTCCTTTCCACCAACACCAACGCGCGCCCCAAGATCGCGGACTATCCCTTCACGACGCTGCACCCCGGCCTCGGCGTGGTGAAGGTGGGCGACGGCTCCGACGCGCGCGAGTTCGTGATGGCCGACATTCCCGGCCTCATCGAAGGCGCGCATGAAGGCGCCGGCCTCGGCACGCGCTTCCTCGGCCATGTCGAGCGCTGCCGCGCGCTGCTGCACCTCGTCGACGGCACGCAGGACGACGTGGTCGACGCCTATCGCACGGTGCGCCGCGAGCTGAAGGCCTATGGCGGCAACCTCGCGCGCAAGAAGGAAATCCTCGCGCTCAACAAGACCGACGCCATGACGCCGGAGGACATCGAGGCCAAGCGCGCCGCGCTCGCGAAGACCAGCCGCAAGACCGTGCATGTCATCTCCGCGGTCTCGCGCCAGGGCGTGGCGCCGCTCCTGCACGAGCTGATGAAGCTGGTCGAGAAGCAGCGGGCGCCCTCCCGGGAAGCGGCATGACACCCCTTGCGGGCGCCCGTCGGCTGGTCGTCAAGATCGGCTCCTCGATCCTGGTAGACGAGACGAAGGGCGAGGTCCGGCGGGATTGGCTCGAAGCGCTGACCAACGACGTCGCGCGCCTGCACAAAGGCGGCTGCGAGGTCGTGCTGGTCTCGTCCGGCGCCATTCGTCTCGGCCGCACCCACCTCAAGCTGCCGAACGGCCCGCTGCGTCTCGAAGAGAGCCAGGCCGCCGCCGCGACCGGCCAGATCCAGCTCGCGCAGGCCTACCAGGAAGCGCTGGCACGGCACGGCATCACCGTCGCGCAGATCCTGTTGACCCTGAACGATTCGGAGGAGCGCCGCCGCTACCTCAACGCGCGCCAGACCATGGCGACGCTGCTGGGCCTCGGCGCCATTCCCGTCATCAACGAGAACGACACGGTCGCCACCGACGAGATCCGCTTCGGCGACAACGATCGCCTGGGCGCGCGCGTCGCCGAGATGATCACGGCCGACACACTGGTGCTGCTGTCCGACATCGACGGTCTCTACACCGGCGACCCGCGCAGCGACGCCTCGGCGACGTTCATTCCCGAGATCCGCGAGATCACGCCCGAGATCGAGGCGATGGCGGGCGTCGCGGCGTCCGAGATGTCGAACGGCGGCATGGTGACCAAGCTGATGGCCGGCCGCATCGCGATGGCCGCCGGCTGCCGCATGGCGATCGCCGACGGACGCAATGTCGGCGCACTGGGCGCGCTGATCGACGGCACCGCGCGTTGCAGCTGGTTCCTGCCCGAGGCCTCGCCTCTGTCGGCCCGCAAGAAGTGGATCAAGGGCTCGCTCAAGCCGACCGGCACGCTGGTCGTCGACGACGGCGCGGTGCGCGCGCTCTCGACGGGCAAGAGCCTGCTGCCGGCTGGCGTCACCTCGGTCGCCGGCGAGTTCCGCCGTGGCGACGTCGTCGACGTGAAGGATCGCGGCGGGCGCGTGCTGGCGCGCGGGTTGGTCGCCTATGCCGCCGACGACGCGCGACGCATCGCCGGCCGCAAGAGTGCCGAGATCGAACGGCTGCTGGGTTTCCGCGGCCGCGACGAGATCGTCCATCGCGACGACCTCGTGGTCGAGTGACGAGACGGAGCGTCCCATGAACGTTCAGACCAAACCCGCCGCGGAAGACGCCGTGGCCATCGTGGCCGAACTCGGCCGCCGCGCGAAGGCCGCCGCCGCCGCGCTGCGCAATGCGCCGACCGACGCCAAGAACAAGGCGCTCGCGGATGCCGCGCGCCTGATCCGCGACGAGAAGCCGGCCATCCTTGCCGCCAACGCGCGCGACATCGAAGCCGCCAGGGCCGCGGGCATGACCACTGCCCTGCAGGACCGGCTGTTGCTGAACGACGCGCGTGTCGAAGCAATGGCGAAGGGCCTCGACGAAATCGCCGCGCTCCCGGATCCGGTCGGCGCGACCATCGAGCAGTGGCAGCGTCCCAGCGGCCTGGCCTTCAGCCGCGTGCGCGTGCCGATCGGCATCATCGGCGTGATCTACGAGGCGCGCCCCAACGTCACCGCCGACGCCGGCGCGCTCTGCATCAAATCGGGCAACGTCGTCGTGCTGCGCGGCGGCTCCGACAGCTTCCATTCCTCGCGCACCATCGTGGAGCTGCTGCGTCGCGCGCTGGCCGGCGCCGGCCTGCCCGAGGATTGCGTGGCGCTGGTGCCCACCACCGACCGCGCCGCCGTGGGCGAGATGCTGCGCGCCATGGACTGGCTCGACCTCATCGTGCCGCGCGGCGGGCGTTCGCTGATCGACCGCGTGACGCAGGAAAGCCGCGTGCCGGTGCTGCGCCACTATGACGGCATCTGCCACGTCTATGTCGACCGCGACGCCGACGTCGCCATGGCGCGCGACCTCGTGGCCAACGCCAAGATGCGCCGCGTCAGCGTCTGCGGCGCCGCCGAGACGCTGCTGATCGACCGCGCCGCGCTCGACACGCACCTGAAGCCGGTACTCGACAGGCTGCACGAGCTGGGCTGCGAGGTGCGCGGGGACGCCGAGGTACAGAAGCGCGACCCGAAGGCTCTGGCCGCCACCGAGAAGGACTGGCGCACCGAGTATCTCGAGCCGATCATCTCGGTCGCCGCCGTCGACGGCGTCGACGGTGCCATCGCGCATATCGCGCGCTACGGCAGCCAGCACACCGAATCGATCGTCACCGACAATGAGGCCACGGCGCAGCGCTTCCTGGGCGAGGTGGACAGCGCCATCGTGATGCACAATGCCAGCACGCAGTTCGCCGACGGCGGCGAGTTTGGCCTCGGCGCCGAGATCGGCATCTCGACCAACCGCATGCACGCGCGCGGGCCCGTAGGCCTGGTCGAGCTCACGACCTACAAGAACATTGTGCGCGGCAAGGGTACGCTGCGCCCGTGAGAGTTCGGCCGTGACCCTGCACCCCATGCCGGGCGTGTCGCGCGCCACGACGCGGCGCATCGGCCTGCTGGGCGGCTCGTTCAACCCTGCCCATGCCGGCCACCGGCACATCAGCCTGGAGGCGTTGAAGCGCCTCGGTCTCGACGAGGTGTGGTGGCTGGTCTCGCCGCAGAACCCGCTGAAGAGCGGCGACGGGATGGAGCCGCTGCCGACCCGCGTGGCCCGTGCCCGCCAGCTCGCCCGCCATCCGAGGATCCGCGTCGATGCGCCCGAGCTTGTGCTCGGCACGCGCTACACACTCGACACGGTGCGGGCGCTGAAGCGGGTCTATCCGCGCGCAAAATTCGTCTGGCTGATGGGCGCCGACATCCTGCCCCAGCTCGTCGACTGGGCCGGCTGGCGCGACCTGTTCGGCAGCATCCCCATCGCCGCCTTCGCCCGCCCGGGCTGGAGCCATGCCGCCCTCGCCGCCCCGGCGCCGCGCACCTTCGAGCGTTTCCGGCTGCAAGCCGCCGAGGCCCGCCAGCTCGCCACTTGCGAGCCGCCGGCCTGGTGCTTTATCCCGAGCAGACTGGATACCCATTCGGCCACGGCGATCCGCGCCGTGCGCCCGCCCCGAACCAGAGCGAAAGGAAAGACCATCCCCGACCAGACCCGCCAGCTTCCCGACCGAAGCAAAGCCTCCGACGCGCTCCTGAAACTGGTGCGCGACTCCCTCGACGACAACAAGGCCGAGGACGTCGTCGTCATCGACCTCAAGGGCAAGTCGGCCTTCGCCGACTACATGGTGATCGCCTCCGGCCGCTCGAACCGCCAGGTCGTCGCCATCGCCGAGAATCTCGCCGACAAGCTGAAGCAGACCGGCCACGGCTACACGCCGGTCGAGGGCAAGCAGACCGGCGACTGGGTGCTGGTCGACGCCGGCGACGTGGTCGTGCACGTCTTCCGCCCCGAACCGCGCGCCTTCTACGCGCTCGAGAAGATGTGGGCGCTCGAGAACGAGGCAGCCGACAAGCCCGTCAAGAAGGCGGCCGCCAAGCGCGCCGCGCCCAAGACGGCGAAGAAGCCCGCGGCCCGGCGCAAGCGCGCCTCCTGAGCGTGGCTTGAAGATCACCATCGCCGCCATCGGCCGCGCGACGCGGGGGCCGGAGCGCGATCTCTACGACCACTATGCCGGCCGCATCCGCTGGCCGCTGACGCTGCGGGAACTCGAGGAAAAGCGGAAGCTCCCCGCCCCGCAGCTCATGCAGCGCGAGGGCGAATTGCTGCTGGAGGCGGCGCCGGCCGGCGCGACGCTGGTCATGCTGGACCGGCGCGGCAAGGTGCTAGACAGCGAGGCCTTCGCCGCCCGCCTGGGGAGCTGGCGCGACACGTCCGTGTCGGACGTGGCCTTCCTGATCGGCGGGGCCGACGGGCACACCGAGGCGATGCTCAGGAAAGCCCGCCTGGTCCTGTCTTTTGGAGCCATGACCTGGCCCCATCTGCTGGCTCGCGGCATGCTGGCCGAGCAGATCTACCGGGCGCAGCAACTTCTTGCCGGGCATCCCTATCACCGGGCGTGAAATACCGGCAATTTTGCCTCTGTTCTGACGAAAAACCGGGGCTACATTGGCGGTCATGCACGCAATTTCCCGGTGGCTCGCGGCCGCCTCCTCCTCCCTCCTCCTGGCTGCCGTTCCCGGCGCCGCCATGGCCCAGTCGACGACGCAGGCCAAGCCCCCTGCCGCCAATCCCGCCGAGAAGCCGGCCCTGAAGGGTGTGCGCAGCATCCCGTACGTCTCGATCACCGGTGAGGACGGCAAGCAGCGCCACTACGAGACCAACGCCATCCCTCTGCTGTTCCATCGCGCCTGCTTCGGCTGGCGCATGTATCTCGGCGGCCCCAACCGTGTCGTGTCGCTGCGCGAGGTCCTCACCACCTCGCAGCCGGCCGAGCAGGTGATCGCCGGCCCCGAGACGGAAGTCAGCGCCGACAAGACCAAGGCCACGACCCGCATGCTCGAGACCGTGCAGGACGGCGTCCTGCAGCGGTCGTGGTGCATCATTCCGGGCGACCCGCCCGGCACCTACACCTACGACGTGAGCATCGATGGCGAGCCGCGCGGCGAGTTCGTGTTCTGCGCCATCGAGGTGCCCGACCAGAATCCCAACACCGATCCGCGCGAGCTGAGCTGCCCCAACAAGTTCAACGCCGTGGAGCGCGCCCAGCCACAGCCGCGGAAGGCCTCGTAATGACCGACAAGGCCTCGCGTCCGGTCCTGCTCTGCATCCTCGACGGGTGGGGCCATCGTCCCGAGCGCGCGAACAACGCCATCCTGGGCGCCCGCACCCCTAACTTCGACCGGCTGGTCGCCACCTGTCCGCAGGGGCTGATCGACGCCTCGGAAACCTTCGTCGGTCTGCCCAAGGGGCAGATGGGCAATTCCGAGGTCGGCCACATGAACCTCGGCGCCGGCCGCGTCGCCGTGCCCGACCTGCCGCGCATCGACAATGCGATCGAGGATGGCTCGCTCGCCAGGAACCCGATCCTCATCGAGACGATCGCCACGCTGAGGAAGAGCGGCGCGGCATTGCACCTGATCGGCCTCGCGTCGCCGGGCGGCGTGCACGCTCATCAGGACCATCTCGTCTTCCTCGCCAACCTGTTCGCAGGGCACGGCGTGCCGGTCTGGATTCACGCTTTCCTCGACGGAAGGGACATGCCGCCGCGCAGTGCGCTGGAATGCCTCGACCATATCCAGGCGGGCCTGACGCCCGGCCTGCCGATCCGCTTCGCCACCGTGTCCGGCCGGTTCTATCCGATGGATCGCGACAAGCGCTGGGAGCGCGTGACGCTGGCCTATGACGCGCTGGTCGACGCCAGGGGCGAGCATGCGACGACGGCGAAGCAAGCCGTCGACAAGGGCTATGCCGCCAATCTCGACGACGAGTTCGTGCTGCCCACCGTGATCGACGGCTATGCCGGCATGAAGGATGGCGACGGCCTCCTGATGTTCAACTACCGCTCGGACCGCGCGCGCCAGATCCTGACGGCGCTGCTCGATCCGCGCTTCGACGGCTTCACTCGCAACCGGGTCGTCAACTTCGCGACGAAGGTCGGCATGGTCGACTATTCGGCGGCGCTCAATCCGTTCCTGAAGACGCTGTTCCCGCCGGAAATCATCAGGATGGGCCTCGGCGAGACCGTATCGAAGGCGGGCCTGAAGCAGTTGCGCATCGCCGAGACGGAGAAATACGCGCACGTCACATTCTTCTTCAACGGCGGCGAGGAGCGTGTGTTCGACGGCGAGGAGCGCATCCTCGTGCCCTCGCCCAAGGTCAAGACCTATGACCTGAAGCCGGAGATGAGCGCGCCTGAGGTGACCGACAGGCTGGTCGAGGCGATCGGCTCGGGCAGGTTCGACCTGATCGTCGTCAATTACGCGAATACCGACATGGTCGGCCATACCGGCGATCTCGGCGCCGCCACCCGGGCGGTGGAGGCGGTCGACGGCTGCCTCGGGCGGCTGATGCAGGCCATCCAGGCGGCCGGCGGCGCGATGTTCGTCACCGCCGACCATGGCAATGCCGAACAGATGTTCGACGAGCAATCGCACCAGAAGCACACCCAGCACACGTTGAATCGCGTGCCGGCCCTGCTCTTCAACGCGCCGGCCGCCGTCCATTCGCTGGCCGACGGCAAGCTGGCCGACGTGGCGCCCACGCTGCTCGCCCTGATGGGAGTCGCGCAGCCTGCGGAAATGACGGGCAAGTCGATGCTTTCGACCGCCTCGCGGCCGGCCATCCTGGCCACTCCGCGCCCAGCGGCCGCAGCCTCTGCCTGATTTGTGAAGTGGTGCAGGAGCCCGACGCCTTGATCCTGCCAAAGACGCCCCTGTATCCTCCCTCCCACGCTGAAACTCCGGATCGCCGGGCGTCAAAGCCCCTGGCGACTTCCCTCCTGAAGGCACCCAAATGACCTTTCTGCGCTTAGCCTCACTTGCCACGGCCGTGGCTTTCCTGGCCGCTCCTGCCCTGGCGCAGAACAAGCCGGCCGATCCGAAGGCCGCCGGCGGCGACAAGAGCGAGCTCTATCAGCAGCTCAATCTGTTCGGAGACGTGCTGGAGCGCATCCGCCGCGACTATGTCGAGCCGGTTGAAGAGAAGCAGCTTATCGAGAATGCCATCAATGGCATGCTGAGCGCCCTCGACCCGCATTCCAGCTACATGAACCCGAAGTCGTACAAGGACATGCAGGTCCAGACGAAGGGTGAGTTCGGCGGGCTCGGCATCGAAGTCACGATGGAGAACGGCGTCATCAAGGTCGTGTCGCCGATCGACGACACGCCCGCCTCCAAGGCCGGCATCATGCCGGGCGACCTGATCTTCGCGCTGGACGGCGAGCCGGTGCAGGGCCTCACCCTGCAGGAAGCCGTCGAGAGGATGCGCGGCAAGGTCGGCACGCCGATCAAGGTCTCGATCCGCCGCGGAACCAAGGATCCCTTCGACGTGTCGCTGACGCGTGAGACGATCAAGGTGAAGCCGGTCAAGTACCGCCTCGAGGGCGGCGACATCGGCTACATCCGCGTCACCTCCTTCACCGAGCAGACGACGCCGGGCGTGCTCGACGCCGTCGAGAAGCTGAAGAAGGAAGCAGGCAACAAGCTCAAGGGCTACATCATCGACCTGCGCAACAATCCGGGCGGCCTGCTCGACCAGGCGATCGCGATGTCCGACGCCTTCCTCGACAAGGGCGAGATCGTTTCGGTCAAGGCGCGCAAGAACGACGAGGTCCAGCGCTGGAACGCCAAGCCGGGCGACGTCGCCAACGGGCTGCCGATTGTCGTGCTGATGAACGGCGGCTCGGCCTCGGCGTCTGAGATCGTGGCCGGCGCGCTGCAGGATCACCGCCGCGCCATCGTTCTCGGCACGCGCTCGTTCGGCAAGGGCTCGGTCCAGACCATCATGCAGGTGACCGGCGGCGGCGCGATCCGCCTGACCACGGCGCTCTACTTCACGCCGTCGGGCCGCTCCATCCAGAAGGAAGGCATCAAGCCGGACATCGAGGTCGAGCCCGCGAAGATCGAAAGCATCCAGCAGCGTTCGAGCTTCCGCGAGGAAAACCTGCGCCGCTCGATCACCAACCCGAACGACAAGCCCGTCGCCCCGCCGCCGCCGGCCAAGCCGGAAGCCGGCAAGCCGGGCGACAAGACCGACGACAAGGCCGCCGGCCAGAAGGCTCCCCAGGCGACTCCCCAGACAACGCCGTCGGGCGATCCGGACGAGCCGCCGAAGGAGCAGGCTGCCGACTACCAGCTGCTGCGCGCTGCCGACCTTATCCGCGGCATCTCGCTCTACAGCGGCAAGGCCAACTGAAAGCCCTTCCGGGAATGACGCCGTGGCCCGCACCGGCCGAAGCGGCGACGTAACGGCAAAGCGGCGACCGACCCACAGGGGGCTGGTCGCCGCTTACCTTTTCGTGTTCGCCCTGATCGCCGGTTCTGCCGGTGTCGTCTTCGGGTACCTGCTGGACGGCGAGGCGACGCGAGCGATGGACAGCGCGGTGGCGGCTTCACCCGTCAGCCCCGCGTCCGCGGCCGCCGTGCCGCCCGAACCTGCCCCCATCCAGGCCCTGCCCCTGCCGGTCCGGCCAGCGCCGTCCCTTGGGTTCCGCAAGCTGCCGCCCGAGGAATCGGCCGGCATGATCGAGATCACCACCGACGGGCTGCGGCTGCCGCGCATCTCGCCCTCGGGCTGGATGCCCTGGATCGCCAATGCCCGGCGCTTCGATCCGTCGGTCGGCGCACCGGCACGGCTCGGCCTGCTGATGATCAATGTCGGCCTCAAGGAGCCGGCCATGCGCAAGGCGATCGAGGAACTCCCACCCGAAGTCAGCCTGGCGTTCCTGCCCGGCACGCCCGATCTGCCGCGCTGGCTCCAGCAGGCGCGGGCCTTCGGCCATGAAACCTACCTCATGCTGCCGATGGACGACCCGGCCGTGGGCGAACGCGGCCTCCGCCCGATCGAGGCGGCAGCCGATGCCGCGGAGAACCTGAAGCGGCTGCGGACCATCCTCGCGCGCGGCGAGGGCTATGTGGGCCTTGTCGTCGCGGCGCCCGGCCGCCCCGCCCTGGCCGAGGCGGTGCTGCGCCCGCTGTTGAAGGAGATCGCCGATCGTGGCCTCGCGCTGATCGAGATCAGCCCGATGCCCGGCCCGGCCTCGATCCAGCGGCTGACCGAGGAACTGGGCGTGGGCTACGCCCGCAGCACCGACGTACTCGACTACAAGCTGGCCGGCGAGGGCGTCGTCGGCAATCTCGACCGACTGGCGGCCTGGGTCGCCGAGGCGGCCCCGGACCGCGCGCCCCGCCATGCATTCGGCGTCGCGCAACCGGACGAGGAAGCCATCACGGCCCTGCGCGGCTGGTACAAGGGGCAGGAAGCGCGCAAGGACGTGTCGATGGTGCCGATCATCGGCCATTTCGAATGCCGCGATGCCTGCATGAACCGGATGCGTACCCAGCCCGCCCAGCTCCGCCCATGAAGAACATGATGATGATGATGATGACCGGCCGTCCCGATGAATATCGCCGCAACGTCGGCATGATGCTGATCGCCCCGGACCGGCGCGTCTTCGTCGGCTGCCGCGCCAACCAGCCGGATGCATGGCAGATGCCCCAGGGCGGCATCGACAAGGGCGAGACGCCCGTGGAAGCCGCCTGCCGCGAGTTGCAGGAGGAGGTCGGCACGTCCAAGGCGCTGCTGCTGCGGGAAAGCGCCAGGTGGATCGCCTACGAGGTGCCGGAGGACCGGCGGCCCGCCTACTGGAAGGGACGCTGGCGCGGGCAGGCGCAGAAGTGGTTCGCGCTGGCCTTCACGGGAACGGATGCCGACATCGACATCCATGCGCACGACCAGGAATTCGTCGCCTGGCGCTGGATCGCCCCGGGCGAACTATCGTCCGTGATCGTGCCCTTCAAGCGCGCCGTCTACGACGCGGTGTTCACGGAATTCGCCGACCTGATCTAAGCGCCTTCTCTAGGCGTTCTGGGCGGCCAGCCTGGCGGCGTTGCGGCGCAGGAACCAGAGGCCGGCGCGCGTCATCAGGTTGTTGAGCCGGCCCTGCGGTTCAAGACCGATCGTCTTCAGGACCATGGCAATGGCGCGCTGGACATGGGTCTGCCGGTACAGCGGATAGGCCCGGCGCGCATAGGCCTGCATGTTGCGCTTGCGGTCGTAAACCGCATCCACCGGTTCGTTGGCGGCGAAGTAGGCGTATGCCAGTTCGTCGTCCTCGCTTTCGGCCAGACGCCCCCAGCCGATGCGCAGGCGGGCCCAGCGGTTCAGCCGGTCGCGCTGCAGGCAGCGGTTGAGATGCTCGTAGAACAGCTTGTAGTGGCGGAACTCGTCGGCCGCGATCTTCTGGCAGACCTGCTTCAGCACCGGCTCCTCGGTCGCGTCCTTGAGGGCGCTGTAATAGGAACTGGTGCCGGTCTCGACGATGCAGCGCGCGATCATTTCGCCGGCCTGGCTGCCTCGCACCGATTCGTTCACATGCAGGGGCAGCTTGTAGCCGGTGCGAAAGCGCTCGAAGGCGGCGTCGAAATCCCACGTCGGATCGGCCAGCTGGGCCCAGCGGCCGAGCGCCAGGCCATGCTGCACTTCCTCGACGACCCAGTTGTCGACGGCGTCCATGAACAACACGTCGCCGGCGAACACCCGGCCGAGATAGATGCCGTAGTCGCCTCCGTTCCGCTCCACCAGGGCTGCGGCCTTGATGTTGCGAAGGATCTCCGGATCGACCTTCGACGCATCGAAGCGATCCCAGGCGATCGTCTCGAGTGTCCAGTTACCCATGAACGAGCACCCTCGGCGCGTTGTCTTACCAGCGTAATAAACCCACCTCCGGCCTGCGTTTCAATGGCAGACCGGTGCACTTCTCGACTGAAAAATGCGCAGTAGCGCTGAAATCAGCGGCTGGCGTAGAAGGCCTGGGCGCGCTTCAGATCCTGGGCAATGCCCAGATTCTTCTCGGCGGCAGCCTTCTCGGCGGGCGTAGCGGCGTCAGTGATGTCGTTGCGGGCCGAGCGCTCGCGGTCGTCGAGCTGCGCGACGGTAACCTGCTCGAAGGGTACCGCCTCGTCGGCGAGCACCGTGCAACGCTCCGGCGTGACCTCGGCGAAGCCGCCGGCCACGAGGAAGCGCTGCTGGACCTTGTTGCCCTGGTAGACCTCGAGGACGCCCGGACGGACGGTCGAGATCAGCGGGGCGTGGCCCGGCAGGACGCCGAAGTCGCCTTCGCTGCCCGGGACGACGACCATGTCGGCCTCGGTCGCGAGCAGTTCGCGCTCGGGCATCACCAGACGGAAGGAGACCTTGGCCATCTGCTTAGGCCGCCTCGGCCGCGAGCTTCTTGGCCTTGTTCACGGCTTCCTCGATCGTACCGACCATGTAGAACGCCGGCTCCGGCAGATCGTCGTACTCGCCGGCAAGGATGCCCTTGAAGGCCTTGATCGTGTCCTCGAGCTTCACGAACACGCCCGGCGTGCCGGTGAACACTTCGGCCACGTGGAACGGCTGGCTGAGGAAGCGCTGCATCTTGCGGGCGCGGCTCACGACCAGCTTGTCCTCTTCCGACAGCTCGTCCATGCCCAGAATGGCGATGATGTCCTGCAGCGACTTGTACTGCTGCAATACGCGCTGCACGGAGCGGGCGGTGTCGTAGTGCTCCTGGCCGACGACGCGCGGGTCGAGCATGCGCGAGGTCGAGTCGAGCGGATCGACGGCCGGGAAGATCGCCTGCTCGGCGATCGAGCGGCTGAGCACGGTCGTGGCATCCAAGTGGGCAAACGAGGCGGCCGGGGCCGGATCGGTCAAGTCGTCGGCGGGCACGTAAATGGCCTGCACCGAGGTGATCGAGCCCTTCTTGGTCGAGGTGATGCGCTCCTGCAGGCCGCCCATGTCGGTGGCCAGGGTCGGCTGATAACCCACCGCCGACGGGATACGGCCGAGCAGCGCCGACACTTCCGAGCCGGCCTGGGTGAAGCGGAAGATATTGTCGACGAAGAACAGCACGTCCTGCCCTTCGGCATCGCGGAAGTATTCGGCGACGGTGAGGCCCGACAGCGCGACGCGGGCACGGGCGCCCGGCGGCTCGTTCATCTGGCCGTACACCAGAGCCACCTTGGAGCCCGGACCGTCGAGCTTGATGACGCCGCCCTCGATCATCTCGTGATAGAGGTCGTTGCCCTCGCGGGTACGCTCGCCGACGCCGGCGAACACCGACACGCCGCCGTGCGCCTTCGCGACGTTGTTGATCAGTTCCATGATCGTCACGGTCTTGCCGACGCCGGCGCCGCCGAACAGGCCGATCTTGCCGCCCTTGGCGTAGGGCGCGAGCAGGTCGATGACCTTGATGCCCGTGACCAGAATCTGGGCTTCCGTCGACTGCTCGGTGAATTCCGGCGCGCTGCGATGGATCGGCAGGGTCTGCTTGTTGCCGACCGCGCCGCGCTCGTCGATCGGATCGCCGATGACGTTCAGGATGCGGCCGAGCGTCTCGGGGCCGACCGGCATCTGGATGGGCGAACCGGTGTCGACCGCCTTCTCGCCGCGGACCAGACCGTCGGTCGTGTCCATCGCGATGGCGCGCACTTCGGATTCACCCAGGTGCTGGGCGACTTCCAGCACGATCAGGCGGTTGTCGGCGTTGACGTGCAGCGCGTTCAGGATGTTCGGCAGCTGCCCGGCTTCGAACCGCACGTCGACGACCGCGCCCGTGATCTGGGTGATCGAGCCGATGCTATTGGTTGCCATGAGACGGATCCCTTTCTTTCTATTGCGTACAGCGCGCGGCCTAAACGGCCTCGGCGCCCGAGATGATCTCGATGAGTTCCTTGGTGATGGTGGCCTGACGCGAGCGGTTCATCTGCAGCGTCAGTTTCTTGATCACTTCGCCGGCGTTGCGCGATGCCGAGTCCATCGCCGTCATCTGCGAGCCGTAGAAGCTCGCGGCGTTCTCCAGCAGGGCGCGGAAGATCTGGACGGTCAGGTTACGCGGCAGCAGGTCGGCGAGAATCTCGCCCTCGTCCGGCTCGAATTCGTAGATCGCGCCGCCCGCTGCAACGGGAGCAGCCGTATCGGCCGTGCCCTCGGGCGCCGGCGGCGGGATGAGCTGCTGCACCGTCGTGACCTGGGTCATCGCCGACTTGAAGCGATTGAAGACGATGGAGGCCACGTCGAATTCGCCGGCGTCATACATCTCCATGACGCGCTTCATGACCCTCTGGGCGTCGCCGAACCCAAGGCGCGGACGCCCGAGGTCGGTCATGCCCTCGACCAGCAGAGTGCTGTAGTCGCGGCGCAACTGCTCGCGGCCCTTGCGGCCCACGGTGAAGATCTTGACGGTCTTGCCTTCGGCCTGGAGCGCGCGGATCTGACGGCGCGCCTCGCGCACGATGGTGCTGTTGAAGCCGCCGCACAGGCCACGATCACCCGTGGCGACGATCAGCAGATGAACCTTGTCCGAGCCGGTGCCGGCCAGCAGGCGCGGGCCGGTACCGCCTTTGAAACTGTGACCCAGCGACGCCAGAATCCGGTCCATGGCTTCGGCATAGGGACGGGCCGCGGTGGCCTGCTCCTGGGCGCGTCGCAGCTTGGCGGCTGCGACCATCTTCATGGCCTTCGTGATCTTCTGCGTCGACTGGACGCTTCGGATCCTGAGCCGGTAGGTCTTGAGACTGGGCATCTAAACCTGCGAGCGCCTTAGGCGAACTTCTTGACGAAATCGCCGAGGAACGCCTTCAGCTTGTCGTCAGTCTCCTTGACGATCTCGCGCTTCTCGCGGATCGACGACAGGATCGAGCCTTCGGCGCGGACCGCGTCGAGCAACTGGCGCTCGAACTCGTTGATGCGGCCGATCGGCAGCGTGTCGAGGAAGCCGCGGGTGCCGGCATAGAGCGAGATGACCTGCTCCTCGACCGGCATCGGCGAGAACTGGCCCTGCTTCAGCAGCTCGGTCAGGCGCTGGCCACGCGCGAGCAGGCGCTGGGTCGAGGCGTCGAGGTCCGAGGCGAACTGGGCGAAGGCCGCCATTTCGCGATACTGCGCCAGCTCCAGCTTGATGGTACCGGCGACCTGCTTCATCGCCTTGATCTGCGCGGCCGAGCCGACGCGGCTGACCGACAGGCCGACGTTAATGGCCGGACGGATGCCCTGATAGAAGAGCTCCGTCTCGAGGAAGATCTGGCCGTCGGTGATCGAGATCACGTTGGTCGGGATGTAGGCCGACACGTCGCCGGCCTGCGTCTCGATGATCGGCAGCGCCGTCAGCGAGCCCGAGCCGTTCTTCTCGTTCAGCTTGGCGGCGCGCTCGAGCAGGCGCGAATGGAGATAGAACACGTCGCCGGGATAGGCTTCGCGGCCCGGCGGGCGGCGCAGCAGCAGCGACATCTGGCGATAGGCGACGGCCTGCTTGGAAAGATCGTCATACACGATCACGGCATGCATGCCGTTGTCGCGGAAGTACTCGCCCATGGCGCAACCGGTGTACGGCGCGAGGAACTGCATGGGCGCCGGGTCGGACGCGGTGGCGGCGACGACGATGGAGTATTCCAGCGCGCCGTTGTCCTCGAGCGTCTTGACGATCTGGGCGACGGTCGAGCGCTTCTGGCCGATGGCGACGTAGACACAGTAGAGCTTGCGGCTCTCGTCGGTGCCCTTGTTGATGCCCTTCTGGTTCAGGAAGGTGTCGATCGCGACGGCGGTCTTGCCGGTCTGGCGATCGCCGATGATCAGCTCGCGCTGGCCGCGGCCGACCGGGACCAGCGAGTCGACGGCCTTGAGGCCGGTCTGCATCGGCTCGTTCACCGACTTGCGCGGAATGATGCCCGGCGCCTTCACCTCGACCAGGCGGCGCTCGGTGGTGGCCAGAGGGCCCTTGCCATCGATCGGGTTGCCGAGACCGTCAACGACGCGGCCGAGCAGGCCCTTGCCCACGGGCACGTCGACGATGGTGCCGGTACGCTTGACGGTGTCGCCTTCCTTGATGGTGCGATCTTCGCCGAAGATGACGACGCCGACATTGTCGCTCTCGAGATTGAGCGCCATGCCCTTGATGCCGCCGGGGAACTCGACCATCTCGCCGGCCTTGACGCTGTCGAGGCCGTAGACGCGCGCGATGCCGTCACCGACGGAGAGGACCTGGCCGACCTCGGCCACTTCGGCTTCGGTGCCGAAGTTGGCGATCTGCTGCTTCAGAATGGCCGAGATTTCGGCGGCACGGATATCCATTTAGGCAACTCCCTTCATGGCAAGCTGCAGGCGCTGCAGCTTGCTTCGGACGGACGAATCGAACAGGCGCGAACCGACTTTGACGACGAGACCGCCGAGAATGTCGGGTTCGACGCGCGCGTCGATGGAAACCTTATTGCTGGCCAGCACGGAGCGCAGCGCGGTGCTGAGCTGCTGCAGCTGGGCGGGGGAAAGTGGAACGGCCGAGGTGACCGTCGCGGTCGTCTCGCCGCGGCGGCGGGCGAGTTCGGCGAGGAACGCCGAGGCCATCGCCGGCAGATCGCGCGAGCGGCCGTTGGCAGCCACGGTGCCGATGAAGCTGCGGGTCAGCCCGGAAATGCCGGCGGCATCGAGAACCGCGAGCAGCGCCTTGCCCTGCAGGGCGCGGCCGATGACCGGGCTGGCAATGAGGCGCGCCAGGTCGGCGCTCTCGTCGAGCAGCTTGCGAAAGGTGGCGAGATCCTGCGCCACCTGGTCGAGGGATTTGGCGCTATCCGCGAGTTCAAAAAGGGCGCTGGCATAGCGTCCGGCAACGCCGGTGGTTGCGGTGGTCACGTCTAGAGCCTCTCCCCTGCCGCGGAACACGGCCGGCAAGCCATTGAATTCACACGCTTTTCGCTAGCAGAACGCCCCGCGTCGCTTGCCGCCCCACCCCGGAAAAGCGCGCGTTGCTACCATGCTGCATTTCCCGGCGCAACGTCGGCAAAGCGCTGTTCTACAGCGGTTTTTCGGCGCGGGGGTCCCGACGTGTGGACTCAAAGGAAGGAATACGGGTCGACATCGACCTGCAGACGCACTGAACCGGGCAGGCCGATCTTCTCCAGCCACGCATGTAGCAAGGGCTGCACGGCGGTCTCGCGGCCGGCCTTGAGCAGGAAGCGACGGCGGTGCCGGCCGCGCAGCAGGGCCAGCGGTGCGACCGACGGCCCCAGGATCGTGACGCCTTCCTGCTGCGGCGCCTGGCGCGCGAGTGCTGCACAAACATTGTCGACCGCCACGGGATCCGGCCCGGAAATGATCAGGGAAGCCAGCCGTCCGTAGGGCGGCATGCCGGCCAGCGACCGGTCGTGCAGTTCGACCTCGACGAAGCGGTCGCGATCACCCGAAACCAGCGCCTGCATCACCGGATGGTCGGGATTGTGGGTCTGGATCAGCGCCCGGCCCGGCCTCCCGTCGCGGCCGGCGCGGCCCGCCACCTGATAGAGGAGCTGGAACGTCCGCTCGGCCGCCCGCAGATCGCCGCCGTTAAGGCCGAGATCGGCATCGATCACGGCGACCAGCGTGAGGTTGGGGAAGTGATGGCCCTTCGCCGCCATCTGCGTGCCGATCAGGATATCGATCTCGCCCTTCTCCATGCGTTCGACCGCGGCCGACGCCTCGTCGCGGTTCATCAGGCTGTCCGACGTGAAGAGTTCCAGCCGCGCCTCGGGGAAAAGCTCCAGCGCCTCCTCCGCGAGGCGCTCGACACCGGGACCGCAGGCGACGAACTGGTCGACCGCGCCGCAATGCCGGCAGGTCTGCGCCGGCGGCTCGGTGTAGCCGCAGTGATGGCAGACCAGCGTGCGGCGAAAACGATGCTCGACCAGCCAGGCTGAGCATTGCGGGCACTCCAGCCCCGAGCCGCAGGCGCGGCAGAGCGTGATCGGCGCATAGCCGCGGCGATTGAGGTAGAGCAGCGTCTGCTCGCCGGCCGCCAGCGTCTTCTTCATCGCCTCGACGACCGGCGGCGACAGCCAGCGGCCGCGCGAGGGCGCCTCGCGTCGGAGATCGATCGCCGACAGGGTGGCGAGCCGATGGCCGCCGTGCCGCCCCGGCAGATGCACCTCGCCGTAACGGCCGGTCTTCACGTTGACGACGCTCTCGAGCGAGGGCGTCGCGGACGCGAGCACGATAGGTGCGGAGGCAAGGCGCGCGCGCACCACCGCCATGTCGCGCGCATTGTAGACGACGCCCTCGTCCTGCTTGAACGAACTGTCGTGTTCCTCGTCGACGACGATGAGGCCGAGATTGGCGAATGGCAGGAACAACGCGGAGCGCGCGCCCACGACGACGCCGACCCGCCCCTCGGCAATGGCCCGCCAGGTTTCGCGGCGTTCCAGGCTGGTGAGGCCGGAATGCCAGGGCGACGGCAAGGCGCCGAAGCGGTCCTCGAAGCGCCTGAGCCATTGCGCCGTCAGCGCGATCTCCGGCAGCAGCACCAGCACCTGCCGGCCAGCGGCGAGACAGGCGGCGACCGCCTCGAAATAGACCTCTGTCTTGCCCGCGCCCGGCACGCCATCGAGCAAGGTCGCAGAGAAGGCATGTGCCTTCACCTTCTCGACCAGGCTATCGGCGGCGATCTTTTGCGCGGCCGACAAGGTCGGCCCGTCATGAAGCCCGTCGGGTTGCGGAAAGGAGCGGCGCACGATGCGCTCCTCGGCCACCAGTAGCCCGACCGATGCCATACTCTTCACCACCGACGTGCCCACGCCGGCGAGATGCGCAAGCTCCGCGGCGGCCATCGCGGGCCCATCCTTCAACTGCTCCAGCACGCGACGACGCGCCGCCGTGAGCTTGAGCGCAGTGTCCTCGGTCGGCGCGGCCGGGCGATAGACCAGTTCGGTCTTGGGCGCTTCGAGCGCCGACGGCACGCTCATCGCCATGCGCAGCACGGCGCCTGCAGGCATCAGCGTGTAGGCCGACACCCAATCGACGAAGCGGCGCATCGCGTCGGCCATCGGCAGTGCCGGCAGCACCGCGATCACGTCGCGCAACTTCTCCGGCGCGACGTCGCCGGTGCCTGTGCCCCAGACGACGCCGACGGTTTCGCGCTTGCCCAGCGGCACGATGACGAAATGCCCCGGCACGACCGCCATGCCTTCAGGCACGCGATAGTCGTAGGCATCGCCGAGCGGCAGCGGCAGCAAGACCTTGACCGTGTTTTCCACCGATTCGAGACGCGACGACGCTGCCCCCTTGGCTTGTGGCTCCGAGGGGGAATCGCTAGAAATTGTGGCAACAGGCGAGTCCGAACCACTGGCCATTGGGGTAGTTTATATGAAGTTCTTCGTCGATACCGCCGATGTCGCCGATATCACGGATCTGGCGGCCTCCGGCCTGCTCGACGGGGTGACGACCAACCCCTCGCTGATCGCCAAGTCGGGCCGCCAGATGCTCGACGTCATCAAGGAGATCTGCGCCATCGTCCCGGGCCCGGTCAGCGCCGAAACGGTCGCGACCGACCACAAGACGATGCTTGAGGAAGGCCGCAAGCTCGCCAAGCTGGCCAGGAACGTCACCGTGAAGGTTCCGCTGACGCCAGACGGTCTCAAGACCTGCAAGGCACTAACCTCCGAAGGCACGATGGTGAACGTCACGCTCTGCTTCTCGGCGGCGCAGGCGCTGCTGGCAGCCAAGGCCGGCGCAACTTTCGTATCGCCCTTCGTAGGCCGCCTCGACGATATCGGCCAGGACGGCATGCATCTCATCGGCGAGATCATGACGATCTACCGCCAGTACCCGCACTTCAAGACCGAGGTGCTGGTGGCCTCGATCCGTCACACGCAGCATGTGATCGCCGCCGCCAAGCTCGGCGCCCATGTCGGCACGCTGCCGCCCAACGTGCTGCGCCAGCTCTTCAAGCACACCCTGACCGACAATGGCCTGAAGGCCTTCCTCGACGATTGGGCCAAGACCGGCCAGTCGATCCTCTGACCCGGGGACGGGCACATGGCCAATGACGGTACGATCCCGGCGCCCGACGGCTCCGGCCGGCAGGTGAAGCTGATCACCGCCGACGACGTCGTGGCCTATCTCAAGGCTCATCTCGACTTCTTCGACAAGAACGGCGAACTGGCCGCCGAGATGGGCATCACGCCGAGGGTCCAGGGACCGGGCGTCATCGACATGCAGCAGGCGATCCTGAAGCGCCTGCGCGGCGAGATCGAGAAGCTCAAGGTCGAGCGCACCGAGATCATCGCCAATTCCAAGCAGAACCAGATCGTCCAGAACCGTATCCAGGCGGCGGTAATCAGCATCATCCAGGCGACGACGTTCGAAAAGATGATCCACGTCGTCACGCACGAGCTGCCCGAGCTGCTCGACGTCGACTTCATCACCATGGCGATCGAGGCCAATGCTGACGCGCCCAAGCGCGTGCCGGTGCGCGGCGTCTACGTGCTGGCGCCGGGCGCCATCGACGCCGCCATCGGCCCCGACAAGCATGCCCGCCTGCGCTCCGACATCGTCGGCGAGGAAGCCTTCTTTGGCGACGTCGCGCGCTTCGTGAAATCGGACGTGCTGATGCGCCTGCAGGTCTCGTCGGGTTCGCCCGACGGCGTCATGTGCTTCGGCGCGCGCGATCCGGAGGCCTTCGGCCCGGAGATGGCGACCGAGCTGCTGTTCTTCCTGTCGAAGGTGCTGGAGAACACAATCCGCGCCTGGCTCGACCTGCCCGAGTGACATCGCCTTGAGTGTCGCAGGCGCACTGGAGGCGTGGCGCGACTGGCTGAAGACCGAGCGCAGGCTCGCCGTGCACACGCTCACCGCCTACGAGCACGACGTCGCGACCTTCCTTGGCTTCATGACGACCTATCTCGGCGAGACACCGACCCTCGATGCGCTCGCGAGGCTGAAGCCCGCCGAGTTCCGTGCCTGGCTGGCCGATCGCGCGCACCAGGGCATGGCGCGCACCTCGACGGCACGGGCCTTCTCCTCGGTTCGCTCGTTCTTCCGCTTCCTCGACAAGAACGGCCTCGCGCACAATGCGAGCATCGCCACCATCCAGACGCCCAAGCTGCCGCGCTCAGTGCCGAAGGCGCTGAGCGAACGCGACATGGAGGACGTGCTCCAGGCCCAGTCCGACCAGGAGCGCGCGCCGTGGATCGACCTGCGCGATGCCGCGGTGCTGGTCCTGCTCTACGGCGCCGGCCTTCGCATCGGCGAGGCGTTGTCGCTCTCCAAGGCGGAAGTCGACGACCTGTTGAAGAGCGGCCGCGACACGCTTGCCGTCACCGGCAAGGGCAACAAGACGCGGCTGGTGCCGCTGCTGCCGCAGGCGCTGCAGGCGCTCAAGGCCTATCGCGACGCCTGCCCCTGGCTGGCCGCGGCCAAGCCGTCGGATCGCGTCTTCGTGGGCGCGCGCGGCGGCGCGCTCGATCCCGCCATCGTGCAGAAGCGGGTGCGCGAGATCCGCCGGGACCTCGGCCTCGCCGAAAGCGTGACGCCGCACGCGCTGCGCCATTCCTTCGCGACGCACCTGCTGGGCGCCGGCGGCGACCTGCGTACCATCCAGGAATTGCTGGGCCACGCATCGCTGTCGACGACGCAGCGCTACACCGACGTCGATGCCGCCCGCCTCGCCGCCGTCTATCGCGCCGCGCATCCGCGCGCGAAGGGATAAGCATGCCGCAGCATATCGGGATCGTCGCCTGCTCCGCCGAGGGCGCCGCCCTCTGCTACAAGACGATCTGCGTCGAAGGCGCGGGACTAATGGGTCCGCATGCCCATCCCGAAGTCTCGATGCATACCCATTCGCTGGCCGATTATGTCGAGCGGCTCGATCGCGGCGACCGTGCCGGCGTGGCCGAGCTGATGCTCTCGTCGGCCGGAAAGCTCGCCAAGGCCGGTGCGGATTTCCTGATCTGTCCCGACAATACGATCCATCAGGCGATGGCGCTTGTGCTGCCGCGCTCGCCGCTGCCCTGGCTGCACATCGCCGAGGTGGTCGCCGCCGAAGCCGCAGCGCGCGGCTACAGGAAGCTCGGCATCACCGGTACGCGCTGGCTGATCGACAGCGAGGTCTATCCCCAGAAGATCGAGGCGCAGGGGCTCGCGTGGCTGCGCCCCACGGACGCCGAGCGTGACGAAACCAACCGCATCATCATGGACGAACTGGTGCAGGGCGTGTTTACGGCAGAGGCCGTCGCAGCCTACCAGCGCGTGATGGGCCGCATGAAGAAAGAGGGTTGCGATGCCGTCATCCTGGGCTGCACCGAAATCCCGCTGATCATGCACGACGGCAACTCGCCGCTGCCGACCCTCGATTCGACGCGCCTCCTCGCCCGCGCAGCCCTGAAGCGCGCCGTTACAGCGCCTTCCGGAAGATGATCTCGCCGTTGTCCTGACGGCCGATCTCTTCCCAGCCGTTGGTGCGATAGAAGCGCTCGGCGCGCGTACCGGGCCCTGTCGTCAATGTCGCCGCCGCAAAGCCCGCGGCACGCACATCCTCACAGGCAAGCGGCAGCAGCGCCTGTCCCAGCCCACGGCCCTCGTAATCGGGATGGATGAACAACCCGAAGATCGTGCCGTCGCGCGGATCGGCGACGGAGAAGCCCTGCACCGCACCCGCCTCCTCCCATACCCAGAAGGTGGCGTTCTCGAAGATCCAGTCAGCGGTAGTCTCGACCTTGCCTGCCGAGGCCGCGCTGAGCTGGTTCTCGCGCACGGCAAGGCGCACTTCGGAAATGCGGGGACGGTCGGCGAGGGTGGCTTTGCGGATCATGAAACAGAGTCCGATGCGGTGCGTGAATTCGGCCGACGATGATACCATTGCCGCCAATGGATCGCGTGCTGCTCACCCCGCGATGTCTGCTCCTGTCGCTGCTGGCCTTGGTATCGCTCGCCATTGCCCTGCCGCCGCTGGCACAGGCGCGTGCCGAACCGGCGAATGACCGGCGCCCCTCCGTCGCCGACATCTGCAGCACGCTGGCCCAGGCGGCAGCCGAGAACGGGCTGCCGGAAGAGTTCTTCACCCGCCTCATCTGGCAGGAGAGCCGGTTCAATCCCTCGGCCGTCAGCCCGGCGGGCGCGCAGGGCATCGCGCAATTCATGCCGGGGACCGCGGCGATGCGCGGCCTCACCAACGCCTTCGAGCCGCTTCAGGCGTTGCGCGAGTCGGCGAGCTACCTGCGCGAGCTGCGCACGACCTTCCGCGGCAATCTCGGCCTGGCCGCAGCCGCCTACAATGCCGGTCCCGGCCAGGTCGAGGCCTGGCGCGCTGGCCGCAGCGTCCTGCCCGGCGAGACGCAAGCCTATGTCCGCATCGTCACCGGTTATAGCGCCGAGGCCTGGACCGCCCACCCGATGCCGCAGCTGCAGTCCACGGCGACACAGACAGGCGAGCGCTGCATCGAACTCGCCAGGAACATGATCGACACGCCGCGCCGCCGCCCCCTGCTCACCTCGGACCCGGCCTGGGGACCGTGGGGCGTCCAGCTTGCCGGCAACTGGTCCGAAGGCCGCGTGCTTGCCCACTACGAGAGGCTGCGGCGCAAGTACGAACCCGTGCTCGACGATCGGCTGCCGCTGGTCCTGAATTCGCGCCGCAACGATTTGCCCACCTACGCCGTGCGGGTCTCGGCAAAGACCCGGGCGGAGGCCGACGCACTCTGCGCGAAGCTGAGGGCCAAGGGGGGCGCCTGCGTCGTCTTCCGCAACCCGCGGGATTGACGCGAAGCTCCCCTGTAGAACGGGGAGGAGAAGAGCTTGTTGATCAAGCGGCCTGGTAGACGAGATGCAGCGCGCCGCCCGAGCGGGGCTCGCATTTGACCAGCCGCAGCCCGAGGCCGGGTGTGCCCTCGGGGAAGAGCGGGATGCCGTCGCCCAGCACGAGCGGCAGCAGCGCCATCTCCAGTACGTCGAGCTTGCCCACCGCCATCATGCCGCGGATCACCTGACCGCCGCCCTCGACCCAGACGCGCCGCGCGCCTTTGCCTTCGAGTTCGGCGGCAAGGGCCGCGAAGTCGGCCGGCCGCGCCTCGACGCCCTGCGGCGGATCGACGAGCGGCCGGCTGGTCACCACGAAGGTGGGTTTATCGGGATGCGGCCAGTCGCCGAAGCCGCGCACGGTCTCGTAGGTCGCACGCCCCATCACGACGGCGTCGACCTCCGCCAGGAACGCGTCGATGCCGAACTCCTGCGGAGGATAATCCATCAGCCAGTCAAAAGAACCGTCGGGCCGCGCGATCTTACCGTCGAGCGACACCGCGATGTGGCAATGCCAGGTCGTTCTCGTCATCAGAACCTCTCTGCTGGGAGCGCGGCCGGAATGTCCGCTTCGCGGTGACGTCAGGACGAGCGGCGGCGGCGTTGAATCAGCCATTCGACGCCGAGGCTGCCGGCGACGGCCAGCCCGGTGAGCCAGATGGCCGAGGGCTGCGTCGACCAGAGGCTGACCGCGAACGCCACGAGCACCACGGCCATCAGCGCCGCACCGACGACGATCGGGAGGCGCGATCCCCCCGCTTCGCCATGCAGCCGCCAGTGCGCCGCGAAGACGCCGAGATAGCAGATCAGGATCGTCGCACCCGCGACCTGGGCGATGGCGCCGAGATCGAGAAGGTTGACCATCACCAGAACGGCACCGGCCGACCACACCAGCCCGCGCGTGCCCTGCCCCCAGGCGACCCGCTCGAACACGGGGGGAAGCTGCCCTTTGCCGGCGAGGCCGCGCGAGACTTCGAGGGCACAGAAGAAGCTCGCATTGATCGAGGAGGCAGTCGCGAACAGCGCACCGATCGACACGACGACGAAGCCGACCTGACCGAGGACGGGCTTGGCGGCCTGCGCCACGGCCGTGGTCGTGAAGCGCGCCAGCTCGTCGGGCGAGATGTTGCCCATCACGACGACCGACAGGCCGATATAGAGGACGATCACGACACCGATCGCGAGGAAGATGGCGCGCGGAATGGTCTTTGCGGGATCGGCGACGTGGCCCGAGGCGTTGGTCATCATGCCGTAGCCGCCATAGGCGAAGAAGGTAAGGCCGACGCTCGCGAGCAATATGCCCGGACCGACGGTCGGCCCCTGCGCCAACATCGCGGGATCGAGGCTCGACCCACCGGCCACCAGCAGCGCCGTCAGGATGACCAGCTTGATCCCGACCAGCAGCTCCTCGACGCGCCCGACCATGCCGGATCCCGCCATGTTGACGATGAAGAGGACGATCACGATAGCCGACGCGAAGATGTTGGCCACATAGGCGGCCGAAACGTCGCCCAGCAGCAGGCGGTCGGCATAGGCGCCGAAAGTCTTGGCGACCATCGCGATATTGACGATCTGCGTCACCAGATAGAGGACCGACAGGCCACCCGCCACGGTCTTCGACGGAAAGGCCCGGTCGAAATAGTCCATGATGCCGCCCGAACTCGGGAAGCGGGCGGCGAGCCGGGCATAGGAGTAGCCCGACAGCAGCGCGATGACGCCGCCGACGGCGAAGGAGAGATAGACGTCGCTGCCTGTCATCAGCGCGGCCTGGCCCAGCAGCGCGAAGATGCCGGCGCCGACCATGGATCCGATGCCGAGCGACGAGACACTCCACATGCTCATCCGCCCATGCCCCTGCCTGGACGGATCGATCGTATCGGTCATGGACAGGCTCTCCCCCTCGAACACGCTACGGGCACGTCAGAACAGCACCGTGAGCCGCAGCGAGAAGACCGCCGCCATCTGCTGCGTCGGCGCCAGCGCCGGCTGGAAATAAAGCTGGACGTCGGGCGTGATCAACAGGTGTTTCACCGACCACGACCAGTACAGCTCGACCATCGTCTCGCTGGGCCGCACCGGCGCGCCTGCATAGAGCCTTTGGTTCGTGGCGTTCCAGGCGATGCCGAGGCCGATCTGGTCTTGCGGCGCACGGCCCAGCGGATTGTTGTAGACGGCGCCGCCCGAGATCGACGACTGGATGTACCAACTCGAGTTCCATGCGGTGTTGGCACGTACGAACAGGCCCCATTTCTCGTCGAGCGTCTGGGAGGCGTTGAACGACAGACCCGAACTCGCCTGCGGCTGCATCGGGACGCTCGGCAGATTGTAGTAGAGCAGCGAATAGGTGCCCTTGCCGAGCCTGCCGAGATTGGGCGACACGGCACCGTAGAGGAACCAGGAATACTGGCCCTGGAACGCCGTATTGAACTGGATGTAGTTGGAAACCGCGACGTTGTTGGCGTCCTGGAAGCCCGCGATCAAGGTCAGCTCCTTGGTCGGATTGACCTGGACATAGGCACCGAGGCTGCCCTGCGAATAGTTCTGGCTGCCGTTCTGCGCCAGCGAGTAGCCAAGGAAATTGACCTGCTCGTTGCCGGAGTAGGCATTGGTGTCGAAGTTCGAGAAAGGAAACTGACCCAGAGTGAGCGACACGAAGTGGCCGGGGAAGTCGTGCGTGTAGCTCACCTGCGCGAAGGTGAGCTGGTTGACCGGATAGTCGTTGACCGGACTGTTGAGGAATAGCCTGTTCTGCAGGCTCTGGCCGGTCTGGCCCGACCAGTACTGGGCCGCGAAATAGGCGAACTGGAAGGAGCCGGCGCCGATCCCGGGATCGTCGAACATCTTCCAGTTCAAGGCCGGCGAGAACTGGGCCTGCACCGCTCCATAGCCGCTGCCGGGCGCTCCCCACTGGCTGACGACCGACGACGTCATCGAATAGAAGATGCCGGTCGAGTCCTGGATCTCCTTCTTCGCCAGCGCATAGCGCCGGGCGGCATCGTCGAACTCCTGGTCGAGAAAGTACTGCTCACGCACTTCGGCCGAGCGCATCCGGTTGTGGACCTTGCCGACATGGCGCACGCCGTCGGCGTCAGCCGTTTGCTGCGCAGCCGCCTCCGCGAGGGGAAGGATCAGGGCCGCCAGCCCGCCTATCCACGCCGTCGAACGCATCGGTTCCTGCCGGCCCGCGTCACGGCTTCAGTGCCTTGTCGAGGAACGACTTCACGTCGACCACGAACTGCTTCCAGGCAGGCTCGTAGGCACCGTAATGCGCCCCGCAGCAACCGCCGGGCTTGCTGCGATTGCCAACCCCGCTGAGATAGCGCACCGGCAGGCCGAGCGCATCGAAACTGTGATGGGCACCTTCGTAAATCTTCGTTTCGACGAGATCACGGCCGCGCACGACACGGTCCATCACGGCACGGCATTGCGCGACCGGCGTCCAGTCGTCGAGTGCGCCCATGGCGAGCAGGATCGGTTGACTGACCGCGAGGCGCGGCCCCAGCGCATCCGCCAGCGCGCAATCGGGATAGAGCAGCACTACCGCCCGCGCCGCCGATGGCGCGGTGCTTTCCGGCGTGGCCGAAAGGGCACGCAGCATCGCGACGCCACCGCCGTAGGAATAACCCATGTAGGCGAGCCGCCGCGGATCGATGCCCGGCTGCTTCGCCAACCACGCAAGGGTTGCATCGATGTCCGCCGCCCGCACCTCGGCCGCGGCGGGCGTCGGCCAGTTGCGGCCGCACACGTCCTTGAGGCCGCGCGCCGAGAAACTGTCGACCACGAGCGCGGCGTAGCCCCACGATGCAAGGAGCCCCGCCATGCGCGCGGTGTTCTGGCCCGGCCCGCCGCAGCCGTGGAACAGCGCAACCGCGGGCACCGGCGCCGTGACGTTGGCAGGACGGAAGAATTGCGCCGCGAGCTGAAGCGTGCGACCGCCCTGCTCCACCGGAACGCGGACGTTCTGCTGGGCCGAAGCAGGCATTGCATACAAGACGGCGAGCAGAACGAGGATGGAGGTCGTCCATGCTGGCGCTGCGGCTCGGGCTTGCCCGCGTCTGTTCGGCCACCGAAGATGCATCGGCCGGAACGTAAACCATGCAAGAGCAGAGACAACAGGTGGATTGCCCGTGAACGAGACGATCTACACCATCTCAACCTGGGTCATCCCGGCGATCCTTGCCATCACGCTGCACGAAGCAGCGCACGGATTCGTGGCCCTGCGCTTCGGCGACCGCACCGCCTGGCAGCAGGGCCGCGTGACCCTCAATCCCTTCAAGCACATCGACCCGTTCGGCACGATCATCCTCCCGGGCCTGCTGATCTTCCTGCGCGCGCCCTTCCTGTTCGGCTACGCCAAGCCCGTGCCGGTGAATTTCCGGGCGCTGAACAATCCCAAGCGCGACATGGTCTGGGTCGCCGCCGCCGGGCCCGCCACGAACGTCCTGATGGCCGTGGCCGCGGGCCTGCTGGCGCACCTCGCCGTTCTCCTGCCGCAACCCGCGGCGACGTGGTCGATCCTCAACATTGAGAACGCGATCCTGATCAACGTCCTGCTCGCCGTCTTCAACATGGTGCCGCTGCCGCCGCTGGACGGCGGCAGGGTCGCGGTCGGCCTGCTGCCCAACAGCCTGGCTTTGCCGCTCGCCCGGCTGGAACCCTACGGCATGCCGATCCTGCTCGGCCTGATCTTCCTGCTGCCGCTGATCGGCCGGCAGTTCGGGGTCGACCTCAACGTCATCGGCTGGATCCTCGGCGAGCCGGTCAACTGGCTGGTCAACCTCGTGATCCGCGTCACCGGCAACGGCTGACCCCAAAAGAAAAGTGTCGCCGCCGGGAATAAACGGCCTCTCCCCGGCGTCTCTCCCCTGCAGACCAACTGCTGCATGGGAGTCACACAATGCTGAAGTCGATCCTTTCCGCCGCCGCCGCTCTGGCGGTCCTCGCCGCCGGCAGCGCGTTCGCCGCCGAGCCCGCCTCCGCCACCCCGCCCGCCATGAAGAACGGCATGCTGGTCAGCGCAAGCGGGATGACGCTCTACACGTTCGACAAGGACGCCACGCCGGGCAAGTCGGTGTGCAACGGCCCGTGCGCCACCAACTGGCCGCCGGCCCTCGTCGCCGACGGCGCCAAGGCGTCGGGCGACTGGAGCATCATCACGCGCGACGACGGGCTGAAGCAGTGGGCCTACAAGGGCAAGCCGCTCTACGCCTTCGCCAAGGACACCAAGGCCGGCGACACGACGGGCGACGGCTTCCTGAACGGCGCCTGGCACATCGCCAAGTAACGCGACGCGTACGGACCGAAGGATACGGTGCCGGCCAAGGTTCGGCCGGCACCGGCCTTCCTGTAGAGTAGCCCGATGGCCGATGCGGAAGCCCTGCTCGAACCGCTGATCCCCGCGTTGCGCCGCTATGCCTATGCGCTGCTGCGCGACCACGATGCGGCCGACGACCTGGTCCAGGACACGCTGGAGCGCGCGCTGTTGCGCTGGGCGCTGCGGCGGCGCGACGGCGACCTCCGCGCCTGGCTCTTCACCATCCAGCGCAACCTCTACGTCTCCGCGCTGCGCCAGGGCCAGCGGCGCGGCGCGTCTGTCGAGCTCGACGACGCGACGATGCCGGCGACCGGCGCGCAGCAGGAAAGCGGCCTCGAGGTACAGGACATCCTGTCGGCGCTCGACCGACTTCCGGAGGAGCAGAAGTCGATGCTGCTGCTGGTCGGGGTCGAGGATCTTTCATACGACGATGCAGCGAAGGTCATGGGCGTGCCGATCGGCACCGTGATGTCGCGGCTGGCGCGCGGCCGCCAGAAGCTGCGCGCACTGCTGGAGACGGGGCGGACGACGCTCCTGCGGAGAGTGAAATGACGGGCAGGGACACGCCACGAAGCAATTTCCCCATCGGCGAGAACGAGCTGCAGGCTTTCATCGACGAGCGGCTGGACGACGAGCGGCGCGCGGTCGTGGACGCGCACCTCGCCCACCATCCCGAGTTGGCCGAGCGCGTCGCGCAGGAGCGCCGCCAGCGCGCGATGCTGCGCAGCCGACTCGACGCCAAGTTCGCCGAACCCATTCCCGCCCGCCTCCGAATCGCCAACCTGCAGGCCGCACGCCGCACCTTTCGGCTGCGCAGTTGGGGCAGCGCCGCCGCGGCCATCGCCCTTTTCGTGACCGGCGCGACCGCGGGCTGGTTCGCCAACGAAATTGCGCCGATGCCTCGGCCGGTGGCACCGACGGCCAGCGTCGCGCAGGGTGCGAAGGCGGCCTATCGGACCTTCGTGGTCGAAGTCGCCCATCCCGTCGAGGTGGGCGCGCAACAGGAAGCGCACCTGCTGCAGTGGCTCTCCAAGCGGCTGGGCCGCAAGCTCGCGGCCCCCGACCTCTCCCGATTCGGCTACAGGCTGATGGGCGGGCGCCTGCTTCCGGGCGGCGACGGTGCGGCGGCGCAGCTCATGTACGACGATGCGAGCGGCAAGCGTCTCACCATCTATGTGCGTGCGACGGAGGGAACCGAGACGGCCTTTCGCTTCCAGAAGGAAGGCGAAGCCTCGACCTTCGCCTGGATCGACCAGGGCTTCGGCTTCGCGGTGACGGCACCGGCCAGCCGCGAGGAGCTGCTGCCGATCGCCGAAGCGGTCTATCGCGGCTTCGAGGGCAAGAGCTGACCGCTACTTCGTCGGGTCGGTCATGTCCTCGAATTCCTTGAGGTGACGCGGCGCCCATTTGTGGTCGCGCGCCTTCACGATCCACTTGTCGAGCGTGGGCCAGCGCCGCCGGGCGGAGGTCACCCATTTGCGGCCGGTCTCGAATTCCGTCGCCAGCAGATAGAGGGCGATCACGAAGAAGATCCAGCCCTGCAGGATCGGGATGAAACCGCCGACCACCGACATGGCCAGACAGGCCATGATCGCGAGCGCCATCAGCGGCTGGCGCATGGCGGTCCTAGAGGTGGATCGGCTTGTCCCACGCGGCGAGCGCGGCTTCCTTCAGCGCCTCGTTGACCGTGGGATGGGCGTGGCAGACGCGGCCGATATCCTCGGCCGAGGCGGAGAACTCCATCGCCATGGCGGCTTCGCCGATCATGGTACCGGCCTCGGCGCCGAAGATGTGGACACCCAGCACCTTGTCGCTCGCTTTGTCGGCCAGAACCTTCACGAAACCCTCCGTGGCGCCATTCGCGCGGCTGCGCGGGTCGGCGGTGAACGGATACTTGCCGACCTTGTACGCAACGCCGGCCGACTTCAGTTGTTCCTCGGTCTTGCCGACCCAGGCCACTTCGGGCTGGGTGTAGATGATCGAGGGTACGAGATCCCAGTTCACGTGACCCTTCTGGCCCGCGAGGGTCTCGACGCAGGCCACACCGTCCTCGCTCGCCTTGTGCGCGAGCATGGGACCGTCGATCACGTCGCCGATGGCATAGATGCCGGGCACCGAGGTCTGGAAGTGGCCGTCGACGGCGATGCGGCCGCGCTCGGTCATCTTCACGCCGAGCTTGTCCAGGCCGATGCCCTGCACGAACGGACGGCGGCCGATCGAAACCAGCACGACGTCCGCTTCCAGCGTCTCGGCCGCGCCGCCCTTGGCGGGCTCGACCGTCAGCGTCACGCCGGCGCCGGTCGTCTCAGCCTTGGTGACCTTGGCGCCGAGCTTGAACTTCAGCCCCTGCTTGGTGAGCGCGCGCTGGAAGAACTTGGTGACCTCGTCGTCCACGCCTGGCGTGATGCGGTCGAGGAACTCGACCACCATCACCTCGGCGCCGAGGCGGCGCCACACCGAACCCAGCTCGAGGCCGATGATGCCGGCACCGACCACGACGAGGCGCTTCGGCACTTCCGAAAGCTCGAGCGCCCCGGTCGAGGAGACGATCTTCTTCTCGTCGATTGTCACGCCCGGCAGCGGCATCACTTCCGAGCCTGTGGCGATCAGGATGTTCTTCGCGGCCAGCGTGTCCTTCACCGCACCATCGTCGCCCACGACCGCGACGGAGCCCGGCGCCTCGATGCGGCCCGCGCCGGTATAGGAGACGATCTTGTTCTTCTTGAACAGGAAGGCGATACCCTTGGTCGTGGCCTCGACGACCTCGCCCTTGCGCTTCATGAGTTGCGCGAAATCGAGCTTCGGCGCCGCCACGACGATACCGTGCACGCCAAGATCGTGGCCCGCTTCCTCGAACAGATGCGAGGACTGCAGCAGCGCCTTCGAGGGGATGCAGCCGACGTTGAGGCAGGTGCCCCCGAGCGTCGCACGCTTCTCGACGACGGCGACCTTGAGGCCGAGCTGCGAGGCGCGGATCGCGGCGACGTAACCACCGGGTCCGGCGCCGATCACGACGAGATCAAAGGATTCGTTTGCCATTGGCGCACCGTGCTCATTACGAAATCGGTGTCATCCCGAGCGCAGCGAGGGACCTTTAAACAGCGCCGCGAAAAAGGTCCCTCGCTGCGCTCGGGATGACACGGTTGTTGAAACTCAAACGCCGAGCAAGAGACGCTCGGGATCCTCGATGCAGTCCTTGACCTTGACCAGGAACAGCACCGCCTCGCGGCCGTCGATGATGCGATGGTCGTAGGACAGGGCGAGATACATCATCGGACGCGCCTTGATCTCGCCGCCGACCACCATGGGCCGCTGCTGGATCTTGTGCATGCCGAGGATGCCCGACTGGGGCGGGTTCAGGATCGGCGTCGACATCAGCGAGCCGTAAACGCCGCCGTTGGAGATGGTGAAGGTGCCGCCGGTAAGGTCGGCGATCGACAGCTTGCCGTCGCGCGCCTTGCGGCCGAGATCTCCGATGCCCTTCTCGACGCCCGCAAAGTCGAGCGCATCGGCGTCGCGCAGTACCGGCACGACCAGCCCCTGCGGCGTGCCCACGGCGACACCGATGTCGTAGTAGTTCTTGTAGACGAGCTCGTCGCCCTCGATCTCGGCATTGACCGCCGGCAGCTCCTTGAGCCCCGCGATGCAGGCCTTCACGAAGAAGGACATGAAGCCCAGTCGCGCGCCGTGCTTCTTCTCGAAATCGTCCTTCAGCCGGTCGCGCAGCGCCATCACGTTGGTCATGTCCACCTCGTTGAAGGTGGTGAGCATGGCCGCGGTGTTCTGCGCTTCCTTGAGGCGGTTGGCGATGGTGCGGCGCAGCCGCGTCATCTTCACCCGCTCCTCGCGGTCGGCCTTGAGGCGCGGACCGGTGGGCGCGGCGGGCCTGGCGGCCGGCGCCGCGGCGGCCGGGATCGACGAGATCGCCGCCAGCACGTCTTCCTTGGTCGCGCGGCCGTCCTTGCCCGTCGGCTGGATGGAAGCGGCGGAAACGCCCTTCTCCTCGGCGAGCTTGCGGGCGGCGGGACCTGAGGCGGCGAGATTGGCGCCGGCAGGCGCCGCAGCAGCAGGTGGCGGCGCGGGAGCAGCCTTGGGCACGGCCGGAGCGGCCACCGGCTTCGGCGCAGCGGCACCGGCAGCCCCCGCCTCGATGTGACAGAGCACGCCGCCCACCTGGACGGAGGCGCCCTCTTCCACGGCGAGTTCGGCGATGGTGCCGGCGACGCTGGCATTCACCTCGACGGTGACCTTGTCCGTCTCGAGTTCGCACAAGGGCTGGTCGACGGCGACCGCATCGCCCGCCTTCACCAGCCACTTCGCAACGGTCGCCTCGGTGACCGATTCGCCCAGAGCCGGAACCTTGATCTCGACGGCCATGACTACACTTCCTCTTCTCTACCCGCGCTCAACCGACAGTGAGGGCGCGGTCGACCAGATCGGCCTGTTCCTTGAGATGGTTGCGCGCCGACCCGGTGGCGGGCGACGCGGCTTCGGGACGGCCGACATAGAGCGGCCGCCTCGCCTTCGCCTCGATGTTGGCCAGCGCGCGCTCGATGCGGCGGTCCACGAAGTGCCAGGCGCCCATGTTCTCGGGCTCTTCCTGGCACCACACGATGTCGGCGTTCGGATACTGTGCAAGCCGCACCCCGAGCCGCGTGAACGGGAACGGGTAGAGCTGCTCGATACGCATGATGGCGATGTCGTCGATCTTGCGCTTGCGGCGCTCGGCGACGAGGTCGAAGTAGACCTTGCCCGAGCACAGGATGACACGGCGCACCTTGGCACCGTCGACGAGCTGGTCGGTCTCGACGAGGATGCGGCGGAACGAGCTGCCCGGACCGAAGTCGGCCAGGGTCGAGACGCAATCCTTGTGACGCAGCAGCGACTTCGGCGTCATCACCACCAGCGGCTTGCGGAAGGTGCGGCGCATCTGCCGGCGCAGCGCATGGAAGTAGTTGGCCGGCGTGGTCGGATTGATGACCTGCCAGTTGTCCTCAGCGGAGAGCTGCAGATAGCGCTCGAGGCGCGCGGAGCTGTGCTCCGGCCCCTGGCCTTCGTAGCCGTGCGGCAGCAGCATCACTAGGCCCGACATGCGCAGCCACTTGCTCTCGCCCGAGCAGATGAACTGGTCGATGATCACCTGCGCGCCGTTGGCGAAGTCGCCGAACTGGGCTTCCCAGAGGACCAGCGCGTTGGGCTCGGCCAGCGAGTAGCCGTACTCGAAGCCCAGCACGCCCGCCTCGTTCAGCGGGCTGTCGATCACCTCGTAGCGGGCCTGGCCTTCGGCCACGTGATTGAGGGGCACGTACTTGGCCTCGTTCGCCTGGTCGACCAGCACCGAATGGCGCTGTGAGAAGGTGCCGCGGCCGGAATCCTGGCCGCTGAGACGCACCGGCGTGCCTTCCGAGAGCAGCGTACCGAAGGCCAGTGCCTCGCCGGTCGCCCAGTCGATGTTCTCGCCCGTGTCGATCGTCTTGCGCTTCTCCTGGAGCTGTCGGACGATCTTGCGGTTGAGGTCGAAATCCTTCGGCGGCTCGGAGATCGCCCGCCCGACGGCCTTGAGCAGATCGAGGTCGACGGCGGTAACGCCCTTGCGATCCTCCTCGCCCGGCGCGACCGTGAAGCCCGCCCACTTGCCCTCGAGCCAGTCGGCCTTGTTGGGCTTGTAGTTGGTCGCGGCCTCCAGCGCCTTGTCGAGCTTTTCGCGCAGGCTCGCATCCATGGCGGCGACCTCGTCGGCCGTGACCACGCCCGCGGCTTCGAGTGAAGCGGCGTAGACTTCCTTCACCGAACGATGCGCGCCGATCTCCTTGTACATCAGCGGCTGGGTGAACATCGGCTCGTCACCCTCGTTGTGACCGTGCCGGCGGTAGCAGAACATGTCGATGACGATGTCGCGCTTGAAGTGCTGGCGGAATTCGGTCGCGATGCGCGCGACGTGGACCACGGCCTCGGGGTCGTCGCCGTTCACGTGCAGGATCGGCGCCTGCACGATCTTGGCGACTTCCGTGCAGTACGGGCCCGAGCGCGATTCGGTCGGCAGGGTCGTGAAGCCGATCTGGTTGTTCACGATGAAATGGATCGTGCCGCCGATGCGGTAGCCCGCGAGATCGGAGAGGTCGAGGCTCTCGGCGACCAGGCCCTGGCCCGCGAAGGCCGCGTCGCCGTGCATCAGGATGCACATGACCTGGCTGCGGTCGGTGTCGCCGCGCTGGTCTTCCTTGGCGCGCGCCTTGCCCAGGATGACCGGGTTGACCGCCTCGAGATGCGAGGGATTGGGCGACAGCGAAAGATGGATCACGTTGCCGTCGAACTCGCGGTCGGCCGAGGCGCCCAGGTGATACTTCACGTCGCCGGAGCCACGCATTTCCTCGGGCTGCGAGGAGCGGCCCTGGAACTCCGAGAACAGCGCCGTGTAGCTCTTGTGCATGACGTGCACGAGCGTGTTGAGGCGGCCGCGATGCGGCATGCCCAGCATCACTTCCTTCACGCCGAGCTGACCGCCGCGCTTCAGGATCTGCTCGATGCCCGGGATCAGCGATTCGCCGCCGTCGAGACCGAAGCGTTTGGTGCCGACGAACTTCACGTGCAGGTAGCGTTCGAGACCCTCGGCCTCGCCGACCCGCTCGAGGATCATCTTGCGGCCGGTGACGGTGAACTCGGTGTGGTTCTCGATGTGCTCGATGCGCTCCTGGATCCACGCCTTCTGGTCGGGATCGGAGATGTGCATGAACTCGACGCCGATCTTGCCGCAATAGGTCTTGCGCAGGCGCTCCATGATCTGGCGCAGCGTCGCGGATTCACCCAGCGCCAGCGAGCCGAATATCAGGATCGGGCGGTCCCAGTCGGCTTCGCCGAAGCCGTAGGTCGCGGGATCGAGTTCGCGATGCGGCGCCTGGCGCACGAGACCGAGCGGGTCGAGGTCGGCCTCGAGATGGCCGCGGATGCGGTAGGCGCGGATCAGCATCAGCGCCCGCGCCGTGTCCTGCGCCGCCGCGCGGATCTCTTCCTCGGTCTTTCCGGCAATCGCCGGCGCGGCAGCAGCGGCCCCCTTGCCGCCCTTGACGTTGCGGTTGGCTGCGGCCGGAACCGCGTCGGGATCGACCGCGCCGATCACCCGGGGGCCATTGGGCGCCCAGGACGCGCCACGCACCTCGGCGAGCACATCGCCCTTCTGCTCGGCCAAGGCGCCGAAGAAGGTCTGCCACTCGCCATCGACCGACGACGGGTCGGCGAGGAACTTCGCATAGAGTTCCTCGATGAAAGGCGCGTTTGCGCCGAACAGGAACGACGTCTGTTCTGCTCTCATGGCCCTTACTCCCTGGCCCGTATCCAGTTGCCGCCTGGCAGAGGCTTGGCGGCCCGTATCGCTTGTCAGCCCTTCATGGCCTTAAGCATTTCCTCGCCCAAAGCCGCGGGAGACTCCGCAACCCTGATGCCGGCCGCGCGCATGGCCGCGACCTTGAACTCGGCCGTATCGTTGCCGCCCGAGATGACCGCACCGGCATGCCCCATGCGGCGGCCCGGAGGCGCCGTGCGACCGGCGATGAAGCCGACCACCGGCTTCTTCGTGCCCGACGCCTTCAGGAACTCCGCGCCCTTCACCTCGGCGTCACCGCCGATCTCGCCGATCATCACGATGCCCTCGGTCTCGGGATCGCGGATGAACATGTCGAGGCACTCGATGAAGTTCGTGCCGTTCACCGGATCGCCGCCGATGCCGATGCAGGTCGTCTGGCCGAGACCGGCCGCCGTCGTCTGCGCCACCGCTTCGTAGGTGAGCGTGCCCGAGCGCGAGACGATTCCGATCTTGCCGCGCTTGTGGATGTGGCCCGGCATGATGCCGATCTTGCACTCGCCGGGCGTGATGACGCCGGGACAGTTCGGGCCGATCAGCCGCGACTTCGACGCGGTGAGCGCGCGCTTCACCTTGACCATGTCGATCACCGGGATGCCCTCGGTGATGCAGACGATCAGGGGGATCTCGGCGTCGATCGCCTCGAGGATCGAATCGGCCGCGAACGGCGGCGGGACGTAGATCACCGACGCGTTGCAGCCGGTCTTCTCGACCGCCTCGGCCACGGTGTCGAACACCGGCAGGTCGAGATGCTTGGTGCCGCCTTTGCCCGGCGTCACGCCGCCGACCATCCTGGTGCCGTAGGCGATCGCCTGCTCGGAATGGAAGGTGCCCTGCGAGCCGGTGATGCCCTGGCAGATGACCTTGGTGTTCTTGTCGACCAGGACGGCCATCAGTTGCTCTCCTTCACGGCCTTGACGATCTTCTCGGCGGCGTCCGCGAGGTTCTCCGCCGAGGTGATCTTGAGGCCCGATTCCTTGAGGATCTTCTTGCCGAGGTCGACGTTCGTGCCTTCCAGCCGGACGACCAGCGGGACGTGCAGGTTGACCTCGCGCGCCGCGGCGACGACGCCTTCGGCGATCACGTCGCAGCGCATGATGCCGCCGAAGATGTTGACCAGGATGCCCTCGACGTTGGGGTCCTTGAGGATGATCTTGAAGGCCGCCGTCACGCGCTCCTTGGTGGCGCCGCCGCCGACGTCGAGGAAGTTGGCGGGCTCCGAACCGTAGAGCTTGATGATGTCCATGGTGGCCATCGCGAGGCCCGCGCCGTTCACCATGCAGCCGATCTGGCCGTCAAGCTTCACGTAATTCAGCGCGTACTTGGCGGCCTCGGTCTCGGCCGGATCCTCCTCGTCGACGTCGCGCAGCTCTTCCACGTCCTTGTGACGGTAGAGGGCGTTGTCGTCGAAGTTCATCTTGGCATCGAGCGCGACGATGTCGCCCGCACCGGTGACGACCAGCGGGTTGATTTCGATCAGCGAGGCGTCGAGATCGACATAGGCCTTGTAGAGATTGCCCAGCAGCGTGGTGAAGGCGCCGACCTGCTTGCCGCTGAGGCCCAGCGCGAACGCGATCTTGCGGCCCTGGTAGGCCTGGTAGCCGGCGGCCGGATCGATCGCCTGGGTGACGATCTTCTCGGGCGTCTCGTGCGCCACGGTCTCGATGTCCATGCCGCCCTCGGTCGAGGCGACGACGGCGATGCGGCCGACGGCGCGGTCCACCAGCATCGACAGGTAGAGCTCGCGTTTGATGTCGCAGCCGTCCTCGATGTAGAGGCGCTTCACGGTGCGGCCCGCCGCGCCGGTCTGCTTGGTCACCAGATCCTGGCCCAGCATCGCCGCGGCCTGCGCGCCGACATCCTCAGGGGTCTTGGAGATGCGGACACCGCCCTTGCCCTGCGGATCGTTCTTGAAGTGGCCCTTGCCGCGTCCGCCGGCATGGATCTGCGCCTTCACGACCGTGACGGGACCGCCCAGCTTGCGGGCGACGTCCATCGCCTCGTCTTTGGTGTAGGCAACGCCGCCCTTCAGCAGGGGGATGGCGAATTTGGCCAGGAGCGCCTTGGCCTGATACTCGTGGATATTCATGGGGTCCTATCGTTGGGACGGCGTTTGAACCGCGGCCCCTCAGTTTTTAAACGCAACTGACCAAGGGATGCGGCACTTTATGAGCGCCACAGGCCCTTGGCAACGATGGATCGATGAACCTTACGGGTCGTTCGACGAAAGTCGAAAGACCATATTTTCTTAACGGCCAACGATCTTGTTGGTGGCGTCGATCAGCGACTGCACGGCGGCGACCGACTTGTCGAACATCGCCTTTTCGTCGGCGTTGAACTCGACCTCGACGATGCGCTCGACACCCTTGGAGCCGATCACGACCGGCACGCCGATGTAGAGACCCTTCACGCCGTACTCGCCGTTCAGCTTCGCGGCGCAGGGAATGACGCGCTTCTTGTCCTTGAGGAAGGACTCCGCCATCGCGATCGCCGAAGCGGCCGGGGCGTAGAAGGCCGAACCGGTCTTGAGGTGGGCCACGATCTCGGCGCCGCCGTCGCGGGTGCGCTGGACGATCGCCTCGAGGCGCTCCTTGGTGGTCCAGCCCATGTCGACGAGATCGTGCAGCGAAATGCCGCCGACCGTCGAGTAGCGCAGCAGCGGGACCATCGTGTCGCCGTGGCCGCCCAGCACGAAGGCCGTCACGTCCTCGACCGAGACGTTGAACTCCTCGGCCAGGAACAGGCGGAAGCGGGCGCTGTCGAGCACGCCGGCCATGCCGACGACCTTCTCGGGCGCGAAGCCGGTGACTTCCTGCATCAGGCCGACCATCGCGTCGAGCGGGTTGGTGATGACGATGACGAAGGCGTTCGGGGCATGCTGCTTGATGCCCTTGCCGACCGAATCGATGACCTTGGCGTTGATGCCGACCAGGTCGTCGCGGGTCATGCCGGGCTTGCGCGGCACGCCGGCGGTGACGATGACGACGTCGGCGCCCTCGATGTCCTTGTAATCCGAGGAGCCGCTGTACTTGGTGTCGAAGCCCTCGACCGGGCTGAGCTGGGCGATGTCGAGCGCCTTGCCCTTGGCAGTGCCTTCGGCGGCGGGAATGTCGAACAGGACGACGTCGCCCAGTTCCTTCTGGCCGGCGAGCAGCGCGAGCGTGCCGCCAATCTGTCCGGCGCCGATCAGCGCGATCTTCTTGCGAGCCATGCGAAAAACTCCCGTTCTTAAAGGCGCCGCGTGGTAGCGCGATTCGCCCCAGGCAGCAAGGCAGACGGGGTTCAGACCGGGTGTTTCGCCAGGTGCGCCAACAGGAGATCGGTCGCCTTGCCCGGCGCCTGGTCCATCACGAAATGGCCTACGCCCGGCAGCACTTCCATGGCGAAGGCCGGCTTCACGAAGTCCGCCGTGCCGTAGGCCGCGTCGGGTCCGACCGTCGCATCGGCGTCGCCCCATATATAGAGCGTCGGCACCGCGATGGTGCCGATATCGGCGGCCAGTCCCTTGTTGGAGCGATACCAGGCCAGCGCGGCTTCGAGCGCCTCGGGATTGCCCAGCACCGACAGATGCTCCTCCAGCGCCTGCGACGGCACGCCCTGCCCGAACAGCCCGTCGCGCAGGCGCTTGGCGTTGTCGGCCAGCAGCAGCTTGCCCGTTTCCGGCTCGAGGAAGGCGCGGTGGTGGCGCGATCGATGCTTCTGGTCGCCGTCTTCCTTCAGCAGCGCGGCGCGGAACGATTGCGGATGCGGCCGCGACAGGATGGTGAGCGAGGCCAGGCGGTCGGGATGGGCGCCGGCGACGCCCCATGAAACCTGGCCGCCCCAGTCGTGGCCGACCTGGTGGAAGCGCTTGCCCTCGTAGCCGGCCGCCGCCGCGATCTCGATGGCGTCGCCGATCAGCCGGTCGAAGGTGTAGTTCGAAAGGTCGGCCGGGTCGGGCCGCGCCCCGGGAGAGTAGCCGCGCTGGTCGGGCGCGACGGCACGATAGCCGTGCGCCGCGAGCGCCGGCAGAGCCGCGCGCCAGCTATGCCGCGATTCGGGAAACCCGTGCAGCATCAGCACGAGCGGCCCACCGACCGGACCTTCGACATAAGCGGTGAATGTCAGGCCCGATCGGGTCTTGATCTCGATGGTCTCGGTCATAAGACCGATCAGACACCGTTGGCTTTGAACCAGGCAAGCGCCTTCTTCCAGGCGTCCTCCGCCTGGTCCTTGCGATAGGACGGGCGATAGTCCGCGTTGAAGGCGTGCGGCGTGTCGGGATAGGTGTCGATCTGCGACTTCTGGGCGGCCGGGCTGCCGGCCTTCAGCGCCGCGCGCATCCTGTCCACGGTATCGTTCGGGATTCCGGTGTCGGCACCGCCGTAGAGGCCGAGCACCGGCGCCTTCAGATCCTTGGCGATGTCGACCGGGTGCTTCGGCGTCAGCGGCGTCGAGTCGCCGACGACGCGGCCGTACCAGGCCACGCCCGCCTTGAGGCCTGCGTTGTAGGCGGCATAGAGCCAGACGATCCGGCCGCCCCAGCAGAAGCCGGTGATGCCGAGCTTGGCGGTGTCGGCCTTGCCTTCACCCTTGGCAAACGCGACCGTTGCGTCGAGATCGCCCATGACCTGCTCGTCGGGCACCTTGGACACGATCTCGCGCAGCAGCGCCTGCACGTCGGTCAGGGACTTCGGATCGCCTTGGCGGAAATAGAGTTCCGGCGCGATGGCGTAGTAGCCGGCCTTGGCGAAACGGCGGCAGAGATCGGCGATGTGCGCGTGGACGCCGAAGATCTCCTGCACGACGACGATGGTGCCGAAGCCCTGGCCCGAGGCCGGCATGGCACGGTAGGCGTCCATGTCCTTGCCGTCCTTGGTCTTCACCTTGACCGTGCCCGCGGTGAGGCCGTCAGCCGGCGTGGTGATCATCGTCTGCGCCTGGACCGGCTGGACCGACAGAGCGAAGGTGGTGCCCAGCGCCGCGCCGGTCGCCGTCGCCTTCAGCGCCCCGCGCCGCGACAGGCCGCCCTCGGCCAGGGAAATCATGCGATCGCCGTCCATGTTTTGACTCCTGCTTCTGAAAAACGTCGCAGAGCCTATGCTGCAGGCCGACCGGCCCACAATCACAATTAGGCGATGTGCTCCAGGTTCAGATACTCCGGGCTCTGCATTTCCATGAGGCGCGACACGGTGCGCTGGAACTCGAAGGACCCGTCGCCCTCGGGATAGAGATTGCCCGGGTTTGCCGCTGCCGAGCAGATGAACTTCACCTTCTTCTCGTAGAAAGTATCGATCATCGTCACGAAGCGGACCGCCTTGTCGCGGCTGTCCGGTCCCATCTTCGGTACTTCGGCCACGATGACCGTATGGAAATTGTCGGCAATGCAAAGAAAGTCCGCCGCGCCCATCGGCCTGGCGCACCAGTCCATGAAATGCGCCATGGCGACGCCGGGCGCCGCGCGCGGCACGTCGACGTCGCGGCCCTGCGTCCGCAGCACGCGCGGCTCGCCGTCGGCGCCGTTGCTCAGGGCGCGGAAAGCCTCGTCGAGTTTCTTGGTCGCCCAGGCGCCGAGCGGCGTCAGATAGAGGTCGAGCTCGCGCAGCCGGCCCATCCGGTAATCCTGCGAGCCGCCCAGCTCCAGCACTTCGAGCCGCTGCTTCACCAGTTCGATGAAGGGCAGGAAGCGGTCGCGCTGCAGGCCGTTCCTGTAGAGATCGTCGGGCGCACGATTGGAGGTGGCGATCACGGTGATGCCCTCCTCGAACAGCGTCTCGAACAGCCGGCCGAGGATCATCGCATCGGCGATGTTGGTCACCTGGAACTCGTCGAAGCAGAGCAGCCGCGTCTCGGCCGCGATCTCCCTGGCGATGGGCACGATCGTGTCGGATTCCGGCGGCGCCCCCTTGGCGGCCAGCTCCTCGCGGCGGCGGTGCAGCCGGGCCTGCACCTCGAGCATGAATTCGTGGAAGTGGACGCGGCGCTTCCGGGCGACCGGCGCATCGGCGAAGAACAGGTCCATCAGCATGGACTTGCCGCGGCCCACCGAGCCCCAGATGTAGAGGCCGTGCGGCCCCTCCGGCGGCTTCGGCGCATGACCGAGCCCGAGCCGGGCGAGCAGGCCCTTCTTCGCAGGCTGCGCGGCGGCCATCGCGCCGAGCTGGTCGTGAATCGCCTGCAGCCGCAGGACGATCTTCTCCTGCACGGGATCGGCGTGGATTTCGCCGGCGGCACGGCGCGCGGCGAGATTGGCCATCGGGCCGTTGCCGGTCGAGGGGGAACTGGACTCCATTGCGGCGGCATACCTAGCTCACCGCCGCCCGGCTGCCTATAAGGTGCGGCGATGAAGATTGCGTTCCTCGGCACCTCCGCCTTCGCCGTTCCCGCGCTCCGCGCTCTGGTCGAGGCCGGCCACGACGTCGCCGCCGTCTATACAAGGGCGCCCAAGCCCGCGGGCCGCGGCCAGCAGGAACGCAAGACGCCGGTCCACGAACTCGCCGACCAGCTCGGCCTCCCCGTGCGCACGCCGCGGACCCTGAAGACCGACGAGGCTGCACAGGCCTTCAAGGCGCTCGACCTCGATGCCGCCGTCGTCGTCTCCTACGGGCACATCCTGCCGAAAAGCTTCCTCGACGCGCCGGTCATGGGCTGCCTCAATATCCATGGCTCGCTGCTGCCGCGCTGGCGCGGCGCGGCACCGATCCATCGCGCGATCCTGGCCGGCGATGCGGAGACGGGCGTCACCACCATGCGCATGGACGAGGGCCTCGACACCGGTCCCATGCTGCTGGCCGAAAGCACGCCGATCTCCGCCGCCGACACCGCACAGAGCGTCCATGACCGGCTGGCCGATCTCGGCGCACAGCTGATCGTCTCGACCCTCGACGGGCTGCTGCGCCGGAGCATCGAGGCCGTCGACCAGCCGGCGGAGGGCGCCACCTACGCCCACAAGCTCGGCAAGGAGGAAGGGGTGCTCGACTGGCGCCGGCCGGCCGCCGAACTCGAGCGCAAGGTGCGCGGCTTCCATCCCTGGCCCGGCACGTCCTTCGACGCTCCCAAAGACGGTGGAGCGGAGCGCATCAAGGTCCTTGCGGCCGCGCTGACCCTGGCCGGCGGTCCGCCGGGCAGCGTGACGATCGCGCGCGACGGCTTTCCCGTCGTGACCTGCGGCGTCGGCGGCCTGAAGCTGCTCAAGCTGCAGCGCCCCGGCAAGTCGGCACAGTCGGCGGATGCTTTCCTGCGTGGCTTCGCACTGGGCAGCGGAACAGTGCTGCCCTCACCCGCCGCCCTGTCGCTGCCGACCTGACGCCGTGCCGCGCTACAAGCTCACGATCGAGTACGACGGCGAACCCTTCGTGGGATGGCAGCGCCAGCCCAACGGTCCCTCCGTCCAGGCCGCACTCGAAGAAGCCGTGTTCGCCTTCACCGGCGAGCGTCCACCGGTGCAGGCCGCCGGCCGCACCGACACCGGCGTTCATGCGCGCGGTCAGATCGTCCATCTCGATCTGTCGAGCGAGCGGCCGGTCGAAACCATCCGTTCCGCCATCAACTTCCACCTGAAGCCGCAGCCGGTTTGTGTCCTCGTCGCGGAGCTGGCGCCCCCGGGTTTCCACGCGCGTTTCTCGGCGACGTGGCGGCGCTACCGCTACCGCATCATCAACCGCCGGGCCCCGCCCGCCCTCGATCGCGGCCAGCTCTGGCACGTGCCGGGATCGCTCGACGTCGACCTGATGGCGGACGCGGCGAGCGTGCTGGTGGGACATCATGACTTCAACAGCTTCCGATCGACGTCGTGCCAATCGCCCTCGGCACTGAAGACGCTCGACCTGCTGCAGGTGACGCGTCATGGCGAGGAGATCCATGTCGATGTCGGCTCGCGCTCCTTCCTGCACAACCAGGTGCGCATCATGGTGGGCACACTGCATCTCGTCGGGCGCGAACAGTGGACGCGCGGCGACGTCGAGACCGCGCTCGCCGCTCGCGACCGCGCACATGCCGGACCGACGGCGCCGCCGCACGGCCTCTGCCTGATGGAAGTGCGCTACGAGCTAGGCGCCGACCGCAAGAGTGACGCCGAGGAAACGGTCGACGATCAGTGACAGGAAGAGCGACGGCACCCAGTTGACGATCAGCAGGAGAAACGCGATCGGCCAGCTCGCGCCCACCATCGTCCGCGTCGTCACCAGGAACCAGTAGAAGAAAAGCCCCTGCAGGCCGAAGCGGATAAGTTCTCCCAGTACCGCGGGCAACAAGGTGGCCAGGACTATTCCGAACACGGCCACGATCATCGCCGGCAGGTTGACCCAGTTGAGCGCGGAAACGTAGCGGGGAAAGAAGCCGAGCCAGTTCCGACGCCGCGCGATCTCGTAGAACAGGACGGGGAACAGCAGCCAGTCGACGACGTATCGCAGCGCCTCGACCAGCACGATCTCGAACTCGTCAGCGGTCGACGAGACGCTGGTATAGCGGATCAGCATCAGGATGGTGTGCAGCGGCGCCACCAGGATCATCACCTGGAAAGAGCGCACGCAGGCTTCCCGCGTATTGTCGAAGTAGGCGGGTGCCGCGGGATCGCGCTTCAGGAGCCCGATCGCACCCTGCATGCCCCGGGCGATTTCAACGGCGTCGAGCACGCTCGGCCTCAGGCCACGAAGTAACGGTCGAGCACCGTTTCGTAGACGCGCGCGAGTTTCTTGAGATCCTCGACGGCGCTCTTCTCGTCGACCTTGTGCATGCTTTCGCCGACGAGCCCGAACTCGAGCACCGGGCAGTAGCTGCGGATGAAGCGCGCATCCGAGGTTCCGCCGGTCGTCGACAGTTCGGCCTCGACGCCCACGACGTCGCGGACCGCGCCTGCGACGAGGTCGCTGAGCGGACCCGGTGGCGTGTAGAACGACTCGCCCGACACTTGGACGCTGTATTCGACGGTGCCGTTGCCGCCCAGCGCCTCGTTGGCGCGCTCGATGCGCTCCTTCAGGTGCGCGAGCAGGGTCTTCGAGGTCCAGAGATCGTTGAAGCGGGTGTTGAAGCGCGCCCTGGCAGTGCCCGGCGCGATGTTGGTCGCGGGGTTGCCCACATCGACGGTCGTGAACTGCAGCGAGGTCGGCTGGAAGTGCGTGCTGCCCTTGTCGATCGGCTCGCGCACCAGCGCCTCGATCATCGCCGACAGTCGGTGCACAGCGTTGTCGAGCCGCTCCGGATAGGCGACGTGGCCCTGCACGCCGCGCACGATCATGTCGACGTTCATGCTGCCGCGGCGGCCGATCTTCATCATGTCGCCGAAGCGCCTGGAACTGGTCGGCTCGCCGACGACGCAGGCATCGATCGTCTCGCCGCGCCCGGCCAGCCGCTGCAGCATCTTCACGGTGCCGTTGATCGCGGGACCTTCCTCGTCGCCGGTGATCATCAGGCTGATCGAACCGCCGAAATCCCGGCCGCGCCTGGCGATGAAGCGGGCGGCCGCGTCGGTGAAGGCCGCGATCGCGCCCTTCATGTCGGCCGCACCGCGGCCGAACAGATAGCCGCCGGACAGTTCGGCGGCGAACGGCCCGATCGTCCACGAGGAGAGATCGCCCACCGGCACGACGTCGGAATGCCCTGCGAAGCAGAAGTGCTTCCCGCCGGTGCCGATGCGCGCATAGAGGTTGGCCACGTCGTCGGTGCCGGCTTCGGTGAAATCCATGCGCTCGCACGCAAAGCCGAGCGGTTCCAGGATGCCCTGGAGCAACTGCAGGGCGCCGGCTTCGCGCGGCGTGACGCTCTCGCAGCGGACGAGCGTGCGCGTCAGTTCGATTACATCGGTGACGTTGGAGCTGAGCGTATCGGGCATGGGCCGGACACTACAGCCCCGCCCCTGCCCTGAGAAGTGCGGCCCCGGGAAGTGCTGCAAAAGAAAAAGGGCGCCGGCTCAGGCCCGCCGACGCCCAGTCTTTTGAGAGAGAGGAAGATAGTCTTGCTTGTTTTAGGCTGAACTCTTTCGGCTGGCCCTCAGGCCACCATCCGGTCGGCCTCCTGCAGGTTGACCGAGACGAGCTGGGACACGCCCCGCTCGGCCATGGTCACGCCGTAGAGGCGATCCATGCGGGCCATGGTGACGCGATGGTGGGTGATGATCAGGAAGCGCGTGTCGGTGCGGCCGGCGATGTCGTTCACCAGGCCGCAGAAACGCTCCACGTTCAGATCGTCCAGCGGCGCGTCGACTTCGTCCAGCACGCAGATCGGCGCCGGGTTGGTCATGAACACCGCGAACAGCAGGGACAGGGCGGTCAGGGCCTGCTCGCCGCCCGAGAGCAGCGACATGACCTGGAGCTTCTTGCCCGGCGGGCTGGCATGGATTTCAAGGCCGGCCTCGAGTGGATCCTCCGACTCGGTGAGCCGCAGTTCGGCCTTGCCGCCGCCGAACAGCTTGGTGAAGAGCTGCTGGAAGTGGCCGCTCACCTGCTCGAAGGCGGCGAGGAAGCGTTCGCGGCCCTCGCGGTTGAGGCTCTGGATGCCCTGGCGCAGGCGGCCGATGGCGGCGACCAGGTCGTCGCGCTCGGTCGTCATGCCGGTGATCTGCTGCTCGAGTTCGTTGGCCTCTTCCTCGGCCCGCAGGTTCACGGCGCCCATCGTCTCGCGCTCGTGCACCAGGCGCTCGAGCTTGTGCTCGGCCTTGTCGAGTTCCGGCAGCTCCTCGAGCGACTGGACCTCGGCCAGCGCCACCACGCCGTCGGGCTCGCAGCGCAGCCGCTCGACGATGCGCTCGACGACGGCTTCGCGGTCCTTGGTCGCCTGCTCGACGAGGCCCTCGCGGCGCACGCGGCTCTCGCGGGCGTTGCCCATCTCGGTCTCGGCCTGACGCAGTGCCCGGTCGGCATCGGCGAGGCGCGTCTCGCCGATGACCAGCCGGTCGGCGGCTTCCTGGCGGTTGGTCTCGGCCTTCTCGATTTCCTCGCCGAGAACGAAACGCTTCTCCTCGATCTCGGCGGGCTTGGCAGCAAGCTCGGCGATCGCTTCCGCGGTCTGCTCGCGGCGCGCGTCGAGTTCGACGATCTGGCCGTCAGCCTCGGCCAGGCGCTTGCTCCAGCCTTCGTGGTCCTGCGCGATCTGGGCCAGACGCTCGACCCGCATCTTCGATTCGCGCGCGAGGCGGTCGCACTGGCCCTCGGCCTCGACCAGCGCGGCACGCAGCTCGGCGATACGCACGCGCAGCGACCCGGCGGCGGCGCGATCGGCCTGGGTATCGGAGATCGACGACAGGCGCGCCTCGCGGAAGGTACGGCGCATCTCGACTTCGGCGATGTCGCCCAGCACCTCGGTCACCACCGTCTCGATGCCGTTGAGGCGCGTGCGCAGCTGGTCGGTGCGACGGGCGATCTCGACATGACGGTCGCGCGCCTGCGTGGCCAGGCGCTCGGCGGTCCCGATGGCCGCCTGGGCGGCGCGCTCGGCGGCGCGGGTCGCCTCGCCGGCATCCTGTGCCTTGCGGCGCGCGGCGTCGGCCACGCTGCGCTCGTTGGCACGGGCCTGGTCGACGCAGGTCTTCTCGGCATCGCGGGCCGCAGCGAGCCAGGTCTTCTCGGCATCGACGCGGGCCTGCTCGATCGTCTGCTCGGCGACGACGCCGTCGATCTGATAGCGGAGCTCGGCCAGCCGGTTGCGCTGGCTCAGCCGCACGGCGGCGGTCGACGGCGCGCCGGCGCGCATCGTGTAACCGTCCCAGCGCCAGACGGCGCCTTCGCGGGTGACGAGCTGCTGGCCGGGCTTCAGGCTCGACTGCAGCGCCGCGCCGGTTTCGTCGTTGGCCACGATGCCGATGAAGGCGAGACGGCGGGCCAGTTCCGGCAGTGCCCCGACATGGGCGCCGAGCGGGGTCGCACCCTCGGGCAGGGCAGGCGTGTCGGCCATCGGATCGAGCGGTAACCAGTGCACCGGCGCGCCACGATCGGACGAGGCCTCTAGTTCGTCGCCGAACGCCGCGCCCAGCGCCTTTTCGTAGCCGGGCTCGACGCTCAGCGCGTCGAGCAGCGGCGGCCACAGCGAGTCGGCCGCCGACTTCAGCGCGGCGGCGACACCCGATTCTTCGGCGCGCAGCTTGGTCAGCCGCGCATTGGTCTTCTGCAGCGTCTCGACGGCAGCGGCGTGGCTCGCTTCGGCAGCCTCGCGCTCGGCGGCGCGGGCGCGCTCCATGTCGAGGCGCTCGGCTTCGGCCTTGGCGACGGCCAGGCGCGCGGCGTCCGATTCGTAGCGCTCGGCCTCGCGGGCGGCTTCGATGGCCTCCTGGCTGCTGAGGCGCGTCTCTTCCAGCGCGACCCGGGCGGCTTCGAGCTCGGCCTCGACCTCCGGCAGCGCCGGCAGATTCGAGAGCTCGGTTTCGAGCTGGTGCTGCTGCGCCAACACCTCGTCACGGCGCGACGACAGGCGGCGCAGCCGGTCCTGCAGTTCGGCGATCTCGCGCGACACGCTCTGGCGCAGCGCTTCGTCGTCGGCGATCTGGCGGGTCAGCTGGTCGTGCTCGGCCTCGGCAGCGTTCGTCTCGGTGCGCGCCTCGTCGCGCGCCTGCCCGGCGGCCTCGGCACGCTCCTCTTCGCCCACGCGCTCCTCTTCGAGGCGGCCCCGCTGGGTTTCGAGATCGCCAATGGCGGTTTCGGCGTCGTTCTTGCGGCCCTGCTCGCGCGTGAGATCCTGCACGGTCTGCTGCAGGCGGGTTTCCGCCTGGAACTGCGCCGCGGCGACGCGCTCGGCCTCGGCGGTCAGCGCATCGTGTGCCACACGCAGGCGCTGCAGGCCGGCCGCAGCGGCGGCCTCGTCGTTGCGCAGCGGCGGCAGCGCCGTCGCGGCCTCGGCCTGAGCGGTGGTGGCGAGGCCGACCAGCCGCGTCAGGTCGGCGACCTGCGCCTCGGCCTCCTTCAGGCGCTCCCCCGAATCCGCCAGATCGCGCTCGGCATTCGCCAGCTTCAGCGCCAGCACGGCGGCTTCCGCGCGCCGGATATGGTCGGACAGGTTGCGATAGCGGCTGGCCTGGCGGGCCTGGCGCTTCAGTCCCTTGTGCTGCTCTTCGAGCGCGACGAGCACGTCCTGCACGCGGGCGAGGTTCTGCTCGGCGGCGCGCAGGCGCAGCTCGGCCTCGTGACGGCGGGCGTAAAGACCGGTGATCCCGGCGGCCTCGTCGATCACCGAGCGGCGGTCGGCCGGCTTGGCGTTGATCAGCGTGCCGATTCGACCCTGGCTGACCAGCGCCGTGGAGCGCGAGCCCGTGGCGGCGTCGGCGAACAGCGTCTGCACGTCACGGGCGCGGATCTCGCGGCCGTTCACCGAGTAGGCCGAACCGTGGCCGCGTTCGATGCGGCGCACGACGTCGAGCTGGTCGGTGTCGTTCACCATCGCCGGCGCGGTGCGCGTCTTGTTGTCGAGCGACAGCATCACCTCGGCGATGTTGCGCGCCGGCCGCTGGCCGGAGCCGGCGAAGATGACGTCTTCCATCTCGCTGCCGCGCATCTGCTTGGCGGAGGTCTCGCCCATCACCCACTTCAGGGCCTCGACCAGATTCGACTTGCCGCAGCCGTTGGGCCCCACGATCCCCGTCATGCCAGGCTCGATCGTGAGCTCTGTCGGATCGACGAAGGACTTGAAGCCGGAGAGCCGGAGCTTGTCGAACTGGACCATTACACCACGCCTGTCTGGTTACTTGCCCGAATGCCTACTTGGCGAGCTTGGCGAACACGCCGTCGAGTTCGTCGACCGAGCGCGCGCCGCGATAGAGCTGGCCGTTGATGAACAGGGTCGGCGTCGAATTGACGCCCATCGTCTCGCCGCCCTTGTAGTCGTTGATGACCGCGTTGCTCATCGCCTCGTTGGCGAGGCAGGCCTTGATCTCGTTCTCACCGAGGCCGGCGATGCGCAGCGGCTTGGCCAGTTCGGCCAGCGGATCGGCAGAGGCGGCCCATTGCGGCTGGCTGCGGAAGACGAGGTCGAGCACGCCGAAATAGCGGTCGTTGCCGGCGCATTCCGCGATCTGGGCAGCCTTGGCGGCTACCTGATCCAGCGGGAAGTCGCGATAGACCAGCTTCACCTTGCCGGTATCGATCCACTTCTTCTTGATCTCGGGCAGAACCTGGGTGTGGAAATGCGCACAGTGCGAGCAGGTCAGTGAAGCGTACTCGATTACCGTGATCGGCGCTTTCGGATCGCCCAGCACGTGGTCGCCGGGCTGCACGCTTTCGAGGGCGGCCTTGTTGGGGGCCGACGCGGCCGCAACCGGCGCCGGGCCGGCCGCAGGCGGACGGGTGCCGAAATAGACGCCAGCCGCAATCGCAGCCACCGCCACGACCCCGCCGGCGACGATCAAGATATTCCGCATTTGCCCCTACCCTCTCCACTACATCTTGGGAATTACGCCTGTGGGGAGTCAAACGTTTACCGTCCCACCTGGCGTAAAATCGCTACGATCGCGTCGATGCCGCCGGGATTGCCGTACGGCTGCTCGTTGATGAACACGGTGGGGGTCGAATTGACCCCCAGCGCCTGCCCGGACTGCACGTCGCCGATGACTTTGTCCAAAAGCCGGTCATTGGCGAGACAGGCCTGGGCCTCGGCCTCGCCGACTCCCAGCCCGGCCAGCACCGTCATCAGCTCCGCCGCAGGGTCCGGCGCGGTCATCCACTGGACCTGCGTCCGGAAGATCGTGTCGACGGCGGCAAAGAACTTGTCCGGACCTGCGCACTCGGCCAGCAGGCTCGCCCGCGTGGCGATGGCATCCGAGGGAAAGTGGCGATGGACCAGCTTCAGCTTGCCGGTGTCGATCCAGTCGCGCTTCAGCGCCGGCATCACCGCGGCGTTGAAGGTCGCGCAGTGCGGACAGGTGAACGAGGCGTAGTCGATCAGCACGTTCGGCGCGTCGGGTTTGCCCAGCACGTGATCGCCGGGCAGCGGTTCGAGGAACTGCCGCTGCGCCTCTGCCCGGTCGCCGAGGCCCAGCGCGGCAAGGGCGCCCAGGCTGCCGAGCAGGAAGCCGCGCCGGTCCGTCGCGATGCGCGCGCCGAGCCGCGCCAGCGCCGCCCGCAGGTCGGGGTCCTTCACATTGGCGGCCCGCTGGGCCATGGCCTGCTCGACGGCGGGATCGGGCCGCGGCACCCGGGGGGCCGGCCGCGGCGCGGAGATCACCCCCTGCACCAGTCTCACGTCGTCGATCATCCTGTGCCCGAAATAGGCATTCACCCGTTCCACGATCTGACCGCTCCTGTGCTGGACTTCGAGGGCGGCGGCGCCCGAGACCTTCAACCGCAGCGCCTTGCCCGCGCGCGCGCCGCGTCCCGCGAGGATCGCGTCGGGTCGCGTCGTGCGGGCGAGTTCCGGCCCCACGACCGCCGGCCAATCGGCCTTCAGTCGCATCAGGGAAGCGCCACGGCCGGCCTTGCCGCCCTCGCGGGCGATGCCGGAGGTGAGCTTCTGGGCCAGACCGCCGATCGCACGGAAGCCGTTTTCGCGCATGGACCCTTTCAAACGCCGCTCCGTATGGTAGGCCACGCCCCCGAAGCTGACCATGACTCACGCCGACCGCCTGCTCGCCTGGTATGATCGACATCGTCGCACCCTCCTCTGGCGCGCAGCCCCGGGAGAGCGCACGGCGCCGTACCGTGTCTGGCTCTCGGAGATCATGCTGCAGCAGACCACCGTCGCCACGGTGGGCGAGTATTTCCACCGCTTCCTCGAACGCTGGCCGACCGTCGAGGCCCTGGCCGAGGCTCCGCTCGACGACGTGCTCTCGGCCTGGGCGGGCCTCGGCTACTACGCCCGCGCCCGCAACCTGCATGCCTGCGCCCAAGTCGTCGCCGGCACCCATGGCGGCCGCTTTCCCGAGGACGAGGCCGGCCTGCTCGCCCTTCCCGGCATCGGCCGGTACACGGCGGGCGCCATTCGGGCCATCGCCTTCGACCAGCCAGCCTCGGCGGTCGACGGCAACGTCGAGCGGGTGATCGCGCGGCTCTACGCCATCGAGACGCCGCTGCCCGACGCCAAGCCCGACATCCAGGTCCGCGCCGCCCGGCTGGTGCCGCAGCAGCGTGCCGGCGACTACGCGCAGGCCATGATGGATCTCGGCGCCACGGTCTGCATCCCGCGCACCCCGCGCTGCGTGATCTGTCCGCTGATGCAGAACTGCAAAGGCCGCAAGCTCGGCCTCGCCGAGGAGCTGCCGCGCCGCGCGCCCAAGGCCGAGAAGCCGACCCGCCGCGGCCTCGCCTTCGTGCTGCTGCGCAAGGACGGCGCCGTGCTGCTGCGCAAGCGGCCGACCAAGGGACTGCTGGGCGGCATGGACGAGGTTCCCTCGAGCCCGTGGCGCGAGGGCACGTTCGCGGCGGCCACGTCGCTGGCCGAGGCACCGGTACCGGCGCGCTGGACGGTGATGGACGGTCTCGTCCGCCACACCTTCACGCACTTCCATCTCGAACTCACCATAGCCCGCGCCATCGCGACGACGGGGCGGCTCGCCGGGCTGGCGCCCGGCACGAGCTGGTGCGAACTCGACAAACTCGACGAACGCGCCCTGCCCACCGTCATGCGCAAGGTGATCGAGCACGCCGTCAAGGCTTAGGATTACATCAAAAAGAGCCCGTCGCCTCGACCGGAGCCGAGCGTAGCGAGGCGAAGTGGAGAGGCCTTCTCTCCACAATCAGTCGGCTATTCGTGGAGAAAAGGTCCCTCCACTCCGCGCTGGAGCCTGCCCCGAGGGCATCCGAGGGGGCGCTTCGGTCGAGACGACGGATATTGCCTAAAGACCCGCGCGGACCTGCTGGCGGAGATGGTCGATCGGGCGGCGCGCGCCGGCGACGTCGATGTGCCAGAAAGTCCAGCCGTTGCACGCGGGCGCACCCTGCACCGCCGCGCCGACCTGGTGGATCGAGCCGCGATGGTCGCCCAGCGAATTCGAGGCCGACAGCGAACCGTCGGCGCGCACGCGGGCGTGCAATTGGCCGCTCGGGTCGGACAGGACCGCGCCGGGCTGCAGCAGGCCCGCCTCGATCAGCACGCCGAACGGGATGCGCGGCTCGGCGCGCTTGCTGGGCTTGGGCGTCACGTCCTCGGCTGCCAGCGGCTCGATCTCGGCGATGCGCTTGCGCGCGATGGCGGCGTAGTCGGGATCGCGTTCCAGGCCGATGAAGCGGCGGCCGAGGCGGCGCGCCACGGCGCCGGTCGTACCGGTGCCGAAGAACGGATCGAGGATCGTGTCGCCGGGATTGGACGCGGCCATGATGCAGCGGAACAGCAGCGATTCGGGCTTCTGCGTCGGGTGCGCCTTCTTGCCGTCGTCGCCCTTCAGGCGCTCGCCGCCGGTGCAGAGCGGCAGCAGCCAGTCGGAGCGCATCTGCACGCCCTCGTTCAGCTCCTTCATCGAATCGTAGTTGAAGGTGTAGCGCTTGGCCGCCTTGTCGCGCGCCGCCCAGATCAGCGTCTCGTGCGCGTTGGTGAAGCGCTTGCCGCGAAAGTTCGGCATCGGGTTCGACTTGCGCCACACGATGTCGTTCAGCAGCCAGAAGCCCTGGTCCTGCAGCGCCGTGCCGATGCGAAAGATGTTGTGGTAGCTGCCGATCACCCAGAGCGTGCCCTCGGGCTTCAGCGCGCGCCGCGCGGCCGCCAGCCACGCGCGGGTGAACTTGTCGTAGAGCGCGAAGCTTGCCCCGACGGACTCGGAGGGGTCTCCGAACTTGTCCCAGTCGTCGTCGACCGCATCGACCTTGCTGTTGTCGGGACGCAGCAGGTCGCCGCCGAGCTGGAGGTTATAGGGCGGGTCGGCGAAGACCATGTCGACGGAAGCCTCGGGCAGGGCCTGCATCAGTTCGATACAGTCGCCGACGAGCACGCGATCAATTTTATCCACAGGCATCGGTGGAAGATGAGTCCACAGCCTTGCCCGGTCAAGAATCTAATTGAATCAATTGCTTAGACACTAGATCGAGTCGAAAAACCTACAGCCGACCACTATAACTGGAGCGAGGCATGATGGGGCGGCATGAACGAGACACCCATTTTCACGGACGATGACCCCAGGGGCAGGCTGAAGCGCCGCGAAGCGATCGGCGCCGCGATGGCCGGCGGCCTGGCGCTTTCAGGTCTTTCAACTCCGGCCCATGCGGCCTCCGGGGTCCGCACCCTCGCGTCGCACGGCCAACTGCGCGCGGCCTACGACCATGTGATCGTCGGCGCGGGATCGGCGGGCTGCGTTCTGGCGCATCGGCTGGGACGAGCCGGGCGTCGGGTGCTCCTGATCGAGGCCGGCATGCGGTCCACCCTGCCGGCCGTGGCGATCCCGCCGGCCTGGCCCAGCCTCCAGGAGAGCACGCTGGACTGGCGATACGAGACGACGCCGCAGCCCGGACTGGACGGTCGCACCATCACCTGCCCACGTGGCAAGGCGGTCGGCGGGTCGAGCATCATCAATGCGCTGGCCTACCAGCGCGGACATGCGGCCGCCTACGACCGCTGGCCGGCGGGTTGGCGTCACGCCGATCTGCTCCCCTACTTCAGGCGCGCCGAAACCTTCTCTGGTGGCGCCAATGCATGGCGCGGCGGCAGCGGCCCCCTGCACGTCCTGTCGCTGGCCGACGTTGCGGACCGCACGCCGGTCGCCGAGGCCTTCATGGCCGCCGCGCAGCAATCGGGATTCCCGACGACACCCGACGTCGGCGGGGAACTCACCACCGGCGTCGGCTGGAACCAGCTCAGCATCGCGGGCCATGCGCGCGCCGATGCCGCGACGGCCTACCTGGACAGTCTCGCAAGCGGTCCCGCAGAGGTGCAGGTGGATCTGCTCGCCGGCGTGCAGGTGCTCGGCCTCGAGATCGAGCGGGGCCGGTGCCTCGGCGTGCGCCTGCCCGAGGGCGTCGTGCGGCCCGAGGGCGACGTCCTGCTCTGCGCCGGCGCGATCGATTCGCCGCGCCTGCTGATGCTGTCGGGCATCGGTCCGGCCGACGAATTGCGCGCACTGGGAATAGCGAGCGCCGTCAACCTGCCCGACGTGGGTCGCCATCTGGAGGATCATCTGCTGCTGGCCGGCGTGGCCTACCAGGCGCGCCGCGAGGTTCCAGCCTCGCGCTACAATCATGCGGACTCGCTTCTGTACGTGCCGCACGCGACTCCCGGAGAGAGCCCCGACATTCTCGTCATGTGCCTGTCGGTGCCGTTCGTGCGGCCGACCGTCGGTCCCCTGTCCGCGCCGGCCTACGTCCTCGTGCCCTGCCATCTGCGTCCCCGCAGCCGCGGCAGCGTCAGGCTGGCCTCCAGCGATCCGCGGGCCGCGGCGATCATCGATCCGCGCTACCTGTCCGAGCCCGACGATCTCGCGGTGCTGGCGAAGGGTGTCGAGATCGCGCGCGAGATCGGCGCGGCGAGGGCGTTCGACGATTGGCGGTCGAAGGAAGTCTATCCCGGGCCGGCCTGGACGACCGACGCCGGCCGCCACGACTTCATCCGCCGCGCGACGGATTCGTTCCACCATCCCGTCGGCACCTGCCGCATCGGCGCCGTCGTCGACGAGCGCCTGTGCGTGAAGGGAATCGCGGGATTGCGCGTCATCGATGCCTCGGTTTTGCCCGGCCTGCCCGCTTCGATGTGCAATGCCGCCGTGACGGCGGTCGCCGAGAAGGCGAGCGACCTGGTGATCGCGGGTTAGGCGCGGTTGCGTCGGAACAGCAACGCGACGATCACGCCTCCCAGCACCGAGGCGAGGACCATCAGCGCGAAGAAGCCCACGGCGGCCCATATCGCATAGGTCATCGCCTTGTGCCCGGCCTCATCGACCTTCTTGTCGACGAGCGCCCGCAGCTCACCGACCTGCGCCGTCATCTCGTCCCGCAGGGCCTTCAGTTCGGGCCCCATCGCGCGGGCCCGCTCCGCAGCGGCCTCCTTGCTCCTCTCGATCGCCTCTCTCGGAGACGGCGGCGGAACCTGCGCCTGCTGGGCAAAGGCCGACGCCGCACTGGCGATCGAGAGGCCCAGCACGAGCATCAGCGACGTGACGCGGCTGTACATGACGGGACCTCCTCCTCTCAGGCGGTTTCCTCGGCGATCGCCTTCTTCACGGCCAGTCGCTCGGACATGCGGTGGCGATGATCGACCACGCGCGGCACACGCGCGAGATCGACGCCGTCCTTCTCCATCCATTGCGCGAGCGTGAAGAGGTAGGGATCGCAGATCGTGTAGGTGTCGCCCATGACCCAGGGCCCCTCCAGCATGTCGCGCTCGATCATCTCGAACGCACCGCCGACCGTCTCCGGCACCTTGCGCCGCATGGCGGCGATCGAATGGGCGTCGTCGGCATCGACCCAGCGATGGCCGCGCATGCGATGGGCGTGCGCCACGTGCAGATGCGAGCAGAGATAGGAATTGAACGACTGCATCCGCGCGAAGGCAAACGCATCGGCCATCGGCGCCAGCCCGGCAGCCGGGAAACTCTGTGCGACATAGACCAGCATCGCCGGCGTCTCGGTCAGGATGCCCCTGTCGGTCACGAGCGCCGGCACGCGTCCCTTCGGATTTATCTTCAGGAATTCGGGCGACTTCTGCTGTTCCTTCGCGAACTCGATGCGCTGCGTCGAATAATCGGCGCCGACTTCCTCGAGCACGATGTGCGTGGCCAGCGCGCAGGAACTTGCGGCGTAGTAGAGCTTGAGCATGTTCTGTTTCTCCGGCCGTCAGACTTCGGCATAGATCTCGATGACGTTGCTCTCGGTATCGCGGAAGAAGATCGCGCGATGACCCCAGGCCGGGATGTCGCGCGGCGGGCCCATGAGATCGACTCCGGCGGCGGCCAGCTCGGCCTGGATCTCGTCGATCTCGGGCGGCGCGACCCTGAAGGCGAGCTGCACCGAGGCCGAGCCCGACGGGGCGCCCGGCCCGTCCTGGAAGACGCCCTCAAGCGTGCGCTGTCGCAGGCAGAGCAAGCCAGAACCAACATGGAAGCTCACCCAGCGCGGCGTCTCGCGCTCGATACGGAACTTCATCACGTCGAGATAGAACTGCTGTGCACGGGCGAGGTCCTCGCAGAGCAGCACCACGTAGTCGAGATTGCGGATCGAGGTGAGGCCCATCGCGTCAGACCAGACGCGTCACGGGCGCGAAGCTGCGCCGGTGGTGCGGCGTGGGCCCCAGCATCGACAGCGCCTCCAGATGCTGCTGGCTGCCGTAGCCACGGTTGGTCTCCCAGCCGTAGCCCGGATAGGTCAGCGCGAGCGCGTGCATGTAGCGGTCGCGCGTCACCTTGGCGAAGATCGAGGCGGCAGCGATCGAGTAGGAATGCGCGTCGCCGCCGACGATGGTCTCGGCGCGGCAACCCAGTTGCGGTGGCGCGCGATTGCCGTCGATCAGCACGACTTCCGGCTGCTCGGCCAGCGCCCGCACGGCGCGGCGCATCGCGAGATAGGTCGCCTGCAGGATGTTGATGCGGTCGATCTCCTCGACGCTCGCCTCGGCGACGGCAAACTGCACGACGCCCGATGCGATCATGGCCTCGTAGGCCTCCTCGCGCTGTTCGAGCGTCAGCTTCTTGGAATCGTCGATCATGCGCAGCAGCTTGCGCGCCGCCCGCGTGCGATCGATCACGGCGGCCGCCGCGACCACCGGACCGGCCAGCGGGCCGCGCCCGACTTCGTCGATGCCGGCAACACGCCCCTCGCACCGCAGTTCGAATCGAAAGCTCGGCATTATCCCCATCGAGGCCGGCTAGACTGGGCCATGTCCCAAAGTTCAGCGCTCGTCGCCCGCATCATCGCAGATGACGCCATCGCAATGGAACAGCTTCGTGCGGTGCGCTCCCTCGACCTGCCGGACTGGTGCATCGCCGCGGGATTCGTGCGCAATCGCGTCTGGGATCATCTGCACGGCATCGTACCGCCGCGCGAGCCTGTGGATATCGACGTCATCTATTTCGACGCGGGCGATGTCTCGCGGGAGAGCGAGGCGGCGTTCGAGCAGCGCCTCGGCAGGCTGTTGCCCAGCCTGCCCTGGCAGGTTCGCAACCAGGCGCGCATGCATGTCTGGAAGGAGCTGCCGCCGCATCGGGACACGGCGGACTCGATGGTCTACTGGCTGGAGTCGGTGACCGGAATCGGCGTGCGCCTAGAAGTCGACGACGCACTCACCGTCATCGCGCCGCTCGGCACCGACGATCTGCTGAACCTGCGCTGCCGCCCGACAGCGTTCGGGCGCAGCCGGCTGCACGAGTACCGGGCGCGGGTCGAGGCCAAGCGCTGGCGCAAATTGTGGCCCCGGGTGAATTTCATCGAATAGACTTCGCGAACGATGATCGCCGCCTTCCTGCCCCTCGCCGCCATTGCCTTTCTGGGCGCCCTGCTCCGCCATTTCATTCCCGGCATGGAGCAGACGCGCCAGTCGATGAACAAGCTGGTGCTTTACGTCTTCCTGCCCGCGCTCGTCTTCCGGACGGTGATGGACGGCACGATCAGCCGGCTCTTCCTCGAGATTCCCGCCCTGGCCGCGACCGGCACGCTGGCCTGCCTCGCGGTGGGCTTCCTCGTCTTTCACTTCCTGCCGATTCCCGGGCCGACCAAGGGCGCGATGATGCTGGGCGCCGCCTTCGGCAACGTGACCTATCTCGGCCTGCCGGTCCTGCTCGGCATCTTTCCCGGCCAGGCCGACCAGGTCTCCGAAGTCTCGGTCCTGTTCGAGGTCACCAAGTCGTCGCTCAACCTCACGCTCGGCGCCATGATCGCCATCGCCTATGGAAGCCAGGAGCCGATCACCTTCCGGCGCACGGCATACGAGGCGCTGAAGCTGCCGCCGCTCTGGGCGCTGCTGGTCGCGGTCCTCTGGAAATCGTCGGGCATCCCCTGCCCCGCCATGGTCATGGACACCGCCTCGATCCTCGCCGTGGCGGTGAGCGGCATCATGATGCTGTCGCTCGGCATGGCGCTGCGCTTCTCGGCCACTAAGCTGATGGCGCTGGCCATCCCCGTGTCGGCGATCAAGCTGGCCTTCGCGCCGTTCGTCGTCTTCCTCGCCGTCACGCCGTTCGGTGTCGCCGGCGTCTACAGCAATGCCGCCATCCTCGAAGCCGCGATGCCCAGCCAGCTCCTGTCCTTCATCATCGCCGGCAAGTTCAAGCTCGACGAGGAGACCCTGGCCTTCGTCATCATGGTCGACACGATCCTGGCCTTCGTGACCCTTCCGATCGTGCGGACGCTGCTGCTGGCGGCCTGATCCGCGCGCGGCCGTCAGCCCGGCTGCGCTGGCGCGGCCATGAGCTTCGCCGACTGTTCCTGCGCGCGCAGGGCTGCCGGTCGTCCGACATGGCGCTGGGCGTAGGCCTCGAACACCGGCCGCCTCTCGATGCCGCCGAACATCATGCCCCAGTGCAGGAATGACGCCATGTAGAGGTCGGCCGCGGTGAAATGGTCGGCGGCGATGGTTCGCCGGTCCGCGACCAGCTGGGCCACGGTCTCCATGGTGCGTTCGTAGGAGCCGTAGCCGAATTGCACCTGCAGCGTGGGCGTATCGGGAGTCCAGCCGGCGGCCTTGTTGCCCAGCGCCGGCTCACCGCAGCCGGCGACGAAGAACAGCCAGCGATAGTAGGCGCCGCGCTCGGCAGGCGGCGGCGCGAGCTTCGCCTCAGGGAATATGTCGGCGAGGTAGCAGAGGATGGCGGCGGTTTCCGTGACGACCGTGTCGCCGTGACGGATCGCCGGCACCTTGCCCATCGGATTGATGGCGAGATACTCAGCCGACTTCATGTCGGGCCCATACTGCTTCACCTCGAGCCGGTAGGGACAGCCAATCTCCTCCAGCATCCAGTGGACCATCGCTCCACGCGACTGCGGATTGGTAAACAGGATCAGTTCGTCGGCCATGACGTCACTCCTCTAGAACAATCTCATCTGCCTTGCGTCGCGCCTGGCATCGACCAGCGCGGTGCGGGCGGCGGCGGGGACGGCGAAGCGCATCGTGTCGAGGCGGTAGCGCACGCGGTTGAGGTCGAGGCGTTTCACGGACGCGGCGAATCGCTGGCTCAGCAGTTGCGCGATCGGCCCCTCGCCCTTCATGCGCGTGCCGAACTCAGCCTTGTAGAGTTCGCCGTCGCGCATCTGACGCACCAGCGAGAGCACGCGTTCGGCGCGGTCGGGCCGGTTGGCGCGCAGCCACTCCTCGAACAGGTCCTTGATCTCGAGCGGCAGTCGGAGCGCCGTGTAGCCCGCGCGCGTGGCGCCGGCCGCCGCCGCCGCGTCGAGGATCGCTTCCATCTCGTGATCGTTGAGGCCGGGGATCATCGGCGCCGTCATCACGCCGACGGGAATGCCGGCCGCCGAGAGTTCGCGGATCGCGGCAAGCCTTCGATGCGGCGCGGAAGCGCGTGGCTCCATCGTGCGTGCGAGGTCGCGGTCGAGCGTGGTGATCGACAGGAACACCTCGGCCAGATTGCGCCTGGCCATGTCGCCCAGGATGTCGATGTCGCGTGTGATGAGATGGTTCTTGGTGACGATACCGACCGGGTTGTTGAAGTCGCTCAGCACGCGAAGGATCTGGCGCGTGATCTTGAGGTCGCGCTCGACCGGCTGGTAGGGATCGGTGTTGGTGCCCATCGCCACCACGTCGCAGCGATATTTGGGCGAGGCGAGCTCGGCCGTGAGCAGCGCCGCCGCCTCCGGCTTGAAGAGGATCTTCGTCTCGAAATCGAGGCCCGGCGACAGGCCGAGATAGGCGTGGGTCGGCCGCGCGAAGCAGTAGATGCAGCCATGCTCGCAGCCGCGATAGGGATTGATCGACCGGTCGAAGGGAATATCGGGCGAAGTGTTGCGCGCGAGGATGGTGCGCGTGGCGTCCTTCGTCAGCGTCGTGCGCAGCGGCGGCAACTCGTCCTCGATGTCCCAGCCGTCGGTGGTGCGGATCCGCTTCTCGTCGTCGTAGCGGCTGGTCGCGTTGCTGAGCGCGCCCCGGCCGTTGTGCTGCGGCTCGGCGATCTGGTCGTCCGGGTAGAGCGGCTCGACAGGCTCTTTCATGCTCCGACTCTTAGAACAAAAGAGGAACGAGTCAAGCCACTGTCTCTAGGGGTTCATTGTCTCGCGATACGGCCATCCCTAGAGAGAAAGCCATGCAAGCCATCGAACTGCGCGCCGCCCGCCCCGAGGATCGCGACTTCCTGCACAGCCTGTCGCCGCGCCTGTCGGGCGTGCCCGGCCCGGCCTGGCACGACCTCAAGGCCATGGAAGGATTCCAGGACCGGTACATGGCCGCGACCTTCGCCAACGTCGATCCGTCGGCGCAGACGCTTGTCGCCTGGTCGGCCGACGGCAAACGCCTCGGCTACATCCACGTGCGCCCCTTCAAGGACGGCGTGACCGACGAGCCCTGCGGCTACGTCTCGCTGCTGGCGCTGACCGAAGACGCCGAGGGCAAGGGAATCGCGCATCGTATGATGGAAGCCGCCGAGACCTGGGCGCGCGCGCAAGGCTACCGCTTCCTCTGCCTCGACGTGTTCGCCGACAATCGCCACGCCGTGGAGTTCTACGAGCGCCGCGGCTTCCAGACCGAGACGCTGCGCATGGTGAAGCCGCTATAGCCACTCGCATATTTATACTTTGGGTTGTACTAATATTATTAAATACAAGCTAATATGACTGCTGACACCTATCTATTTGAGAGACAGCAGATGGTAGATATCCAGGTCAGGACTGCGAGTCACGATGACATCGATTTCATCGCCAAGCTCTCGCCGCCGGGCGATGAGGGACTCGCCTCGCAAGCCCGTATCACGATTGAAGAGGCCTCGACGGCCGAGCATTCGGCGGTCTTCATAGCGGTGAACGGCGATGGGCAGCGCCGGGGCTACGTCCATCTATACCCGGAGAGAGAGGACTCGGGCGAAGAGCCTCACCCCTATGTTCTTCGAATCGCCTCGGTATTTCAGGCGGAGAGCAACGTCTTCAGCAGCCTCTTCGGCGGGGCCGAGGCCTGGCTGCGAAAGCAGCGCGGTCGGCTGGTTTTCATCGAAATACTCGCCCAGGACGAAAGTGGCACCATGTTCGAGGCCGGAACCATTACCCCTCCGAGGCGCTCATAGCCACTCGGCGCGAAGGGCGCGGATGGAGCCGCGGTCGAAGCACTGGTCGATCCGGACCCGCAGATGGACCTTCATGGCAGGCTCCAGACCGGCGTCGCTCCATTGCGAGGGATCGGATGGATCCCGCGGCGCCTCCGTCTGAACTTTCCAGCGCGCCATGAACATAATCGTACGCAGCCAGGTGAGCCGTCGCATCGGCTGCAGCCACGGTTGCAGTTCAGCGGCGCGTGTCTTGCCGATCCTCGCAAGATAGGACTCGTAGAAGCCTTCGACCTCGGCTCGCGCGAGAATCTTGCCGACATCGGGATGCCAGACGGTCGAGGTCGGCAGGGTCGCGTGCGCCAGATCGATCGCCGACGAGCCGACATGAACCTTTTCGAGATCGACGAACCACGCGATGCCGGCGCGATCGACGATGAAGTTGCCGGGGTGCGTGTCGGCCAGCGCGATCGACAGAGGCTGCGAGCGCCCGCCCAGCGTGCCCGCCATGTCGCGCATCAACGCCAGTTCTTCGACGATCTCCGCACGGGCGCCATCGTCTCGCACTGCTTTGTCGAGAAAGCGTCGGGCGCCCTGCTCCACGACATCGAGCGTCGCGCGGAACGGCTTGTCCTGCCGCGGGATCGGCGAATCGGATGCAGGGAGCGGCAACGAATGAAGCCGCGCCAGCGTATCGGCCATCGCATCGAGTTCGTCCGGAAGACGCGGCGCACGGCCCTCGATGAAGTCGACGATCAAGGCACCGCCGGGAAGACCGGGCCTCGGCTCGATCACCTCGTGAAGTCGCGGCGTGCGGCCGGCCGGCGCGAGATGGCGGAACGCTTCAGCCTGCAGGTGCAGGCGCCCTGCCGCCGTCGGATCGTCTTCGTAGGCATAGGCGATCCGCGCCAGCCGGCCGTCCTTCAGTCGTACGTGACCATGCGCCGTGCCGGTCGCCGGCAAGGCCTCGCCCTCGCGCAGGGCAGCGAGGAAATCAGCCACTGCGTGGCATCTTGCCTTCGTTGAGGCGCGGCATCAGTTCCGCGAAGTTGCAGGGGCGGAAACGGATGTCGAGCTGCTGGCGCAGGATGTCGTCCCAGCCATCCTTGCAGGCCCCGGTCGAGCCAGGCAGTGCGAAGATGTAGGTCGCATTGGCGACGCCCGCGGTGGCGCGGCTCTGCATGGTCGAAGTGCCGATCTTCTGGAAGCTGATCCAGCGGAAGGTCTCGCCGAACCCCTCGATCTTCTTCTCGAACAGGGCCTCCAGCGCCTCGGGTGTCACGTCGCGGCCGGTGACGCCGGTCCCGCCGGTCGAGATCACCACCTCGATGCGCGGATCGTCGATCCACGTCTTCACCTGCGCCCGGATCAGCGCGATGTCGTCGGTGACGATGGCACGTTCGACCAGGACATGGCCGTCGCGCGCGATGCGCTCGACCAGCGTATCGCCCGACTTGTCGGTCTCGAGCGTGCGCGTGTCGGATACCGTGAGAACGGCGATGTTCACCGGCTTGAATGGCTTGGTCTCATCGATGCGATTCATGCGTTCACTATACCTCAGGAGTCGGCAACTTCGATGTTCGCCTGGAAAGCGCCGGCAGGGAACGCCACCGAAGGATTTTTCCTTTCACGACCGCAAAGGCATCAGGACTTTCCATTGACTCTCCACCATGGGGATTTAGTGATCTCCCCTCTGGAAAACAGCCGAACAATCCTTTCATTGCTTCCGAAGCACCGCCCCTGGGAAGCTGACATTCAAAAGCGCGGAGACATCATGACCGGCCCCACCGACTGGAAGCATGACGGCGTTCGGGTCATCCCCGCCGGATCGCTCGACACCAACACCGCGCAGACCCCGGGCATGAACCGGGCCGCTGCCATCAATTTCGCCCGCGTCGGCGCGCAGAAGCTGTGGGCCGGCACGGTGACCATCCACGCCCACGCCAAGACCGGCGCCCACCACCACGGGCACCTGGAAAGCGTGATCTACGTGGTCAAGGGCCGTGCGCGCATGCGCTGGGGCGACGAGCTCCAGTTCACCGCCGAAGCCGGCCCTGGCGACTTCATCTACGTCCCGCCCTACGTGCCGCATCAGGAGATTAACGCCTCGGAGACCGAGCCGCTGGAATGCGTGCTGGTCCGTTCCGACAACGAGGCGGTCGCAATCAACATCGACATCACCCCGGCCGAGAAGGTCGAGGAAGTGTACTGGGTCGATCCGACACATCCCCATCCGCACAAACACTGACGCTGCGCGTCAGAGTTTGTGCGGATGCGCGGGCGGCAGCGCTTGTAATCAAGCGCGAGTAAGGCGCTGTAAACAGCGCCGACCCGCTCCGTGCAGAACAGATAAGAAGTCGAAGGCGGCCCTACCCGGCCGCCTTCTTCTTTTTCGGCCACAGCCCCGCAATCAGCAATGCGACAGCGACGATCGCGAAGCCTGTCGACAGGTAGCTGTGGAAGAAGATCGTCGGATCGCCGTCGGAGATCGCCAGGGACTGGCGCACCGAGCGCTCGAAGATCGGCCCCAGCACGTAGGCGAGGATGACGATGCCGAGATCGAAACCGTGGCGTCGCAGGAAGTAGCCCACGAAACCGAAGATCACCGAGATCACCACGTCGGCCGGATTGCCGTTCGACGAATAGACGCCGATCAGGCAGACCGCGAGGATCATCGGCGTGAGATAGGCGCGCGGGATGTCGAGGATGCGCACGAACAGGCCGATCAGCGGCAGGTTCAGGATCAGCAGCATCACGTTGCCGATGTACATGCTGGCCACGACGCCCCAGAAGATCTCGGGCTGGCGTTCCAGGATGGTCGGCCCCGGTGTGACGCCGTGGATGATAAAGGCGCCGAGCAGCAGCGCCGTGACCGCGTTGGCGGGGATGCCCATGCAGAGCAGCGGCACGAAGGCGCCGGCCGTGCCCGCATTGTTGGCCGCCTCAGGTCCTGCCAGTCCCTCGACGGCGCCCTTGCCGAATTCCTCGGGATTCTTCGAGAGCTTGCGCTCCATGCCGTAGGACAGGAACGAGGCCAGCACCGCGCCGCCACCGGGCAGCAGGCCGACGAGGAAGCCCATGACCGTGCCGCGCGCGATGGGGCCGACCGACCGCCTCGCCTCCTCGCGGGAGGGCATGAAGCCCAGCAGGTGCGAGGGCGGCGGCAGGACCTTCATGTCGTCGGGCTTCTGGCGCGCCATGAACAGCACTTCGGACAGGCCGAACAGGCCGATCGCCAGCGGCACGAGATTGACGCCGTCGCCAAGCGCCAGGATGCCGAAGGTAAGACGCGGCGTCATGTTGAGCGGGTCGCTGCCGATCGTGCCCAGCAGCAGGCCGAAGGCCGCCATCAGCAGGGCGCGCGGCAGCGAGCCGCTCGACATGTAGGTGACCATGGTGAGGCCCGCGAGCATCAGCGTGGCGTATTCGGCGGGGCCGAACTTGATGACCAGTTCGGCAAGCGGCGGCGACAGGAAGGAAATGCCGAGGACGCCGACCGTGCCGGCAAAGAACGAGCCGATGCCGGCAATGCCGAGTGCTGCACCGGCGCGGCCCTTGCGCGCCATCTCGTAGCCGTCGAGGCAGGTCACCACCGAGGACGCCTCGCCCGGAATGCGCATCAGAACCGAGGTCACGGTGCCGCCATAGGCGACGCCGTAGTAGATGCCCGAGAGCATGATGATGGCCGACGTCACGTCCATCTTGAAGGTGATCGGCAACAGGATCGCGATGGTGGTGAGCGGACCGAGACCGGGCAGGATGCCGACGACGGTGCCGAGGAACACGCCGACGAAGCAGTAGAACAGGTTATCGGGGGTCAGCGTGGTGGCGAAGCCGCCGAGCAGCGCTTCCATGCGTCGGACCTCAGCGCACGTAGGTGTAGAAAGTGCGCTCGATCGGGCCTTCCGGCAGATCGACGCGGAGCAGCCAGCCGAAACAGACGAGGCCGACGGCGGCACAGGCAACGCCGTAGCCGATCGAGGCGAACCACGAGCGGCGTTCGGCGAAGCGCATGATGACGACCGTCACCGCCGTGACCGTGACGGCGAAGCCCAGATACGTCGCGCCCAGCGCGAACAGGGCGAAGGTGGCGATGTAGATCGCGAAGGTACGGTTCGATTCCTTCGTCGCCTCGACGTCGTCGGTGTCGCCGCCTTCGGTTTCGCCGGCCTGGCCCGGAAAGACCAGGACGACGAGGGCGAGCGCCACACAGATGCCGGCCATGAGTTGGGGGAAGAAGCCGGGGCCGGGGCCGTCGAAGCCCCAGCTGTCCAGTTCCATCGCCTTCCACAGGCCGACCAGCGCCGCGGCCAGCAGGCCGAGCGTCGCGATCCGCGTGCCACTCAACTTCATCATGCAGGCTTCTTGGCCATGCCGGTTTCCTTGAGGATGGGCACCAGCTCCACCTCGATCTTCTTGAGCAGCTCGCCGTATTCCTTGCCGTCACGGTAGATCGCCTGGATGCCGAGCTTGGTGATCTGGCTGGTGACCGATTCGTCCTTCATGACGTCGGCCAGCGCCTTGTCCATGCGCTCCTTGATCGCCGGATCCACCCCGGTCGGGAAGGCGTAACCGAAGGGTCCGTTGCTGACGGCGTTGTAGCCCAGCTCGCGCAGCGTCTTGACGTCCGGATAGTCGGGCCAGCGCGCCTCGGCGGCCGAGGCGAGGAAGCGCAGCTTGCCCGCCTCGATCTGCGGACGCATTTCGGTGACCGTCTGGATGACCGCATCGACATGGCCGCCGATCGCCGCCGTCACCGATTCGACGCCGCCCGGGAACACGACCCAGCGCAGCTTGGCGCCGCTCAGCTTGGCGAGCTGGAACATCGCCACGACGTTGGTGACGTTGTTGGAGCTGTAGGTGAGCTGCTTCTGCTTGCCCTGGTTGACGAGATCCTCGATCGACTTGATCGGACCGTCGGCCTTCGCGCCGATGCCGTATCGCAGCGCCGCCACCTGGCCGATGATGTCGAACGCCTTCCAGGGCTCATAGGCGACGTTCATCATGTTCGGCACGGCGATATGGCTCGAGATCGCGACGAGACCGATCGTGTGTCCGTCCGGCGCCGACTGGGCGAGCGTCGTCGGACCCAGCGCGCCGGCGCCGCCGACCACGTTCTTCACGATCACCGTCGCGTTCAGCCGCTTCTCGAGCGCCTGCGCGATGATGCGCGCGGTGAGATCGGTGGAGGCGCCCGGCGCGTTGGGGTTGATGAGGGAAATCTCGCGGGCCGGCCACTTGCTCGACTGAGCGATGGCCGGGGCGGCGACCGTCATGGCGGCGAGGGCGGTGCCGCCCTTGAGCACGGTTCTACGGTTCATCTGTCTTCCTTCCCTGTTTTTCGTATCGGAAGACAGTGCTTGTCGGGCGCTCGGCTGGTCAAGGGAGACGTGCCGTTACGCGAACCGCTACGAAGCGGCGCGCACCTCGGCCGAACGGTCCCAGATGTTGGGCTGCTCGCGATTGGTGTAGCCCGACACGAACAGGTTCGGCTGGCCGGTCTTCACATCGTAGGTGTGACGGCGCACCGCGCCGATGTTGCCTCCATAGACGTGGATGCTGATCGATCCGCGATCGTCGAGTGCGTTGGTGACCTGGTGGATGTCGCCCGCCGGATTGCGCGGCGCCGGCACCAGCACCTCGACGTCGCCGGGCTCGAGCCTGGTCAGCGTGCCCGGGACCAGCACGCCGGTCTCGGGATGACGCGTGAAGCCGAGCGAGGTCTCGGAGCCGCGCAGCATGCCGACCAGGCCCCACATCTCGTGATCGTGCACCGGCGTGTTGGCCTTCGGCGCCCACACGAAACTCACCACGCAGAAGCGCTCGAACGGATCGCACCACAGCAGGTTCTGCGCATAGCCGTGCGCCGGCACCTTCGCCGCCTGCTCCGGCAGCCAGTCGTCGTGCTTCACCAGTTCGCCCAGAAGCCTGGCGCCCACTTCGACGACCGCGTTCTCGTCCTTGTCCTGCCAGGCGCCGCCGGTCAGGGAGGTCATGTCGCCGATGAAGCGACGCAGACGATCGATACTCATTCCGCGGCCTTTCGCTCGAAGGTGTTTCCGAAAATCGCCTCGGTGTCGGCGCCAAGACCCGGCGGGTCACGCCGCTTGGAGATGTCGGTGGCGGAGATGCGGACCGGACTGCCGAAGGTCCTCGTCTTCACGCCCGAGGGAAGCTCCATCTCTTCGACCCAGCCCATGTGCGCGACCTGCGGGTCGGCCAGGATCTGGCTGTAGGTGTTGATGCGGCCCTGCGGCACGCCGGCCTTCTCGAAGGCGGCCAGCCAGTGATCGACGCCCTGCTTGGCGAACTCGACCTCAAGCAGGTCCTTCAGCGCGACCTGGTTGGCGGCGCGCGACTGCGTGGTGGCGAAACGCGGGTCGGCGAAAAGGTCGGGGCGACCGACCACCTGAGTCACCGCTTCCCAGAGCTTGTTGTTGCCGGCGGCGATGACGAAATGACCGTCGGCGCACTTGAAGGCCTGGTAAGGCGCATTGCGCGGATGGGCCGAGCCGAGCTTCTTGGGATCGTTGCCGGTGCCGAAGAACTCGCTGGTCTGGAGCGCGGCCATGCCGAGGCTGCAGCCCAGCATCGAGGCGTCGATATGCGCGCCAGCTCCACCGCCCGCGACGCGTCGCAGTACGGATACGATGGTGAAGGCGGCATAGAGGCCGGTGCCGGTGTCGGAAACCGGCACGCCGCATTTCACCGGCGCGCCGTCGGGCTCGCCGGTCACGCTCATGATGCCGCTCATCGCCTGCACGGTGACGTCGAAGCCACCTTCGCCCGAACGCGGGCCGCTCTGGCCGAAGGCCGAGATCGAGCAATAGACGAGGCCGGGCCTCTCGGCGCGGAAGGATTCGTAGCCGAGGCCGAGGCGATCCATCACGCCCGGCCGGTTGTTCTCCAGCACCACGTCGGCGGTGAGGATCAGCTTGCGCGCCGCGGCCTTCTGCGCCGGGTCCTTGAGATCGAGCACGACCGAGCGCTTGTTGCGGTTGATCGAGGCGAAGTTCTCGCTGTAGCCCTCGGTGATCGGCGGCCACTGGCGCATCATGTCGCCTTCCGGAGGCTCGACCTTGATCACCTCGGCGCCAAGATCGGCCAGCAACATTCCACAATAGGGACCTGCCAGGACCTGGCAGAACTCGACGACGCGTACACCAGCCAGCGGCAACATGTTCAGCGGGTTCCATCCTGCGCGATGTAACGGGGCCAGTCGTGCGAGGCGATCTGGTCGAGCGACGGCGTCGGCTGGCCGAGGCGAAGCTGGTAGATCCAGTAGTTGGTGAGCACGCGCTGCACGAAGTCGCGGGTCTCGTGGAGCGGGATCGACTGGATGTAGAGCAGCGGATCCTGCGAAGCGTTCAGCGAATTGTCCCAGCGCATCACGTTGCCCGGGCCGCCATTGTAGCCGGCGGTGGTGCGCACGAGATTGCCGTCGGTCTCGTTCAGCAGCATCGAGATGTAGGCCTGGCCGAGCGAAACGTTGACCGGCGGATCCCACGGATTGGCGCCCGCGGTCTCCGGCGCATAGCGCGCCGAGACGGCGCGCGCCGTCGCCGGCATGAGCTGCATCAGCCCCATCGCACCCACGACCGAGCGCGCCTTGGGATTGAATGCCGACTCCTGTCGCATGAACGCATAGACCAGCGAGCGATCGACACTCTGGCCGCTCGACGGCTGCCACGGCGGGATCGGATACATGCCGCCGTCATAGCCCTTGATGTTGTGCCGCTGGTCCCAGTTGGCATTGCCGACGCGCACCGAAAGCGCGGGCAGCTGCGCCTTCTGCGCCAGCGCCATCACCGCCTCGACATAGCGCGGATCGGCGTCGATCGACGCGGCAAACAGTTCGCGCTCCGCCGCCGTCGTGGCGCCGAGCTGCAACAGCGCCAGCGCACGCCGCGCCGCGCGGTCGCCGCGCAGCATGTCGGTCCGGCGGCGGTCGAGCGGCGGCACCTCGAAATCCGGCTGAATCTGCATGCCCAGCGCCTTCTGGGCGACAAGGCCGTAGAACGTCCGGCCATGCAGCGCCGCGCGCTTCAGATAAGGTGCGTACTTCTGCGGATTGCCGGCCAGCAGGTTGGCGCGGGCCGCCCAGAACGAACCGGCGGACAGGGTCCACGACGAAGCCCGGTCGGGCGAGGCATCGGCCACCAGCTCGAAGCGACGGGCCGCCTCAGCCATGTTGCCGCGTGTAAAGGCCGTCATGGCCGCGTTCCAGTTGGCGTCGGGCGGCATGCTGGCCTCGACCGGGATCTGCACGCCACGCTGCGGATCGGCCTCGAGTTGGCGGGTGCGCAGGCGACCGCGCCACAGCTCGACTTCCTGCGGCCCCAGAATCTCCGTCGACGACTTGCGGTCGAGCAGCACGAAGGCGGCGTTGAACCCGCCATCGTCGGCCATGGTCTGCAGGCGCGAGCGCAGTTCGGCGGCCTGGCCGGCATCGGCACCGTTCACAGTGCGGGCGGCCGCGAAGTTCGGCGAGCCCGGCGTGCTGCCCACGAACGTGGCAGGCGTCAGCTCAGGTCCGCCCGGCGTGCGGCGCGCCAGCGCCAGCTTGTAGATGGCGGGCGCATCGGGGTGGTCGTTGTATTCCTGCAGCCAGGCGGCGAGTTGGTCGTAGCGCGCCTGGTTGCTCGGGCTGAGCAGGCGCTGGGCGCCGACATAGCCCATCAGCGTCTTGTCCTGGAGCTGCCGGATGTCCTCGTCGGCCTGCGTCCAGTTGCCCGACTGCTGCGCCTGGAAGATGCGGCGGTACCGGTCGCGCGTCTCATTATCCAGAACGGTCGGCAGATCGGCGACGACCGCATTCTCATCGAGTTCGACGACGGGCGGCGGCGGCACATAGACCGCGGCGCGCGGGGCGGGACGGGCGGCAGGTCGTGCGGCCGGCCGGGTCACGGCGGCGTTGGTCGCGGCGGGCTTGGTCGCCTGGGTCTGGACCGGCTTCTTCGCTGTCTGCGCCGAAGCCTGGGCCGCCACGAGAGCAACCGCCCCGATCAGGACGGCGGATAGGGTTGTTCGCATGGCGCACCGTAGTTTGACTCATGCTGGGGCGACAAGGGCCGCTGTGCCTATACTGTGCCCAACGGAGGAAGCCATGAACCTGCATCAAGAGCGTGCCGCGGCCGTGCGGCGACTGATCGACGAAGCCCGCGCCATCGAGAGCTCGGGCGTGACCGCCGCCAGTCTCGACAAGATCGGCGGCCTCCTGTCGTCGCTGGCCAGCCGCGCCGACCTCTTCCCGCAGGACGAATTTCCGCTGGGCGCCGACGGCGGCATCTATCGCCTGAGCGAGGATCCAGACAATCGCTTCGCGCTCTATGCCTCGGCCGGGGGCCCCGGCAAGAAAGTGCCGCCGCACAATCACACGACCTGGGCGATCATCGCCGGCGTCCACGGCGCCGAGCGCAACGTCGTCTACGAACGCCTCGACAATGGCGCGCAGGAAAACGTCGTGCAGTTGCGCGAGGCGCCGGCGAAAGAAAAAACGCTGAAGCGCGGCGACGTGATCGCCTTCCTGCCGGACGACTTCCATCACATCGAGACGCCGGTCGGCTCGGGCAACGCGCTGCATCTCCATTTCTATGGCCTCAGCCTCGAGCATCTGCCCAATCGCCTGACCGTCGACATGAAGACCGGCGCGGCCAAGCGCTTCATGGCGAAGGCGAAAATCCTGACGCCGCTGCTCACGGTGCAGCAGGTGAAGGAGATGCTGAAGTCCGGCGAGGTCTTCGCATTCTTCGACGTGCGCGAGGAAGGCGAGTTCTCGACCCAGGGCCATCCGCTGTTCGCGACGCCCCTGCCCCTCTCGCGGCTGGAGCCGCGGGCCCTTGCCCTGCTGCCCGATCCGAACATCCGCATCGTGCTGATGGACAGCGGCGAGGAAGGCCAGATGGGCCGTGCCAACCGCGCCGCAGCGGCACTCAGCCGCCTGGGCTACACCAACCTCGCGGTCATGGCCGGCGGCCTGAAAGGCTGGCGCGACGCGGGTTATGAGGTCTTTACCGGCGTCAACGTACCCAGCAAGGCGTTCGGCGAGATCGTCGAGCATGGCAACGACACGCCGCGCATCGATGCCGCCGACGTGCAGAAGATGATCGACGCCAAAGCCGACATGGTGATCCTCGATTCGCGGCCGCTGCCGGAATTCACCAACATGTCGATCCCCGGCGGCGTCGACTGCCCCGGCGCCGAGCTGGTCTATCGCGTGAAGGACTTCGTGACGCGCCCCGAAACGCTGGTCGTCGTCAATTGCGCCGGCCGCACGCGCTCGATCATCGGCGCCCAGTCGCTGATCAACGCCGGCCTGCCCAACAAGGTGATGGCCCTGAAGAACGGCACGATGGGCTGGCACCTGGCCGGCCTCAAGGTGGCCCGCGGCGAGACGAAGAGCTTCGGCCCTCAAGGCGCCGAGGCGGCGAAGTTCGCGCAGGCCGCCGCAGCGAACATCGCGGGCAAGATGGGCATCCGGAAGATCGACAAAGCCGGCCTCGACGCCCTCGAGAAGAAGGGCGGCCCCCTCTATCGCCTCGACGTGCGCGATCCCGCCGAATACGCGCAGGGCCATCTCGCCGGCTTCCGCCATGCCGCCGGCGGCCAGCTCGTGCAGGCGACCGACCAGTATGTCGGCGCCCGCAACGCCACCATCGTGCTGCACGACAATGACGGCGTGCGCGCCACCATGACGGCGCACTGGCTGCTGCAGATGGGCTGGAACGAGACCTACGTCCTCAACCACAAGCCCGCCGCTTCCGAACTCACGACGACGGCCGAGCCGCGCTATCCGGCGGGCTTCACCGTGCCGAAGGTCGCGACGGTGACGGCGGGCGAACTTCAAAAGGCGCTGGCGACGACCCTGGTGGTCGACCTCGACACCAGCCTCAAGTATCGCGACGGGCACGTCCCAGGCGCCTGGTTCGCGGTTCGTGCAAATCTCGCACGCACCCTGCCGGAGATGCTGGCGAAGCAGGCGGGCGCCACGCGCGTGGTGCTGGTGGCACCGGATGCGGAAATCGGCGCGCTGGCGGCGGCCGAAATCGCCGAGAGTGCGGGCGGACTGCCCACTTTTGTTTTGACAGGCGGAATGAAAGCCTGGCGCGAGGCTGGCCTCGCGCTCGAAACCGGGCATGTCCGGATGGCCGATCCGCCGACCGACGTCTGGTACCGCCCGTACGACTTCAAGGAAGACGTCGAGGCGGCCATGCGCCAGTACCTGGACTGGGAGGTCGACCTCGTCCCGCAGGTCGAGCGTGACGGCGACGCCCGGTTCTCGGTCCTGAAGCGCTGGAATCTGTGAAACTGCTAGGGTTTCTGGCCTTGTCACATCGTCGCGTGTGCTTGACACACTTTGGCCCTGACAATAGGTTCCGGCGCGTTTTTCATCATGACCGCATCCACCGGATGGGGCCGTGGTGGGAAGCCCGGAGCGGAGCATCCGGTTATGGCTGAGGACGATCGGAAATCGACCCCTGACGAGCTGGATCGGCGCCTTAAAGGTGTCCGGCAGGCCTACCAGGCGGGAACGGGACGGTCGTCCGGACCTGCAACGCGCGGCGCCGGCGGCGAAAAGCTGGGCGTCGGCATGCGGATCGCAGTCGAACTGGTGGCGGGCGTCGTTGCGGGGGCCTTTCTCGGCCTGATGGCTGATCGGTGGCTGGGTACCAAGCCCTGGCTGCTGATTGTGGGGTTCGTACTGGGGTGCGGGGCGGCGTTCGTGAACGTCTACCGGGTTGCGCAGGCTGAAGAGCGGCGCAGCAAAGCAGCCCAGGATGAAAAGAAGAGCTGATTTGGGGATAGAGTAACGTGGCCAGCCCGCTCGAGCAGTTTGCTATCCAGGACCTAACCGCCCCGCTGTTCAGCATCGGTGGCCACCACATCGCCGTCACCAACTCCGCGATCTTCATGATGGGCGCCGTGGTCCTGTCGTCGGGCCTGCTGCTGGCCGGCGCCGGCAAGGGCGCGATGATCCCGGGCCGCCTCCAGGCGATGTCCGAACTCTTCTACGAGTTCATCGCCAACATGATCCGGGACAATGTCGGCAGCGGCGGCAAGAAGTTCTTCCCGTTCATCTTCTCGCTCTTCATCTTCACGCTGTTCGGCAACATCCTCGGGATGCTCCCCTACGGCTACACCTTCACGTCCCAGATCGCCGTCACCTTCTTCATGGCGATGGTGGTGTTCCTCGGCGTGACGCTGATCGGCCTGTTCAAGCACGGCCTGCACTTCTTCTCCCTGTTCTTCCCGCATGGCGCGCCGCTGTTCACCGCGCCGATCCTGATCCCGATCGAGTTGGTCTCCTACCTCAGCCGCCCGATCAGCCTGTCGGTCCGACTGTTCGCCAACATGACGGTCGGCCACGTGCTGCTGAAGGTGCTGGCGGGTTTCGTCGTGGCTCTTGGCATCTTCGGCGTCGTACCCCTCGTGGTGCTGGTGGCAATCACCGCGCTCGAGCTGCTGGTCGCGCTGCTGCAGGCCTACATCTTCACGATCCTCTGCTGCATTTACCTGAACGACGCGCTGCATCTGCACTAGTCGCCGCGCCCGTACCCATCGATCCACCACGTCAAAGCCAAGAGAAAACAGGAGATAGAAATGGACGCTTCAGCCGCCAAGTTCATCGGTGCAGGCCTCGCCGCCATCGGCATGATCGGCGCCGGCATCGGCGTGGGCAACGTCTGGGCGAGCTACATCACGGCCCTGTCGCGCAACCCGGCCTCGAAGGCCGAAATCGGCGCCAACATCTGGATCGGCTTCGCCGTCACCGAGGCCATCGCGCTGTTCGCGCTGATCGTCGCGCTGATCGCCCTCTTCGCCTGAGTTCGATCGTGCCCGTTCAGGCACTCCGGACTTCGGTCGCCGCGGCAGCCCTGATCGGGCTGCCGTTTGCCGCGCAGGCGGCCGGCATGCCGCAGTTCGACCTCACGAAGTTCCCCACCCAGATCTTCTGGTTGGTGGTGTGCTTTGCCGTTCTGTACTTCCTCATGGCCAAGGCCGTCCTGCCGAAGATTGGCAAGACGATCGAGAGCCGCGAGCACAAGATCCAGGCAGATCTCGATGCGGCCCAGAAGGCCAACGATGCGGCGCGGGCATCGGGCGTCGAGCAGGACAAGGCGCTCGCCGAAGCGCGCGGCCAGGCTTCCGGCCTGATCCGCGAGGCCTCGGAGGCCGCTGCGGCCGCGACCTCGGCCAAGCTGCACGAAGTCAGCGACCGGCTGGGTGCCGACATCGTCGCCGCTGAAAAGCGGATCGGCGAGCAGCGCACGCAGGCGCTCGCGGGTCTCAGCAGCATGTCGACAGACATCGCCACGGCCGTGATGGGCAAGCTGGTGGGATCTGCCGATCCCGCACAGGTCGCCCGTGCCGTCGATGAAGCAGCAAAGGCAGGCAAGCCATGATCGGTACCGCATGGGCTGCCGACGCCCATGGTGGCGGCGGCGGATTGTTCTCCGACCCCACCTTCTGGGTGGCCGTCTCCTTCGTGATTTTCCTGGCGATTGCCGGCAAACAGATCGTCAAGGGACTGACGAAGCTCCTCGACGACCGCACCGCGCTGATCGCGCGCACGCTCGGCGAAGCCGAGAAGCTGCGCAACGAGGCGCAGAAGGCGCGTGACGATGCCCAGAAGAGCCTGACCGACTCGGCCAAGCTCGCGCAGGAGATCGTTGCCCAGGCCAGGCAGGAGGCCATGCGCCTTACCCAGCATGCGGCCGAAGAGCGTGAAACGATGATCGGCCGTCGTGAGCAGCAGGCCAAGGACCGAATCGCCCAGGCCGAGGCCCAGGCCTCGCGGGAAGTGCGCAACATGGCCGTCGACGTGGCGCTCGCCGCCACCCGCACGCTCCTCAAGGAGCAGGTCGGCGGCGGCCGCACACAGGCGATGATCGACGAGGCCATCGCCGAACTGCCGCGCCGTCTGCACTGATCTTTCAGAAAATAGGGATCGCCCGCAAAATAAGAGAGCGGGCAACCTGGTGCCCCCGCCGCAAGGCGGGGGCTTTTTCTTTGGGTCGTTCTCGTGCAGCCAACCTTGGGAAGCTCGACGAGCTTCTGTCTTTGCAGACCCTAGGCGTAGGCCAGCCAGCCGCGCCATGTGAAGGCCGCATAGAAGAGGCTGACCTGCGAGAAGCCGGCCTCGCGAAGGATCGCCTCGTCCTGCTGGGGCGAGAACAGGTTCAGATGCGTGTCGACGGCCGTGCGCGCCTTGCGCGCCAAGTCGGGGTCCGCGCCTGAGGCTACCGCGAACGCTGCGTAGCGTGACAGCCATGCCGGCCGCTCGTCCTTGTCCTGCGGGAAGCTGGAATGAGCGGCCACGAAGGGCGCGCCCGGCTTCAGCCGGCGGCGGATTTGCCTGACCGTCCGCAGGCGCTCGTCCGCCGGCAGAAAATGCAAAGTCAGCAGGCAGGTCGCCGCGTCGAACGGACCTTCCGGGGCATCTTCGATGTAGCCCTTATGCAGGCGCACGCGCGGAAGGAATTCGCCGACGGTATGCTCCGCCAGTTTCAGCATCTCCGCCGACGGATCGACCCCATCGAACGACCAGCCCGGCTGTGCGCGGGCAAACGCCTGCAGTTCCAGTCCGCCGCCAGCGCCAAGTACGAGCACCCTTGCATCCGAGGGCGCACGCTCGGCCAGGAGGATCGCCGCCATGCGCTGGAGATCGGTGAAGCCCGGCACGAAGCGCGGCGGCCCCTCGGCATAGCGGGCGACGGCCTGTGGATCGGAAAACGGTGCGAGCAGCGCACTCTGTGCACTCTCAACCATGGACCACCTCAAGGTGCTGCCGGCCACCGCGTGTCGCGAGCCGTGCATGGAAGTCGGCGCTCAGCGTGGCCAGCGTCACCTCGCCGAGGCGTTCGAGCAGCAGGGCTTCGGCGGCCTCGAAGGCCTCGCCCAGCGCCGCATTCACCGCCTGCTCGACCAGGCAGCCCGGCGCCTCGGTCCTGTTGCCCATGGCCAGAAGGCCGGGCGAGCCAAGCGCCGCATAGACGTCGCGCAGCGTTACCTTCGACAGGTCGCAGGCCAGCGACCATCCCCCTCCGTGGCCCTTCTCCGAGCGGACGTAACCCCGCTCCCTGAGTCCAGCCATGATCCGCCGGATCACCACGGGGTTGGTGTCCATCGCCTTGGCGAGCATTTCGGAGGTGAGCGGCATATCCCGCTCGGCCATGTGCAAAAGGACGTGCAGGATGCCCGACAATCGGCTATCACGTTTCATGTAACTATACATGTTACGTGATGGCTCTGTCGTCAAGGGGCGGCAAGCGCCGCCCCTGTCGTTTGTCGATCTACTCCGCCGCCTGCTTCAGCGGATCGGTGCCCGGCGGATTGTTCGACGGCTTCCAGCGCAGGATCGGCTTGCGGGCGGCCAGTGTCTCGTCGAGGCGGCGACGCGGCGCGTAGAGCGGTGCGGCCTTGAAGTCATCGGCCGCGGTGCCGGTCTTGGCTTTCGCGGTGAGCGAACGCAGCGCGCCGATGAACTGGTCGAGGTCTTCCTTGGCCACGGTCTCGGTCGGCTCGATCAGCATCGCGCCATGCACCACCAGCGGGAAGTACATGGTCATCGGGTGATAGCCCTCGTCGATCATCGCCTTGGCGAAGTCGAGCGTGCTGACGCCGGTGTCCTTGAGGAAGCTGTCGTCGAACAGCGCTTCGTGCATGCACGGCCCCTCGAAGGCCGGGCTCATCACGTCCTTGAGTGCGGCCATCACATAGTTGGCGTTCAGCACCGCATCCTCGGCGACCTGTTTCAGACCGTCGGCGCCGTGGCTCATGATGTAGGCCAGAGCGCGACTGAACATGCCCATCTGGCCGTGGAAGGCCTTGAGGCGACCGAGCGGCGCGCCGTCGACCGTGGCGCCGTCCTCGGCGATACGCCAGGTGTCGCCGTCCTTCACGATCCACGGATAGGGCGCGTACGGAGCGAGCGCAGCCGACAGCACCACGGGCCCCGCACCCGGTCCGCCGCCGCCATGCGGCGTCGAGAAGGTCTTGTGCAGGTTGATGTGCATGCAGTCGATGCCGAGGTCGCCCGGCCGCACGCGGCCGACGATCGCGTTGAAGTTGGCGCCGTCGCAGTAGAAGTAGGCGCCCGCCTCGTGCACGGCCTTGGAGATCTCGACGATCTCGCTCTCGAACAGGCCGCAGGTGTTGGGATTGGTCAGCATGATCGCCGCCACGTCGGGACCCAGCGCCGCCTTGAGCGCGGCCAGGTCGACGCGACCGCGGTCGTTGGCCGGGATCGGCTTCACGACGAAGCCCAGCGCCGCCGCCGTCGCGGGATTGGTGCCGTGCGCCGATTCGGGCGCCAGCACGGTCTTGCGCGTCGCACGCTCGCCCTTGGCCTCGAGGGCCGCAGCGATCGCCATCATCCCGCACATCTCGCCATGCGCGCCGGCGGCCGGCGACATCGCCACGGCCGGCATGCCGGTCAGGGTCTTGAGCCAGTGCGCCAGCCCGTCGATCAGCTCCAGCGCCCCCTGCACGGTCGAGACCGGCTGCAGCGGATGGAGATCGCCGATGCCCGGCAGGCGCGCGACCTTCTCGTTGATGCGGGGATTGTGCTTCATCGTGCACGAGCCCAGCGGGTAGACGCCCATGTCGATCGCGTAGTTCTTCTGGCTGAGCCGCGTGAAGTGCTGCACCACCTGCGGCTCGGAAAGACCGGGCAGACCGATCGTGCCCTTTCGGCGCACGCCGTTCAGGCGCTCCTTCACCTTCGGCGGTTCCGGCAGGTCGACGCCGCAGCGTCCGGCCTGGCCCATCTCGAAGATCAGCGGCTCCTCGATCTGGAGCGCACGATTGCCGGTATAGGTGCCGTGGTTGTTGGCGGAGCCGGTGGCGACGCCACCAGCGCGGCCCTGGCTACGATCGAGCGACTGTACCATCACAGCACCTCCTTCAGCGCGGCGACAAGCGGATCCATACCCGCATCGGTCGCCGTCTCGGTCGCCGCCAGCAGCAGCAGGTTCGCAACCGAGGGATCGTTCGGGATCAGGCGCGACACCGGCAGGCCGCCCAGGATGCGCTTGGCCGCCAGCGCCTCGACGACTTCGGCGGCGGGCTTGGGCAGCTTCACCGTGAACTCGTTGAAGAAGCTGTCGTTCACCACCGTGACGCCGGGGATCGCGGCGATCTTGTCGGCGAGCTGCGAGGCCTTGGCGTGGTTGATCTCGGCCAGGCGTGTGAAGCCCGCCTCGCCCAGCAAAGTCAGATGCACCGTGAAGGCCAGCGCGCACAGGCCGGCATTGGTGCAGATGTTGGACGTCGCCTTCTCGCGACGGATGTGCTGCTCGCGCGTGGACAGCGTGAGCACGAAGCCGCGCTTGCCGTCGGCATCGACGGTCTCGCCGACGAGACGGCCCGGCATCTGGCGCATGTACTTGTCGCGGGTCGCGAACAGGCCGACATACGGACCGCCGAAGCCGAGCCCGTTGCCGATCGACTGGCCCTCGCAGACCACGATGTCGGCGCCCATCTCGCCCGGCGGCATCAGCAGCCCCAGCGAAACGACTTCCGTCACCACGACGATCAGCAGCGCACCGGCGGCGTGGCAGGCTTCCGCGAGCTTGGTGAAGTCGCGGACATGACCGAAGAAGCTCGGGTTCTGCACGACCACGCAGGACGTGTCGCGATCGACCGCTGCGATCAGCTCCTCGAGGCCCTCGGCATCGGTCTTCGACAGGGTGGCCGTGAAGCCTTCCCACTTGGCCGTGGTCTCGATGATGCTGCGATACTGCGGATGCAGGCCGCCCGAGATCAGCGCCTTGTGGCGGCGGGTGATGCGGTTGGCCATCAGGACGGCCTCGGCGGTGCCGGTCGAGCCGTCGTACATCGAGGCGTTGGCGACCTCCATGCCGGTGAGTAGCGTCACCTGGGTCTGGAACTCGAACAGGTACTGCAGCGTGCCCTGCGTGATCTCCGGCTGATACGGCGTGTACGAGGTCAGAAACTCGCCGCGCTGGATCATGTAGTCGACGGTCGCCGGCACATGATGGCGGTAAGCGCCGGCGCCGATGAAGAACGGCGTGCTCGCGGGCGACAGGTTCCTGGCCGCAAAGCCCTGGAAGGCACGCTCGACTTCGAGCTCGCCCTGGTGATCGGGCAGGCCGCCGACCTTGGCCGCCAGCCGCGCCGACGCCGGCACGTCCCGGAACAGCTCGTCGACCGACTTGGCGCCGATCACGCTCAGCATCTCGCGGCGATCGGCCTCGGTGAGGGGGAGATAACGCATCAGGCTTTTGCTCCTTGAATAATGCCCTCATCCTGGGGAGCATCGCGCAGCGATGCGTCTTGAAGGATGGGAACGAGCACCTTGTCCCTTGCCCATCCTTCGAGACGTACCCTGCAGGCACGCCTCGGGATGAGGTTCGATTTTTAGCCGAGGCTCTTCACGAAGGTGTCGTAGCCGGCCTCGTCCATCAGGCCGTCGAGCTCGCTCTTGTCAGCGAGCTTCAGCTTGAAGAACCAGCCCTTGCCCGTCGGCTCCGCATTCACGTCGCCCGGCGTGTCGGCCAGCGCGGCATTGCTCTCGATCACCTCGCCGGAGGCCGGCGCGTAAATGTCGGAGGCAGCCTTCACCGATTCGACGACGGCGCAGGCCTCGCCCTTGGCGACCGTGCGGCCGGCGGCGGGCACGTCGACGAACACGACGTCGCCCAGCTGCTCCTGGGCGTACTGGGTAATGCCGATCGTACCGACATCGCCCTCGACGCGGATCCACTCATGCTCTTCGGTGTACTTGGTCTCGGCCATCTTGATCTCCTATCCGCGGTAGTAGGCGTGTTTGACGAAAGGCATCGGCACGATCTCGGCCGGCACGGGCTTGCCGCGCACCATGAGATCGACCCGGGTTCCGTTGGCTGACTGGCTGCGCTCGACGTAGCCCATGGCAATGGCGCGCCCCAGCGTGGGCGAGAAGCCGCCCGAGGTAACGATGCCGACGGTCTTGCCGGCGATGACGATCTCGGCACCCTCGCGCGCGATCGCCTTGCCTTCCGGCAGCAGGCCGACCCGCTTGCGCGTCGAGCCCTCGGCGATCTGCTTCTGCACGGTCGCGGTGCCGGGGAAGCCGCCCTGAACGCGGCGCTCCTTGCCGACGCTCCACAGCAGCACCGCTTCGACCGGCGTGGTCGTCGTGTCGATGTCGTGCCCGTAGAGGCACAGACCGGCTTCGAGGCGCAGCGAATCGCGGGCGCCCAGGCCGATCGGCTTCACCTCGGGATGGCTGAGGAGCTTGCGCGCGATGGCGTCGGTCTGGTCGGCGGGCGTCGAGATCTCGTAACCGTCGCCGCCGGTGTAGCCCGAGCGCGTGACGTAGCAGCGTGCGCCGTCGATTACGACATAGGCGCCGGTCATGAACTTCATGGTCGCGACCTGTGGCACCAGCCGCGACAGCACGGCCGAAGCCTGTGGCCCCTGCAGCGCCAGCAACCCGCGCGAGAACATCGGCTCGATCTCGCAGGCCGCCGACAGATGCTTCTGCATGTGCGCGAGGTCGGCGTCCTTGCAGGCGGCGTTGACGACGACCAGCAGGTGATCGCCCGTGCTGGTCACCATCAGATCGTCGAGGATGCCGCCGGCATCGTTGGTGAACTGGGTGTAACGCTGCTGGCCCGGCTGGAGGCCGGTGATGTCACCCGGCACCAGCGTCTCGAGCGCCTTGGCGGCATTCTGGCCGGGCTTCGCGGTGAGCCGCACCTGGCCCATGTGCGACACGTCGAACAGGCCGCAGGCGGTGCGGGTGTGATTGTGCTCGACCAGGATGCCTGTCGGGTACTGGACCGGCATCTCGTAGCCGGCGAACGGCACGAGGCGCGCGCCCAGTTCACGATGGAGGTCGTAAAGCGGCGTGCGCTTCAGGGGGCCGGCGGGAGTTTCGGTCAAGACAGTCTCCGTCAAAGGTCGCGTCCAACGCGACCGGAGTCGCGCTTTCACGACGCACGAAATGCGCCGTTCGCGACCCCCTCTGTCCGGAGACCTGAAAGATTCGCCGACGCAAAAGCCGGCTTACTTCGTCGGTGGGCTGGCACCGAATGGGGCGCCCGCCACTTTCCAGAGACCCATCCTCCTGCGGTCCGTTTGCCTGAGAGTTTCCGGGGTCGGTTGCTCCTTCGGCGCCATCCTCGCGGATGGTCTCTCCCACAGGTCTCGTCTGGGTAGGCAGACCATAGGCAGGCCCCCAATTCCCGTCCACGCACAAAGCCTGCCCGGTGCCCCGAATTACGGGGAAAAGCGTATTGTCTCTTGAAATTGAGTGAATGCTCACTTAATTTATGAGCGTCTGCTCAGTAAAGGAGACTGACATGTTCATCCGCCGCTCTTTCAACGAATCCCTTGAGCTCCAGAGCGAGGTTACGCCGACCTCTCCGCCTGACTGGGTGATCGACTGGCGCTGGCTGTCGACATCGGAAGATGCGGGCGCCACTTTCCCGAGTGAGCGCTCCCTCATAGACTGCGGCACATGGGCAAAGCCGAAGAAACCAAGGCCCGCGTAGAGCGTGCCGCACTCACCCTGTTCGTGGCGCGCGGCGTCGCGGAAACCACGACGCGGGAAATCGCCATGGCGGCCTCGATCGCCGAGGGCACGATCTATCGCTACTTCCCCAGCAAGGAACAACTCGCCCTCGACATCTTCCTCGGCCATCACCGCGCGCTGGCCGAGGCGCTGGTCGAGGCCCATCGTCCCGCCGTCGTCCTGCGCGATAAGATCGACGCCATCGTCCGCTGCTACTGCGAATGGGCGGACCGGGACTGGTCGCTGTTTGCCTACCACCTGCTCACCCAGCATCTCTTCCTGGCGATGGTCCCCGACGGGACCCCCAACCCGGTCGACGTCGTACGCGAGGTCATCATCGACGCAATGGCGGCCGGCGAAATCCCGTCGCGCGACCCCGATCTGGCCGCGGCCTCGGCGATCGGCACCGTGATGCAGCCCGCGACCTACAAGGTCTACGGCCGCTTCGAAGGCCCCCTGTCCGAGCACGTGACGTTCTTCGCCGATGCGGCGTGGGCGGTGCTGGCCGTTCCGGAACGCTAAGTCGCCGCTCAGGCCGCGACGTAGACGAACGCCTCGAGGCCGGATTTCAGGTGCACCGCGACACGCTTGTAGTCCGAGACCTCGTAGGTGTCGGCGGCGGCGAGTTCGGCCGCCGTGATCCTGAACACCACGCCCGCCACCTCGTCGCGGGGATTGCCAGTCGGCCGCGCCATGAAATGGTGGGTCTTGCCGCTGGTCTTCACGACCCCGGCGTCCTTGATCTCGAACAGTGACGTCGCGTAACCCGGCAAGGCGTCGGCACGGCCTTCGAGAAGCCGGCCGAAGGTTGCGAGCTGGACCTCTTCCTGCTGGAGCGTTCCATAGGAGAAGAGCCAGACGCCGGCGGTCACGTCGACGTCAGCCCTCGCGGGCCAGCGCGCCGAAGGCTTCGGCGAAGGCCTCGCGCGGGCCGCCGACACCGGTCTCGTTGAAAATGTCGGCGGTCAGCGACTTCACGGCGTTCTCGTCGATGCGCACGCCATTGTTCTCGAGGAAGCCGCGCGCCGCCGTCACGGCCTCGTCCATCGCGCCGCCGCGCTTGTAGAGCTGGTAGTAATCGGGATGGCCGCCGCGGCCCAGCGCCTCGGCCAGGACGTCGGTGAAGTTCACGACCTTGAGCGACGGATAGATCGCCTCGGCGCCGGACAGCGCGCGATGGCAGGAATGGTACATGGTGACGATCGTGTCGGCGCCCCCATCGATCGCGCCCCTCACCAGGTCGCGATGGATCGCCTGCTCACGATCCTTGAACTTCGCGGCCTGGCCGCCGCACGCATAAGAGAAGCCGGAATCCTGCGGCAGCTCGACCAGTTCGAGGTTGGGCACGGCGCGCAGCAGGTTGCGGACGCTCTCCACCGTGGCCCCGATGCCGAGATGCTCGTGGATCACGACGCGGCGCTTCGGCTGCTCCGCGGTGAAGCGCGCCTTCAGCGCGTCGAGGTTGGCGGCGAGGAATTCGCTGACGTGGCCGAGGTCGAACGACGGCTCTTCGACGTCCTTCTCCAGCTCGTCGAAATTCTTGGTACAGGTCGGGCACCAGGTCAGCACCTTGGAGGCGCCCGACTGGCCGAAGCGCTGGAACGTGCGATGCCCCATCCGCTCATAGGTGGCCAGATCGGCTTCCTGGAACTGATAGACGCCGCAGCAATGCGCCGTGCCGCCGACCACGTCGAAGTCGAGCTCCAGCGCGTCGAGGATGTCCATGACGTTCAGCACGATGTGCGGCGTGCGAAGCACGTTGCAGCCCGTATAGAAGAGCACGTCGGCGGTGCGGCGCTCGGCCGGCGCCAGGATCTTCTTCAGCGTCTCGGACGGGAGCTGCATGCTGGCCAGCAGCCGCACGGCCTGCGCCATGTGGCGGAAACGCCCGGCGGCATTGGCCGCCCCCTCCTGCACTGGCCGCGTCGCCTGCAGCGACTTCATCTTGGCGATGGTCACCCATTGGCGGACGTTGATCTCCTCGGGACAGGCGGCGGTGCAGCGCGCACTGCCGTCGCAGGCACTCAGCCACTTGTCGAGCAGCGGCGCCGCGGCGCCGCCGTCGCGCGTCAGCGAAACCAGTTCGCCGACCCGCTGCACGGCCTGGCCCATGTCGAGCCCGCTCTCGCGCGCCGTGGGGCAAGCCTCGAAGCACTTGCCGCAGGTCGTGCAGCGATCGGCCGCCTCGGCAACCAGCGCTTCGAGCCTGTCGGCATAGGCACTCATCAGCGGCCCATTTGCCTGTTGTAGTCGAGTTCCTCGCGCGACGGCTTGAGGCCAACGGCGATCCGGTAACCGCCGAGTTCCGAAATCTGGCTGAACGGCAGGTTGAGCACGAGATCTTCCTGCGACTGGCCGCGCGGATTGGAGCCCGAGAGCTTGAAGTCGGCGGTGAAATCCTGGCCCTGGACGACCTGACCGGAGGGGCCCAGCACGCGCACGAAGTACGGCACGCGGGTCTGGCCCGGGACGACCGACGGACCGGCGCTCACCGCGACGCGCATGAGCACGTTCACTTCCATCTGATTACGCCGCAGCGTGCACTTGGCACCAACCCCGTTCAGCGCCGCCTCGTACTCGACGTCGCGCGGATCGCGGCCCGGCCCATCCTTGAAGTGGGTCAGCCGTCCGGCGCTCTGCACGGTGAAGGGGACCGGGCAATAGGCGGTCGACGCGTCATCGTCCTTGCTGCCGCCGCAGGCGGCGAGAAGAAGGGTGGCCAGCGCAACGGGTGCAATACGCAGATACATATTCAGGGTCATGCCAGTGTCTTGTGGGCGCCGTCGCACAACGGCTTCTTGGATGAGTGCTTGCAGGCGCAGAGCCAGTAGTCGCCGGTCTTCTCGACCGAATACTTCATCGGGGCGAGGCCGCTGCCCTTGTGGCTGCCGTCGCAGAACGGCTGGGCCTTGCTCAGACCACAGGCGCACCACCAATAGTCCTTGCCCGCCTCGAGAGCGACCTTCGCAGGCGCCTTGGCCGCGACAACCGGCTCGGTCATGTTGCTTTCCCCGTTGCGGCGGCTTTGTTACGGTGCCGCGCCAAATCCGTACTGCACGGACTCTAGGCAATGGTCCGCAGGCCCGCAAGCGAGCGGGTCGTCATCCCGCTGAACGAATTTCATGATTGCCCCGAAGAAGCCGCTCACGATCCTGCTCGCCAGCCCGCGCGGCTTCTGCGCCGGTGTCGACCGCGCCATCCAGATCGTCGAGCGCGCGCTCGAGCGCTACGGACGGCCTGTCTATGTGCGCCACGAGATCGTTCACAACCGCTTCGTCGTCGAGAACCTCGAGGCGCAGGGCGCGATCTTCGTCGACGAGCTGGACGAGGTGCCGGACGACCGGCCCGTCGTGTTTTCCGCGCACGGCGTGCCGAAATCCGTGCCCGCCGAAGCCGCCCGCCGCAACCTTCTCTATGTCGACGCGACCTGCCCCCTCGTTTCAAAGGTCCACCGCGAGGCCGAGCGTCATGCCCAGTCGGGACGCACCGTCATCCTGATCGGCCATGCCGGGCATCCCGAGGTGATCGGCACCATGGGCCAGCTGCCGCCGGGCAAGGTCGTGCTGGTCGAGGACGCGGCGCAGGCCGAGTCCCTTGCCGTCGCCGATCCGGAGAATCTCGCCTATGCCACCCAGACCACCCTGTCGGTCGACGACACGACCGGCATCGTCGCGATCCTGCGTCACCGGTTCCCTTCGATCCAGGGACCGAAGATGGAAGACATCTGCTACGCGACCACCAACCGGCAGGCAGCGGTCAAGGCGATCGCCGAGCGCTGCGACGCGATGGTCGTGATCGGCGCGCCCAATTCGTCGAACTCGATGCGGCTGGTCGAGGTCGCTGCCAACTACGGCTGCGCGAAATCGCGCCTGGTGCAGCGCGCCGCCGACATGGACTGGGACTGGCTGGGCTCCTCGCGGCGCCTCGGCATTACGGCCGGCGCCTCGGCGCCCGAGCTGCTGGTCGACGAGCTGATCGAGGCCTGCCGCACGCGCTACGACGTCACCGTCGAGGAAGTGCGCACGACCGAGGAAAGCGTCGTGTTCAAGCTGCCGCGCGCGCTGGTGGCCTGACGTGGCGGTCTACACGGAAGTCGGCGACACCGAGCTCGAAGCCTTTCTCGCCGAATACGACATCGGCCAGGCCGATTCCTTCAAGGGAATCGCCGAGGGCGTCGAGAACACCAACTTTCTGCTGACCACGACGAAGGGCCAGTACATCGTCACGCTCTACGAGAAGCGCGTCGATCCGGGCGACCTCCCCTTCTTCCTCGGCCTGATGGATCATCTCGCCGCGCGCGGACTCAACTGCCCGCAGCCGATCCATGGCCGCGACGGCAATGCCCTGCGCACGCTGGCGGGCAAGCCGGCGGCCATCACCAGCTTCCTGCATGGCATGTGGCCGCGCCGCACCACGGTCGCGCATTGCGCGCCGGTCGGCGAAGCGCTGGCCACCATGCACCTGGCCGGACAGGATTTCGCGCTGAAGCGCCCCAACGCGCTGTCGGTCGCGGGCTGGCGTCCGCTCTGGGAAGGGTCGCGCCGTCACATCGACGTGGCGCTCGATCGCGAGCTTGGCGCCGAGATCGAGTTCTTCGAGGCGAACTGGCCCAAAGGACTGCCCGCTGGCGTGATCCATGCCGACATGTTCAACGACAATGTCTTCTTCCTGCAGGACAAGCTGTCGGGCGTGATCGACTTCTACTTCGCCTGCAACGATCTGCTGGCCTACGACGTCGCGATCTGCCTCAACGCCTGGTGCTTCGAGATCGACAATGCGTTCAACGCCACCAAGGCGCGCAACCTGTTGCAGGGCTATGAGCGGGTGCGCAAACTCGGCGACGACGAGAAGCAGGCGCTGCCGCTGCTGGCGCGCGGCTCGGCGCTGCGCTTCGCGCTGACGCGGCTCTATGACTGGGTTCACACGCCACCCGACGCGCTGGTCAAGCGCAAGGACCCGCAGGAGTATCTGGCCAAGCTGCGCTTCCACCGCGCCGTCTCGTCCCTGTCGGACTATGGATTGTAAGAGGGACCCGTGAGCGAAGCGGCAAAGGTCGAGATCTTCACCGACGGCGCGTGCAGCGGAAACCCCGGCCCGGGCGGCTGGGGCACCATCCTGCGCATGGGCGAAAAGGAACGCGAGCTTTCCGGCGGCGACCGCACGACCACCAACAATCGCATGGAGCTGATGGCCGCCATCCAGGGGCTGGAGGCACTGAAGCGGCCCTGCCATGTCCGCCTCTTCACCGACAGCACCTATGTGAAGGACGGCGTGACCAAGTGGATCCACGGCTGGAAGAAGAACGGCTGGAAGACGTCGGACAAGAAGCCGGTCAAGAACGTCGAACTGTGGCAGCGCCTCGACGCGGCACGCACGCCGCATCAGGTCGAGTGGCACTGGGTGAAGGGCCATAGCGGCCATCCGGAGAACGAGCGCGCCGACGCGCTGGCGCGCGCGGCGATCCTGACCTTGCGTTCGTAGGCGCGATCAGTTCCGCTTGGGCTGCGTCGGAACCGGCTTCTTCTCGACCTGCTTTTCCATCACCAGATCGAAGCCCTCGCGCGTGCCGTCGCAGGGATTGTCGCCCTCGGCGAGACGCCAGACCTGCGACTTGCCCGAGCGACGGAAGTTGAGGAGGCCGGCGACCTTGCAGGGCGTGCCCTTCTCGACCTTGGCGACACGGAAGGCGACCTCGCCGCGGATCTGAACGACATTCGGCCCGATGCGCTCGACCACGCCGTCGATCGAGGTCCAATCGCCCTCGGTGCCCGGCGCGACGCTGTCGAGGCGGCCCTTGACCACCCAGACCGCGCCCTGGCGCGTGACCGCAAGCTCGCCCGGCTTGGCGCCCTTGATCTTGGCGTGGCGGCCCCAGGCGATCTTGCGTGCGTCGGCGAACATCTGCGCCTCGGCGTCGGAATCGATGACGGTGCGCTCGACCGCGTGCGGCGCGGTCGGCAGCGGCGAGGATAGGTTCGAGGTCGACGCGCCCTTCTCGACCACCGGGGCCCGGTCGGGCGGCGGCGCCGGATAATAGGAGGAAGGCGGCTGCGTCTGGCCTGCGGGAGCCTGCGCGAAAGCCGGCATGGTGAGGGCCGCGAAACCGGCGAGGGCGATCGACGAGAGGGTTTTGTTCATTTGAATGAATTTTACCCGAGCGCCCCGTAGCACGCTACCGCTTCCCGCCGAGGCCCGGCGGCGGCGCGTTGGGTTGGGCCGGGGCCGGGGCCGCGGGCGGATTGGCACCCGCGGCGGAAAGCCCCGCCTCGGCTCGACGCGCCGCCGGCGAACCTGCGGGCACCAGCCGCAACACGCGGTTGAAGTCGCTGTTGGCCGCGTCCCGCGAGCCGCGCGCCAGATTGGCGTAGCCGCGCTCCAGCAACGCTTCCGAATGGTCGGGCGCGATCGACAGCGCGCGGTTGGCGTCGGTCAGGGCACGGCCCGGATCGCGGGCGTTGCGCCACGCCGCGGCGCGCAGCACCAGCACCTCGACATCGTCCTGGCGCAGGCGGATGGCGCGGTCGAAGTCGGAGATGGCGCGCGGCCAGGCCTGCATGGCCGCATAGGACAGGCCGCGATCGACCCACAGGTCCGGATCGCCGGTCTTGAGTTCCAGCGCCTTGCTCTGGGCGGCGGCGGCCTTCTCGGCCGCACCCGTCTCCATCCACGATTGCCCCGCCTGCGCCCACAACTCGGCCCGCAGGCCGGGCCGGTCGTTGCCCATGTCGCGCGCGATGGCCTCGAACTGGGCCGCCGCCTGGGCGTGCTTGCCCGACTGGAACATGGCGACGGCGACGCAATGGCGGGCGCCGAGACCACCGCCTTCGACGATCCACCTCTCGGCCGCCGGCAGCGCCTTCAGCGGCTCCATGCGCGCGAGCCGCATGCAGTCGGTGTAGCGCTTGAGATGATCCGGGGCCGTCTCGAGGCCGGGCGGTCCCGGCATGGGCCGCGCCGGAACGACGGGAATGGGCTGGGCCAGGGACGGCGATGCGACGAAGAGACCGAGCAGCGGCCACAGCGGATTGCGACGAAACAACATGGTTGAAAAGAACAGTGCCTGAGCGTTTCTGACAAGATGACAAGACGACTTTTCATTTTCGGTCTGGGCTACAGCGGCCTTGAAATTGCCAGGCTTGCCAAGGCGCAGGGCTGGTCGGTGGCCGGCACCTGCACGACCGACGAAAAAGCCCGCAGGCTGCGCGCGGAAGGGATCGAGGCGCACGCCTTCGATGGCACCGCGCCGCTCTCGGCCCAATCCTTCGGCGAGGCCAGCCACGCCGTCTGCACGGTGGCACCGGGCACCGCCGGCGATCCGGCGCTGCGCACCTGCCGGGCACTGCTGGGTCGCGCACGCTGGCTGGGCTACCTCTCCACCACGGGCGTGTATGGCGATCACGACGGCGCCTGGGTCGACGAGACGACACCGACCCTCGCGACGCAGCCGCGCAGCCTGCAGCGGCTCGCCGCCGAACAGGGCTGGCGCGACGTCGCGAGCGAAAGCGGCGCCGCCCTCCATATCTTCCGATTGCCGGGCATCTACGGTCCCGGCCGCAGCACGCTCGACCGCGTGGCCGACGGCACGGCGCGGCGGATCGACAAGCCCGGCCAGTTCTTCTCGCGCATCCATGTCACCGACCTGGCCGCCAGCACGCTCAAGGCGATGGACTGCGTACAGGGGACCGAGATCTGGAACGTGGCCGACGACCTGCCGGCCGCCAACGCCGACGTCATCGCCTATGGCTGCGAACTGCTGGGACGGCCGGTACCGCCCGCGATTCCCTGGGAGGACGCGGCGCCCGCGATGACGCCGATGGCGCGCTCCTTCTATGCGGAAAGCCGCCGCGTCAGGAACGACAAGCTCAAGCGCGAGCTGGGCGTCGTGCTGCGCTATCCGACCTATCGCGAAGGGCTGAAGGCGATCGCGGAAGCGGGCGTTTAGCGGCCGACCAAACCCCACCTCATGCTGAGGAGGCCCGAAGGGCCGTCTCGAAGCATGGGCACGCGCACCAAGTCCGTTGCCCATCCTTCGAGACGCGCACTGCGTGCGCTCCTCAGGATGAGGCGGTGCGGGGAAACTTCGGCCGGGAAGACATCAACCCACCAGCTCCTCGACCGTCGCGATCAGGCGGGCGATGTCGGCGGGTGTGCTGAGGCGATGGTCGCCGCCCTTTATGAACGTCGTGATGACTTCCGGCGCGTCGAGATGCTTCGCGATCTGCAGCGAGTATTCCCACGGCACGTCGGGGTCGCTCTGGCCGTGCAGCAGCCGCACCGGACAGGGCAGCGCAAGCGGCTTGTCGAGCAGCAGATGATTGCGGCCTTCCTCGATCAGCTTCCAGGTGAAGACCGAGGGCTCGGGCGAATACTGCGACGGACGCTCGAGCCGGCCGTCACGCTCCAGCGTTGCGCGATCCTCCGGCGACAGGCCGTTCAACAGCATGCGCTCGGTGAAGTCGGGCGCGGCGGCAATCAGCACGAGACCCGCCAGCCGCTCGGGCCGCGCGCGCGCCGCCAGCAGCGACAGCCAGCCGCCCATGCTCGATCCGACCAGCACCAGTTTGCCCGTCGTAAGTTGATCGATGGCGGTGAGCGAATCGTCGAGCCAGCGGCCGATCGTTCCGTCCTCGAAGCGGCCCGACGACTGGCCATGACCGAGATAATCGAAGCGCAGGAACGCGCGGCCCGTCCGGACCGCCCAGTCTTCCAGCGCCACCGCCTTGGTGCCCGTCATGTCGGAGCGAAACCCGCCGAGGAAAACGACGGTCGGCGTTGCTCCCTGTGTCGTTGCATAGGCGATGGTGTTGCCATCGCTGCGCTGCAGCCGCTCGACCCTACCCACGTTCTTCCTCCCGTGTTACCTGCTGCCTCCCCTTGATCGTGTAGCCAAAAGCAAAGCCCGTGTCCGCGCCGACCCTGCTGCAAATCGTTCCGACCCTGGCCGGCGGCGGCCTGGCGCGCGCCACGCTGGAAGCCGCGCAGGCCGTCATCGCCGCCGGCGGCTCGGCGATCGTGGCTTCGCCCGGGGGCAGCATGGTGCCCGACCTGTTGCGCCTGCGCGCAAGTCATCTCGAGCTTCCCGCCCGGAGCCATCCGCTGTGGGGCCGGATGACGCTGCCCGGCAAGCTCGCGTCGAGCCTGCGTGACGCGAAGGTCGACGTCGTGCAGGCGCGCTCGCCCGCCACCGGCTGGGTCGCGCGCGCGCTCGCACGCCGCCTCGGGATCAAGTGGATCGCCACGCTGCACCGGCCGTTCCTCGCGTCGGATGTCACCGGCCGCTTCGTCGAGGGCCGCCAGTCGCGCGCCGACGCCGTGATCGCCGTCTCCCAGCATGTCGCGCGCGACGCGCTGGAGCGCTTCCCCACGCTGCAGGACCGGCTGGAGATCATCCCGCCCGGCATCAATTTCGACCGGTTCGATCCCGCCCTCGTGCGCGCCGACCGGCTGATCCGGCTGGCGGGCGAGCTGCGGGTGCCGGACGGCAGCCATCTCGTGCTCTGTCCGGGCCGCTTCGGCGAGGACAACGGCCAGAAGCTCCTTGTCGAGGCGATCAGGCGGCTGGGCCGCGACGACGTGTTCTGCCTGCTGCTGGGATCGACCGGCGTGCCCACTCCGTTCGAGAAGGAGCTGGAGCGGAGCATCGAAGCGGCGCAGCTGAACGGCCGCGTGCAGATCGGCCCCTATGTCGACGACATGCCGGCGGCCTACATGCTGGCCGACGTGGTGGTATCGACCGGCGGCGCGCGCCAGGGCTTCAGCCGGTCATTGGTAGAGGCGCAGGCGATGGGCCGGCCGGTCGTCGCCGAGGATGGCGGCGGTGCGGCCGAAACGCTGCGTCCCGACGGCGTCACGGGCTGGGTGTCCCCGGCCGGCGATGCCGCCGCCCTGGCGGAGTCGCTGCAGGCGGCGCTGTCGCTCTCGGTCGAGCGCCGGGCGGAACTCGCGCGCGCGGCCCAGGAACATGCGCGCAGCACCTACAGCCTGGCGCAGACCAACCAGCAATTGCTGGCGCTGTATCACCGCCTGGCCGGCCGCTGACCTTGACTCGCGGGGGTCCGGCAACTATGTCCGAGCCCATGGAACGCCGGTTTTTCACCGCTCCTGCCGTAATCACCACCGCCCGAACTTGATTCGGCCGGGCTCGCACTCGTGCGGCTTCCCGGCCTGCTTGCGCCCGACCGTTCGTGTCGGCGGATGAGCTTCGTTCGGAATTTCGTTAGTTGGTGAACAGAATGATCAATATTTCCCTGCCGGACGGTTCGGTCCGGTCCTTCGACAAACCGGTCAGCGGCGCAGACATCGCCGCCTCGATCGGCCCCGGCCTCGCCAAGGCGGCCCTGGCGTTGCGCGTGGACGGCAAGATGGTGGACCTCGCCCATGTGGTCGACCGCGATGCCAGAATCGGCATCGTCACGTCGCGCGATCCCGATGCGCTGGAACTGCTGCGTCACGACGCGGCGCACGTGCTGGCGCAGGCGGTGCAGGAACTCTTTCCCGGCACGCAGATCACGTTCGGCCCCTCGACGGAGGACGGCTTCTACTACGACTTCGTGCGCGACCAGCCCTTCTCGCCGGAGGACTTCGCGAAGATCGAGCAGCGCATGGCCGAGATCGTCGACCGCGACCTGCCGATCGAGCGGTCGGTGTGGGACCGCGCGCAGATCAAGGACTACTTCGCCCAGCACGGCGAGAAGTTCAAAGCCGAGTGGGCCGACGAGCTGCCGCAGGACGAGGAGATCTCGGTCTACAAGCAGGGCGACTGGCTCGACATGTGCCTGGGCCCGCACCTGCCCTCGACGGGCAAGCTCGGCAAGGCGTTCAAGCTGACGAAGGTGTCGGGCGCCTACTGGCGCGGCGACCGCAACAATGCCCAGCTCCAGCGCATCTACGGCACGGTCTTCTTCTCCGACAAGGACCTGAAGGCCTACCTGCACCGCATCGAGGAGGCCGAGAAGCGCGACCATCGCCGCCTCGGCCGCGAGATGGGCCTCTTCCACCAGCAGGAAGAAGCCGCGGGCATGGTGTTCTGGCACCCGAAGGGCTGGACGTTCTGGCGGACGCTGGAGAGCTACATCCGGCGCCGGCTGGATGCCGGCGGCTACCAGGAAGTGAAGACGCCACAGCTGGTCGATCGCAAGCTCTGGGAGGCCTCGGGCCACTGGGAGAAGTTCCGCGAGAACATGTATCTCAGCGAGAACGAGGAAGGCCTGCGCGAGTTCATCGACGATGACGAGAAGCGCATCTTCGCGCTGAAGCCGATGAACTGCCCCTGCCACGTTCAGATCTTCAACCAGGGGCTCCGCAGCTACCGCGAACTGCCGCTGCGCATGGCCGAGTTCGGCTCGTGCCATCGCTTCGAGCCGTCCGGCGCACTGCACGGCATCATGCGCGTGCGCAACTTCACGCAGGACGATGCCCACATCTTCTGCACCGAAGACCAGATCGAGAGCGAGACGATCCGCTTCTGCGAACTGCTGGGCTCGATCTACCGCGACCTGGGCTTCCCCGACTACTTCGTGAAGTTCTCCGACCGGCCGCCGGTGCGGGCGGGCTCGGATGCGGTCTGGGACCAGGCCGAGGGCGCGCTCAAGGCGGCATCCACGGCCGCAGGGCTAGAGCTCCAGCTCAACCCGGGCGAGGGCGCCTTCTACGGGCCCAAGCTGGAGTTCGTGCTGCGCGACGCGATCGGCCGCGACTGGCAGTGCGGCACGCTGCAGGTCGATTTCGTGCTGCCGGAGCGGCTGGACGCGACCTATGTGGCCGAGGACGGCTCGCGCAAGCGGCCCGTCATGCTGCACCGCGCCATCTTCGGCAGTTTCGAGCGCATCATCGGCATCCTGATCGAGAACTATGCCGGACGCTTCCCGCTCTGGCTGGCGCCGACGCAAGCGGTGGTGGTTACGGTCGTGAACGACGCCGACGGCTATGCCGAGGAGGTCGCCGCGGCGCTGCGGGCGGCCGGCATGCGGGTCGACACCGACCTGCGCAACGAGAAGATCAACTACAAGGTCCGCGAGCACTCGCTGGCCCACGTGCCGCTGATCCTCGCGGTCGGCCGGCGCGATATGGAAAACCGCACGGTGGCGATCCGCCGGCTGGGTTCGGACAAGCAGGAGGTCCTTGAACTCGGGGCCGCCGTCACTACACTTTCAAACGAGGCCCGGCCGCCCTTCTAGGGCGGTCCGGTCTCACGACCCGCCCCGCGACAGGGGGCTTCATCACAGGAGAAGTAAGCCATAGCACGACCTGCCCAACAGACTGCGCCCACCCGCGAGGGTCCGCGCGTCAATGCCGAAATCCGAGCCGCGCAAGTCCGTCTCATCGACGAGAACGGCGAAATGGTCGGCGTGCTGAGCACGCGCGAAGCCATCGAGATGGCCGAAGAAGCGAACCTCGACCTGATCGAGATTTCGCCCAATGCCGTGCCGCCGGTCGCCAAGATTTCCGACTACGGCAAGTACAAGTACGAGGCCCAGAAGAAGGCCCACGACGCGCGCAAGCACCAGAAGGTCATCGAGGTCAAAGAGATCAAGATGCGCCCGAACATCGACGACCACGATTACGAAGTGAAGATGCGCGCGATGAAGCGGTTCATCGAGGAAGGCGACAAGGTCAAGGTCACCCTGCGCTTCCGCGGCCGCGAGATGGTTCACGCCAACCTCGGCATGGAGGTGTTGAACCGCGTGCGCAGCGAGATGGACGAGCAAACCAAGATCGAGTCGATGCCGCGCATGGAAGGCCGGCAGATGATCATGGTGCTGGCGCCCAAGTGACGCCAGCCGTGTACGCAGCGAGCGGGCGGCCCCTACTTCTTCTGGGGCCGCTGCCGTAGCGTTACCGTTCCCGTGCTGCGCTGCTCGTCCGGGTTGAAGCGCCCCGTGGTCACGACATTCTCCGGCCAGGTCACGCTGTAGACCGTCTCGCCCGCGAACGACATCGGCGCCTCGGCCTTCGCGGATTTCCAGTAGTCGCACCGCACCGCATCGGCGGGATCGATCTGCTGCGCAAGGCAGAACTGGTGCAGCACATAGGGAATGAATCGCGGCCGGCCGCCTTCCGGCGCGGTCGCCACGTTCAGCGCGAACGACGAGGGCTGCTGGTTGCAGCGGGCGCGCACCACGATCTCCGACGAACCCGGCGTGCGCATCTGCAGGGATTCGAGTTCGGCGCGCAGCGCATCGAGCGCGCGCACGTGCGTGGCCTCGGCGAAGTTTGCCGCGACCAGCGCAGCTTCGTAGCGGCCGATGGCTTCGGCGACCGGCGCCTCGGCATATCCTGCCCGCGCGAGGTCGCGCGACCAGGACAGGGTCTCCAGCGCCCGCACCACCATCTCCCCGGTCAGGCCCGCACTCTCGCCCCAGTCGCCCAGCACGTTGGCGGGCGTCCAGCAGTACTTCAAGAGATTGTAGCCGCCGGCCTCCACGGGAAGCGCGCGCGTCTTCAGAACGCCGATCGACTGCGCCACCACGGTCTTCATCAAGAGGTACTGCATCCCGGGATGCTCTCGGGCCCTGCTGGAACTCGAGAGAGCGGTGATCGGCGTGGCCGCCGCCACCGCATTCGCCGGCGGTGCGATGGGGGGATCGAGCCGGATCGCCGAGGGGTTTGACGGCAGAGGCGCCAGGGATTGGGCCTGAGACGGGCTTTGCGCCTGCGCGGCAGAGGCCGCAAGCACGGCCAGGAACAACAAACTCATGGTCCTCATCGTGCCCAGCCCCCGGCGGTTGCAGCTTTCGCCGCCCGGACAACGCGTCGACATGCCGAACGTTGCGGCTCAGGGCATGTACGCCCCGCCGTTGACGTGCAGCACCTGTCCCGTGGTGGCATCGGAATCGTCCGAGGCCAGGAAGACCGCCGTGCGCGCGATCTGCTCGGGCGTCAGCAGCTTGCCGCCCAGCGGGATGTTGGCGCGCGCCATCTCGACCAGTTCGGCGTCGGTGTTGCCGTAGCGCGGCTGGGCGGTGTCGGTGGTGCCGGGCGCGATGGCGTTGACGCGGATGCCGTGCGGCGCCAGTTCGAGCGCCATCGCCCGCGTCATCGAGACGATGCCACCCTTGCTGGCGCTGTAATGGACGCCGCGCACCGCGCCGCGCACCGACTGGGACGACAGGTTGATGATCGAGCCGCCGGTCCGGCGGGCGGCGATCAGCGCCCGGGCGACGGCGATGGTGGCGAAGCAGCCGGCCTTCAGGTTGATGTCCATCAGGTAATCCCAGTCGCTCTCGCGCATCTCGAGCAGCGGCACGCGCGGATAGACGCCGGCATTGTTCACCAGGATGTCGGGCGGCCCCAGCACCTTCACGGTCTCGGCGACCATCGCCTCGATCTCGGCGACCTTCGAGACGTCGGCCTTGAGGAGATAGGCCTGCCGGCCGAGCTGGGCGATGTCCCGCGCCACCGCCTCGGCGGCCGGACGGTCGTCGAGCCAGCTCACCGCCACGTTCGCGCCCTCGCCCGCCAGCGCCCGGGCGATGGCCGCCCCGATGCCCTGCTGGGCGCCCGTTACCAGAGCCACCTTGCCTGCCAGTTTCATGCGAAAATCCCCCGTCAAATGGGCATTCTGCCCGATCCCGGCGTGCTTGCACGGACCGGGCCGCCTCTGTATAAGCCCCGTTCCTTCAAGCGGCTTGGCCAATAAGGGCATTGCCTCGGCTGCTTCGTAAGGACCTTTCGGCCGTCTGTTCACACAGGGGGCCGGGACCGGCGCGCAAGCGCTAACCCTTTGAAAAGGAACAAAAATGCCCAAGATGAAGACCAAGAGCGCGGCCAAGAAGCGATTCCGCTTCACGGCCTCGGGTAAAGCGAAGCATGGAGTGGCGGGCAAGCGCCACGGCATGAGCAAGCGGGGCAACCGCTTCCTCCGCCAGGCGACCGGCATGGCCATCGTGTCCGATCCCGACACCCGCATCCTCAAGCGCAACTTCTTCCCGTACGAGAGGTAGACCATGGCACGCGTAAAGCGGGGCGTGGCTGCACACGCTCGTCACAAGAAGGTTCTCAAGCTCGCCAAGGGCTATCGCGGCCGCGCCAAGGCGGCGTTCCGCGTCGGCATCGAGAAGGTCGAAAAGGGCCTTCAGTATGCCTACCGCGACCGCCGCAACAAGAAGCGCGCGTTCCGTGGCCTCTGGATCCAGCGCATCAACGCTGCGACCCGCGAGCATGGCATGACCTATTCGCAGTTCATGAACGGCATCATCAAGGCCGGGATCGAGATGGACCGCAAGGTCATGGCCGATCTCGCCACCCGGGAGCCTGCGGCGTTCAAGGCTTTGGTCGATCAGGCCCAGGCCGCCCTCAAGTAACGTCTTCCGCGCGTAACGCGCGGCTGGCAGAGATCGCAAAGAGGGAGCCTGGACCACAGGCTCCCTTTTTTCGTGTTCGGTTTCGAGAGTGGGAAAGATGGACGATCTTTCGACGATTCGCAGCGAGGCGCTCGACGCCGTGCAGGCCGCCGCCGATCTCGGCGCGCTGGAGGCCGCCCGCGTGGCCGTGCTCGGCAAGAAGGGCAGCGTCACCGGCCTGATGAAGACGCTGGGCGGGCTCGCGCCCGAGCAGCGCAAGGAATTCGGCGCCCGCGTGAACCAGCTCAAGGGCGAGATCGAGGCCGCGCTCGACGCCCGCAAGGGCTCGCTCAGCGCCTCGGCGCTGGAAGCCCGGCTCGCTTCCGAGAAGATCGACGTCACCCTGCCCGCCCGTCCCGCGGCCGAAGGGTCGCTGCATCCGATCGGCCAGGTGATGGACGAGGTCGGCGCCATCTTCGGCGAGATGGGCTTCACCTGGGCCGACGGTCCCGACATCGAGGACGACTGGCACAACTTCACCGCCCTCAACATCCCGCCGGATCATCCCGCGCGCCAGATGCAGGACACGTTCTACCTGCCGCCACGCGCCGACGGCACGCCGATGGTGCTGCGCACACATACGTCTCCGGTGCAGGCGCGCACCATGCTGAGCAAGGACGTGCAGAAGCGGCTGGCCGACGGCGGCTCGCTGCGCATCATCGTGCCCGGCCGCACCTTCCGCATCGACAGCGACGCCACGCACACGCCGATGTTCCACCAGGTCGAGGGCCTGGTGATCGACCGCACGACCCACATGGGCCATCTCAAGGGCTGCCTGGTCGATTTCTGCCGCGCCTTCTTCGAGGTCGACGACCTGCCGCTGCGCTTCCGCCCGTCCTACTTCCCGTTCACCGAACCGTCGGCCGAGGTCGACATCGGCTGCTCGTGGAAGGACGGCGAACTGAAGATCGGCGCCGGCGATTCATGGCTGGAGATCCTGGGCTCGGGCATGGTGCACCCCAACGTCATCGCCAATTGCGGCCTCGATCCCGCCGTCTATCAGGGCTTCGCCTTCGGCATGGGCATCGATCGCATCGCCATGCTGAAGTACGGCATCCCCGACCTGCGCGCCTTCTTCGACGCCGACCTGCGCTGGCTGCGCCACTACGGCTTCTCGGCTCTGGAGGCCGTGAAATGAAATTCACCCTGTCCTGGCTCAAGGAGCATCTCGACACCACCGCGACCCTCACCGAGGTGCGCGACGCGCTGACCATGCTCGGCCTCGAGGTCGAGGGCATTACCGATCCGGCAGAGGCGCTGAAGGGCTTCGTCGTAGGCTACGTCGTCGAGGCGGTGCAGCACCCGAACGCCGACCGCCTGCGCGTCTGCAAGGTCGACACCGGCGCCGGCATCGTCCAGGTCGTCTGCGGCGCGCCCAACGCGCGCACCGGCATGAAGGGCATCTTCGCACCGCCGGGCAGCTACATTCCCGGCACCGACCTCCATCTCAAGGTCGGCAAGATCCGCGGCGAGGAGTCGAACGGCATGCTCTGCTCCTCGCGCGAGCTGCAGCTCGGCGACGACCATAGCGGCATCATCGACCTGCCGGCCGAGACCGTGACCGGCATCCCCGCGGCCCAGGCGCTCGGCCTCGACGACGCGGTGATCGAGATCAAGGTGACGCCCAACCGCGGCGATTGCCTGGGCGTGCACGGCATCGCGCGCGACCTCGCCGCCGCCGGCCTCGGCACGCTGAAGCCGGTGAAGGCCGACGCGATCAAGGGCACCTACCAGAGCCCGGTGAAGTGGACGCACGGCTACGAGGCCAAGCCCGACAGCCCCTGCCCGATCGTGGTCGGCCGCCATTTCCGCGGCGTGAAGAACGGCCCCTCGCCCGACTGGCTGCAGCGCCGGCTGAAGGCGATCGGCCTGCGCCCGATCTCGGCGCTGGTCGACATCACCAACCTCGTGACCTTCGACCTCAACCGGCCGCTGCACGTCTATGACGCCGCGAAGCTGTCGGGCGACCTCGTCATGCGCCAGGCGCGCGAGGGCGAGCAGACGCTGGCGCTCGACGGCCGCACCTACACGCTCGATCCCGCGGTGTCGGTGATCGCCGACGACAAGGCCGTGCACGGCATCGGCGGCATCATGGGCGGCGAGGAGACCGGCGTTCAGCCCGAGACCACCACCGTGTTCCTCGAGGCCGCCTACTTCCAACCGATCGGCATCGCCGCCTCGGGCCGCAAGCTCGGCATCCTGTCGGACGCACGCTACCGCAACGAGCGCGGCATCGATCCGGAGTCCTGCTGGTGGGGCGCCGAGGTGGCGACGCGCCTGATCCTCGAACTCTGCGGCGGCGAGTGCAGCGAGATCGTGTCGAGCGGCGTGATGCCGGCCTGGCAGCGCCGCTACGACCTGCGCGCCGATCGCGTGAAGACCCTGACCGGCATCGACGTGCCCGACGCCGACACCGCCTCGATCCTGAAGAAGCTGGGTTTCGAGGTGAACGGCAGCGGCCCGTGGACCGCCGCCGTCCCGTCGTGGCGTCCCGACATCGTGGGCGAGGCGGACCTCGTCGAAGAAGTCACGCGCGTCTTCGGCTTCGACCGCATTCCCACCACCTCGCTGCCGCGCCTGTCGACGACGTCAAAGCCGGTGCGCGACGCCATGCAGCGGCGCGTGCCGCAGGCCCGCCGGGCGCTGGCCGCGCGCGGGCTGAACGAGGCCGTCACCTGGTCGTTCCTGCCGCGCCGCAAGGCCGAGCGCTTCGGCGGCGGCCAGGCCGACCTGCAGCTCCTGAACTCGATCGACGCGACGCTCGACACGATGCGGCCCTCGATCCTGCCAAACCTGATCGATGCAGCGTCGCGCAACGAGGCGCGCGGCCTCGCCGACCCGGCGCTGTTCGAGGTCGGTCCGCAGTACAAGGATGCGACGCCGCAGGGCCAGCGCATGGTCGCCTCCGGCATCCGCCATCACAGCGCGGTGCCGCGCAACTGGGCGGGCCCTGCCCGCACGGTCGATGCGTTCGACGCCAAGGCCGATGCGCTGGCGGTGCTGGCCGCGATCGGCGCGCCCGACACGATCGCCGCCTATGGCGGTTCGGCGCCGGACTGGTACCATCCCGGCCGCTCCGGCGCGCTGAAGCTCGGCGACCGCGTGATGGCTTACTTCGGCGAGCTGCATCCCGAGATTGTCGCGGAAGCCGACCTCAAGGGACCGGTGACCGCCTTCGAGGTGTTCCTCGATGCGCCGCCGCTGCCCAAGGCGAAGGCCACCAAGGCGCGGCCGAAGCTGGTCCTCTCGCCGTTCCAGCCGGTCGAGCGCGACTTCGCGTTCCTCGTGGACGCCAGCGTCGAGGCGGAGAAGCTGGTGCGCGCCGCGCGCAACGCCGACAAGCTGCTGATCACGGCGGCGCGCGTGTTCGATGTCTATGCCGGCAAGGGCGTGCCCGAGGGCCAGAAGTCGCTGGCCATCGCGGTGACCTTGCAGCCGATGGAACGGACGCTGACCGACGCCGAGATCGAGGCCGTGTGCAACAAGATCGTGGCGCAGGTGACCAAGGTCACAGGCGCCGTGCTGCGTGGTTAGGGTGAAATGACCGACCTGTCGCTGATTCGCAATTTCTCGATCATCGCTCACATCGACCACGGCAAGAGCACGCTGGCCGACCGGCTGCTGCTGGCCTGCGGGGCGGTGACGGAGCGCGAGTTCCACGACCAGATGCTCGACTCGATGGACATCGAGCGCGAGCGCGGCATCACCATCAAGGCACAGACCGTGCGCCTCAACTACAAGGCACAGGACGGCAAGACCTACGTGCTGAACCTGATGGACACGCCGGGCCATGTCGACTTCGCCTACGAGGTGAGCCGCTCGCTGGCCGCCTGCGAGGGCTCGCTGCTGGTGGTCGACGCCAGCCAGGGCGTCGAGGCGCAGACGCTGGCCAACGCCTATCACGCCATCGAGGTCAATCACGAGATCATCCCGGTCCTGAACAAGATCGATCTGCCGTCCGCCGATCCGGAGCGGGTCTGCCGCGAGATCGAGGACGTGGTCGGCATCGACACGTCGGAGGCGGTGAAGGTGTCGGCCAAGACCGGCCTCGGCATCGACGAGCTGCTCGAGGCGATGGTCAAGCGCCTGCCGGCGCCCAAGGGCGAGCGCGACGCCCCGCTGAAGGCCCTGCTGGTCGACAGCTGGTACGACCCGTACCTCGGCGTGGTGACGCTGGTCCGCGTGCAGGACGGCGTGCTGCGCCGTGGCATGAAGATCCGCATGATGGCGGCGGCCGCGGCCTACGACCTCGACAAGGTCGGCATCTTCGCGCCCAAGGCGACCGACGTGGCCGAACTCGGTCCCGGCGAGATCGGCTTCATCATCGCCGGCATCAAGACCATCGCCGACTGCAAGGTCGGCGACACGATCACCGACGACCGCAAGCCCGCGACCGAGATGCTGTCGGGCTTCAAGCCCAGCGTGCCGGTGGTGTTCTGCGGCCTGTTCCCCGCCGACGCGGCCGAGTTCGAGACGCTGCGCGAGTCGCTGTCCAAGCTGCGCCTCAACGACTCCTCGTTCCATTTCGAGGCCGAGACCAGCGCGGCGCTGGGCTTCGGCTTCCGTTGCGGCTTCCTGGGCCTGCTGCATCTGGAGATCGTGCAGGAGCGGCTGGAGCGCGAGTTCAACCTCGACCTGGTCACGACGGCCCCCTCGGTCGTCTACAAGGTCGCGATGGTCGACGGTACGTCGATGGAACTGCACAACCCCGCGGACTATCCCGATCCGATGAAGATCGAGACGATGCAGGAGCCGTGGATCAAGGCCACGATCATCACGCCCGACGAGCATCTCGGTTCCGTGCTGACGCTCTGCCAGGAGCGCCGCGGCCAGCAGATCGAGCTCACCTATGCCGGCACGCGCGCCATGGCCGTCTATCGCCTGCCACTGAACGAGGTCGTGTTCGACTTCTACGACCGGCTGAAGTCGATGACGCGCGGCTATGCCAGCTTCGACTACGAGATGGACGGCTACGAGGAGAGCGAGCTGGTGAAGCTCGCCATCCTGGTGAACGCCGAGCCGGTCGATGCGCTGTCGATGATCGTGCACAAGAACGCCGCCGAGAGCCGCGGCCGCCAGCTCTGCGAGCGGCTGAAGGACCTGATCCCGCGCCAGCTCTTCAAGATCGCCATCCAGGCCGCGATCGGCGGCCGGGTGATCGCGCGCGAGACGATCAGCCCGATGCGCAAGGACGTGCTGGCCAAGTGCTATGGCGGCGATATCAGCCGCAAGAAGAAGCTCCTGGAGAAGCAGAAGAAGGGCAAGAAGCGGATGCGGCAGATCGGCGAGGTCGAGATCCCGCAGTCGGCCTTCATCGCCGCCCTCAAGATGGACAATCGGTGAGCGGAACCACCTTCCTCCCCATTCAAATGGGGAGGTAGCGGCGTCTTACGCCGACGGAGGGGTCATGGCCTTCGCGATGCCCATGACCCCATCGCCCCGTATGACGGGGCACTTCCCCATTTGAATGGGGAAGCAATTGATCCCTGCAGCTCAATCCATGTCGGAAAGACTCTAGGAGAGCCCGCCGCGGCGTCGGCGGGGGCGCGAGCCCGCGAGAAAGCCCGGCTCCGTACGGCCGCCATCGCGGCGGCCGATCCAGACCAGGGCGAAACCCAGCACGAGGAAGGCCGGCACCGCCGGCACCGTGAGCAGCGGCCGCATCATCCACGTCCACAGGATGCCCGAGAGATGGCGCCGCGCCGATGTCTGGGTGTTGCCGAGCGAGGACGGGTCGAGGTGCGACCAGAGGCTTCCCAGGGTCGAAAAGGGGTAGCTCCCCTCGGACCACCAGGTGAGCAGGTCGTGCACGACCACTGCGACAGCCAGGGCCAGCAGCAGCCAGCCCAGGGCACGAAACACGACCATTACTCCCCCAGGCACCGCTCCGACGGGCGGACCCTAACCAAGCCGCCGGGACCGGGGAAGGACGTTGCCCAAACCATCCACCGATGTATAAGAGCGGCCGACCGCGCTTCCCGGACAGGTGGCCGAGCGGTTTAAGGCACACGCTTGGAAAGCGTGCGTGGTGTAACAGCCACCGCGGGTTCGAATCCCGCCCTGTCCGCCATTCATTCTGCGAACCTTCTCTCCAGGGCTTGAGCCCTGGAGAATAGGCCCGATTCCCGGGCCAGTCCTCGCGGGAGAGAACCACGATGGCCCGCACAGATCGTGCCCCTCCGGCCAAGCGTGGACTTTCAGATCAGATAGATCCGATTTGGCAGCTCGCTGCGTTCCCCTTCGACCAATGGGAAATGAGCCGCCAGGACGGCACTGCACCGATCGATCGCCGTGACAAAGCCGTCGGCAATGTGGCCTTCCCGCATGTGGCCTCTCAAGATATCGATCGCGCCCTGCCACTCCTCCCGGGGAACGCGGCTGGCAATGCCCTCGTCAGCGATAATGCGAGCGTAGCGCTCGGCCAACGAGACGAAGATCAGGATGCCGGTCCTCTCTCGTGTTCGCGCGATGCCGCGACCCACGAACTGCTCCATGGCCGCGCGGTGGGCGAGAGCACGCCTCGCCGCTCGAGGCAGAAGCGCCACGCGCACACGTGGCAGGCAGAAGACCGCAAGCGAACCGAAGAAGGCCAGAACCTGCAGCGACAATATCAGTTGCAGCGGTGCCGCCGTAAAGCTCATCAACATCCACGGTAGCGCCAGCGCAATGACCGCTGCCAGCATCACAGGCACGCCGACTGCTTCCGACGACGAGGTCCTGGCCAGTACGCAGACGATCTCACCCGTCGTACGAGCCTCGCTGGCGTGGATGGCGGAGGAGATGCGCGCGCGGTCCTGTTCGCTCAATTCCATCACCAGCTCCCTGACGCTCCGCCGCCGCCGGAAGAGCCCCCGCGGCCTGAGAACCCGCCGCCGCCCCTGGAAGATCCCCCTCCGCCCGATCCGCCGCCCCGCCCGCTCATCAGCATGCCGATCACCAGCCACCGGAAGGCCGGCGACACGATCATCAACCCGATCACCGCGATGATGACGACGATGACGAGCCAGTTCACAGGAGCCGAGGCCGGTTCGCTGTCGACACGCAGCGAGGGACGCTGCTGCCATTCCGAGGAATCGGTCGTCAGGACGATGATGATGTCATCGACGCCGCGCGTTATGCCTCCGGCGAAATCGCCTGTCTTGAAACGCGGGGCGATCGCATTGGTGATGATCACCTTCGATAGCGCATCGGTCAGCGTTCCCTCGAGACCGTACCCAACCTCGATCCGGACGCGCTTCTGGTTGGGCGCCACCAGAAGCAACACACCATTGTTGCTCGTCTTGTCGCCGAGCTTCCAGGTCCGAAACAATTCGTTGGCGTACGGCTCGATTTCCTGGCCGTCGAGCGAACTCACCGTGGCGACAACGAGCTGGATACCCGACCTCGATTCGAGGTCGGCGAGCTTGGACTGCAGATCTGCGACAGCGGTCGCCGGCAAGATGTGGGCTTCGTCGACGACCCTGCCGGTCAATGGCGGGAAATTGGCCGCGAAGGCGGCCCACCCGAACAACAGGGACAGCGCCAAGCCCGCGATCCACGCGCCTGTTCTCGAGCGACCAGGACGCATGGTCGACGATCAGAACTTGACGGTCGGTGGCGTCTGGGCGGTATCGCTGGCGGTGAATTCAGCCATCGGCTTGTTCGACCGGAATGCGGTCATTGCCCACAGCATGCCGGGAAAGGTCCTGAGCTCGGTATTGTAAGCCCGTACGGCTTCGATGTAGTCGCGGCGCGCGACGGTAATGCGATTCTCCGTGCCCTCGAGCTGCGACTGCATCGCCAGGAAGTTCTGGTTCGATTTGAGGTCCGGATAATTCTCGCTGATGGCGATCAGCCGGCCCAGGGCGCCCGAGAGCTGGTTCTGCGCATCCTGAAACTGCTTCACCTTTTCCGGATCGGTGAGCTGGGACACGTCGATCCTGGTCTGGGTGGCCTTCGCACGGGCCTCGACCACGGCGGTCAACACGTCTTTCTCCTGCTTGGCATAGCCTTGAACCGTCGCGACCAAATTCGGAATCAAGTCTGCACGACGTTGGTAGTTGTTCTGGACGTCGCCCCACTTCGCTTTCGCTTGCTCCTCGAGCGTCGGGATATTGTTGTACCCACACGACGCCAGGCCCAGGCACAGAACGGCAGTGGCCAGACGCGAAAGGAATGAACTTGAGATCGATCTCGTACCCGTCATGACTCTCCTCGCGAGGCCGACGCTCGTCGAGCCGCGTGTGAAACGTCATTCCTTTCCGGAAGTTCCACTCCGCCTGACGCTTCGCCCTACCTCGCAACTCGCCGTCAGCTTTGCCGGCCGGGATGCTGCAGCGCCCGGGTGCGGACGTTTTCCCCAAACAGCCTTCCAAATTCACAAATTCGGTCAGTGGACTATTCACCGCGCCGGTGCTTGTTTCACCACGAGGTGAACACGATGCCCACACCCGACGACGTTGAGAAAGCCCTGGACGCTATTGCAACCGAGGGCGCCCATGAGGTCCCGGAACCGCTGACGGTCCAGTCCGTCTTCTGGCGGATGATCGATCTCGAGAAGAAGCTGCGTATCTTTCACAGGATGGCAGACAATCGCGATTTGCAGTTCGAGGTGATGACCTACGAGCTGCCTTCCTTCGCCAATCTCCGCCCGCCCACCGAGCTGGGCGTAGAGGTCGACAGGGGACTGATCAAGCCGATCGCGGCGGCAACCTTGCTTCTGAAATCGCTCCAGCGCGCGCAGCGTATCGTTGTTGCAGAGCCGCAAGTGCTGGATGACATCCAGCGGTGTATCGACCGCTTCCTCCAGACCCTGCCGCAGGCGCGCGCTCATCTGCAGCTGCACGGTGCTGATCCGAAACTGTCGCTGCCGGCGGACGAGCTTTAGGGCGATTGGCCCTTCTGAGTTGCGCCAGCTCCTGACCGACCAGCGCCTTCATCGCCTGCAGGCTCTAGACGATTCGTTTTGCGACGGTGTCCTGTACTGACTCGGGAAGAGTTCACAAGCGCCCGCGACGAAAGCAAGGATGGTAAGTCCTTGCACACCTGCCCCGCCGTCTACGACACTCACGGCATGAACGACATCACCACCGGCAACGAACTCTCCGAGCGCATTTCCGCGGCTGCCCTCGAGATCGAGGACAAGGTCATCGCGTGGCGGCGCGACATTCACGAGCACCCGGAGCTTTCCTATCAGGAGACGCGCACCGCCGCGCTCGCCGCCGAGCACCTGAAGAAGCTCGGCTACGAGGTGAAGACGGGCGTCGGGATCACCGGCGTCGTGGGCGTGCTGAGAGGCGGCAAGCCCGGCGGCGTCGTGGCGCTGCGGGCCGACATGGATGCGCTGCCCGTCGAGGAGAAGGTCGACCTGCCCTTCGCGTCAAAGGCCAAGCAGCAGTATCTCGGGCAGACCGTTCCGGTGATGCATGCCTGCGGCCACGATTGCCACGTCGCCATCCTGATGGGTGTGGCCGAGATCCTGGCCGGCATGAAGGACGAGATCCCGGGCACGGTTAAGCTGATCTTCCAGCCCAACGAGGAAGGCTCCAACGACGGTCGCCCGAGCGGCGCCGAGGCGATGATCGCCGACGGCTGCATGCAGAATCCGGCGCCGTCCGCCGTGTTCGGCCTGCACGTCACCTCGGGCATCCGCTCGGGCGTGATTGCGCTCCGTCCCGGCGGGCTGATGGCGAGCGCCGATCGCCTCAAGATCGACGTCGAGGGCCGCCAGACGCACGGCTCGCAGCCGTGGCGCGGCATCGATCCCGTCGTCACCTCGGCGCAGATCATCCTGGCGTTGCAGACCATCGTCAGCCGTCAGCTCGATCCCACCCTGTCGCCGGCGGTGATCTCGATCTCGACCATCCATGGCGGCGTGCGCAACAACATCCTGCCCGACTCGGTCGCCATGGAAGGCACCATCCGCACCCACGATGAGGGCGTGCGTACAGATATCCGGAAGCGCATCGAAAAGACCGCCGGCGCCATCGCCGATGCCGCCGGCGCCAAGGCCACCGTCACGGTCTTCGACGGCGTGCCGGTGACCTACAACGATCCGCCGCTCACCGACTGGGGCACTAACAGCCTGAAGAACGGTCTCGATACCCAGCGCGTCACCGAGGTGCGCCCGGTGATGGGCGCCGAGGATTTCTCGTATCTCGCCCAGGTCGTGCCGGGCATGTTCTTCTTCCTGGGCGTCGTGCCACCGGACGTCGACCCGCTGCAGGCGCCGGCGAACCATTCGCCGCTCTTCCGTGTCGACGAGCCCGCACTCAAGTACGGCGTGCGCGCGCTCAGCTATCTCGCGGTCGACTATCTGAAGCGGAAGTAGGCTTACGTTTTGGCGTAGGCGATGCTCATGGTCTCGGCAACACAGGCCGGACGTTCCTGGCCCTCGATCTCGACGGTCCACTGGTATGTCATGCGAATGCCGCCGTTCGGCATGTCGTCGGCGGCGAGCAGCTTCTGGCGGCCGCGGATGCGCGCCCCAACCTGCACGGGGCTGGTGTAGCGCACCTTGTTCGATCCGTAGTTGATGCCGTTCCGCATATTGTCGATCTTGAGGACATCGCGGGCGAAGGTGGAGATCACGGCAAAGGTAAGATTGCCGTGCGCGATGGTCTTCCCGTCCGGCATGTCCGTCTTGCAGCGCTCGACGTCGACATGGATCCATTGATGATCGCCGCTTGCTTCGGCGAATGTGTTGATGCGTTCCTGTGTCATGACCAGCCAGTCGCTGACCCCCAGCTCCTGACCGACCAGCGCCTTCATCGCCTGCGGATTCTCGACGGTTCGCTTTGCCATGATGTCCTCCCTCAAACCAACGCCGATCCTGTACTGTCGCAGGGAGCGTTCCAAGCGCAGTGTGCTATCCAGGCCGCAAGTGTTTGCAATACACTCTGAATATCAGGAGGAAATCGAATGAGCTTTCGTGCCTCAGGCCATAGCTGGCGTTTGCACTGCGGATCGAACGTCCTTGAGGGTCACCTCATGGAGGTCGTTGCCCGCGCCGGCGCCAGGCGCGCATTCGTCGTCTGCTCACCGTCCATCAACAGGCGAACCGACATTGTCCGCCGCATCGAAAAGGCCCTGGGGCCGGTTTTTGCCGGCGTGTTCGATCAGATCGAAAAGGATTGCCCCTATCCCAACGTCTGCGCCGCCAGGGATGCCGCGCGCGAAGCCAATGCCGATCTCCTTGTCGCCGTCGGTGGCGGGAGCGTGCTGGTCGCCACGCGGGCGGTCGCCATCTTCCTCGGCGAGGATCGCAGCCCCTTCGAGATCATGACGCAGTACCCGGCCGACAAGCCGGCCTATAGCCCGCGGCTGGCAGCGCCGAAGCTTCCCATCGTCAACATCCCGACGACTCCCACCAGCGCAATGAATCGCGCTGGAACGGGACTCAAGAATGCCGATCTCGATCACCGAATGGAGTTCTTCGACCCCAAGACCCGGCCGCAGGCAATCCTGCTGGATTACGAGGTCTTGATGACGACACCCTCCTCCTCCCACCGGTCGACCGCCACCACGGTCTTTGCCGGCCTTGTCGGCGCCATCGCCGCTCCCGAATCCAATCCTCTGGTCGAAGGCGATCGCCTCCAGGCGTTCCGTCTCGCCTTGCGCGCCTATTCGGGCCTTGCCGAGAATCGCGACGATGCGGCCTCGCGGGCCGATCTCTGCATAGCGGCCTTTCTTCAGAACCGTGCCGAGGACGATGGAGCCCGCCTGGCGGCCAGCTCTTCCTTTGGCGGCGATTACGCCGTCTCCACCGCCTTGCATGTCCAGTTCCCGCATGTCGGCCAGGGCGAGTCGATCTCCTCCATCCACGCCACCAAGATCCGGTTGTCGCAGAATGACGACGCGGACGCGGCGCAGGCAGTCGCCGACGCCCTCGGCCTCGGTCGTGGCGCCGGGCCGGTCAAACTGGCCATCGCCGATGAGCTGGAACGACTGTACCGCTGCGTGGGAATGCCGGTTCGTCTCGGCGAACTGGATATTCCGCGATCGGCGATTCCCATCATCGCAGGACTGACGGTGAAGAATTTCAATGCCAACGCGGGCGTCCGATCCGATGGCGAACGTATTGCCGCGGCTCAGCAGCTGCTGGAGGCCGCTTACTGACCGATCGGCAGGTCAGGGCAGCGGACACTGGCCGAGCCGCGAGAAGGTGGGCGCGATCACCACTCGGCGTTCAGGAAGCCGGATCAAAGTCACCCCAGATTATCTCGCTCATGGCCAGGTCGGGCGGCTTGCTCGCCGTGCCTCGAGCCGATGGCGAGGCTCCCAGTTCCAGTTCGCAAGTTCCCTGTTCCGAAAGGCCATACTTTGCGACCTTTGTGCTATCCACGGCGCCGCAGCCCACAGATTGCCCCACATTTTCTTGGATCGCCCGCTATCAGCTTGCCCGCGCCCGGCTTGTCGCGGGGGAGACGCCTGGACGCCTGAGTCTCGCGCGGGACTTCGCTCATCCATTCTGCGTATCGAAGTGCTTATTGATCTGCATCAAACAGTGACTGCATGTGATCGTGTAGCCGTGGCCGAGACAAGGCCTTACCAGGGGTGAAGCATGAGCAGAAGAATCGCCAGGCGTCTGCTCGCAACGGTCAGTATGGCTGCCTGCAGCCTGGGCATCATTGCATCGGCCTCCGCCCAGACACCATCAAAGCCCAACATCGTCATCATCTGGGGTGACGACATCGGCCAATCCAACGTCAGCGCTTACTCGCGCGGCCTGATGGGCTACCAGACGCCCAATATCGACCGCATCGCCAGCGAAGGGATGATGTTCACCGACATCTATGCCGAGCAGAGCTGCACGGCGGGTCGCGCCTCGTTCATCACCGGCCAGTCGGGCCTGCGCACCGGCCTCACCAAGGTCGGCCTGCCCGGCGCGACACTGGGCCTGCGCAAGGAGGATCCCACGATCGCCGAGCTGCTGAAGGCGCAGGGCTATGCGACCGGCCAGTTCGGCAAGAACCATCTGGGCGACCGCAACGAATTCCTGCCGACGGTGCACGGCTTCGACGAGTTCTACGGCAACCTCTATCACCTCAATGCCGAGGAAGAGCCCGAGCTGCCGGATTACCCGAAGGACCCGGCGTTCCGCGCGAAGTTCGGCCCGCGCGGCGTGCTCGACTGCAAGGCCACCGACAAGGACGATCCCACGGTCGAGCCGCGCTTCGGCCGCATCGGCAAGCAGACCTGTGTCGACACCGGCCCGCTGACCAAGAAGCGCATGGAGACGATCGACGACGACATCGCCGCGCGCGCCGTCGATTTCATCCAGCGCCAGAACAAGGCCGGCAAGCCCGCCTTGGTCTGGGTGAACTTCACCCACATGCACTTCCGCACCCACACCAAGCCGTCGAGCCTCGGCCAGGCCGGCCAATTCCAGAGCCCGTATCACGACACGATGATCGACCATGACAGGAATGTCGGGCAGGTCCTCAAGGTGCTCGACGATCTCAAGATCGCCGACAACACGTTCGTGATGTACTCGACCGACAACGGCCCGCACATGAACTCGTGGCCCGATGGCGCCATGACGCCGTTCCGCAACGAGAAGAACACCAACTGGGAAGGCGCCTACCGCGTGCCCGGCATGGTGCGCTGGCCCGGCCGCATCAAGCCCGGCCAGGTCTCCAACGAGATGGTCGCGCATCTCGACTGGCTGCCCACCCTGCTGGCCATCGGCGGCGAGCCGGCCATCAAGGAGAAGCTCCGGGGCGGCCACAAGGTGGGGGACATGACCTACAAGGTCCATCTCGACGGCGACAATCTCGTGCCCTACCTCACGGGGCAGGCCGCGAAGAGCCCGCGCAAGTCGTTCCTCTACTTCAACGACGACCAGCAACTCACGGCGCTGCGCTACGACAACTGGAAGCTGGTCTTCCTGGAACAGCAGGTGCCCGGCACGCTGCGGGTCTGGGCGGCGCCGTTCGTCAATCTGCGCGTGCCGAAGATCTTCAACCTGCGCACCGACCCCTACGAGCGCGCCGACATCACGTCCAACACCTACTACGACTGGCTGCTGGACCATGCCTTCCTGCTCATCCCGGCGCAGGATTACGTCGGCCAGTTCCTGGCGAGCTTCAAGGAGTTCCCGCAGCGCCAGAAGGCCGCCAGCTTCAACCTCGAGGACGTGATGTCGAAGCTGGGCGACGTGTCGCTGATGGAGAACCAGGGCCTCGGCGCCCCGCCTAAGTAGGGCTTCACGCCCTCCGTCAAGGATCCGCGACATGATCTCGAGACGCTTCTTCGTGTCGCTGGCCTCGGCCGCGTCGCTCGTCCTGGTCACGCCGGCCTTCGCCCAAGGCGATCCGCTTCCCTCCTGGAACGACGGGGCGGCAAAACGGTCTATCGTTGCCTTCGTCGAGAAAGTGACACGGCCCGGCTCACCGGACTTCGTGCCGCCCGCCGAGCGGATCGCCACCTTCGACAATGACGGCACGCTGTGGTGCGAGCAGCCGGTGCCGGTCCAGCTCTATTTCGCGCTCGACCGCGTGAAGGCGCTGGCGCCGCAGCATCCGGAGTGGAAGACGCAGGAACCCTTCGCGTCGATGCTCAGAGGCGATTTCAAGGCGGCGCTCGCCGGGGGCGACCACGCCGTCCTCGACCTCATGCTGACGACCCACGCCGGCATGACCACCGTGGAGTTCGAGAAGATCGTCAGGGATTGGATCGCGACCGCCAGGCATCCGGGCACGGGCAAGCTGTTCACCGAGATGACCTACCAGCCCATGGTCGAGCTGCTGGCCTACCTGAAAACGAACGGGTTCCGGAACTTCATCGTCTCGGGTGGCGGTATCGAGTTCATGCGCCCATGGACGGAAAAGGCCTACGGCATCCCGCCGGAACAGGTGATCGGCAGCAGCATCAAGACGAAGTTCGAGATGCGCGACGGCAAGCCCGTACTCCTGCGGCTGGCGGAACTGAACTTCAACGACGACAGGGCCGGCAAGCCCGTCGCCATCAATCAGCATATCGGCCGGTGGCCGATCGCCGCCTTCGGCAATTCCCGCGGCGACAAGGAGATGCTGGAGTACACGCAGGGTGGCGCCGGCGCGCGCTTCATGCTGCTGGTCTTGCACGACGATGCGGCGCGCGAATACGCCTACGGCCCTGCGCTTGGATTGCCGGACGTCGCGCTGGGCGCCTTCCCGCAGGCACTTTACGAGCAGGCGAAGAAGGACGGCTGGACCGTCGTCAGCATGAAGGACGACTGGAAGCAGATTTTCGCGGCCCCGAAGTAGGAGCTGGGCATGCGTCTGTTCACAAGGATCGTGGCGGCCGTCGGCACCGCCTTCGCGCTTCTGCCCGGTTGGGCCGGTCCGTCGAGCGCGCAACATTCCCCGATCACGGCCATCGACGTGCTGCTGGAGCCCGATGCCACGATGCTGAAGCATGCGGCGGCAACCAACGCCCGCCTGCTCAAGGTCTACCCCCGGGGCTTTGCGCTCGACGAGGCGCACAGGCCGCACATGACGACGCTGCAGCGTTTTGTGCGGACAGCGGACCTCGACAAGGTCTACGACGCCGTGGGCAAGGCGCTGGAGGGCGAGAAGATCGCCGGATGGAAGCTCAAGGCTTTCAAGTATTACTACATACCGACGGGTGAGACCGGTCTTGCCGGCATCGTTATCGAGCCGACGAACGACTGGCTCAGGCTGCAGCAGAAGATCGTCGAGGCAGTGGCGCCCTTCACGGTCCAGAGCGGGAGCGAGGCGGCCTTCCACCTGACCCCCGAAGACGGGGCCTTCAGCAAGGGGCTCGTCGAATACGTCGCGGCGTTCGTGCCCGCTTCAACCGGAAAGAACTTCAATCCGCATGTCACGATCGGTATCGCGCCACAGGACTACTTGAAGGCGATGCTGGCGGAGCCTTTCGAGACCTTCACCTTCTCTCCAACAGGCGTTTCCGTCTATCAGCTCGGCAACTACGGAACCGCACGCAAGAAGCTCAAGGTATGGGAACTGACGCCCTGACGAGGCTCGCGCGCAAGTGACGCGCTGCCGGACGGCCATCCTGGCGGCAATGTTTGCTGCCGCCGGCGCCTCTGCGGTGTTGGCTCAGGACTCCAACGAGTTCTGGCCGGAAGCCCAGTACCACTACTGGTTCGACGACAGAACGAGGGCAATCGCCATGGCGGCGGTGAGCCGCGACATGGCCAGCAACGCCAATTATCAGGCCGAGGAAGGGCTGACACTGGAGCATCGCTTTGCGGATTTCCTTCTCGGACGCATAGGTTATCGCCACGGCGGGGCGACCGACGGTGATCCCTTCAACGAAAACAGGCTTCTCACGGAGCAAACGCTGCGGCTGCACCTGCCGTCTCTGGTCATCGTCGACGTTCGAAACCGCCAGGATTTTCGCTGGCTCGACACCGGGTTTTCGATGCGGTTTCGGGAGCGCATTCAGGTCCAGCGCGATGTCACCATCGACAGCTACACCTTCACCCCCTACGCGTCGGCAGAAGTCTTCTTCGACACGCGCTACGGCCAGTTCTCACGCTACCGGTTGACGGCCGGAGTCACCTTGCCAATCGTTCGGCACTTCAGCTTGGAACCGTATCTTGTCCGTCAGGTCGACTATGTCGGCAGTTCCGCGATCATAAATGCCGTCGGTTTGATCTTTATTGCGGCGTTCTAGGGATCAGAGGTGACAGGCTTTTCCTCGCAACGCGGCGGGCACGGTCAGCCTCCTCCTCCAACGGCTTATGGCCAAGGCGTCCATGTTCGAAGCACCGGAGGAGCCTTGCCAGCAGCGAGGGCCTGGAAGATAGGGAGCGACCTGCCGCCTACTCGCTCAGGCCGAAATCAACGGCCGGTATCGATATGCGATTGCGAACGAGCAATTCCGTGAGTTCTTCACGGCATGTCCAGGTCGAGACAATGCTCCATCAATCCTTGGCGGTCGGGTCGTAGCCGTAGTCGAAGGTCAGTTCCTCGCCGCTGGCGAGCCGGCGAAGGGACCAGGCCTCGACCATCCAGCGGTCGTGAACCTGCAGCATCCGCCATTCACAGTTCGGCTCCGGATCGTGATTGATCAGCGAGATGTGACCGATGGCGACCAGACCGCGTTGGGAAGAGAGAGGATGGTCGAAGTAATTGCCGTTCAGGACCGTCTCGGTGACGTGCTTGATGTCCCGCCTGGGCAACTCCCAGGTGAAGCAGTCATCGATCTTGGTTCCCGGATCGATGATGGAGCAAGCGGTGAGCCCGAGGCCACGACCCGGAATCACCGTGACCTGATACGGTCGGACGGTCAGGGGGATGGCAACGCGTTTGGCCTTGCCGGCGCGTTTGGCCGGCGCGCGCGTGCGCTCTGCCAGATGCCGCCCTTTGACGGGCACCTCCAGGCCGGACTCTGCGCAGGCACGCTCGATCCCGGACCGGAGTTCGTTACCGTCGTACTGGAAGGCAGGCTTGGGCTTCAATCTTGGATGAGCGGCTTCTGAAGCTCGATGTACTCGCAATGGGCCTACTTCTTCCCGGGCATATGAGGAGTTGGTAATATCCAATCACCCCCTGACCTATCAAGTGTTCGAAGCACTCCGGACGCTGAATCTCCGTCTGAATGCCCCCTGCCCTGACCGTTCATTGAAGCCTCGTGTCGAATGCGAACACCGTTCTCCTGTGTGACCCGCAGCGAATCGGGGCTGGGCCGCACGACCGGGCGAATGCAATAGTCCGGCCATGACGAACGAGCGCAAGGGCCCCTGGACCGTTCTTTCCAAGAAGGACGTCTACGAGAATCCGTGGATCCGGCTGACCCATCACGAGGTGCTGACGCCGGCGCAGACGCCCGGCATCTACGGATTGATCCATTACAAGAACCTGGCCATCGGCGTCGTGCCGATCGATTCCGAGGGACATACCTATCTGGTCGGCCAGTATCGCTTTCCCCTGGAGGCCTATAGCTGGGAGATCCCCGAGGGAGGCGGCGCTCCCGGTGTCGACCCGCTCCAGTCTGCCGCCCGCGAGCTTCGCGAGGAGACGGGCCTCAGCGCCAGCCATTGGCGGAAGATCCTGGAGTGCGATCTCTCCAACTCGGTGTCCGACGAGCGCGCCGTGGCCTATGTCGCCTGGGGCCTCACGCAGGGAGAGGCGGAACCTGAAGCCACCGAAGACCTGACGGTGAAACGCGTGCCGTTGGCCGAAGCCTTCCGCATGGTTTCGGCCGGGGAAATCCGCGATGCGCTGAGCGTCCTGTCCCTGCAGGCCGTCGAGCTGCTTCAATTGCAGGGCAAGCTGGATCGCGGCGGACCACGAGACGGTTGATCGCGATGCGGCGCCTCGAATAATGGCGCATCAACAAAGGAAACGGAAATGCCCGCGTCGTACGAAACCCACCGCAAGCAGCTCGAACTGATCCTGGAGGCCTGGGGCATGCCCAAGGCGACGGCGGCCGGTACCGCCGAGATCATGGCCTGGGCCGACCTGCACGGCATCGACACGCACGGCATCTCGATGGTGCCGCCCTATGACGAACGGCGCCTGGGCAACAAGCTCGACCTGCGCGCCGAGCCGAAGATCGTGAAGGAGACGCCGGTGTCGGTGCTGGTCGACGGCGCCGGCGGCCTCGGCCATCCCGCCGGACGGCGCGCCATGGAGATCGCCATCGAGAAGGCGAAGAAGACCGGCATCGGCGTGGCGGCGGTGCGCAACTCCGGCCATTTCGGCGCCTGCGGCTTCTACGTGCTGCAGGCCGTCGATGCGGGCTTCATCGGCATGGCCACGACCTCGGCCAGCGGCATCAACATGGCGCCGACCAACGGCGCGCAGGCCCGCCTGGGCACCGATCCGATCGCCTTCGCCGCGCCCGGCAAGCCGGGCGAGCCGTTCCTGCTCGACATGGCGACCACCACGGTGGCCGCCGGCAAGATCCGCAACAAGGCGAACGAGGGTCTGCAGACGCCGCCGGGCTGGCTGGTGACCAAGGACGGCCTGCCCAGCACCGACCCGCACGAGGTGAGCAAGGGCGGCTTCATGACGCCGCTCGGCGGCACGCCCGAGGGCAGCAGCCACAAGGGCTACGGGCTCGGCGCCATGGTCAACATCCTGAGTTCGGCCCTGTCGGGCGGCGCGATGGTGACGGACCCGACGCGCAACACGCGGCCCGGCCCGATCGACATCGGCCACTTCTTCCTCGCGATGGATCCCGGCATGTTCCGCGACACCGCCGACTTCCAGGCCGATGTCGCTTCCTTCTGCGACACGCTGCGCGCGACGCGCCCGGCCGATCCGGCGAAGCCGGTGCAGGTCGCCGGCGATCCCGAACGCCGCATCGCCGCCGCGCGCATGAAGACCGGCATTCCCGTCGGCCCCAACCTGCTCGCCAAGGTCAAGGAGATCGCACTGGCTTCGGGCGCCGACTGGATCATGGAGGGCTGACGGCCTTGTGGCGGCCGTCTCCGGCGAGGCTGCTGCCTGCCAATCCCGCGCTCTACGATGGGCCGATGATTTCCTTCTGGGTGGCCATCGTCTGGCTGGTCGCCATCACGGTACGCTCCTGCATCCATCTGCTGGCACCCGACGGCGGCGCGCAGTCGATCGCCACGATCGATGTCACGGCGGTGGCCGGCGGCTCCAATATCGTGGCGATCTTCGGCCAGTGGGGCGCGATCCAGCTCCTGCTCGCCCTGCTGCTGTGGGTTCTGCTGCTGCGCTGGCGCGGAACGGTGCCACTGGTGCTGCTGGTCTTCACGCTGGAGCCGGTACTCCGCGGGTTGGCGGGACACCTCAAGCCGGTGACGACGATGGGCACCGCGCCCGGGGCCGAGATCAACTGGCTGGTGCTGCCGGTTATGGCGTTCTTCTTCTATCTGTCGCTCTGCCCGAAACGTCGCTGACGTCGGCTACGCGGACGCCGCCTCGCCGATCGCCTTCGCGCCGAGCAAGGCCTCGATATCGGCCTCGCTGTAGCCGACTTCCACGAGGATCTCCCGCGTATGCTCGCCGAGCCGGGGCGGCAGGCGGCGGATGGCGGCCGGACTTTCCGAGAACCGCGCCGGCGGGCGGGCCTGCTGGATCGTGCCTTCCGTCGGATGCTCCAGCTTCTGGAACAGGCCGACGGCCTTCAGATGGGGCTGCTCGCCGACTTCCGTCATCTTGGCGAACGAGGCATGGGGAACGTCGATCTTGAGCAGCAGCGCTTCCCATTCCGCAGTGGTCCGCTCGAGGGCGATCTTGTTCATGCGCGCATAGATCGCGTCGATGTTGGCCGCCCGCTTGATCGGGTCGCGAACGGAAAACTCCTCGATGCACTCGGGATGGCCGACCGTCTCGAAGAAGGTGCACCAGTTCTCGCCGGAATAGGGAAGCATCGTGAGCCAGCCATCCTTGGTCTTCACCGGACGGCGTTCCTTCACCCTCTTGTATCCCGAGGGTCCGATCGGCGGCACGAAGGCGTGGCCGCCCAGCATCTCGATGCTGTTGAAGGCCGCAACGGTCTCCAGCATCGGCACTTCCACGAGCTGGCCCTTGCCCGTGCGCTCCCGATAGACCAGCGCGGCGGCCACGGCGCCGGCGAGCGCCAGCCCGCAGAGCTTGTCTCCGACCAGGCTCGGCACGAAGGCCGGCTCGTCGTCCGTGCCGATCGCCGAGGCGAGGCCGGAGGCCGCCTGCACGATCTCGTCGAACGCCGGCCGCTTGGCCCACGGCCCGTCCTGGCCGAAGCCCGTGGCGGCCGCGTAGATGATCCTGGGGTTGAGCGCCTTGCAGGCCTCGTATCCGAAGCCGAGCCTCTCCAGCGCGGCGGGACGGATGTTCGTCACGAGCGCATCCGCCTTGGCGATGAGACGTCGAAGCACCTCGACGCCGCCGGGAGTCTTGAGATCGACCGCCACGCTGCGCTTGTTGCGGTTGGCGGCCATGAACTGCCCGCTCATGCCGCGGTTCCGGAACTGGCCGGTGTAGCGCCATTGGTCGCCGGTAAGCCCCTCGACCTTGATGAGATCGGCGCCCCAGTCGCCCAGCGTCTGCGCGCCAAAGGGCCCGAAGAGTACGGTCGTGAGGTCCAGAATACGAATGCCGGCGAGCGGTCCGGTAGCCTCGGTCATGGCAAATCCCGCGAATGGTCGGTGCGACGTCTCAGATAGACAAGCGCAGGGCGCAACGAAAGTGCGCCCAACCGATCATCGAAATGCAATAGCGGCAGAGGTCGCTTTGCCGCACGGAGCGGGCGTCTCGAAGAAAGCAAAGGATCCCTCACTGCGTTCGGGATGACACTGCTTTTTTCACGGGCACGCCTGCGCCAATTTCAACACTCGTGTCATCCCGAACGCAGTGAGGGATCCTTGCCTAGTGACCCGCTCACACCGGGTTCGTCGGACCCGAGGTCAGGCGCCGCATGTGCCGCCGCATGCCGTGATAATCGTTGATGGCATTGTGCATCGCGCGCCGGTTGTCCCAGACCGTGAGTGTGCCGGGCTTCCAGTGGACGCGGCAGGTGAATTCGGGCCGCGTCGCATGCGCCTGCAGCCAGTCGATCATCGGCTTGCTCTCCTCGGGAGTCATGCCCTCGAAGGCGACGGTGTGGCCGATGCTGCAGTAGATCGCCTTCTGGCCGGTCTCCTCGACCGTGCGCACGATCGGATGCACCGCCTCGAAGGAATCGGCGTCCTCGGTGCCGGTGATCTTCATGCCGCCGACCACCGAATGGTGCGCCTTGCGGCCGCCGAGATGCTTGAGGCCAGCGCTGTTCACGCCCTTGAGCGAGCCCAGCATCTCCTTCATGCGATCCGACAGGCTCTCGTAGGCCGCGACCATGTCGCAATAGAGCGTGTCGCCGCCCCGCTCCGGCGTCTCCAGCGCATAGAGCAGCGTCGCGAGCGGCGGGGTCTTCATGTAGGTCGTGTCGGAATGCCAGCCGCCGCCGAAATTGCGCTTCTCGGACGGCTCCTTGACGATGTCGAACAGGAACGGGAAGTCGTCCATGCCCTTCACGAAGGGATAGTGGTTGGGCTCGCCGAAGCGCGCGCCGACATCCATCAGGTCCTGCGGCGACAGTTCCTGGTCGCGGATCGCAATCACCTTGTAGTCGAGGAACGCCTGGTGGACCTGAGCCCAGTCGTGATTGTCCATGGAGCGCAGGTCGACACCGGTCACCTCCGCGCCCAGCGAGCCGGCGATCGGCGTCACGGTGATGCTGTTGCGGGTCATGGCGGCTCCTGATGTTCGCGGCTTTGGCTCGGGACGATTAAAGACCCGCCTGCCCGGCACGACAATGGCTTCCGTGCGACCTCAGCTCTTGAAACCGAGATCGCGGGCGATGATGTTCTTCTGGACCTCGCTGGTCCCCTCGCCGATCACGTAGACGAGCGCGTCGCGATGGATGCGGCCCACCGGATACTCGCGCATGATTCCGGCGCCGCCGTGAATGCGGATCGCCTGTTCGCTCACCGAAACAGCCGTCTCGCTCGCGATGAGCTTCACGCGCGCCGCGGTCGCTGAGTCCAGCGTGTTCTGGTCGACCCGCCAGGCGCCGTAATAGACGAGCCAGCGGGCCGCCTCGATCTGCGCCGACATCTCGGCAAGCTTGTGCGCGATGGCCTGGTAGTCGCCGATGCGCTTGCCCGCGACCAGCCGTTCCTGGGCATAGGCGGTGGCGGCGTCGAAGGCCGCGCGCGCCATCCCGAGCGCGTTGGCCGCGACCCCGACCCGGTTCTCGCTGAGAGAATCGAGGATCACGGGATAGGTGCCGAGCCGCTCTCCCAGGACACAGTCATCGGGGACGAACACGTCCTCGATGTGGATCAGGCCGGTCTCGGAGGCGCGGATGCCTTCCTTCCGGAGCTTGCTGATCTCCATGCCCTTCGCCGGCAGCTCCACGATGAAGAGGCTGATCGCGTCACCCCGGAGTTCGGGCGAGGTGCGGGCCGCCACCAGCAGGAAATCGGCGATGGGCGCATTGGTGATGTAGAGCTTGCTGCCGTTCAGCTTCCAGCCGCCCGCGACGCGATCCGCGCGCGTCTTCAGTCCGCGGATGTTGGAGCCGCCATCGGGTTCGCTGAGGGCGAAGCCTGCGATCTTCCGTCCGGCGACGGCCGGACGAAAGAAGCGCTCGCGCTGCGTGGGCGTGCCGGCCTTCCAGATGGGCCAGATCCCGAGATGGCTGTGCGCCGACCAGCTCGAGGCGAAGCCCTGGCTCATGTAGCTCAGCTCCTCGCGGACGATGCAGTCGCTGACCTTGTCCAGTCCGCTGCCGCCGTCGCTCTCCGGATACCGGACTCCGAGAAGGCCGAGCTCTCCCCAGCGCGCGAACACCTCGCGCGGCAGGGTCTCGTTCTCCTCGGCCGCCACGACCAGTCCGCGATGCTCCGCCTCGCACAGGCGGCGCACCGTGTCGCGCACCGCGACGTGCTGCTCCGAAAAGGAGAAATCCATGACGTCCGCTATCCTTCACTCGAGCTTGAGGTTCAGATCCTTCACCATCGTCGTCCAGACCTGGAGCTGGTCCTTCTGATAGGCGACGACCTGCTGCCGGGTCGACGGCGTGGGTACCAGCGCGCTGTCGAGAAGCCTGGTCCTGATCGCGTCGTTCTCGAGGACCTTTACGAATTCCCTATTGAGCCGGTCCTGGATCGCGTCGGGCGTTCCGGCCGGTGCGACGAGGGCCCACCAGCCGTCCATGACCGGCGGCGTGGCGAGGCCGCTTTCGGCGAAGGTCGGCACGTCGGGCAGCAGCAGGTAGCGCTTTGCCGCCGGCACGCCGACCGGGCGGACCTTGCCGGCGCGGATCATGGCGAGCGATGCGGGCACATCCGCCACCATGATCTGCACATGCCCGCTGATCAGGTCGGCGAGAGCCGGCGGAGTCGACTTGTAGGGAACGTGCGTCATGTCGAGCTTGTGCGCGTTCTTGAAGTAGCCGCCGTAGGCGATCCCGCCGGTGTTGCCGCTCGCGTAGTTGTACTTGCCCGGATTGGCCTTGATGAGCGCAACCAGTTCGCCTGCCGTCTTCGCGGGGACGTCGTTGTTGACCAGCAGGACGTAGTTCACCGACGCGACCAACGTGATGTAGGTCAGGTCCTTGACCGGATCGTAGCGCACGCCGCTGGTGAGGCCGCCCGGACTGGCGGCGAGGCCCGAGTTGGTCAGGAGCCCGAGCGTGTATCCGTCCGGCGGCGATTGCACGACCAGCTCGGTGCCGAGCGTCGTGTTGTTGCCGGGCTTGTTCTCGATGAGGATCGGCTGGCCCAGCGCCTGGGTCAGGGGCTCGGCGAGGATGCGCGCGAGAATGTCGCTGCCGGATCCGGGACCGAACGGAACGATCAGCCGGATCGGCTTGCTTGGATAGGGCTGCGCGGACGCGCCTCCCACCTGCAGAACAGCCACTGCCGCAGCCAATACGGCAAACCAGCGAAAGATCTTCATGATTTTTTCCTCCCGATCGTTTTCGTGTTTCTTGCTTTCCTTGTAGCACCGCAGCGGCAGCCTGGCGCTGCCCGACCTACGTGAACCTGTACTGCCTCTGGAAGAATGCCGAGTGCACGCCGCCGGCGGGCGGCCGGGCCGCAATATGCTGCGTGACGTGAGCGTCCCCGGACCCGTTGCCCGCTACCATGAGCATGACGTGATCGACGGGAATGGTACCCAGGACCTGCTTCTGCAGCAGTTCCTCGAAGATGGCCTCCGGCTCGCCTTCCGGAACGGAAATCCAGTAGCGCAGCGCATTCAGCATGCTCCTGGTGCGGGGATCGTAGGCTTCGACGTCGCCGGCAACGTAGTGCGTTCCGAGGGTGCCGATCCGGGCAATGCAGATGGGTTCGCCGGCGGCCGACGGATCCTCCGCGCTGTGATCGGTGTGCAGCCCATGCGGCTGGGGCACGGTGAATTTTCCGAAGGCGTAGTGGCCCTTACGGTATCGCGCCGACGGGAACAGGACCTCAATCATCCGGTCGACGTCGTCGTTGTAGAGTCGTGCGTAGTCGGCCAATCGTTCGGCAGGACCGTTCACAGGTCTTTCCGCGAGCCATCGGTCATCGACATATTCCGTGGTGACGCCGTCGAAGCGGCGCGCCTGTCGGGTGATGTCGTCGGCCGCTTCCCTGGCAAAGCGCGCGAGCGGGATGGGCACTCGCGTCTGCGCCTCGCGATCGCTGAAATTCGAATGCAGCCGGTCGATCACGGACCACTGGTCACGGGAGAACCGGAGAGGCTCCAGGACCCCGAGCGTAGGCCCCAGGGCGGCCCACGCCTCGTGGAGCATTTTCATGCCCGGGCGACGGTCAGACGATCAGGAAATCGGAAGCGACCAGCACCGGCGCGCCCGTGAGCGTCGCGAACTGGGACGCACCGCCAGCCGCGGCGCCATTGATGTCGAAGAACAACGCCCCGGTCGTCGGTCTATAGACGATTTGCGGGCCGGCGCCCGTGGCCGCTCCGATCGCGAACTGCGCAGGATCCAGCTCCCCGAGCGACAGACCGGTGAAGTAATCGGTCTGGTTGATCTCGATCGTGTCGGCGCCGGAGACAAAGTCAGCAATCACGTCCCGATTGGTGTTGCCACCGTGCGGCGAATCGAAGACGAACGTGTCGTTGCCCGCGCCTCCGGCAAGCTGATCGGTATTGGCGCCGCCGTTCAAGCGGTCGGCACCGTCTCCGCCCTGGAGCGTGTCGCGGCCGCTGCCGGCCAACAGGACATCGTCTCCATCACCGCCTCTCAGCGTGTCGTTGAAGCCGGACCCGAACAGCACGTCGTCGTTCACCGATCCGGTGATGCTGATCCTCGACGTCAGACCGGCGTCGCGGATCTCGACGGAGTTCTGGCCGCTGACCCCGGCGGTGAAATCAAGCGTCCCTCCCGCGTCGCGAAGGGAGATGGAGATCCGCGTGTCCGGGGCGGCCTGGTCGGCCGTGTACGCTACGAACGACGCAAACTGCGCGACCGACCCGCTGACGAAGCCATAGTAGGTATCGAGCGTCTCGACATGGCTGAGCTCGAACTGACCCAGATCCGCTGAAGAGACGGTGTCGTTGCCGTCGCCTCCATTCACTCTCCCCGTGCTCGTGCTGGAGCCGTCGAGCCTGATCGTATCGTTGCCATTGCCGCCGTAGATGATGGCACTCGCACCGTTGGTCGTTATCGTATCGTCGCCATCCCGGCCATTGAGCTGATCGTTACCGGTACCGCCGCGCAGCTCGTCATCGCCGACGCTGCCGAAAAGCTGATTGTCCAGGTCGTTGCCGCCGAGCGTGCGCCCCGTCGATCCATAGACCCACAAGGTCTCGATTTCCTGGCCGGCGGCCAGGGTGAAGTTGACGGAACTGTAGAGGACATCGCTGCCACCACCGGCAGCCTCCACGACCAAGTCGCCAGTGTCGTCGACATAGTAGATGTCGTCGCCCGATCCACCGATCATCGTGTCGGGTCCGGCACCGCCCTTCAGCGTGTCGTTGCCGCCTTCGCCCTCGAGCGTATCGTTGCCGACGCCACCGATGATCTCGTTGTCGAACTCGTTGCCTGTCAGTTCGAGGCCGATCGCTGCGAAGGCGCGCAGATACTCGATCTCCTCGCCCGCTCCCAACTGGTAGCTGGCACTGGCATAGACCGTATCGGTTCCACCGCCAGGCGCTTCCACGACTTCATCTTCCGCCTGGTCGACGAAGTAGATGTCGTTGCCGAGGCCTCCGATCAGCGTGTCGATGTCGGTGAAGCTCTTCAGGCGATCATCGCCGATTGTTCCAGTCTTGATCATGCGAAAAGATTACCACGATTCGAAGGGGGTGTACCGCCCTCACGAAAAAGAGAGGGCCACAAGGGCCCTCTCTTGCCTTTGGATGGTCGGAGTTGCCTACCAGAAGCGCGTCGAGCCGAGGAACGAAACCGACGTCCGCTCGTCGCGGTGGCGGGCGCCGAGGGAGGCGCCGGCACACGCGGCCGCACAACCGATCGCCAAGGTCGCCGCGGCCAGGAAAGCGGCGATGATCGCGGTCTTGCGGGCGGCTTCCGCGGCATCCCGGGCTTTCTGCTCGGCGGCCTTCAGGTCGGCATAGGTCTCGTCGACCCGCTTCTCGGCGTCGGCCTGGGGCATGCCGGTCTGCTCGGAAACGATCCGCGCCAGGTAGGTGCGGTCACGGGCGTCGAGCTGCGGGTTCGTAAGCCCTGCCGCAAAGACGCGGGCGATCGGCGCCTCGAGATCGGCGCGCGAACGCGGCGTGACCGGGTTCGCACGGACGGCGGCAGCGCCGGCCGTGGCATCCGTGCCAGCCGCCGCCGGAGCCGGGGCGGCAGGAGCCGGAGTGCCGGCGGGCGCCGGCGCCAGCAGCCGGTCGATCGCGTAGTCGGTCGGGCGAAGCGAAAGCTGACCCAGGGCCGGATTGGACGCAGCACCGGCTGTGCCCGCTGCGGCAATGGCCGTGGTCGCCTTGCCGGCCGCCGATACGACCGCGCCGACCCCGGACGCGGCCAGCGCCGCGCCCAGCAGCACGCCCAGAGACCAGACGCCAAAACCATGGGCGCCGTCTCGGAAATGCATCTCCACCTCGTCGGTGGTGCGCCACGGGGTCCGCATACGGCCCGCGATGTAACCGCCGGACGCAAAGCTCGCGACCATGACGAGGGCGAGATAGACCGCAGCCGCGATGGCCGCACCCTTCGCCGAGATGCCCGCATAGGGGTATGGCGACACCACGCTCAGCCCGAGTGCGGAACCGAAGGCCAGCAGGACGATGGACATCGCCGCGGCACCGAGGGCGCCGAGAATGACGGGTCCCCAATCAAGGTAGCGAAGGGGGGCGTTATCGACGGGAATCGCTGCGGGAACCGCAGTTGTGGTGGCGATGGCCATTAGCGGTACTCCTACCGAAGTCCGAGAAAGGACAGGACGAACATGACCACGACGACCAGACCGACCAGGTAGATGATGCCATTCATGAATTATCTCCTCAGTTGAGGAGCGGAACGCCGATCCTGCGCGCAAGTTCCACACGCGCCACCGATGTAATTGGCGATGGTGCGTACGGCACCAGTCTCGGCGCCCCGATGTTCCGCCTCGCGAGGGACTTCACATAGCCGGAGCCGGGGGCCAGTGGTTAAAGTACGGCACAAAACCGAATGGATACGGGATGAAAAAAGACAGCAGCACCTTCTGGAAGAAGTCGCGTGTGGAACTTCGGGCCGCCGGCTTCGAGCCCGACAAGACCGCGCAGACCAGCGCCGTCGTCACGATCGCCAGCGCCTACACCAACGCCCATCGCTGCAACAACCGGGTTCGCACCATCGGCGACCTGCTGGTCGAGCTGCTGGCCGAGCGCGGCGGAAGCGGGCTGATCGTCGGTGCGCCTGCCGTGTCCGATGCACTGACCCAGGGGACGCCCACCGCCGGCTACAGCCTCGTGTCGCGCGATGTCGTGGCCGACTGCTTCGAGATCGGCCATTACGCCCATCACGGCGATGCGATGATCGTCATCTCGGGTTGCGACAAGACCGGCGCCGCCGCGCTGATGCCGCTCGCCCGCACCAATGCGTTCGGGCTCGTCCTCTATCCCGGCACCAGCTCGCCCGGCCGCGTCTCGTTCGGGGCGTGGGCCTCGAAGGGCAACAACCTCACCATCATGGACTATGTCGAGGGCCGCGCCGCCAACGAGGCGGGTCGTATCTCGGGCGAAGAGCTGCTCGAACTCGAAAGCAACGTCATGCCCGGCAGCGGCACCTGCGGCGCGATGTTCACCGCCAACACGATGAGCACCATCGCCGAGGCGATGGGCATGATGCTGCCGCGCGGCGCCTCGCATCCGGCCGATTACAAGGCCGGCAGCGACATCCATGCCGACGTGCGCGCCCAGGCGAAGGCGTCGGTCGACGCGCTCTATGCGCTGATGGCGGCCGGCATCCGCCCGCGCGACATCATGACGGAGAAGGCCTTCGAAAACGCCATCACGACGGTCTATGCGATGGGCGGCTCGACCAACATGTATCTTCACCTGCTGGCGGTCGCGCGCGAGGCGCAGGTGCCGATCACCATCGAGCGCATCCAGCAGGTCGGCGAACGCGTGCCGCTGATCTGCAACCTGCAGCCGCACGGTCCCTATGCGATGGTGAGCCTGCACGAGATCGGTGGCGTGCCGATCGTGATGAAGGAGCTGCTGCGCCACGGTTTCCTGCATGGCGACGTCATGACCGTCACCGGCAAGACGCTGGCGGAAAATCTCGCCTCGGTCCCTACTCTCGAAGAGCTGGGAAAGCAGGACATCGTCGTACCCGTGTCGAAGCCCTCGGCGCCCGCGAACAACCATATCAGCGTCCTGAAGGGCAACCTCGCACCCGAAAGCTGCCTGCTGAAGCTCAGCGGCAAGACCCTGGAGAAGGGCGAGTTTCGCGGCACCGCGCGCGTGTTCGAATCCGAGGCCGACACGATGAAAGCCATTCGCGCCGGAGAGATCGTTCCCGGCAACGTCGTCGTGGTGCGCAATGTCGGGCCCGTGGGCGGGCCGGGCATGCCCGAAATGGTGATGCTCACCATCCAGCTTCAGGGGCGCGGCCTCGGTGAGGACGTCGCCCTGATCACCGACGGCCGCTTCTCGGGCGTCAGCCACGGCATCCTGATCGGCCACATCTCACCGGAAGCGGCGCGCGGCGGTCCGATCGCGGCAGTGCGCGACGGCGACACGATCGTCATCGATCCCGTCGCCCGCACCCTGAATCTCGAAATCTCCGACGAAGAGCTGGCCCGCCGCATGGCCGACTGGCGCCCGCCCGACGCCGCCGACCGTCCGCGCCCCGGCTCCGTGCACGACAAGTACACCAAGCTGGTCTCGTCCGCGCATTACGGGTGTGTGGTTTAACAATGGAGCGCGCCACTCCGGTGGCGCGCTGCGATGATCACGACGCCGCGGCCGCGAACTTCATGCGGCTCTTCATCAGCGGCTGGATGCGCTGGCCGAACTGCTCGATGCCGATGATGAAGTCGTCGAAGGTCAGCATCACGCCGGCCAGCCCGTCGATCTCGGCCATCTCGTCGAGCAGGCGCGCGATCGTGGCGTAGGAGCCGATCAGGCGCGAGCCGTTGTTGGGCAGCGGCTCGCGGCGGCGGATGCGGCCGGCCGTCGAGTTGGCCGCCGCGAGCTTGTCGGAGGCCGCCTGGTCGGAGCGCCAGTCGATCGCGTCGAGGTCGACACCGGCCTTGTAGTGTTCCCACTTGGCCATCGCCGCTTCGTCGGTCTCGTCGGCGATGATCATGGTGAGAGCCAGCGCCTTCACGTCGCGACCGGCGGCGGCACAGGCGGACTTCAGCCGGCCAACCGCCTCGGCGCAGTCGCGCGGATCGTTGGCCTCGCCCTGGCCGCTGCAAAAATTATAGGTGCAGTGGCCGGCCGCGAACGTCATGCCGGCATCGCTGGTGCCCGCCGAGATCAGCTTGATCGGCCGCGACGGCAGCGGCGAGAGCCGGCAGTCGTTCATGGTGAAGTAACTGCCCTTGAAGTCGGAACGGCCGGTCTCCCACAGCTCCTTCATCACCGTCACGTACTCGGTGACCATCTCGTAGCGATGCTTGAAATGCTCCTCGCCCGGCCACAGGCCCATCTGGTCGTACTCGGCCTTCTGCCAGCCGGTGACCAGGTTCACGCCGAAGCGCCCCTTCGAGATGCTGTCGATCGTCACCGCCATGCGTGCGGTGATGGCCGGCGGCAGGGTCAGCACCGCGACCGTCGCGATCAGGTCGATACGCGTCGTCACTGCCGCGAGGCCCGCCATCAGGGTGAAGGATTCGAGATTGTCGTCCCAATGCCGCGACTTGCCGCCGAAGCCGCGCAGCTTGATCATCGACATGGCGAAGTCGAACCCGTAGCGCTCGGCGCGCTGCACGACCTCGCGGTTGAGGTCGAAGCTCGGCGTGTATTGCGGCGAGGTCGACGAGATCAGCCAGCCATTGTTCCCGATGGGAATGAACACGCCGATTTCCATGCGCACCTGCCTTTGATGCCCGACAGGCAGCAAGCGCCATGCCAGCGGGGCGCGGCGGGGCCGGGTCGAAACTTCCGCAAAATGGCACAGAATCTGCTGACTCGACCTGTATAGACAGGCTACAGGCTAGGCATGGAAACCGAACGGACAGTGCAGGAAGCGGACGACGCGGCGCGGTATCGACAGGACGGCGCCATCGTCCTGCGCGGCGTCTTCGACGCCTGGGTCGAGCCGCTGCGCGTCGGCATCGCTGCGCTGATGGCCGATCCCAGCCCGCTGGAACGGACGGTTCGCCCGGCCGACGGTTCGGCGCCCTTCTTCCAGGACCTCTGCAACTGGCAGCGCATCCCGGAGTTCGAGGCCTTCGTCCACAAGTCGCCGGCGGCCAAGATCGCCGCCCGCCTGATGGGCTCACGCACCGCCCGCTTCTTCCATGACCATGTGCTCGTGAAACAGCCCGGCGGCAGCACCGTGACGCCTTGGCACCAGGACCAGCCCTATTACTGCGTCGAGGGCCAGCAGAGCGTCAGCTTCTGGATCCCGCTCGATCCCGTCCCGCGCGACGTCGTGATGGAATGCATCAAGGGCTCGCACACCTGGGGCAAGGGCTTCCGGCCCATGCGCTTCGACGGCACCCGGCTCTACGCCAACGACGACTTCGAGGTGATGCCCGACATCGAGGCAATGCGTCCCACGCTCGACATCGCGGGCTGGGACATGCAGCCGGGCGATGCCATCGCCTTCAATTTCCGCACCGTTCACGGTGCGCCGGGCAACCACTCGCCGCGCGCGCGCCGCGTCTTCTCGGCGCGCTGGGTCGGCGACGACGCGGTGTTCGCCCAGCGGGCCGGCAGGACCTCGCCCCCCTTCCCCGATCTCGGGTTGCACGACGGCGATCCGCTCGATGTCCCGATATTCCCCGTCGTCTATCGTTCGTAACAGTCACCTCAAACGGAGCTCATCAATGGCCAAGTTCACAGCATTTGCCGCCGTCGTCGCGGCAGCCGCCGTCGCCGGCGGCGCCTCGATCGCCCAGGCGCAGGACACAAAGGTCGCCATCGGCATCTCCGGCTGGACCGGCTTCGCGCCGATTACGCTCGCCAAGGAAGCCGGCATCTACAAGGCCAACGGCCTCGACGTCACGATCAAGAAGATCCCGCAGAAGGACCGTCACCTCGCGATCGCCTCGGGCGACCTGCAGTGCGCCGCGACCACGGTCGAGACCTGGATCGTGTGGAACGCCAACGGCATCGCCACCACCCAGCTCTTCAAGATGGACCAGGGCATGGGCTCGGACGGCATCGTCGCCCGCAACGACATCACCAAGGTCGCGGACCTCAAGGGCAAGACCGTCGCCGCCTCGGCGCCCGGCACCAACCCGCACTTCACCCTGGCCTGGATCCTGAAGAAGAACGGCATGTCGCTGAAGGACGTGAAGCTCGTGACGCTGGAGCCGGCGCCCGCGGCCAACGCCTTCGTCACCGGCAAGGACCTCGACGCCGCCGTCACCTACGAGCCCTATCTCAGCCTGGTGCGCGACAAGCCCGAGACCGGCAAGCTGATCGCCGATTCGCTGCAGTACCCGATGGTGTTCGACTCTTTCGGCTGCACGCCGAAGTTCATCAAGGAGAACCCGAAGGCGGTGAAGGCTCTCACCGAGAGCTACTTCCAGGCCCTCGAGATGATCGAGAAGGACAAGCAGAAGGCCTTCACGATCATGGGCGCCGACGTGAAGCAGACGGCCGAGCAGTTCGAGAAGTCGCAGTCCAAGATCAAGTGGGCGGACCGCGAAGCCAACAAGAAGTTCTTCAACGGCGAGATCCAGGCCTTCAACAAGGAAGCGGCGGAGCTGCTTCTCGAGATCGGCGTGATCAAGGCCAAGCCGGACAACATGGATACGTTGTTCGACACGACGTACATCAAGTAACGATCCGTCTCGCCCCGTCGTCGACGGGGTAAGCCGCCCATGGCCTCGAGGGCCTTGGCGCTCACGTAGCGAAGGAAGCAAAGGATCCCTCGCTACGCTCGGGATGACACCTTTTTCGGAATCGGCGCACGGCGCCAGTTCCAGCAACAGTGTCATCCCGAACGAAGTGAGAGATTCTTGGATCATATGGGATCGCCCCACCGTCACCGGGGGCAGAAGATTTTGAGTAGAGCCGCATGAAACTGCTGGTTCCCGTCAAGCGGGAGAATCGCATCGTCCTGGGCGTGGCGTTCTTCATCGCTTTTGTCGCGCTCTGGTCCCTGGTCACCTGGACCGGCGCCGTCCCGAAGCACTTCCTTGCCTCGCCGTGGCAAACGGTTGCTTCGGGGTGGGACCTCTTCGCCACCCAGGGATTCAGCAACGATGTCGGCATGACCATCTGGCGCGTCGTCGGCGGCTTCGTGCTCGCCGCCGTCATCGCCGTGCCGCTCGGCATCGCGATGGGCGTCTACAAGCCGATCGAAGCCTTCTTCGAGCCCTTCGTTTCCTTCGCCCGCTACCTGCCGGCCTCGGCCTTCATCCCGCTGCTGATCCTGTGGGTCGGCATCGGCGAGGCACAGAAGCTCACCGTCATCTTCATCGGCTGCTTCTTCCAGCTCACCCTGATGATCACCATGATCGTGAGCGGCACGCGCCGCGACCTGGTCGAGGCCGCCTATACGCTGGGCTGCAAGGATACCGGCGTGATCCGCCGCGTGGTTCTTCCCGGCGCCGCGCCCGACATCGCCGAGGCGCTGCGCCAGGTGCTGGGGCTGGGCTGGACCTACATCATCGTCGCCGAGCTGATCGGCGCCTCGTCGGGCATCGGTCACATGATCACCGACAGCCAGGCGCTGATGGCGACCGACCACATCATCGCGGGCATCGTGGTGATCGGCCTGGTCGGCCTGCTTTCCGACGTGGCGTTCAAGAAGGTGAACCAGCACCTCTTCTCGTGGAGTCTGCTGCGATGAGCCGGCTTTCGATCCGCGGGGTTTCGAAGATATTTCCCGGTCACCGGCGCAACATGCCACCGACGCAGGCTCTACTGCCGGTCGACCTCGAGGTGGGCGACAACGATTTCATCACCGTGCTGGGGCCCTCGGGCTGCGGCAAGTCCACACTGTTGAGGCTCGTCGCCGGGCTGGAAACGCCGACGACCGGCGAGATCCAGCTCGACGGCACCAACATCGTGGGCGCCGGCGCCGATCGCGGCGTGGTGTTCCAGAGCTACACGCTCTTTCCCTGGCTGAACGTCCGCCAGAACATCTGCTTCGGCCTGCGCGAAAAGGGCATGAAGCTCTCCGAGCAGCGCGAGATCAGCGACCGCTTCATCGCCCAGGTCGGCCTGCGCGGCTTCGAGGATCATTTCCCCAAGCAGCTTTCCGGCGGCATGCAGCAGCGGGTGGCGATCGCGCGTGCGCTGGCCAACGACCCCAAGATCCTGCTGCTCGACGAGCCGTTCGGCGCGCTCGACAACCAGACCCGCGTGCTGATGCAGGAGCTGCTGCTCGGCATCTGGGAGCAGGCGCAGAAGACGGTCATGTTCATCACCCACGACATCGACGAGGCCATCTTCATGGCCAGCCGCGTCGTCGTGTTCAGCGCCCGGCCCGGCCGCATCAAGACCGAGCTGGCCGTCGATTTACCCCACCCGCGGCATTACACGGTCAAGACGACGCCCGAGTTCATGGCGCTGAAGGCCCGACTCACCGAGGAGATCCGGGTCGAAGCCATCGCCGCGGATCACTGAGGGACCGATGGCCTCGACCGCGCTCTATCAACAGGTCGGGGACTATATCGTCCGCCACATCCAGGACGGTACGTGGCCGCCCGGTCATCGGCTGCCCTCCGAACACGATCTGGTGGCGCGGTTCGGCATGTCACGCATGACGGTGAACCGCGCCCTGCGCGATCTCGCCCAGCAGGGGCGCATCGTGCGCGTGGCCGGTGTCGGCAGCTTCGTCGCCGAGGAAAAGCCGCAGTCGACCCTGCTGCATATCGCCAGCATTGCCCGGGAGGTTCGCGATCGCGGCCATGACTATCGCTGCGCCCTCATCGCCGCAGAGCGTATCGCGGCCGCCGCCGACGTCGCGGCCTGGCTCGACCTGCGTCCGGGACAGACTGTCTTCCATTCGGTGTGCCTTCACCTCGAAAACGAGGTGCCGGTCCAGTTCGAGGATCGCTACGTCAACCCGCAACACGCGCCGGATTTCCTTGCCCAGGATTTCAGTGAAGTGCCGCCGGGCGAGTACCTTGTGCAGAACGTGCCGTTCGACGAAATCGAGCATGTCGTAGATGCCGTGCTGCCAACTGCCGAGCAGGCGCACCATCTGCAGATCGAGGCGTCCGAACCCTGCCTCATGCTGACGCGGCGCACGTGGACACGGACGGTGCCTGTCACGATGGTGCGCTGCCTGCATCCGTCTTCACGATACCGGCTGGGATGCCGCTTCGACGCGGTGGGAAATCAGCGGCTGGGCTGAACGGCGGCGGCCGTATGCGCGGCCCAGGAACGCGAGGCCTGCTGCGCCCAGAGCGCCCGCTTCATCTCCGCTGCCAGCCGCTCGCGCGCGGCATTGTCGGCGGCTTCGGCCAATTCTGCAGGAGGGAGAGGATCGCGGGGCATGCGAACCGAACGCCCGCGCCCGCCAAATAGTTGCAGAGTTCGGTCAACTCTTCCCGAGTTTCATGCCCGGCGGCGGCACCGCCGCCTCCGGATCGACGGCGCGGATCACGTAGGCATGGGCTTCGGGCTCGTATTTCTCCCAGAGGCGGGCCAGCTCGGCGATCGGCCGGGCATGGTCGTCGGCGCGCAGGTCGACATAGGGAAAGGACTCCCGGTCGACCACGAGCAGGGCGGCCGAGGTCACCGGCTGGAACTCGCCGCCCGCGTCCTCGCCGGCCGCGAGCGCATCGAGCAGTCGGCGCGCCAGCGGCTGGTCCGGCTGCGCCTCGAATGCGCTCACCATGGCCTGCGGCAGGGTCGCTGATCGCACGATGTTGGCAATGGAGGCGCAATCCCGGCCCTGCGCCTCGCCGCGCTCGGCACGGACATTGGCGCCGGAATAAACGGCGGTGCGGCCGGCCGCATCGATCAGCGCCAGTTGCCGCCAATGTCGGTGCGGCGTCGCCGCGACCACGGCCTGCATCGCCTCCGGTGCCGAGAACCCGTGGGCGAGCAGGTCGAGCGCCAGCGGCCCCAGCCGGGGATCGGTGCGATGCTGGGTGAGCGCCGCCCCGACGCCGGCCCGCGCATGCGAACAGCGCGAGCCGACCGAGATCGATGAGGTGGTCACGACCGCTCCCAGCATCCCGGTGCGGGCACAGCGTCCGACGAGCGAGAAGGTCATGTGCTGCTCCGCGGTTTGTTTGTCTCAAGTTGACCGACCCTACCTCATCCTGAGGAGGCCACGGAGTGGCCGTCTCGAAGGATGGGCAACGGAAGCGGTGCTCGTGCCCACCCTTCGAGACGCTCTCTACGTTCGCTCCTCAGGGTGAGGACTTTGTTGATAGCTCGCTATCACGCTCGCTCTAAAGACTCGGCAGGTTGAGCCCCTTCTCGCGGGCGCAGTCGATGGCTTCCTGGTAGCCCGCATCGGCGTGGCGCATGACGCCGGTTGCCGGGTCGTTCCACAACACCCGCTCGACGCGCTTGCCCGCTTCCGGCGTGCCGTCGCAGACGATCACCATGCCGGCATGCTGGGAGAAGCCCATGCCGACGCCGCCGCCATGATGCAGCGACACCCACGTCGCGCCCGAAGCGCAATTGAGCAGGGCGTTGAGCAGCGGCCAGTCCGACACGGCATCGGAGCCGTCCTTCATCGCCTCGGTCTCGCGGTTGGGGCTGGCGACCGAACCCGAATCGAGATGGTCGCGGCCGATCACGATCGGCGCCTTGAGCTCGCCCCTGGCCACCATCTCGTTGAAGGCGAGCCCCAGGCGATGACGGTCGCCGAGGCCGACCCAGCAGATGCGCGCCGGCAGGCCCTGGAACTTGATCTTCTGGCGCGCCATGTCGAGCCAGTTGTGGAGATGCTTATTGTCGGGCAGCAGCTCCTTCACCTTCTCGTCGGTGCGGTAGATGTCCTCGGGATCGCCCGACAGCGCGGCCCAGCGGAACGGCCCGACGCCGCGACAGAACAGCGGCCGGATATAGGCCGGCACGAAGCCCGGGAAGCTGAACGCATCGGCCACGCCCTCTTCCAGCGCCATCTGGCGGATGTTGTTGCCGTAATCGACCGTCGGCACGCCCAGCTTGTGGAACTCGAGCATCGCGCGGACATGGCCCGCCATCGACTGCTTCGCCGCCTTGGCGACGCCGGCCGGATCGCTGGTGCGCCTGGCCTCCCAGTCGGCAAGCGTCCAGCCCCTGGGCAGATAGCCGTTCACCGGATCGTGCGCCGACGTCTGGTCGGTGACGCAGTCGGGCCGCACGCCACGGCGCAACAGCTCGGGCAGGACATCGGCGGCATTGCCCAGCAGGCCGACCGAGACGGCCTTCTTCTCGGCCACCGCCCTGGCGATGATCTGCAGCGCGTCGTCGAGATCCTTGGCCTGGACGTCGAGATAGCCGGTACGCAGGCGGAACTCGATGCTGCTGGGGCGGCATTCGATGGCGAGGCACGAGGCGCCCGCCATCGTCGCGGCGAGGGTCTGTGCCCCGCCCATGCCGCCGAGGCCCGCCGTCAGGATCCAGCGGCCCGCGAGGCTGCCGCCGTAATGCTGGCGCGCCATCTCGACGAAGGTCTCGTAGGTGCCCTGCACGATGCCCTGGCTGCCGATGTAGATCCACGAGCCGGCCGTCATCTGGCCGTACATCATGAGCCCCTTGCGATCGAGCTCGTTGAAATGCTCCCAGGTCGCCCAGCGCGGCACGAGGTTGGAATTGGCGATCAGCACCCTCGGCGCATCGGCATGGGTGCGAAACACGCCCACCGGCTTGCCCGATTGCACGAGCAGCGTCTCGTCGGCTTCGAGCTTGCGCAGCGAGGCCACGATACGGTCGAAGCTCTCCCAGTCGCGCGCGGCGCGGCCGATGCCGCCATAGACCACGAGCTCGCCCGGCTTCTCGGCGACGTCGGGATCGACATTGTTCATCAGCATGCGCAGCGGCGCCTCGGTCAGCCAGCTCTTGGCCGTAAGCTCGGTGCCATGCGGTGCCCGGATGGTGCGGGCATTGTCGATACGGTTCATGGTGTCTCCTGAAGCGCGGGCAGGAAGCCGCTGCCGATGGTTGCGACGATCGTGCCATTCGCGACGAGCGCGGTGGCCTTTTCCATGTCGGGGTGGAAGTGGCGGTCGTCCTCCAGATGCGGCACCTCGCGCCGTAGCCGCTCGCGCACCGCTTCGAGCGGCGGGCTGGAGGCCAGCGGCCGGTGGAAGTCGCAGCCCTGCGCGGCCGCCAACAGCTCGATGCCGATCACCGAGGAAAGGTTGGCCGCCATGTCGAGCAGCCGGCGCGCGCCGTGCGCGGCCATCGAGACATGGTCTTCCTGGTTGGCCGAGGTCGGGATCGAATCGACGCTGGCGGGATAGGCGCGCTGCTTGTTCTCCGACACCAGCGCCGCCGCCGTCACCTGCGGGATCATGAAACCGGAGTTGAGGCCGGGCCGCGGCGTCAGAAAGGCCGGCAGGCCAGAGAGCGCCGGATCGACCAGCATGGCGATGCGGCGCTCTGCCAGCGAGCCGATCTCGCACAGCGCCAGCGCGATGATATCGGCGGCGAAGGCCACGGGCTCGGCGTGGAAGTTGCCGCCCGACAGCGCTTCCTCGGGATCGGTGAAGATCAGCGGGTTGTCGGTGACGCCGTTGGCCTCGGTCGCCAGCGTGGTCGCCGCCTGCCGCAGGATGTCGAGTACGGCGCCCATCACCTGCGGCTGGCAGCGCAGGCAATAGGGATCCTGCACCCTCTCGTCGCCGACCAGATGCGAGGCGCGGATCGCCGAACCGGTCATCAACCCGCGCAGCGCGTCCGCCGCGGCGATCTGCCCGCGGTGACGACGCAGCGCATGGATGCGCGGATCGAAGGGCGCATCCGAGCCGCGCGCGGCGTCGGTCGAGAGGGCGCCCGTCACGAGCGCCGCGCCATAGAGGTTCTCCGCCTCGAACAGGCCGGCCAGGGCATAGGCGGTCGAGAACTGCGTACCGTTCAGCAGCGCGAGACCTTCCTTTGCGCCGAGGACGAGCGGCCGAAGCCCCGCATCGCCCAGCGCCTTCTCGGCCGGCACGACCTTGCCGTCGACCAGGAAGGAGCCGACGCCGATCATCGCCGCGCTCATATGGGCGAGCGGTGCGAGATCGCCCGAGGCGCCGACCGATCCCTGGCAGGGCACGACCGGCGTCAGGCCCTCGGCCAGCAGCGTTTCCAGCAGACGCACCGTCGCCGGCTGGACGCCCGACGCGCCCTGCGACAGGCTGCCGAGCTTCAATGCCATCATCAGGCGCACGACCGGCACGGGCATCGGCGCGCCGACGCCGGCGGCATGGCTGAGCACGATGTTGCGCTGCAGGGTCTGCAGGTCGGCGGCCTCGATGCGGACGCTCGCCAGTTTTCCGAAGCCCGTATTGATGCCGTAGACGGGCTGGCCCTTCGCGAGGATGGACGAGACCGCCCGCGCCGACGTCTCGATCGCCTCGTAGGCGGCCGGGTCGAGGCTCACCGTCGCGCCACGATAGATGTCGCGCCAGGCCGAAAGAGGAACGGTGCCGGGCGTGAGTACGATCGCCTTCATTTGCCCCTCCAGACGCGTGCGAACAGCGGATTGAAGCCCATCCGGTAGACCAGCTCGGCCGGGCGCTCGATGTCCCAGATCGCGAGGTCGCACCATTTGCCCGCTTCGAGCGTGCCGGCGCTGTCGAGACAGCCCAGCGCCCGCGCCGCCTCGCGCGTCACGCCGGCCAGGCATTCGTCGACCGTGAGCCGGAACAGGGTCGCGCCCATGTTCATCGCCAGCAGCAGCGAGGTGAGCGGCGAGGTGCCGGGATTGCTATCCGACGCGAGCGCGATTTTCACGCCGTGCCGACGCAACAGCTCGACCGGCGGCTTGTGCGTCTCGCGCACGAAATAGAACGCGCCGGGCAGCAGCACGGCCACGGTGCCGGCTCTGGCGAGGGCGCTCACGCCCTGCTCGTCGACATGTTCGAGATGATCGGCCGAGAGTGCACCGTAGCGGGCCGCGAGGCTCGCGCCGTGCAGGTTGGAGAGCTGCTCGGCATGCAGCTTGACGCGCAGGCCCTTTGCCTTCGCCGCCTCGAACACGCGTTCGATCTGTTGCGGCGTGAAGGCGATGCCCTCGCAGAAGCCGTCGACCGCATCGGCCAGTCCGGCCTTGGTGACGGCCGGCAGCATCTCGTGGCAGACCGCCTCGATATAGGCATCCTTGTCGCCCTTGGCTTCCGGCGGCAGCGCGTGGGCGCCGAGAAACGTCGTCTGCACCGAGAGAGGCCGCATCTCGCCGATGCGCCGCGCCGCGCGCAGCGACTTCATCTCGGTGGGCGTGTCGAGCCCGTAGCCCGACTTGATCTCCAGCGTCGTCACGCCTTCGGCGATCAGCGTGTCGACGCGCGGCAGTGCCCCGGCGACCAGCTCGTCTTCGGTCGCCGCGCGGGTCGCCCGCATGGTCGACACGATGCCGCCGCCGGCCCGCGCGATCTCCTCGTAGCTGGCGCCGGCCAGCCGCAACTCGAACTCATGCGCGCGATTGCCGCCGTAGACGATGTGGGTGTGGCAATCGACCAGGCCGGGCGTGATCCAGCGGCCGGCGCAATCGATGGTCTCGGCGGGGTCGAGCGACGGCGCGTCCGCTTGCGCGCCGGCAAACAGGATGCGGCCGTCGCGAGCGGCGACGATGCCGTCTTCGACGATCCCCAGCCCCTCGCCCGTCAGGGTCGCGAGGCGTGCGTTCTTCCAGAGGCGGTCACATTGCATGGCGGCCTTATTATGACTATACATAATAATATGTCCAGAACCGCCCTCTGGTTTCGCTCCCTGCTCCTGCCCGAAGGCTGGACCGACGACGTGCGCCTCGTCCTGGCCGACGGCCGCATCGAAACCCTGGTGAAGGGCGCTCCAGCCGAGGCGGGCGACGAACGGCACGAGATCGGCCTGCCCGGCCTGCCCAACCTGCACAGCCACGCCTTCCAGCGCGGCATGGCGGGCCTCACCGAGCAGCGCGGCGCCACGGCAGACAGCTTCTGGACCTGGCGTGAGGCCATGTATCGCTTCGTCGACCATATGGGACCCGAGGAGGTCGAGGCGATCGCCGCGCAGGCCTTCCTGGAGATGCTCGAAAGCGGATTCACCCGCGTCGGCGAATTCCACTACGTGCATCACGATCCGAATGGAGCGCCCTATGCCGACATCGCCGAGCTGGCGGTGCGGGTCGCGGCGGCGGCGGGCGAGACCGGCATCGCGCTGACGCTGCTGCCCGTCTTCTATCGCCATGCCGGCTTCGGCGGCCTTCCCGCATCACCGGGCCAGCGGCGCTTCGTCAACGATATCGACCGCTACGGACGCCTGGTCGAAGCCAGCCGCAAGGCCGTGTCCTCGCTGCCCGGCGCGGTGGTCGGCATCGCGCCGCACAGCCTGCGCGCAGCGACGCCGGAAGAGATCGCGGCGATCCTGCTGCTCACCGACGGCGGCCCCGTCCACATCCATGTCGCCGAGCAGACGAAGGAGGTCGAGGATTGCCTCGCCTGGTCGGGCCAACGGCCGATCGAGCTGTTGCTCGATCGCCTGCCGGTCGACGAACGCTGGTGCCTCGTCCATGCGACGCATGTCACCGACGCCGAGAGTCAGGGCATCGTGACGCGCGGGGCGACGGTGGGCCTGTGTCCCATCACCGAGGCCAATCTCGGCGACGGTCTCTTTCCCGCGCAATCGTTCATGGCGCGTGGCGGCCGGTTCGGCGTCGGCTCGGACTCCAATGTCCTGATCGACGCCGCCGAGGAGCTGCGCCTTCTCGAATACGGCCAGCGGCTGTCCCTGCGCACCCGCAACGCGCTAGCCCGGGCCTCGACGCCGTCGGTGGGACGCAGCCTGTTCGATGCCGCTCTCGCCGGCGGCGCACAGGCGCTCGGAGCACCATCGACGCTCGCCGTTGGACAGCCGGCCGATCTCGTGAGCCTGAAGGCCGACGATGCGGCACTCACGCATCGGCGTCACGACCGCTGGCTCGATGGCTGGATTTTCAGCGGCGGACGGCAGGCCGTGGATTGCGTCTGGTGCGCGGGCAACAAGCTCGTGACCGGCGGGCGGCACATTCATCGCGACGCGATCGGCCGGCGCTACCGTCTGGCGTTGCACAAAGTGTTGCACCCATCGTGACCGCCGCCGCACCGTCTCTTCACCAGAAGATCCTGGGCGACCTGCAGGGCAAGATCCTGTCGGGGAAGCTGGCGCCGGGTGCGCGCATCGCCACCGAGCACGAGCTGGCCGAGGCCTATGATTGCTCGCGCATGACGGTGAGCAACGTGCTGGCCAAGCTCGCCCGCGCCGGGCTGGTCGAGCGCCGCCGCAAGGCCGGCACCTTCGTGACGCGGCCGCAATCGCAGGCGGCGGTGCTGGAGATCCACGACATCAAGGCAGAGGTGCTGGCGCTCGGCCGGCCCTACCGGTTCGAGCTGGTCTCGCGCGCCACGAGGCTCAGCACGGCAGCCGATCGGGCGCGGTTCGACACGAAGTTGGCCGGCCGAGTCCTCGTACTGGTTGTGCGCCACTTCGCCGGCGCGAAAGTCTTCTGCCTCGAAGAACGCCTGATCAATCTCGATTCGGTGCCGCAGGCGGCCGAGGAAAGCTTCCAGGACGTGCCGCCCGGCCGATGGCTGCTCGACAGCGTGCCCTGGACGGCGGCGGAGCATCGGATCAGCGCCAGCAATGCTCCGGCATCCGTGGCCGCGTCACTGTCGGTCCGCTCCGGCACCGCCTGCCTGATCGTCGAACGCCGCACCTGGCGCGCCGCCCTGCCCGTCACGCACGTGCGCCTCACCTATCCGGGCGATTTCCACCAGCTCGTGGCCCGGTTCACGCCAACCTCGGCCTGAGCGGATCGAGCCTAGCGATTCGCCCGCGTCACCGCGGCGTTCAACAGGAGATTGGCGCCAGGCACCGAACGCGTGAGTTCGATCGCCTCGTTGACGTTGTGGCTGATGCCCTCGAAGCAGGGCGTGAAGATCATCGCCGTCGGCGCCATCGTCGCCACCGCATAGGCGTCATGACCGGCCTGGCTCCTCATCTCGCGATAGGGCAGGCCGAGTTCCTTCGCCGTCGATTTCAGCAGCTCGATGCATTCGGGCGCGAACAGCTCGCTGCCCCAGCTCCAGCCCTCGGCGACCTCGATCTCGACATTGGCCTTCTTTGCCGCGGCGGCGATGGCGGCATCGACCTCGGCGCGCATCGCCTTGAAGCGGTCGGCGTCGATATGGCGGAAGTCGATGGTGAGCTTCACCTGCTCGGCATAGGTGCCGGCGAGGTTGGGAAAGCTCTCGATGCGCGTCGTCGTGGTGCGGCCCTCGTCGGCGGCAAAAGCGAGGCCGATATCGTTGACCGCGGCGATGACATAGCCGGCGCCGACCAGCGCGTTGCGCCGCTGTGCCATCGGCGTGCCGCCGGCATGCCCGGTGTCGCCGTTGATCGTGAGCCGCAGCGCCTGGGTCTTGTAGCCGCCGACCACGATGCCGACGTCGCAGCCCTCGCGATCCAGCACCGGAGCCTGTTCGATATGCAGCTCGAGATAGGCGTCGAAGGTCCGTCCCACCGGCGCGGGGCCGGCATAGCCGATCTCGTCGAGCGCCTGCTCGACCGTGATGCCGGCATCGTCGGTGGTGGCCAGCACGCTCTCCAGCGGCAGGACACCGGCGAAGGCCATCGAGCCCATCATCGGCGGATTGAAGCGCGCGCCTTCCTCGTTGGTCCAGCAGATCACCTCGATGCCGCGCCTGGTCTGCAAGCCACGGTCGTTCAGCGTGCGCACGACCTCCAGCCCGCACAGCACGCCCAGGATGCCGTCGTAGCGGCCGCCGCAGATCTGCGTGTCGAGATGGCTGCCGATCGCGACCGGCGGCAACGACGGATCGGTCCCCGGGCGGCGCGCAAAGATGTTGCCGAGGCGATCGATCTCGACGGTGCAGCCCGCCGTCTTAGCCCACTCGACGAAGAGATCGCGCATCTGCTTGTCTTCGGCCGACAGAGCAAGGCGGCGCAAGCCGACATCGCGGAAGCGCCCGATCTCGGCCGATCGTTCGAGGCTCTCCCACAGGCGTTCGGGATTGACCTCCAGGACGTTTGCGACCATGCGGCGCTCCTTTTGCGTGCGGCTTTCTCGGTGGGCGGTGGCATTCTAACCAAGAAGCGTGCCATCCGTCGGAACAACGAGATGCGAAACATGGACGAAGAGTACGACTACATCATCATCGGCGGCGGGTCCGCCGGCGCGACGCTCGCGGCCAGGCTGACCGAGGACCCGGCGCTGCGCGTCCTGCTGCTCGAGGCCGGCCGCGACTTCCGCACCGCCGAGACGCCGCATCACCTTCGCATCCCGAACCCGCTGCGCGCCATCGGCGACGACAACTACCGCTACCCGAAGCTGCTGGCGCGCCGCACCGAGCGACAGGAGCCGAAGCTGCTGTGGCGCGGGCGGGCGATCGGCGGCAGTTCGACCATCAACGGGCAGATCGCCATCCGCGGCATTCCCGAGGATTTCGAGGACTGGGCCTCCATGGGCGCGACGGGCTGGGGCTGGGAGGCCTGCCTCCCCTACTTCCGCAAGCTTGAAACCGACGTCGATTTCGGCGACGCGCCCTATCACGGCAACAGCGGCCCCCTGCCAGTCTATCGCGCGCCCATCGATCAATGGGGCACGGTCGACCGGGCGCTGAGAGAGACGGCGCTGGGTCTCGGCTATCCGTGGTGCGAAGACCACAATGCACCGACCGGCACCGGCGTCGGACCCTACGCGATCAACAGCCGACAAGGGCTGCGCATCTCGACCAACGACGGCTATCTCGAGCCGGCGCGTGGGCGCTCCAACCTCACGATCGTCGGTGAGGCGATCGTCGACACGCTGCAATTCGAGGGCAATCGCCCTCATGTCAGTGGCGTGCACGTCAATGTGGGCGGCGAGGCGCGAAACGTCCGAGCACGCCGCGAGGTTATCCTGTCGGCTGGCGCCATCCATTCGCCGGCGATCCTGCAGCGCTCCGGCATTGGCCCGCGCGCGGTGCTCGACGGCCTCGGCATCGCGACGGTCGCGGAGCGGCCGGTCGGCGAACATCTGCTCGACCATCCGATCCTCGGCCTCATGCTCGAGCTGCGCGATGACGCACGCGTCAGCACGCTGATGCACCGCCATACCAACTGCTGCCTGCGCTACTCCTCCGGCCTCGCGGGCGCCGGCGTCAACGACATGATCATGATCGCAGGCAACCTGCGGCCCGAGGAGGACGGCGGCACCGCGCGGGCGCGGCTCGCCGTCTCCGCCTTCCAGGCCTTCAGCGAAGGCACGGTGCGCATCACCTCCCGCGATCCCGCCATCGACCCACAGGTCGACGAACGCATGCTGTCGGACGAAAGCGACCTTATGCGCATGCGCGACGGCGTACAGCGCATGCGCGACCTCTGCCGGCAGCCCGCCTTCAGGGCGATCTCGACCCGCGTCGAGTACGGCGCGACGGGACGCTCGATCGAGGACCCGTTCGAAGCAAAGGCACTGGACGACTGGATGTTCGACGAATGCTCGGACGCGCAACATGCCAGCGGCACCTGCCGCATGGGCGCGGCAGACGATCCTCGGTCGGTGGTCGATCCGGACTGCCGCGTGATCGGCTGCACGGGATTGCGCGTCATCGACGCGTCGATCATGCCGACCGTCGTGCGCGCCAACACGCACTTCACGACGGTCATGATCGCCGAGAGAATGGCGGACGAGCTGAAACGGGCTCGTCCGCGCCCGTGAACTACCGGGGCAGGTCTTTGGCTCGCACCTTGTTCAGGGCCTCGGCGCAGTTCTGGCCCTTCATGGGCGCACGGATCTTCCAGCACATCGTCTCGTCGTCCCGCGTGACGCCCGAGTTGCAGAAGAAGACGTCCTTCTTCTTCTGCAGCCATACGCCACCGGGAACGGCCGCCTTGATCTCGTAGGCATCGGACAACAGATCCGACGTGGAGATCCCGGGCGCCTCCTGATGCTGCGAGGCGCAGGTCGCTTCGCCTGGCATCGTAGTTTGCGGGATGGCTGCAGTTTGTGGTGCCTGCGGGCCGGCCGACGGGCCGGTTGCAGTCGTCTGAGCATAGGCAACGGCGCCGAGGGCAAGCACAGCAGCGCCCACAGCCGAAATCATCAATTTCGTCTTCGTTTTCATGGCTTTAGACCCCAAGGTCCCGACCCGGCGCCCCACGCGCCGGTCCGGAACTAAATTTCCCACACACTAGAAAGCTAAGCCTGCAGTCTTACAGCAACCTTTCATGATGGCAGTCAAGATGAAAATATGAACGCTGAATCAGGAAAGGCTCTTGGAAGCGATCTCGTAGACGTCCCGTGACAGCCCTTTCTCCTGCACGATCCGGGTCAGTTCACGCTTCATCAGGGTCTGTCGTTCCCCGTCGTAGCGCCGCCAGGAGCCGAGCGGCGACAGCAGCCGCGCCGCGATCTGCGGATTGAGTTTGTCCGTGGCCAGAACCTGATCGGCGAGGAACCGATAACCGCGCCCGCCGGCCGCGTGGAACTGGACGGGATTGCCCGACGCGAAGGCGCCGACCAGGGAATAGACCCGGTTGGGATTCTTCCGGTCGTACGAGGGATGCTCGACGAGTCGCTCGACCCGTTCGAGCGTGCCCGCGGTGGGGGTCCGTGCCTGGATGCCGAACCACTTGTCGAGGACCAGCGGCTCGCCCTTCCAGCGCTCCCAGAACGAGGCGAGCGCCGCCTCGCCCTCGGCGCTGCCCAGTTCGGCCAGCACCGCGAGGCCCGCGACCTGCTCCGTCATGTTGCCCGCCTTCTCGAAATACTCGACGGCCCGTCGCCGCGCGGCCTCGCCCTTGTCGGTCGACAGGTAGGCGAGCGCCGTGCTGCGCAGGCGGCGGCGCCCCACCTCCTCCGGCGTGAAGCGGTAGGGGCCGCTCCCGTGAGCGGCGTCGTAGACGGAGCTCCAGCGATCGGCGAGCTGATCGGACAGGACCGACCGCACGCGCTGCTGGGCGGCCCACAGCCCCTCGATGTCGATCGAGGGCATCAGCTCGCCCAGGAAGGCGAGCCCGGGCAACGTCACCGCGTCGGCGATGAACGAGCGGTCGAGCCGCTGATCGTCGAGGGTGCGGCGGATGGCGTCGACGAACAGGTCCGACACGACCATCGGCTTGCCCGCCTTGCGCGCCTCGACCAGGTCGAGGATCAGCCGGGCGCCGAGCTGCTGGCCGGCTTCCCAGCGCGCGAAGGGATCGCTGTCGTGCGCCATGAGGAAGGTGAGTTCCTCCTGCGAGCGCGGCGCCTCGAGCTTCACGGGCGCCGAGAAGCCGCGCAGCAGCGAGGCCACCGGCTTCTCGGGCACATCCTCGAAGACAAATACGTCGCGAGGATTGCGCACGTCGAGCACGCGCGTGGTACCGCCCGCCGTCGCTTCCCCCGCGAGCTTCAGGGGCAGATCCCGCCCCGCACCGTCGAGCAAACCCACTGACAACGGAATGTGCATCGGCTTCTTGTCAGGCTGACCCGGCGTCGGCCGCAGGCTCTGCGCGACCGTCATCGTGTAGCGCCGTGCGGCCGCATCGTAACTGCCCTCGACCTTGAGGTCGGGCGTGCCGGCCTGCGCGTACCACAGACGGAACTGCGCGAGGTCGACGCCCGATGAATCCTCCATCGCGCTCGCGAAGTCGTCGCAGGTGACGGCCTGACCGTCATGGCGCTGGAAGTAGAGATCCATGCCCTTGCGGAAACGATCCGGCCCCAGCAGCGTGTGCATCATACGCACCACCTCGGCGCCCTTCTGGTACACGGTCGCAGTGTAGAAATTGTTGATCTCGATATAGGAATCCGGCCGCACCGGATGGGCCATCGGCCCGGCATCCTCCGGGAACTGCGCGGCGCGCAGGCGACGCACGTCGTCGATCCGCGCATCGGCCGCCGAGCCCATGTCGGCGGAGAATTGCTGGTCGCGCAGGACGGTCAGTCCTTCCTTGAGGGAAAGCTGGAACCAGTCGCGGCAGGTGACGCGGTTGCCCGTCCAGTTGTGGAAATATTCGTGACCGATGACGGCCTCGATCGAATGATAGTCGAGGTCGGTCGCCGTTTCCGGATTGGCCAGCACGAGCTTCGAATTGAAGACGTTCAGCCCCTTGTTCTCCATCGCACCCATGTTGAAGTCGTCGATGGCGACGATCATGAATGTGTCGAGGTCGTATTCGAGTCCGTACACGTCCTCGTCCCACTTCATCGACTTCTTGAGCGATTCCATCGCGTGCTCGCAGCGCGGCACGTCGCCGGGACGGACGTAGATGCGCAGCGCCACCTCGCGCCCGGAGCGGGTCGTGAACCGGTCCTCCAGGCAGTCGAGCGATCCGGCGACCAGCGCGAAGAGATACGACGGCTTGGGAAACGGATCTTCCCAGGTCGCGAAGTGCCGGCCGCCGTCCAGCGGGCCGCTGTCGATCAGGTTGCCGTTGGACAACAGCACCGGCGTCAGCGACTTGTCGGCCACGATGCGGGTCGTGTAGCGCGCCATCACGTCGGGACGGTCGAGGAAGTAGGTGATGCGGCGGAAGCCCTCGGCCTCGCACTGCGTGCAGAAAAGTTCGCGCGATTTATAGAGACCGGTCAGCTCGGTATTGTCCTGCGGCCGCGAGCGCGTCGCGATCTCCAAGGTAAAGCTGTCGGGCACGCCGCGGATCGTCAGCGTCTCCGGCGTCACCTGATGATCGACCGGCCGGCCATCGAGGCGGACCGACACAAGGTCCATCTTCTTGCCGTCGAGCACCAGATCGGCGGGCTTCGACGCGGCCCCGGCATTGCGCCTCACCGCAAGACGCGACACGACGTTGGCTGCTTCAGGCGAAAGCACAACATCGAGATCCACGGTCTCGATCAGGAACGGTGGCGGCGTATAATCGACGCGACGAATCGTGCCGGGGGCGGTGGTCATGTCCTTGCTGATATCCATGGAATCCTCAATACGACGGCCGTTGTCCGCGCGGAAACCGGGCTTGCCCGACATGACGACCCGCCGCAATCCCGAAGGCGCGCCTTCCGGGCACGACTCCGTGCCCCAAACCTGCCACACGGCCAATCTAGGCCTGTCGGCAGGCTTCTCGCGGATGCGAATGACGATTGGACCTTTGGCGATAAGGACCCTGGGCGTGGGATTGAGCGTATTGCTTCTCTCCGGCTGCGAGGTGTGGAATGCCGCGCGAAGCGATCTCGCAAGCTTTGGCTCATCGCCACCGCCGCCCGCACCTGCGGCGCGCAGGGCACCGCCCCCCCAACCCGCCACGCGACCGGCAAAGCCCGCGGCCACGCCGGTCGCCGCGGCGGTCGAGCCTTCGCCACCGTCTCCTGCACCTGCGCCGGCAACAGCACCGGTGCTCACCGGCTATCGCGAGTCCGAGCTTCGGGCGATGCTGGGGCCGCCCACCAGTGAGGAGAATCGCCCTCCCGGCAAGCAGTGGCACTACCGCAACGGCAAATGCACCCTGGACATCCAGCTCTATCCGGATGTCGAAACCAAGCAGTACGGAACCCTCGCGTACAAGGTGAAGAGCGATGACGACACAGACGAAGGACGACGGCTCTGCCTGGCCCAGCTCCAATCCAGGCTTCCCGCCGGACGCTGAGGTCGAGACCGGCCGGCGCGTACGCATCGCCTTCGTGGAGGACGATGACGATTTCCGCGAGGCCGCGAGCGGCGAACTGGGCGACCACGGCTTCGACGTCGCGGCGTTCCGCGACGGCACCGGCCTGGTCGAGTTCCTGGAGACCGCCGGCGACATCGAGATCGTCGTCCTCGACTGGGGCCTGCCGCGCGTCTCGGGCATCGACCTGCTGCCCAGGCTGCAGCGCGCGGGCATCAACCTGCCGGTGGTGTTCCTCACGGGACACAGCGAGCCCAACTACGAGCAGCTCGCGCTCGACCGCGGCGCCATCGATTTCGTCGACAAGTCGCGCGGCGTGCCGATCCTCGCCCGCCGCCTGCGCCTGATCGTCGACCGCGCCGACAAGCCGATGTCGGCCGACGGCGACGGCAATTTCCATTGCGGCCGGCTGCTGCTGAAGCCCGCGGTCAGCCGGGCGCTCTGGGACGAGACCGACCTCAACCTCACCGTCACCGAATTCAAGATCGTCCATGCGCTCGCCTCCAACATCGGCAGCTACGTGAGCTATCGTTCGGTCTACGACTGCATGCACTATGTCGGCTTCATCGCGGGGAGCGGCGAGAATGGCTACCGCACCAACGTCCGCTCCTGCATCAAGCGCATCCGCAACAAATTCCGCGCCATCGATCCCGAGTTCAGCGAGATCGAGAACTACCAGTCTTTCGGCTACCGCTGGGGCAAGGAATAGCGCTCCGGTGCTGCGCCGCCTCGCCGCCTCGCTCACGCTGAAGCTGGTGGCGCTGATCGGATTGTTCGTGGCGCTGCCGATCGTGCTCTACGGGCAGTTCGAGAGCGCCGACAGCCAGATGCAGATCCTGGTGACGCGTGCCATCCAGGACCGCAGCGCGCTGATCGCCGAGGCGCTGGCGCCGGTGCTGCGCGACACCGACCCTTCGGAGCCCATGAATCTCAACCGCGAGCTCGCGAAGTATGCAAGCAGCGGCACGGTTCTGAAGCTGATGTACCAGCCGCCCGACGCCCGGACGGCGAGCCGGTTCTATCTCGTGGCCTCGGCGCCGCCGCTGGGGCCGGAAGCGGTGACGGCCGAGCTCGAGGAGCTGGGCCAGCGCGGCATCCTGCAGCGCCTGTCCGAGGCCTGCACCTGGAACGCCTCCGACGAGATGCGCTACAGCCGTGCCGACGGCACGGTCGAGTTGCTGACCTCGATCATCCCGATCCGCGCCCGCGGCAACTGCTGGATCCTGACGACCACGCACGTTGCCTCCGAATTCCTCGACACCTCGATCGGCCGGCCCTACTGGCAGACGCGCGAGGTCCGCATCGCCGCCGCGATCTATCTCGGCGGCGCGCTGCTCGCCGTGCTGGTGGCGCTCGGCATCCGCCTCAGCCTGCGCCGTTTCCGTAACGTGGCCGACGAGATCGCGCTGGGCCGTGCCGTCGATGCGACCTTCGTCCAGCGCAACACCGTGCCCGAACTGTCGGGCGTGGCCCGCGACTTCGACCGGCTGGTCCACGAATTGCGCCGCGTGTCGCGCGAGATCCGCCAGTCGGCCGAGGACAATGCGCACTCCTTCAAGACGCCGCTGGCCGCCGTGCAGTCGGCGCTGCGTCCGGTGAAGCGCGCCGTGCCGGAGCAGGACCAGCGGGCGCGGCGGGCGCTCGAGATCATCGAGTCCTCGCTGGCCCGCCTGCTCGCCCTGGTGAATGCCGCACAGCGTCACGACATAGGAACCGCCGACCTGATCGACGCGCCGCGCGTGCCGACCGACCTGGCGCCACTGGTCGAGGATGCGGCCCGCCATTTCCGCGAAATTCTCGCCGCGCGCGACATCGGACTCTCGGTCAGGCTCGACCGCGGCGCTGTCGTGCGCACCGCGACGGGCATGATGGAGATCGTCCTGCAGAACGTGCTGGAGAATGCCATCAGCTTCTCGTCCCCCCGCACGACCATCGCCGTTTCGCTGCGCGTCTCGCCCGACACCGTCGCCCTCACCGTCGACGACGAGGGACCGGGAATCGACCCCGAGAAACTCGACAGTGTCTTCCAACGATACTTCTCTTTGCGCCCCGAGGATGGCATAGGCAGCGACCGTGCCGTCGAGCATTCGGGCCTCGGGCTCTGGATCGTTCGGCGCAACGTCGAGGCCTTGGGCGGCCAGGTCGTCGCCCTCAATCGCCCCGGTGGCGGTCTGTCGATCGGGATGCGGCTGCCCCGCGCTGTCATCCATTAGTTGCCGTCGAAAGGTTTGAGATCATGAGCGCCGTCACTTCAGCCAGAAGAGTGAGCACGCCGCAGATCCGCGCCCGCAAGGGCGGCGAGCCCATCGTGTGCCTGACCGCCTACACGACGCAGATGGCGCGGTGGCTCGACCCGCATGTCGACCTGCTGCTGGTCGGTGATTCGCTCGGCATGGTGGTCTACGGCTTCGACAGCACCCTTCCCGTAACGCTCGACATGATGATCGCGCATGGTTCGGCCGTGATGCGCGGCGCCGCGCATGCCTGCGTGATCGTCGACCTGCCGTTCGGCAGCTATCAGGCCAGCCCCGAGCAGGCGTTCCACAGCGCCGCCCGCGTGATGTCGGAGACCGGCGCCAGCGGCGTGAAGCTGGAAGGCGGCGAGGTCATGGCCGGGACAGTCCGCTATCTCGTGCAGCGCGGCATTCCGGTCTGCGCCCATGTCGGGCTGATGCCGCAGGCCGTGAACGTGGCCGGCGGCTTCAAGGCGACCGGCCGGTCCGACGAGGAGGCCCGGCAGGTGACGCGCGACGCCGAGGCGATGGCCGAGGCCGGCGCCTTCGCCGTCGTGCTGGAAGGCACGCTGGAGCCGGTCGCGGCCGCCATCACGGCTTCGATCTCCATCCCGACCATCGGGATCGGCGCTTCGCCCGCCTGCGACGGCCAGATCCTGGTGTCCGAGGACGTGTTCGGCCTGTTCAGCGATTTCACCCCGCGGTTCGTGAAGCGTTATGCCGACCTCGGCCCTCGAATCGCGGAAGCGGCCGCCGCCTATTCAGCCGACGTGAAGGCCCGTCGTTTTCCCGCGATGGAGCATTGCTTCCTACCCAAATCCGGTGGTCAATCCCGTCAATAGGGAAGGAAGCGACGGGAATGGAGAGTTTCGACTACGTGATCGTGGGCGCCGGCTCGGCGGGCAGCGTGCTGGCCAGTCGGTTGAGCGAAGATCCCAGCGTCACGGTCTGCGTACTGGAAGCCGGTCCACGCGACTGGCATCCCTTCATCCATATCCCGGCCGGCTTCATGTACACGCTGGTCGATCCCAAGGTGAACTGGCTCTACAAATCCGAGCCCAGCGAATGGACTGGCGGCCGGGCGATCGCCGCACCGCGCGGCAAGACGCTGGGTGGCTCCAGCTCGATCAACGGCCACATCTACAATCGTGGCCAGCGTCTCGACTTCGACGGCTGGGCACAGCGCGGCAATCGCGGCTGGGGCTATTCCGACGTGCTTCCCTATTTCCGCCGCAGCGAGAACCGCATGGCGGGCGACGCCGATGCCACCTTCCGCGGCAGCGAGGGCAACCTGCCGATCACCGATCTCGAATGGCGCGATCCTTTGTGCGAGGCCTTCATCGAGGGCGCCGTGGAACAGGGCATCCCGCGCAACCCTGATTATAACGGCACGAAGCAGGCGGGCGTGAGCTACGTCCAGCGCATCATCAGGAACGGCCGCAGGGTCAGTGCCGCGCGTGGTTATCTTCATCCCGCCATGTCGCGGCCCAACCTCACGGTGCGCACCCACGCACAGGCGACCTCGGTCGTGCTCGAGGGCAAGCGCGCCGTCGGCGTGCGCTACCGCAAGGGGGGCCGCAACGGCACGCCGATGGAAGTGCGCGCCCGGAAGGAAGTGATCCTGAGTGGCGGCACGGTGAACTCGCCGCAGCTCCTGCAGATCTCGGGCATCGGCCCCGCACCGCTGCTGAAGTCGCTCGGCATCGAGGTGAAGCACGAGCTGGCCGGCGTCGGCGAGAACCTGCGCGACCATTACGCGCCGCGCTTCGTCGCCCGTGTGAAGAACGCCACCAGCATCAACGAGCGGTCCAAGGGCCTGCGCCTGGCCGGCGAGGTCCTGAAATACGTCACGACGCGCAAGGGCCTGCTGACGCTCAATCCGACGCTCATCTACGTCTTCTGGAAGTCCGACGAGAGCATCGAGAATTACGACCTCCAGCTCACCTTCACCCCGGCGAGCTACAAGGAAGGCGTTCAGTCGACGCTCGACGATTTTCCCGGCATGACCATCGCCTCGTGGCAGCAGCGCCCCGATTCGATCGGCTACGTTCGTGCCCGTTCCGCCGACCCGTTCGAGCATCCCGTCATCCAGCCGAACTATCTGGGCGCGGAGAGCGACCGGCGCGTGCTGCTCGCCGGCATGAAGCTGGCGCGGCGGCTGCTGGGCTCGAAGGCGCTCAGCAAATACTACGACCGCGAGGAGTTTCCCGGTTCGCAGAAGCAGTCGGACGCCGACCTGCTGCAGGCCGCCAAGGAGCGCGGCACCACGACGTTCCATCTGATGGGTTCGTGCCGCATGGCGCCGGACAACGATCCGACCGCCGTCGTCGACGACCAGCTTCGCGTGCGTGGCCTCGAAGGACTGCGTGTGGTCGACGCCTCGATCATGCCAACCATGCCTTCGGCCAACCTCAACGCCTCGGTGCTGATGATCGCGGAGAAGGCGGCCGACATGATCCGCGGCAAGCAGCCGCTCGATGCGACGATGCTGAAGGACTGATGGCCGAAGAGGACGCCATCGACGCCCTCTCCGCGCTGGTGCCGGCAACGCTGCGCGCGCTGCACGCCATCGAGTTCGCGACCCGTCATCTATCGCCGCACACCCTGCCGCAGATCCTCGAAGCCCTGGCCGGCCGCAACGACGATCTTGGCCCCGCTCTCGCCGCCTCGCGCGCCCTCGACTGGCCAAGGCGGCTGGCTCCGGTGCGCGATCATCTGGAACGGGCGGCGGTGTTTGCCGGCGAGGCGATCCAGGGTCTGCTCGCCGCGCCCGAGGCGCCGCAGCCTATCGTCGCCGCCTATCGCGCCCTGCGTGGCTACCCGCGCGCCTGCGAGTCCCTCTATCCGCTGTCTCCATATCTCCGACCCGTCAGCAACTTCTTCCTCGAACAGGAAGCGCGCGCCGACGCCGACCTGCAGGCGCGCCTCGCTGCCGCCGATCCGACGCGCGAGGGCGTGGGCTTCATGCACATCGCCGGACCGTCGGGAACGCGCGGCGCCTTCTCGCTCTACGTTCCTGAGTATTACGACGCCGCGAAGAGCTGGCCGCTGGTCGTGGCGCTGCATGGCGGCAGCGGCAATGGCGGCGCCTTCCTGTGGAGCTGGGTGCGCGAGGCCCGTACGCGCGGCTTCATCGTGCTGGCGCCGACGGCGGCTGGCGCCACCTGGTCGCTGATGGAGCCGGAGATCGACGGGCCGCGCATCGACCGCATGGCCGAGGATGTGACCAACGACTGGAACATCGACAGCTCGCGCCAGCTCCTCACCGGCATGAGCGACGGCGGCACCTTCACCTACGTCATCGGCCTGCGCGGCGACTGCCGGTTCACGCACCTCGCGCCGGTCGCCGCCAGCTTCCATCCGATGCTGATGACCTTCGCCGACGCGGATCGCCTTCGGGACCTGCCGGTTCACATCATCCACGGCACGCAGGACTGGATGTTTCCGCCCGAGATGGCGCAGGGCGCGCAACGCGCGCTGGAGCAGGCCGGCGCCGACGTGACCTATCGCGAGATCGCCGACCTCTCGCACACCTACCCGCGCGACGAGAATGCGCGGATTCTGGATTGGTTTTTGCCCACCGTGTCATCCCGAGCGTAGCGAGGGATCCTTAGCGGGCGCCGATCAAGGATCCCTCGCTACGCTCGGGATGACACCGGGTCTAAGCGCCACGTCCGTCGTCCGTGCCGACCGGGGCCGGCACACTGTTCTCGGCGCGCGGCGGGACCGCCTGGCCCGAGAGTCGCAAGGTGCGCTCCAGCAAGAGCTCGTAGAGCGGCCGGCCGCCCAGCGCCTGCGAGACCGCATTGGCCGTCACGCAGGTCACGATCAGCGGCAGGATGAGCGCGTAGCCGTTGGTCAGTTCGGCGGCCAGCACGACGCCGACCAAGGGCGCGCGGATGGATGCGGAGAACAGGCCGCCCATTGCGGCGATCACGAAAGCGGCGCCCGCCAGTGGCGGTACCGGTACGAACGTCTGGAGCAGCCATGCGGCGATCAGGCCCACCGTGGTGGCAAGTGTCAGCAGCGGCGCGAAGATGCCGCCAGGGACACCGACCGGATAGCTCAGCATTACACCGACGAAGCGCAGCAGGCAGAGCAGCAGCAGCGTCGTGATCGGCAGGTTCGCGGTCACGAGGCCCGGGATCAGCAGTTCGCCGCCGCCGACGGCTTGTGGCAGCACGAGCGCCAGCACGCCGATGGCAGCGCCGACCACGAGCGCCGGCACGAACGGCACCTTCCGGAAGGTTGTCCCCACCCAGTCGAGCAGGAAGAGCAGCGTGTTGTTGAACACGATGCCCAGCCCGCCGAGGAACACGCCCAGTACCAAGAAGGCCGGCAGCAGCGACAGCGGCATCTCGGCATTGTCGAGCCTGAGCTGCGGTGCCGTGCCGCCCACCAGCTCCATGCCGATGGCGCTGGCGGTCGAGGCGATGATGACGGCGGTGTAGGAGCGCAGCGTGTAGCGGAACTGCTTGCGCGTCTCCTCGATCACGAAAAGGATCGCCGCCAGCGGCGCATTGAAGGCGGCGGCGAGGCCGGCCGCGGCGCCGGCCGCCAGAAGGCCACGCAATTCCACCTCGCTGAGCTTCAGGCGCTCGGCAATCGCCTGCGCGATCGACGCGCCCATGTGGATGGTCGGCCCCTCGCGTCCCGCCACGAGACCGGACGAGAGCGCCAGCACGCCACCCACGAACTTCACCGGCAGGACGCGCCGCCAGCGTACCTCGCGCAGCCCTTCCATCGCGCCTTCGATTTCCTGCACGCCGCTGCCCGCCGCTTCGGGTGCGACGCGGCGCGTGAGGAAGAAGGCAGCGACCAGCGCAACCGCGGCAATCGCCGCCGCAGCCGCCATGGTGAGGGGGCCGTGTCCCATGTACGCCACCAGCCACGACGGCCAGCGGACGAGCGTATCGACGACGAGATGGAAGCCGGCACCCAGGACACCGGTGGCCAGCCCGCACAGGGCCGCCAGCGCATACAAGGCGGCATCGGAGATCGATTGGCCCGCCGGTCGATCTCCTGAAGTCACGCGCCGCCTCCAATAGTGAGAGGCAATAATGCCCGGCGAGGACAGGGTGTCAAAGCGTCAGCGCGTAAAGACCACGTCGGAAAGATCGCTGCGCACTTCCCAGTGATGCCGTTCGAGCTCGGGATCGAGATGCTCCTCGGCCGGGAAGCCGAGGCAGAGATAGGCCACGAGGTTCCAGCCGGCAGGCACGTCGAGCGCCTGCGTCACCTTCTTCGGATCGAGGATTGAAACCCAGCCCATGCCGATTCCATCGGCGCGCGCCGCGAGCCACAGGGTCTGGATGGCGGCCACGACCGAGTAGTGCAACGTCTCGGGCATGGTTTGTTGTCCAAGCCCGCTGCCGGTATGCGTGCCGTCGTCGGAGAAGACCGCGAGATGAACTGGCGCTTCCTTGAGGCCGGCGAGCTTGAGCCCGGCATAGATCGCATGCTTCTCGCCACCATAGCCGGCCAGCGCCTTCTCGTTGGCCTGCGTAAAACTCTCGACCACGGCGCGCCGGCGCTCGGCCGACTCGACATGCACGAACCGCCACGGCTGGCTGAGGCCGACCGACGGGGCGTGACTAGCCACCTCGAGCAGCGTGTCGATGCGCTCGCGCGCCACCGGATCGGTGCGGAACCGCCGCACGTCGCGCCGCCACAGGACGAGCTGGCGAAACTCGGCCCGGAAGGCCGCGTCGAAATCGGGATGCGTCATCAACTCCACCGATCGATTGCATGAAAGAACGTGCCGCTCACGGAGCCGCGTTGCGCCCCCGCTTCCGGCACCGCCGCGCCGTTCGCATCGCGACACTCGACGAGCGGTGCATCGCCTGTCGACTGGATGCTGGCATAGTGGAACTCGTGACCAGCCACCTCGTCGCCCCGAGCGCCCAGTACGCCGTTCGTCACGAGACGGGCGCGGCGATAGCCGAGATGCAGTCGACGCCTGGCAAACGAGGTTTCGACGTCCAGAAACCCGAGCATCGCGTGTCTCGTTCCGCCTGCATCGACAAGCCCCTGCCCCAGCACCATGTAACCGCCGCACTCCCCGTGGACCGGCACCGACTGCGCCGCCAGCGCCTTCATGCCGGCGGCAAAACGGCCGGCCGCGGCCAGCGTTCCCGCATGCAGCTCGGGATAGCCGCCGGGCAACCAGACCGCGTCCGCCGCAGCGTCCGGCGCTTCGTCGGCGAGCGGCGAGAATGGCAGGATTTCCGCGCCCGCCCTGCGCCAGCTTTCCAGCAGATGCGGATACATGAAGGAGAAAGCGCGGTCCTGCGCCAGTGCGATGCGCTGGCCGGGCGGCAGCAGGCCCCGCGCGGCCTCAATCGAGCCCGCTCGGGCCGTCCGGGCGCTCGCTTCGATGGCATCGAGATCGAGCGACGCCTCGACCGTATCGGCGAGTATGTCGAGGCGGTGCACGATGTCGGGCAGTTCGACGGCCTGCACGAGGCCGAGATGTCTCTCGGGCAGGGAAAAACCCGCATTCGACGGCAGCGCGCCGAACAGCTTCAGGCCGGCGCGTTCGAGACCCGGCGCGATCATGCCGACATGCCGTGCGCTCGCGGCACGATTGAGGATGACGCCCGCCACCTCGACATCGTCGCGATAGCGCGCAAGGCCGCTTGCGATGGCCGCCGCCGTCTCGGCCTGGCCCGACACGTCGAGCACCAGCGCCACGGGCCATCCCGTCAACGCCGCGAGATCGGCCGTCGCACCGCGTGCCGTCTGTCCCCGTTCGGCCACGCCGTCGAACAGGCCCATCACGCCTTCGACGACCACGAGGTCGGCCGAAGCGCCGTGACGGGCCACGAGTCCGGCAAGCGTCCCCGGTGACATCGCCCAGGTATCGAGGTTGAAGCTCGGCCGGCCGGTCGCCGCCGTGTGGAAGGCCGGATCGATGTAATCCGGCCCGCACTTAAAGGGCTGCACGGAGCGACCGCGGCGCGCGAGCGCGCGGATCAGGCCCGAGGCGATCGTGGTCTTGCCGGCACCCGAGCGCGCCGCCGCGACGATCAGCCCGCGCGGCCTCTCGCTCATGACCAGCCGACCATCGACGCGAACACCTCTTTGCGCAACGCGGCGATCTCTCCGATGACGGCAATGCAGGGCGAGCCGAGACGGTGATGCTGCGCGTCCGCCGCCAGCGCATCGAGGCGGCTTTCGACGATGCGCTCGCCATCGACTGTCGCCGACTGGATCAGCGTCGCGGGTGTTTCGGCTGCAAGTCCGCCCCGTTGCAGCGCCGCCACGATCTCCTCGAGCTGCGTCATCGGCATGTAGAGAATGAGCGGCTGGCCGAGCCGGCCCAGGGCCTCCCAGTCGGCGGTGGACTGGCCCTCGGCGCGATGGCCCGCCGCCAGCACGACGGCGTGGTTGGTGTCGCGCGACGTCGCGGGAATGCCGGCGAGTGCGGCACCGGCAAGCCCCGCCGTCAGGCCGGGAATGATGCGGAAGCGAAGCTGCGCCTCGCTGAGCGCCGTCACCTCGTCCCAGCCGCGGCCGAACACGAAGGGATCGCCACCCTTCAGGCGCAATACGCGCCGCCCAGCGCGCGCGCGGTCGATCAGCAGCGCGTTGATCTCATCCTGCTTCGGCGAAGGCTTGCCGCCGCGCTTGCCCGCCGGCAGCAGCACCGCGTCCTTGCGCGCCAGACGCAGCACGCGCGGATCGACCAGCGCGTCATGCACGATATCGTCGGCGACCGTCACGGCGTGCAGTGCCAGCACAGTGAGGAGCCGCGGATCGCCGGGGCCGGCTCCAGCCAGCCACACTTCTCCTGGTGGGAATTCCGGCAGGTCGGGGAAACCGTCCAGCGTCACGCTCCACGGCCCCGGAAGCGCCTCTGATAGGCGGCGTCGTAAAGCGCGCTGTTCCGGAAATCGCGTGCGCCCAGAACCTTGCCGACGAGGATCAACGCCGTGCGCTCGATCGGCGCCTTCGCCACTTCATCCGCGATCGTTCCGAGCGTGGCGCGGATCACGCGCTCGTCGGGCCAGGTCGCACGATAGACGATGGCCGCGGGACAGGCCGCCCCATAGTGCGGCGTCAGCTCCGCCACGATCCTGTCGAGCACATGGATCGAGAGATGCAGCACGAGCGTGGCGCCAGTCGCGGCATAGGAGGCGAGCTTCTCTCCTCCGGGCATCGCCGAGGCGCGGCCGGAGGTCCGCGTCAGCACCACGGTCTGCGCCACTTCGGGCAAGGTGAGTTCCTGTCCCAGCGCGGCGGCTGCGGCCGCGAATGAAGGAACGCCCGGCGTCACCGTGTAGGGAATTCCCTCTGAGTCGAGGCGGCGAAGCTGCTCGCCGAGCGCGCTCCAGATCGACAGGTCGCCGGAATGAAGGCGCGCCACATCCTGCCCGGCCTCGGTCGCGCGGCGGCATTCCGCGACGATCTCGTCGAGCGACAGCGGCGCGGTATCGACGATGCGGGCGCCCGGCGGGCAATGGTCGAGCAACGCCTTCGGCACCAGCGAGCCGGCATAGAGGCAGACCGCACAGCGCGCGATCAGATCGCGCCCGCGCACGGTGATCAGGTCCGGCGCACCTGGGCCGGCGCCGATGAAATGGATGGTCATCGTCCCTCTCCGATGGCGATGGCGCAGGTCGCGCGCTCGGTCGCCACGCGCGTGCCCAGCAACCGGCCCTCGCGGCCCGCCACCACCAGCGCCGACGCCTCGGCGATCGACGGCAGTCCCTTGGCCTTCAGCACCAGCTTCGACGGCGTGAGCACGCGTCCCGCGACACGATCGAGATCGTCGACCGTGCAGGCGACCAGCCTCACGGAAAGCCGGCGCGCCACTTCGGCGAAAACCGGATCGGTCGCCTTCTCCGATTCGGTCGCAACCGAATCGAGGCGCTCCACCGGCAGATCGAACATGCCGAGCGCCATGCGCACGACCCGCTCGATCTCGTCGGCCGACGTCTCGCGCCGGCAGCCCACGCCCGCGACGATCATGGTTTCCCCGCCCGCCATTGGGTGACCGGCGCGGCGTGGCGCCAGACGAAGACATTGCCGCTCCCGGCGCGGCCGGCCTTGGCGACCTGCAGCCGCGTGATTTCTCCACCATGCCGCTCGAAGCAATCGATCAACCGAGCCTCCGACTGCAGCGACACGGCGTTGGCAACGATGCGCCCACCGGGCTTCAATGCATTCCAGGCGGCGTCGAGCAGGCCGGGATCGGAGAGGCCACCGCCGACGAAGATCGCGTCGGGCGACGGCAATCCGTCGAAAGCCGCCGGTGCTGGCTTCCGCACGATCTGCAGGTCGGGCGTGCCGAGCGTCGCGGCGTTGCGCGCCGCCCGCGCCGCTCGCTCCGCGTCCTCCTCGATGCCGATGGCACGCAGCGAGGGATGGCGCAGCAGCCATTCGATGGCGACCGAGCCCGCGCCCAGCCCGACATCCCACAGCAGTTCGCCCTGCTGCGGCGCCAGGGAAGAAAGCGTCACCGCGCGAATGTCACGCTTGGTGAGCTGGCCGTCGTGCTCGAACAATGAATCGTCGAGACCGGGCGCCAGCGTCACGATCTTCGCATCGGCCGCGGCTGCGACCTGCAGCGCAATGATGTTGAGGGCAGCGACCTCCGTGAGGCCGAAGGACCGCGCTGCCGTAGAACGGATGCGCTCGCGTGTACCACCCAGCGCTTCCAGAACCGCGAGCGTCGAGGCGCCCATGCCGCGCGCCGTCAGCAACTGGGCAAGACGAGATGGCGTTGCGCCATCCCATGACAAAGCGAGAATGCGCGCGCCAGGCTGGAGATGGCGGACGATGCCTTCCAGCGCGCGGCCGTGCAGGCTCACCAATGCGACGTCCTGCAACGACCAGCCCAATCGAGAGGCGGCGAGGCTGAACGACGATGGCTGCGGCAGGCAGATCGTCTCATCGGCGGAAATCGATCGCAGCAGCATCTCACCGACGCCGTAGTGGAAGGGATCGCCGCTTGCCAGCACGACGACTGGCCGGCCGCGCATCGCCAGAATGTCACTCATTGCGCCGGCAATCGGGCTGGGCCAGGCGAGAGACCGGCCACGGATCAGACCACCCACGAGCTCCAGGTGACGCTTGCCACCCACCACCAGCTCTGCCGACGACACGAGTTGGCGCGCCACGGAAGACAGACCGTCGATCCCATCCTCACCGAGACCGACGATGGACAGCCATCGCGCGGCCGGGCAGGTTGCGGCCCCGCTCGTCATCGCCCGGCCCCGACATGCGCGTTCTCATCCTCGGCGGCACCACCGAAGCCTCCGCGCTGGCCCGTCGGCTCGCCGACGACACGCATTTCGAGGCGACGCTGTCGCTGGCTGGCCGCACGGCGCAGCCCGCGCCGCAAGCCTTGCCCACGCGCATCGGTGGCTTCGGCGGAATCGACGGACTCGTGCGCCATCTGCGCGACGAGAAGATCGTGGCCGTCATCGACGCGACCCATCCCTATGCCGACCAGATGTCGGCTCATGCCGTCGCGGCCTGCGGCCAGGCCGCCGTTCCGCTGGCTTCGCTGGTCCGCGCGCCGTGGACGCGACAGGCCGGAGACGAGTGGATCGAAGTGGTCGATACGCAAGCCGCGGCAAACGCCATCGGTCGCAATCCACGGCGCGTGTTCCTGGCGATCGGCCGGCAGGAGCTGCCGGTCTTCGCCGACGCGCCACAGCACCACTATCTCGCCCGCGTCATCGACGCGCCCGCCGGCGATGCGTTGCCGCCCAACCTGACTCTCGTGGAGGCGCGCGGTCCGTTCGATCTTGCGGCCGAGACCGCACTGCTGCGCGACCGCAGGATCGAGCTCGTCGTATCCAAGAACGCCGGCGGCGACGCGACCTACGCCAAGATCGAAGCCGCGCGCGCGCTTGGCGTGCGGGTCATCATGATCGCGCGTCCGCACAAGCCAGCCGGCTACGTCACGGCGACGCCGGAAGACGCTGTTGCCTGGCTGGATCACGTCAGGCGCTCGCTGCGCGGCGTGTAGACCCAGCGACCGACCGTGCGTGTCGTGCTGGCGCCGACGATGACCAGGGTGCGCATGTCGGCCACGGACGGATCGGCCGTTGCCAGCGTCGCCGCGACCACCTTTGTCTCCGCCGTTCCCGCGGCGCGCACGAACAGGACGGGCGTCGTACCCGACTTCACTTGCCGCAGCAGGTCGAGCGCCATGCCGAGCTGATGCGGCCGCGCCTTCGAGGCGGGATTGTAGAGCGCGATCACGAAGTCGGCTTCGGCCGCCGCATTCAGGCGCCGCTCGATGGTCGACCAGTTCTTGAGATTGTCCGAAAGCGAGATCGCGCAGAAATCGCCGCCCAGCGGCGCGCCCGCTTCCGCCGCCGCCGCCAGCATCGCCGTCACGCCGGGCTCTACGCGGATGTCGAGCGTCCGCCAGGCCGGATCGCCGTGTTCCACCGCCTCGAACACCGCCGAGGCCATGGCGAAGACGCCGGGATCGCCGCCCGATACCACGACGACCTGACGGCCAGCGGCGGCGAGCGACAGGGCATGGCGCGCGCGATCGAGTTCGACGCGGTTGTCCGAGGCGTGGCGTTGCTGGTCCGCGCGCGTCGCGGGAATGCGATCGAGATAAGGCCCGTAGCCCACGAGGTCGGAGGCCCGATCGAGGACCGCGCGCGTCGCGGGCGTCATCAGCTCGGCCTTGCCCGGGCCCGTGCCGACCACGGTCAGCGAGCCGCTCACAGCTGCCGTCCCCGGCCGGCGATCAGGACCATGGCGAAATAGGCGCCGGCGGGATCGCCGCACTCGGCCAGCGGCGCGATCCGCTCGCCCGGCATGGTGCCGCGCTCGACATAGACCGCGCGCGACAGCAGGCCGGCCGCCTCGACGGCGCGCCGCACCTTTCCGAGATGGCGGCCCACTTTCATGATCACCGCGGCATCGGTGTTGCGCAGCCGCTCCACGAGCTGATCTTCGGCGAGCGTGCCCGGCAGCACCGCGAGCGTGTCGTCCCCCCAGGTGATCGGCAGGTTGGCGCGCGTCCAGCAGCCCGACATGCCGGTGACGCCGGGAACGACCTCGACCGGAAACGTCTCGGCGAGACGCCGCCACATATGCATGAACGAGCCGTAGAAGAACGGATCGCCCTCGGCGAGCAGACCGACCGACTTTCCGCTTTCGAGCAGGGCCGTGAGCGAAGCCGAGGCTTCGCGATAGAAACGGATCATCTGCGACTGGTAGTCGGGATGCTCCGCCGGAATTTCGTCGGTGACCGGATATTCCAGCCGCAGTTCCTGCCGCGCCGTGCCCATCAGCGGCGTCACGATGCCCCGCGCATTGCCCTGACGACCACGCTTGGCGAAGAAGGCGACGACGTCGACCGTCCGCACCAGGCCGGCGGCGCGCAGCGTGAGATAGCGCACGTCGCCCGGACCGACGCCGATGCCGTAGAGCGTGCCCGGCGCGGCGGTGCCCGCGATCGCATCGAGACTGGTCATTCGATGTCACTCGCCAGCGCATTGATCGCGGCCGCCGTCATGGCGCTGCCGCCGCGCCGGCCGCGCACGACCAGGAACGGCACGCGCCCGTCGGCCGCCAGCGCCTCCTTGGATTCCAGCGCGCCGACGAAGCCCACCGGCACGCCGATCACCGCGGCCGGCAGGGGCGCGCCCGCGTCCAGCATTTCGAGCAGGCGGAACAGCGCCGTCGGTGCGTTGCCGATCGCGACAACCGCGCCGCCGAGACGATCGCGCCACAGCTCCATCGCCGCGGCGGAGCGCGTATTGCCGAGCTTCTGCGCGAGGGCGGGCACCGAGGGATCGTCGAGCGTGCAGATCACGTCGTTCGCCGCGGGCAGGCGCGCGCGCGTGACGCCGTTGGCCACCATCTTCGCATCGCACAGGATCGGTGCGCCGTCCTTCAGCGCCTGCCGCGCCACCTGGGCGAAGCCGCGCGACATGTCGATGTCGCGGGCGATCTCGGGCATGCCGCAGGCGTGGATGAGGCGAACCGCCACGCGTTCCTCGACGGGATCGAAGCGCGCAAGATCGGCTTCGGCGCGGATGATCGCGAAGGAGCGGCGGTAGATCTCCGCGCCGTCGCGCACATAGTCGCGCGGCTCAGCCATGGTTCGCATCCCGCAACAGCGATTCAAGGTCGGCCGGACCGATCGTGCGTTCGGCCTCGTCCCTCGTCGTACCGTCGCGCACGACGCCGTATCGTCCGGCCTCGCCCACCAGCACGAGATCCGACGGCGCGGAGCGTGCGCAGCCCTTGGCACAGCCGGACACGTGGACGGTGCCGCCGAAGCGACGCTCGGCCACGAGCCGGGCGAGACGACGCGCATCGCCGCGCGCATCCACCGTGCCCGATGCGCAGGCCGGCGCGCCGGGGCAGGCTTCGATGCGCAGCAGCGGATCGCGGTCGTCGACGATCATTCCGATCGACCGTGCGCCGTCGAGCAACTCCTGGCCCGCAGCGGCATCGCGCACCCGCATGTAGAGCGTCCGCCACGGCGACAGGCGCAGATCGCGCGCGCCCGCCATCATCGCCAGATCGGCGAGACGCCGGAGCTGTCCCGCCTCGAGCCGGCCGAACGGCGCCGCAACGCCTGCGGCATCGTCCACGAGACCGATGACGCGCCCCCTCGCCTGCCCGAGCGGCGGCAGCGGCTGCAGCTTCGGCGACACGGCCAGCCGCAGCTTGGACAAGGCGGCAGCGGACAGAGTACGCAGGCGCGTGCGCGGCACGCATTCCAGCACCGCCTGCATCGCCGTCACGACCAGATCGACCGCGTCGCGCGAGGCACAGGCACCGAGCCAGCGTGTCCCGTCGGGCGTATCGATGCCAAACGCGACGAAGCCCGATGCAACCCGCAGACTGATGTCGGCGCGCTCATCCGCAATGGACACCGGTCCGCCATCGTCGACCAGGACGCCGAACTTCGCGGGAAGCCCGCGCAGACGCGGATCGCCGGCGAGAATTTCCTCGAGCCGGTCGGCGATGCCGTAGGCAACGGATCCGCGCTCGGCGAGCGGCGCCACCATCACGTTGCGCACAGCCTCCGATGCGGCATCGTTGTCGAGCAGCCCGAACCGGCCCAGTTCGGCCTGCTGCTCGTCGAGGCGGCTGTCGCTAAGGCCGCGAATCTGCAGGTTGGCGCGCCGCGTCAGGTCGATATGCCCGTTCCCCAGTCGCTGCGCGGCATCGGCCAGCATGCGCGCAGCATCAAGGTCGAAGCGACCGACGCGCGGACGCACGCGCACGATCAACCCGTCGCCGCTCTGCATCGGCCGCAGAGCGCCGGGGCACCAGCCTTTCCTCAGGATCGCCGCGGCCGTGCTCATCTCGGGCCTTCATCGACCGGTCGCGCTGGCCGCGCAAGGCCGATCGCGCGCGTCAGATCGCGCTCCACCGCATTGCGCCGCGTCATCCAGAGACCGCGGTCGAGCGCATCCCTGAGGCGCGCCGCGATGGCCGCGACCGCCGCCGGATTGCGTGCCGCCATGGCGTCGAGAACGGCCTCGTTGGCGATCAGCGCGGCATGGGTGGCGTCGAACAGCGGGCCGGGCACGATCTCCGCGGTCGCGGCGAAGGCATAGAGCGCATCGACCGACTGGGCGATCTCGGCCACGCCCCGGTGGCCGTGGCTCAACATGCCCTGGATCCAGCGCGGGTTGGTGAGGCGGCCGCGCACGATGCGGGCGATTTCCTCCGCCAGGCGCCGCGCGCGCGGCTTGGCCGTATCGCTTGTGTCGAGATGATAGAGTTCGGGAGCGTTGCCCAGCAGTGCCGCCGCCGCCGCGAAGCCGCCGGCAAAATCGGCGACGCCGTCGCCGTCGAGCACGTCGCGCTCGCGATCATCCTGCGGATGCACCAGCAGATCGGCCGTCGACACGAGGCTGCGAAAGCCGGGCCCGGCCTCGCGCACCGGCTCGACACCGCCATAGGCATGGGTCACCGCGGCGAGATAGATCTCCCCGAGATCGGCCTGCGTCTTCCACGCCCCGTCGAGCGCCACGTCACCCGCCTGGGCGCCATAGTTGCCCGGCGCGGCGCCGAAGATGCGCGACAGGTCGGCGCCCGCGCGGCGCGCCGCCGCCAGCGGATTGTCCTCGTCGGGCTCGTCTAGTTCGGCGACGCGCCGCACGGCCATGTCGAACAGGGCGATCTGCGTCTCGAAGATGTCGCGGAACAGGCCCGAGATACGCAGCGTCGCGTCGATGCGCGGCCGGTCGAGCGTGGCGAGCGGCATCACCTCGATGCCGGTGACGCGGCTCGAGGCGGCATCCCAGACGGGTCGCACGCCGAGATAGGCCAGCGCCTGCGCGAGATCGTCGCCGCCGGTGCGCAGCGAGGCCGAGGCCCAGAGATCGATCACCAGCGCGCGCGGCGGCTCGCCATGGTCCTGCAGATAGCGCCGCACCACCTCGTCGGCGGAGCGCGCGCCGATGGCCGCCGCAGTACGGGTCGGGATGGCGCGCGGATCGATCGACGTAAGGTTGCGGCCGGTCGGCAGAACATCGGCCCGGCCGCGCGTCGGCGCACCGGCGGGACCGGGTGCAACGCGACGACCGGCGAGCGCAGCCAGCAGGCCCGCGCGCTCGCGAACGGCGCTCAGGCGGATCGGCGCATCTTCGCCGCCCATCGTGGCCGCAAGCTGCGCGATCTTCGCCTCATCCGGCAGCGTGCCGTACACATGCAGTCCCTCGCGGATGCTCAGTTCCTTGATGTCGCAGAGATGGGCGTCGAGCTTGGCCACCGCCTCGCGGCTGGGCTCGTCCTTCACCAGACCGCATTCGGCCGCGAGCCCGCCGCTCCAGGCGCGCTCCACGATCTCTTCTTCGAGATGGCGCAGGCGGCGGCTGTCGAGTCCATCGGCCGCGGCATACTCCTCGATGATGGCTTCCATCTCCGCCAGCGCGCCGTGCAGTCCTGCGGCGCTGAGCGGCGGCGTCAGATGGCCGATGGTGACGGCGCCCAGCCGGCGCTTGGCCTGCACCGCCTCGCCTGGATTGTTGACGATGAAGGGATAGATCACGGGCAGCGGCCCCAGCACCGCCTCGGGCCAGCAGCCGGCCGACAGCGCCAGCGCCTTGCCTGGCAGCCATTCGAGCGTGCCGTGCGTGCCGAGATGGATCATCGCATCGATCCGCTCCTGCTCGCGCAGCCACGCGTAGAGCGCAACATAGGCGTGTCGCGGCGGGCAGTTCATGTCGTGGTAGCCCGTCTTGCGGTCCTGCACCGTGCCGCGATCGGGCTGCAGCAGCACCATGACCTTGCCGCAGCGCAGGACGGGCAGGCGGAACCCCTCGGACGCCTCCCCCCACGTCTCCGCAAGATCGCCCTGGAGCGAGCCCGGCAGTTCAGAAAGCCAGCGCCTGTACCTGTCGAGCGATATGTCGACCCAATCCGCGTCGCCCGCCAGCAGCCTCTCGACGTCGGCCACCTGCCAGTCGAGGCCGCCGACATCATAGCCCTCGGCGCACAGCAGCCTCAGGATCCCGACCACGCTGGCCGGCGTGTCGAGGCCAACCGCGTAGCCGGTCCGTCCGCCGCGCGCGGGATAGTCCGACAGGACCAGCGCGAGCCGGCGTTCCTGCGCGGGCGTGGCGCCGAGCTTCGCCCAGGCCGCCGCCAGCCGCGCCACATAGTCGATGCGATCGGGCTCGGGCTCGTGATGCACGCGGCTGAATTCGAGCGCCGCGTCGGGTTCGGCCTCGGCCTTGAAGGAGATGGCGCGCGTCAGCAGCCGTCCGTCGAGTTCGGGAAGCACGACGTTCATGGCGAGATCGGCGGGCGCGAGCCCCCGCAGCGAGCCATCCCAGGCCTCGCGCGCGCTACCCGAGAGCACGACCTGCAGCACCGGCACACCGGCGCCGTCGAGCACCGTCGTATCGTCGTCGCGCATCGCGGAGAAGGCCGTGGTGTTCAGGACGATCGCGGGCTTGCGCTCGCGCAGAAGCGCTTCGAGCGGCGTCGCCGCCGCCGGATCCTTCAGGCTGCTCACGGCCACGCCGAGGGGGGCCAGGCCGCGCGCGTCGAGCGCCTGCATCAACGCAGTGACCGGCGCGATGTCGGCGGCCATCAGGTTGGCGCGATAGAACACGACGAGGGCCATCGGCCGTACGTCATCCGCCGCACCGAGAACGGTCAGGGGGCCGACCGGCTCGGGCGGCAACCACGCAATATCCCGGCCCAGCAGGCTCGCGGCGTAGCGCAGCGCCTGCCGCAGGTTCGCCGCGCCCCCCGCCCGGAAGTAACCGTCGAGCCGTTCGAGCCGGTCGGACGCCAGAGTGGAGACGGCGACCAGCCGCGGATCAGACCTGTCATCGCCCGGAAGCGCGGCCAGCAGCACGCCGTTGTCGCGCGCCGCATCGGCAATGCGCTCGAATCCGTAGCGCCAGTAGTCGAGACCGCCCAGCCCGCGCACGATCACCAGCCGCGCTTGTGAGATCACCTGCTCGACATAAAGATCGACCGACATTGGATGGCGCAGCTTCTTCAGGCTGGCCAGCCGCAACGTCGGCAGCAGATCGCTGTCCAGCCGCCACGCCGCCGCAAGAGCCGAGAGGTCGCTGTCGGAAAAGGAGAGCACGACGATCTCGCCCGGCGACTGAGCGAGATCGACGGCGGCGTCGGCCTCGTCGAGTGTCGCGAGTTGGGTCGCCAGGACGTGCATCTGCCTACCCCAGCAGGATCGCCCGGATCCCCGCCTGATCGAAGCCCTTCTGGCCGATCACGACCAGCCGGCCGCGCCGCGGCGCGCCGTCGGGCCAGCGACGGTCGAACTGGTGCTGGATGCGCGCGCCGACACCCTGGACCAGCAGGCGCATCGGCTTGCCGTCGACCTCGACGAAGCCCTTCATGCGCAGCACGTCGTGTTCCTCGGCCGCCTTCACCATGCGGTCGACCAGCGCCTGCGGCGAGGCGTAGGCCGGCAGGTCGACGATGAACGTGTCGAAATCCTCGTGGTCGTGCTCGCCTTCGAGGTCATGATGCGAGGGACGCGCCGCGAGGTCGGCTTCGGCCGCCGCGCCGAGACCCAGCAGGACCTTCACCGGCACCTGGCCGTGGCGCGTCTCCACGAGCGCGACCGCGCGCGGCAGGACCTTGCCGATCTCGCCGATGACCGCCTTCCGGTCGGCGTCCGTCATCAGGTCGGCCTTGTTCAGCAGGATCAGGTCGGCACAAAGGATCTGGTCCTCGAACACTTCCTCGAGGGGATTGTCGTGATCCAGCGACGAATCCTCCGCGCGCTGGCGCGCCACCGCCGCGGGATCGTCGGCGAACCGGCCGGCCGCCACCGCCGCGCCGTCCACCACGGCGATCACGCCGTCGACGGTGACGCGCGAGGCGATCTCGGGCCAGTTGAAGGCCTTCACCAGCGGCTTCGGCAGTGCGAGGCCCGACGTCTCGATCACGATATGCTCGGGCGGATTGGGACGGTCGAGCAGGCTCTTGAGGGCGGGCACGAAATCGTCGGCGACGGTGCAGCAGAGGCAGCCGTTGGCCAGTTCGACGATCGCATCCTCGGGACAGTTCTCGACTCCGCAGCTCTTCAGGATCTCGCCGTCGATGCCGACATCGCCGAACTCGTTGACGATCACGGCGAGGCGACGGTCGGCATTCTCCAGCACATGGCGGACGAGCGTCGTCTTTCCCGCGCCGAGGAAGCCGGTGACGATGGTGCAGGGCACCTTGGCGAGCGTGCTCATGAGGACTCCCGGAGGTTCATCGGCGGGACGCGCGCGATGGTGTTCTTGCGGATGTGTTCGGGCCGCTCGCGCCAGACCGTGACGCCGGTTTCATGCGCGCTGTGCTGACGCGCGAAGGCGAGGATATCGGGCGCATGCTGTTCGGCATCGAGGTTGCCAATGACGTAAGTCCACTTGCCGGGCGCGCCGACGGCGATCGTGCAGCCACGCGAGCAGTTCGAGAGACACTCGACGCCGACGATCTGCGAGAGCGGATAACCTTCTGCCGCCGCGCGCTGCGCCGCCGACAGCAGCCGTGCGCCGGCGCGCATGGGATGCGCATTCGCGTCATCGGCGCTGCTGCGGCAGGTCGTGCAGACGTAGAGCGTCGATGCAGTCATGCGAATGCGCCTCGACCTAGAGGGTCGCGGCCGTTGCGGCGGCAGCGCCGATCACGGCCACGACCGCGCCCATGACAGAGACACCGAGAGCCCGCGACGGCCGGCTCATCACCGCGAGCGTCAGGGCATAGGCCGCGACCGCGAGCGCCGACTGGACCACGAACAGGCCCGCGAGATAGGCGGCGACCGGCGTGGGTTCGGCACCGACGATCGCCTCGCCCAGGGCATGGCCGTGAACGAGGCCAGCCAGGGCGAACAGCGCGACGGCCAATGCCGGCGAAAGCTTCGAGCGCACGATCACGAGGCCGCCGATGACGAGCGTGCTGAGGCCCACGAGGAATTCACCTGCCGGCAGGCCGATGCCCGCGAGATGCACGACGACGCCCGCGATCACGGCCGCGCTGAAGGCGAGGACCGGCACGATACCGCGAGCGGCAAGGCCTGCGAGGATACCGACGCCGACGACCGCAGCCAGATGGTCGAGGCCGATGATGGGATGGCCGAGGCCGGACAGGAGACCGTTCATGAAGGTCTGCGGCGTCTGGCCGCCCATTGGATGGTGGGCGAAGGCCGGCGCGGTCGCCGCCATCGACAACAGCAACGCAATGGAACCCGAACGCGTGATCGCCGCCTTCATGATCGTCTCCGTCGTATGAGGGCACATGCCCTCGGGGTATGCCGTCTCCGACGGAGCCCGCGCATCCGGCAAGGCCGGATGTCGGGTGGACCTCGTTCCTCGTGCTTCCCCGCGCGAGGACTCGGATGCGGCAGTTTCGACGGCAGGTTTCCTGGCTCTCGGCTCTTCGTCTTCGGCCACCTTCCCGGTTTCCCAGTGGTATCGAGGCCTTCGACTCACCAATCACAGTTGCGGGGGCAGCCTCGGATTGGGGCGCGAGGCCCGGCACCGTGTTCCCTTTTGATCCCCTTGCGGGGCACCGTCACGTGCTTGATAGGGGTCCGGGCGAAGTCGCGTCAACGGTATTCGGTCGCCCCGGCAGGCGCGGCGGTCAGCTGATCAGCCCCGCGGCCTGGATCGCGGCAAGGCCGCCCACGGCGGTGATCAGGGACCCCGCGACGACCAGCGCGGTCCGCTGCGCCGGCCACTTGCTAACACCCAGCGTGAGCGCACAGGAAGCGACGCCTAGCGCCGTCTGCGCCACGAGCAGGCCCGCGACGTTGGCGACGATCGGCAAGGCATCCGCCCCGATCAGGACCACCCCCAGCGAATAGCCGTGCACGAGCCCTGCGACGGCGAAGATGCCCGACGCGACCTTCGGGCTGATCGGCTGGCGGATCAGGATGAGCACGCCGATCAGCATCGTCGTCAAAGCCACGAAGGCGCCGTCCGCGGGAATGTCGTAGGGGCTGAGCTGAAGCGCCACGCCGGCGATGGCGGCGACACCGAAGACAAGCACCGGGACGATGCCGCGGGCGGCGATGCCGACCAGGATGCCGATGCCGATCATCGCAGCCAGGTGATAGACGCTGATGACCGGGAGACCGACACCCTGCAGGAAACCCTCGGCGAAGGTCCGGGGCAGTTCCTCCTCCACCAACGTGTGGGCAAGGACCGGCAACCGCGGAACCGCGAGCGCAAGCGTCGTCCAGAAGCCCAGCCGCCGGATGGAAACCCGCATCACCTTCCCTGGTCCCGTCTTTGGCCCTCGCTTGGGGCGCGCATGCACCTCAGATAGGGTGCAGCTGCACAACTCGTCAATCCAATTCCGCATCGGCGGTGAAACTATAGCCGATATTGGCGATTCCACTGCATCGAAGGGCCGAAGTCCATGACGAACGAGATCAGCGACGACGCACGGCATAAAAACAAGATGGCCAACCGGAAGGCCGTGCAGGACGCCGAAGTCGCCGCCAAGACCATCGAAAAGGGCCTGTTGATCGTCCACACCGGCAAGGGGAAGGGAAAATCGACCGCCGCCTTCGGCCTTCTCCTGCGCGCCATCGGCCGTGGACTGCGGTGCGGCGTCGTGCAGTTCGGCAAGGGCGCCTGGCAGACCGGCGAGCGCACAGCCGTCGAGCGCTTCGGCGATCAGGTGCAATGGCATACGCTGGGCGAGGGCTTCACCTGGGAGACGCAGGATCGCGCGCGCGACGTCGCGGCCGCCGAACGGGCCTGGTCCGTGGCGCGCGACCTGATGGCCGATCCCTCGATCCGCTTCATCGTGCTCGACGAACTCAACATCTCGCTGCGCTACGACCATCTCGAGATCGGCGCCGTCCTCGAGGCCCTTAAGGCGCGCCGTCCCGACCAGCACATCGTCGTCACCGGCCGCAACGCCAAGGCCGAGCTGATCGAGGCAGCCGACCTCGTGACCGAGATGACCCTCGTGAAGCACCATTTCGCCGCCGGCGTGAAAGCGCAGGAAGGCATCGAGTTCTGATGCCCCTCGATCTGCACGCCCGCGCGCTGATGATCCAGGGCACCGGCTCCGACGTGGGCAAGTCGCTGCTGGTCGCGGGCCTCGCCCGCGCCTTCACGCGACGCGGCCTGCGCGTACTCCCTTTCAAGCCGCAGAACATGTCGAACAATGCGGCCGTGACGGCCGACGGCGGCGAGATCGGACGCGCCCAGGCACTTCAGGCGCGCGCCGCGCGAGTCCCCACCAGCGTTCACATGAATCCGGTGTTGTTGAAACCGCAGACCGATGTTGGCGCGCAGGTCGTGGTGCAGGGCCGCGTCGTCGGCAACGCGAAGGCGCGCGAGTATCAGGCGATGAAGCCGAGGCTGCTGGGCGCCGTCCTCGACAGTTTCGGCCGCCTCGCCGCCGAGGCCGATCTCGTCCTGGTCGAAGGCGCCGGTTCGGCGTCGGAGGTCAACCTGCGCGCCGCCGACATCGCCAACATGGGCTTTGCGCGCGCCGCGGACGTTCCCGTCGTGCTGGTGGGCGACATCGATCGCGGCGGCGTCATCGCGAGCCTGGTCGGCACGAAGGTGGTGATCGAGCCCGAAGACGCCGCGATGATCGTGGGCTTCCTCGTCAACCGCTTCCGCGGCGATCCGAGCCTGTTCGCCGACGGCATGGCGCGCATCGCCGACGAGACCGGCTGGGCCGCGCTCGGCCTCATCCCCTACTTCGCCGAAGCGCAGAAGCTGCCCGCCGAAGACGCGCTCGGCATTCCCGGTCGTGGCGCCTTAACTGGTGCCGTCAAGGTCGTCGTGCTCGCCTATCCGCGCATCGCAAACTTCGACGACTTCGATCCGCTGCGACAGGAGCCCGGCGTCGACGTCGCGTTCATCCGCCCCGGCGAGCCGATCCCCGGCGACGCGGCCCTGGTCATCCTGCCGGGCTCGAAGGCCACCATCGCCGATCTTGGCGCCCTGCGCGAAACCGGATGGGACGTCGATCTCGCCGCGCATCGGCGCCGCGGCGGTCACGTGCTGGGGATCTGCGGCGGCTATCAGATGCTGGGGCGACGCGTGGCCGATCCCGACGGAATTGAAGGCGCGCCCGGCAGCGTCGAGGGGCTGGGCCTGCTCGACGCCGACACCGTACTCGGCGGCGACAAGAGGCTGGTCGAGGTGTCGGGCACGACGATCGCCGGAGGCGTGCCCTTCAAGGGCTACGAGATGCATGTCGGCCGCACCACCGCGTCGCAGCCGCCGATGCTCGATCTTGGCGGCGGCCGCACGGACGGTGCCATCGACGCGAGCGGCCGGATCGCCGGCTGTTACATCCACGGCCTGCTGGCCGATGACCAGCAGCGGCAGCACTGGCTGGCCCGCATCGGCGCGCAGGGTTCCGATCTCGACTACGAAGCCGGCATCGACGCCACCCTCGATGCGCTCGCCGACCATCTCGAGAAGCATGTCGATTGCACGCGACTGCTCAAGCTCGCGCGCGTGCCCACGATCAAGACAGCAGCGTAAGGACCGCGAGAAGCGCGACGACCGTTACCTGCACCGCGCACGCCACGCGATAGAGACGAAGCGCGGCGCGAATGTCGGCGGCCGTCAGATCGGCGCGGCCTTCGCCCATCCAATGGTCGTCGACCTTCACGCCGCCATAGACACGCGGGCCGGCCAGCTTGATGCCGAGCGCGCCCGCCATTGCCGACTCCGGCCATCCGGCGTTGGGTGAGCGATGGTGACGCGCGTCGCGTTTTACTGCCGCGATGGCGCCGGCCGGCGACAAGCCCGGCCGCAACGAGGCCGCCAGCACCAGCCACAGCGCCGCCAGCCGCGAAGCGGGCAGGTTCACGTAGTCGTCCAGCCGGGCCGACGCCCATCCAAACGCCCGGTAACGATCCGACTTGTGGCCGATCATCGAATCGGCCGTGTTGATAGCCTTGTAGGCCAGTGCGCCGGGAAGACCGGCCACGACCATCCAGAAGAGTGGCGCCACGACACCGTCGGAGAAGTTCTCGGCGAGGCTCTCGATGGCAGCGCGGCTGATCGCGGCTTCATCGAGTTCGCTCGTGTCGCGGCCCACGATCATCGACACCGCCGTACGCCCGCCGACGACGCCCTCGCGCTCGAGCGCCGTCGCCACGGCGGCCACGTGATCGTGCAGGCTTCGCTGCGCCAGCAGTGAACTTGCAAGCACCGCGCAGAGGATCATACCGGCGACGCCGGGCAGCAGCGCGCCGCAAAGCCACGCAATGGCAGTGCCGAAGGCGAGACCTGCGGCCAGCAGTACCAGCAGCGTCACGACGCCGAGCATGCGTCGCCGCCCATACGAACGATGCGACGAATTCCACGCCCGTTCGCACCATGCTATGAGCCGGCCGATCCAGGTGACGGGATGTCCGATCGCGCGATAGAGGGCGTCGGGATATCCGAAGACCGCTTCGACGGCGACGGCAACGAGGGCAAGACCCGCGAACATGAGCGCTCTGCCTAACATGGGCGACCCGAACGGAACACCAGTGGTGCATGGCGGCGACCTTTCGGCCGTGCGCCAGCGCTTCCCCGACGCGCCGTCGCCATGGCTCGACCTGTCGACGGGCATCAACCCGATGCCTTATCCGGTGCCGGATCTGCCGCCCGAAACCTGGTCGCGCCTGCCCACGCGCGAACAGAACGACGCGCTGATCGCCGCCGCCGCGCGGCGCTACGGCGTTCGCGATCCGGCAACGATCGTCGCAGCGCCCGGCACGCAGGCGCTCATCCAGGCGATCCCGCGCCTCGTGCCTCGATCACGCGTCGCCGTGGTCGGCCCGACCTATGAAGAACATCAGGTCTGCTGGCGCCGGCAGGGCCACGACGTCGCCGTCGTTTCCAGCCTCGACGAGGCAGGCGACGCAGAGGTCGTGGTCCTCGTGAATCCCGACAATCCCACCGGTCGCCTTGTGCCGGTCGAAGCGCTGCCGCCGCGCCCGAGGTTGCTCGTCGTCGACGAAGCCTTCATCGACCTGTCGCCGTCCGAGGCCAGCCTCGCGGGCAGGCTGCCACCGCGCACCGTGGTGCTGCGTTCCTTTGGCAAGACCTACGGCCTCGCCGGCCTTCGCCTGGGCTTCGCCGTCGCCAACCCCGACCTCGCCTTTTCCTTGCGCGACGAACTCGGACCGTGGGCGGTCTCGGGTCCCGCGCTGGAGATCGGGCGAACAGCGCTTGCCGACAACGCTTGGCTGGATGCAGCGTCCCGACGCCTCCAGGCGGACCGCCATCAACTCGACGAGATCCTGAAGGACGCTGGCTTCACCATTGTCGGCGGAACGTCGCTCTTCTGTCTCGCCGAGCATCCCGAGGCGTCCTCAATGATCGACCGGTTGGGCCGCGGCGGACTTCATGTCCGGCACTTCCCGCACTGGCCTTCGCGGATGCGCTTTGGCCTGCCCGGCGACGCCACGGCCTTCGCCCGGCTTCGTACCGCCCTGGACACCCGTTGAGGAAATCGTGACCGATCCATCGCGCAGGAGTTTCATCGCCGCCGGTGCCGCCCTTGCCGCTGCAGGCGCTCTCGACGGCGGTCCGTCGCCGGCCAACGCGCAGGCCCGCATCACCGGCGGCACCCAGTCGGCCTTCCCTTCGCCCGAAGCGCCGGGCTCCAACGACGGCGGCTACAACATCCTCTTCATCCTGACCGACCAGGAACATTACATGGGCCCGCGCTGGCCCATCCCGCTGCCGGGACACGAGCGGCTGCGCACCACCGGCACCTTCTTCGAGAACCACCAGATCGCGTCGGACATGTGCTCGGCCTCGCGCGCGGTGATCTATACCGGCCTGCACACGCCCCATAACGGCATCTTCGACAATGCCGGCGTGCCTTACATGAAGAGCCTGGATCCAAAGCTGCCGACCATCGGCAAGATCCTGCGGAAGATGGGCTACTACACCGCCTACAAGGGCAAGTGGCACCTGAACGGCGCTATGGCGATGGAGAACCACGCCGACGACATCAAGGCGCTGTTCGAAACGATGATGGATCGCGACTACGGCTTCTACGATTACACCGGCGTCGGCGATTTCATCGAGGGCGCCCAGGGCGGTTACCAGTACGACGCGATCACCTCGGCGCAGGCGATCCAGTGGCTGAAGGCCAAGGGCCGCCCGATGACCGACCGCAAGCAGCCCTGGTATCTCGCGGTCAATCTCGTGAACCCGCACGACGTGATGTGGGTGAACACCGACAAACGCAGCGGGCCGCCGGTTCAGGCGATCGAGGCCAAGCTCAACATTGCCTATCCACCCGACGATTCTTTCTACCGGCAGGAATGGAACGACATACCGCTGCAGAAGACCTGGCAGCAATCGCTCGACACGCCCGACCGCGTGCCGGCGCATCGCATCTACAAGGGCGCCAATGCCATCCTGACGGGACTGATCCCCCAGGAAGAATGGCGCATGCGGCTGCGTCAGAATTACTATTTCAACGCCATCCGCGACGTCGACCAGCAGATCGTGCAGCTGCTGGAGCAGCTCGACCGGCTCGGCCTCACCGACAACACGATCGTGATCTTCACGTCGGACCATGGCGACCTGCTGGCCAGCCATGGCGGGCTGCAGGGCAAGGGCACGACGACCTATCGCCAGCAGAACCACGTGCCGATGCTGGTCGTGCATCCCGAGATCAAAGGCGGCCAGCGCTGCTTCGAAACCACGTCGCATCTCGACTTCGTGCCGACCATCGTTTCCCTCACCGGCAAGTCGACCGCGCCGGTCGCCGACACGATGGCGCTGATGAAGGGCCAGGATTTCTCCCCGCTGCTGCGTCAGCCCGCGAGTCCGGCCTTCACGCGAGACCGCGGCGGCGTGCTGTTCTGCTACAGCCAGATCATGGTGCACGACGCGAATTTCACGAAGGAGCTTTACGAGACGCTGCTGAACAAATCGATCGCGCGCTCGGACCTGTTCAGGAAGATCGAATCGTTCCCGGTCGACTGGAAGCTGCGCGTCTGCATCCGCTCCATCGTCGACGAACGCTACAAGTTCAGCCGCTACTTCTCGTTCCGCAACTTCAACACGCCGACGACGCTGGAGCAGCTCAAGGCCAGCAACGATCTCGAACTCTACGATCTCGCGAACGATCCCGACGAGATCGTGAACCTCGCTTACGATTTCGAGCGCAACCGCGATCTGATCGCGACGATGAACGCCAAGCTGAATGCTCTGATCGCCCGCGAGATCGGCACCGACGACGGAAGCTTCATGCATCTCGATTCGTGGATCGACTGGAAGGACGCGACGCCGGCCGCGATCAATATCTGAGGCAGTGCACGCGTGGGTCAGACAAACGAAAGATCCCTCGCTACGCTCGGGATGACACTGTTGTTGGAATAGGCGCAGTGCGCCGAATCAAAAGACGGTGTCATCCTGAGCGCAGCGAAGGATCCTTTCTCTTCGCCTCGAAACGCGAATGGAAACGACTCAACTAAGTGCCACAGAAAGTCCGATAAACGCCCCCGTCAGCCGGCGCCGGCTCGGCATAGGCTTCCAGTCCCGGCCGTTCCTCGTAAGGCTTCGCCAGCACCGCGAGCAATTCCTCGAACGGCGCATAGTCCTCGCGCTCGGCCGCGGCGCTGAGCACGAGTTCGACGCGATGATTGCGCGGAATGTAGATCGGGTTGACCAGATGCATCGCCGCGCGACGGGTCGGACCATCCTGCGGCTCGCGTACCAGGCGCTCGCGCCAGCGCGGGAGCCAGGCCTCGAAGGCTTCCGGCTTGTTGGCGAACAGGCGGCGGACTTCGGCATCGGCCGCCGGATCGGCAGCAGCGTCGCCCAGCCGGCGGAAGGTCAGGGTGAAATCGGCCTGGCCTTCGGTCATGGCATTCAGCAGGTCCTGCGCCAGCGCCGCGTCGCCCTCCTCCTCGGTGGAGAGGCCGAGCTTCTGCCGCAGCCCGCCGGTCAAGGCGGCGACGTAGCGGTCGCGAAAGGTCCCCAGCGTCTCGTTGGCGATGGCCAGCGCCTTGTCGCTGTCATCGGCCAGCAACGGCAGCAGGGTCTCGCCGAAGCGCGCCAGGTTCCAGTGCGCGATGCTGGGCTGGTGCGCATAGGCATAGCGGCCCTGCTGGTCGATCGAGCTGAACACCGTCTCGGGATTGTAGGCGTCCATGAAGGCGCAGGGGCCGTAGTCGATGGTCTCGCCGGCAATGGAGCAATTGTCGGTGTTCATCACGCCATGGATGAAGCCGACCAGCAGCCACCTGGCGACCAGAGCGGCCTGCCGCCCGATCACGCTCTCGAACAGCACGCGATACGGCTCTGCTGAGTCGCGCGCGTGCGGATAGTGGCGCGCGATGACATGGTCGGCGAGCAGGCGCAGCGCCTCGGTGTCGCGGCGGGCGGCAAAGAACTGGAAGGTACCGACGCGGACGTGGCTGGAGGCGACGCGCGTCAGCACGGCGCCCGGCAGTTCGCCGTCACGCCAGATCGGCTCGCCGGTGGTGACGGCCGCCAGAGAGCGCGTCGTCGGGATGCCGAGGGCCGCCATCGCCTCGCTGACGATGTATTCGCGCAGCACCGGGCCGACGGCCGCGCGACCGTCGCCGCTGCGCGAGAAGGGCGTCGGGCCCGAACCCTTGAGCTGGATGTCCCGGCGCAGGCCGTCACGGTCCACGACCTCCCCCAGCAAGATGGCGCGACCGTCGCCGAGCTGCGGCACGAAGTTGCCGAACTGGTGGCCGGCATAGGCCAGCGCGATCGGCTCGGAGCCGGGCGCGACCTTGTTGCCGGCCAGCATCGCGACGCCTTCCGGCGAAGACAGCACCTCGGGATCGAGGCCAAGCTGCAAGGCCAACGCGCGATTGAGCTTCACCAGCCGCGGCGCCGCGACCGGCGTCGGCGACAGCCGGGCATAGAAACGCTCCGGCAGCCTCGCATAGCTGTTGTCGAACGGCAGGCTCGGCAGCGTGTCCATGTGCTTGTTGCCTCCCTACTCGTCGTAGCGCGCCGTGGGGACGCCGCTCATGCGGTCGTAGTGAAGCGAGATGTTCTTCAGGGTGCAGAGATTGAGGTAACCCCACACGACCGGTGGGCCGCCATCGGCGAACGTGACCCTGAGGTCGCCCATGCACCAGTCGGGCGATGCCCGGTAGGACACTTCGCGGGCTTCGCCGGGCCTGATACCCGGCGGTCTCATGAAATTCGGCCCCCACATGTTGAGCTGGGTCGGCGACACGGAAAGCTGGGCAATCGGATACTGCGTAGAATTCTTCAGCCGGAAGGTGGTTTCCTGGGCGGAAGCCTGCCCCGTGAAAAGGACCAGGGCGGCGACGGCCAGAGAGCGCATCATGGACAAAACAACCTCACAGCGAACGACGGGTTGCGCACGAGTCTGTCGCAGATCGCCGAAGCGCGCTAGAGGGAGAGCATGACGCTGTTGATCGGCCATCCGTCGTTCCTCGAACACGATACCGGGGACTTCCACCCCGAGAGACCGGACCGGCTGCGCGCCGTCACCGCGGCCCTGGCCGATGAGGAATTCTCGGGCCTCGCCCGCCTCGTGGCACCCACGGCCACGATCGAGCAGCTGACTCGCGTCCATCCGCAGAATTATGTCGATGCCATCCTGGGCATCCGTCCACCCGAGGGCGAGCTGGTGCATGTCGACGGCGACACGGTCATGAGCGCGGGCAGCGCGAATGCGGCCCGTCACGCCGCCGGGGCCGTGATCGCCGCCGTGGACGGCGTCCTGAAGGGCCGCGCCCGCACCGCCTTCGCCGCCGTGCGGCCGCCCGGGCATCACGCGACGCCCGACGTGCCGGGCGGTTTCTGCCTGTTCAACAATGTCGCGATCGGGGCGATGCACGCCCGCGCCGCCTTCGGCCTGCGGCGCGTGGCGCTGATCGACTTCGACGTTCATCACGGCCAGGGCACGCAGGCCGTGGTCGAGCCCGATCCCGACCTGTTCTACGCCTCGACGCACCAGTACCCGCTCTATCCCGGCACCGGTTCGGCCCGCGAGCGCGGCATCGCCGGCAACGTCGTCAACGTCCCCCTGCCGGCCGGCAGCGGCAGCGCGGCGTTCCGCGCGGCCTGGAGCGACCGCCTCCTGCCGGCGCTCGACAATTTCGCGCCCGAACTGATCATCGTGTCCGCCGGGTTCGATGCCCATCGCCGCGATCCGCTGGCGCAACTCGACGTCGAGACCGAGGACTTCGTCTGGCTCACCGAGGAATTGCTGTCGATCGCCGGCCGGCATGCGGGCGGCCGCCTCGTCTCGGTGCTGGAAGGCGGCTACGACCTGGCTGCCCTCGCCGAATCGGTCGCCGCGCACGTTCGCGCCCTGATGCGCGCCTGAAACGACTTGCGCGTGTAACGGTCCCGGGCGATTTTCTCGCCGCGTGAACAAAAACAGCCGCTGCCTTCTCGCCGGGCTTCTCCTCTGGGTCGCGGCCGCCGTGTTCACGGGCCCGACACTGGCCGCGGGCGGGGCCCACATCGTCGATGATTCGGAGGTCGAGACGCCGGGCACCTGCCATCTCGAACTGTGGATTTCACGCTTCGTGCCGGGCGACGGGTACGGGAATGTCGGGCCGGCCTGTACGTCCCTGAAGATTCCCTGGCTGCAGTTCGGCGTGAACTACCAGCACTACTGGGACCAAGCCGGCGGCGCGCCGCTGATAGGGCCAGGGCTGAAGATCAATTTCCAGCCAGCCTCGGAAGGCGTGGGTTTCGCGCTGGGGATGAACGCGGGCGTCAATGCGCAGACCGGCGAACTGGGCGTGGCCAGCCTGCTTGCCCTGGTGACCGTTCCGATTACGGACAAATTCCGGATCAATCTGAATGCCGGCTGGAGCTATCTGAACGCCGAAAACCCCACCGCGTTCTTCTGGGGCGGCCAGGTCGAGGTCAATGTCGGCTGGGACGTCACCCTGATGATGGAAGCCTTCGGTCGCCAACCCGGCGTAATCGGCAATCAGATGGGCCTGCGCTACACGCCGGCCGCCCACCCGCAGTTCGACTTCGATCTTCTCGTGGGCACGGTTTTCGATCAGGACAGCACCAAGTTCTTCACGCTGGGCGTGACCATGCGGTTCTGAACCGGTCTGCCGCTATTTCCGGTCCATGTGCCAGGTGCCGTCCCATGCCGCCGGCACACCGTCCCGCACGAACATCTCGCAGCGTCCGATGAAGACGTGACAGGGAGCGTCTTCCTGGCGCATCGCCGAGGCCGCCCGGAACCCTGCCAATGCGTCGTCGAAGCGACCGGCGACATAGGCCGTGCGGGCCTTCTCCCAGGCGGCCAGGAACGCCGCGTGCTCGCCACGGCTGGCGATTTCTCCCATCGGCTCGTACACGTCGTGCGGTTCGGTCGTGCCCACCGCGATCACGCGGTCGATATGGCGCCACACGAACAGTTCGGCGGTCGGCCGGGCGATCTCGCCGCTCGCCAGGATCTCCGTGCCATAGACCTTGTTCATGCCTTCGAGGCGCGACGCCTGGTTCGCGACCTGGCCGACCAGCGTGTAGTTGATGCGCTCCCGCGCGCCGACATTGCCCACGACCGCCGGCCCGGTATGCAGGCCGAAGCGCGTGCGGAAGCCCGGCCGGCCGCGCTCGCGCCACTTCTCCGACAGCGCGCGTCCCGCGGCGGCCGCCTGCAGGGCCCCGCGGCAGGCATTGGCGATGTGCTCGGGGTCGGTCGCGGGTGCGTTCCAGAACGCCATGATGCTGTCGCCGATATACTTGTCGATCATGCCTCGATTGACGGAGATCGCCGCCCCCAGCGCCTCGAAGTATCGCGACAGCCGGCTGGTCAGCAGTTCGGGTTCCATCGTCTCGCTGAGCCGCGAGAAACCCTCGATATCCGTGAACATCACCGTGATCTCGCGGCGCGTTCCGCCAACGCCGCTGCTCTCCGGCGATCGCATGATCTGCTGGACGAGATCCTTGGAGACGTAGCGCCCGAAGATCTCAAGCCCCTCGCGCATGTTCTCGACAGCATCGGAAAGCCGCACGATCTCCCGGATCCGGCTGCGGACCGGCTGCCGGTCGGAGAAATCGAGCTGGCGGATCTTCTCGGTCTTGAGCGCGATGCTCGCGATCGACCGCGAGACGAGCAGCGACGCCGCGAGCGCGCCCAGCACGGCGAGCAGCACGGCGATCGCAGCGGCGATGGCCGCCCGCTGCAGCAGCTCGCGCGACTGCGCCGTGAGTTCGCGCACCGGCACCGCGGCCGCGACGACGAAGCGCTGACCCAGCAGGGGCGCCATGCGATGCACGATCACGCGATAATCGTGGCCTGCGGCCTCGACTTCGCGATCGATCTTGACGTCGGTGGCGATCGCCTCGCGCACCGCCTCGCGCAGCAGCTTTCGCACCAGTTCGTCACCCGGCAGGCAGCCGGGCAAGGTCGGCGCACAGGGTTCCGACTCGATCTCGACGCCGCCACCGGCATGCCCGACCACGATCACCGAATTGGCGGTGATCTTGTAGGCGGTGAGTAGCTGCGACAGGGTTCGCAACGTGAAATCGAAGCCGATCACACCGTTGCCGCCGCGCAGCGGGATGCCCGCAGAGATGCCGGCATCGGAAGTCTGGGCGAAGCGATAGGGTTCGGTGAGGATCGCGGCCTTGGCCTTCATCGCCTCGACATACCAGGGACGCGTTCGCGGATCGTACGAGGTGGAGAGGCTGCGGGCGGGGCCGTGCGTGTCGTCGGGTGCGTAGAACCACCAGGTCTCCGGGCGCGGCGGCGTTCCTGCCTCGATCACGCGCACGATGGTCGATTCGCCGTCCGGTGCGTCGAGATCGAGGCGCTGGCCAATGCTCAACGTCTCGAGCTGGCCGGCATAGATGAAGCTGCCGTCGGCATAGCCGACGAAGGCGGCCTGCACCGCGGGATGGCGCCGCAGCACGGCGATGAGCTGATGCCGGCGCTCCACGTCGGTCAGGGGATTCTCGATGGCATTGAAGCTCGGGCCGAAGGCCAGCGCCTGCCCGACCGAGATCACGACATGCAGCCCGTCGGTGAGGAAACCCTCGACCGCGGTTTCAAGGTTCGACACCCGCTGGTCCGCGCTGCGCTCCTCCAGGAAGTTGACGGAGCGCCAGCCAAGCCACAGCAGCACGGACGTGAGCGGCACGACAACCAGCGCCATCAGCGTCAGCATCGTGATGCTGAACGGGATCGATCGCCGTACCGGCTTCATGTCGCCATTCAAGTCGGAGCGAAAGTCGCGAAGGCTATGCCTTCACCGCATTCCACTTGCAGCCGCCATCCTGGCTCTGCGCCACCAGCGTCGGCGGCGTCGCGCCCAGGTCGGCGGTGTAGATGAGGTTCATGCGGCCGAGATTGAAGCTTCCCTGGTACACGTTCGGACGGATCGGCTTCAGCTTGACGTCGATTCCGCCCGCCGACTTGATCTCGGCCTGGCCGTTCACGATCCTGAACGTGTGCTCGCGCGTGAAGGAAGGATCGGCCTGGATGCAGCCGGAGATGCTGTTGGCGTTCTCCTTGAACCAGAACTTCACCTCGGCGTCCTGCTGGGCGGCGGCGGCGAGCGGCATCAGGCCCACCAGGGCAAGCGTGGCGAGTTTTTTCACGAGCATGGCTGTTCTTCCTTCATGGGCCGGGGCTGCCGCCCACTCTACAGCGGGCGGACCGCCCCGTCAGTCTTTGCTGCGCAGCAACCCGTAGGCACCGCCGGCAAGTGCCCCGCCCAGCAGCGGCGCCACCCAGAACAGCCAGAGCTGCGACAGGGCCGCACCGCCGACGAACAGGGCCGGCGCGGTGCTGCGGGCCGGGTTCACGGACGTATTGGTCACGGGAATGGTCACCAGGTGGATGAGGGTCAGTGCAAGCCCGATCGCGAGTCCGGCCATGCCCGGCGTGACCCGCTTGTCGGTGGCGCCCAGGATGATGGTCACGAAGCCGAAGGTCATCACGACCTCGATCACCAGCGCGGAAACCAGACCATATTTGCCAGGCGAATGGTCGCCATATCCGTTGGTCGCGAAACCGCCGATCTCCGCGCCGACCTTGCCGGTGGCAATGACATAGAGGATGGCGGCGCCCGCGATGCCGCCCAGCACCTGCGCGACCACGTAGTGGACGACCTCACCCATGGGATGGCGGCCCGCGACGGCCAAGCCCACCGTCACCGCGGGATTGAAGTGGCCGCCCGACACGCCGCCCACGGCATAGACCATCGTGAGGACGGTGAGGCCGAAGGCCAACGACACGCCCAGGAACCCGATGCCGAGTTGCGGGAACCCCGCGGCCAGCACGGCACTGCCGCATCCACCCAGCACCAGCCAGGCGGTCCCCAGAAATTCTGCATAAAGACGGTTGCTGATCGGCATCGTTTTCTCCCCCGAGTTAGCTGCACCTGAGTCTACGCCTTCGCGGACCGGGCCACCCGGACTTTCGTGCGCGCGCCAACGCTTCTTTCCACAGCGACGGATGATCTCCCGCAGTGCAACAGGCGAAGCGTAACCGGATGGAAACCTCGCGGTCATGGAAGCGGACTAGCGTCCCGCACTCGTCACCGGGGAGTTCCGCACCATGTTCCTGCGCCGCCGAAGCCTGATCGCCGCATCGGGTCTTGCCGCCACCAGCTTTGTCCTGCCGCGCATCGCCCTCGCGCAGGCCGACCGCCGCCCCTCGATCACCATTGCAGTGCAGCAGATCGCCAACAGCGCCTCCCTCGAGCCGCTGCGCGAGCAATCCAATGTCGGCCAGCGAGTCTTCTCCTTCGTGTTCGAGCGCCTGATCATGCAGGACCTGCTCGCGAAGCTTGAGGAAGTGCCGGGCCTTGCCGAGAGCTGGAAGCGCCTCGACGAGCGCACCGTCGAGTTCACCCTGCGCAAGGGCGTGAAGTTCCACAACGGCGACGAGATGACCGCCGACGATGTGGTCTTCACCTTCAGCCGCGACCGCATGTTCGGCCCGGACTATGACATCGCCTCGACCAAGACACTGTTCACCTCGGTCCTGATCCGCGATTCCGTGCAGGGCAAGAACCTGCCGCCGGAAGTGCCAGCCGTCGCCAAGCGGCTGTTCCCCGCGCTGGAAAAGGTCGAGGCGGTCGACAAGTACACGGTGCGATTCACCAACCGCACACCCGACGTGACCATGGAAGGCCGCATTGGCCGCCTCGGCAGCGACATCGTCTCGCGCCGCGCCTACGACGAGGCGAAGAACTGGCTCGACTGGGCCCGCGCGCCGGTCTCGACCGGTCCCTACAAGGTGCGCGCCTTCGTGCCCGACCAGTCCCTGACGCTCGACGCGCACGACGACTATTGGGGCGGCCGGCCGCCGCTGAAGAGCGTGACCATCGTCGTGGTGCCGGAAGTCTCGACCCGCATCAACGGCCTGCTGGCCGGCCAGTTCGACTTCATCTGCGACGTGCCGCCCGACCAGATCTCCGGCATCGAGAAGAACCCGAAATTCGAAGTGCTGGGCAGCACCATCGTCAACCACCGCATCACGGTGTTCGACAAGAACCATCCGCGGCTCGCCGATCCACGCATCCGTCAGGCGTTCACTCACGCCATCGACCGGCAGGCGATCGTCGACGCGCTGTGGTCGGGCCGCACGCGCGTCCCGGCCGGCCTGCAATGGGAATTCTACGGCCCGATGTTCGTCGAGAACTGGACGGTGCCCGCCTACGACCTGGGCAAGGCCAAGGCGTTGCTGAAGGCGGCCAACTACAAGGGCGATCCGATCCCGTACCGGCTGCTCAACAACTATTACACCAACCAGGTTTCGACGGCGCAGGTGCTGGTCGAGATGTGGCGCGCCGCCGGCCTCAACGTGCAGATCGAGATGAAGGAGAACTGGCAGCAGATATTCGATGCGAACAGCCCGCGCGCCGTGCGCGACTGGTCCAACAGCGCCGGCTTCAACGACCCGATCTCCTCGCTCGTCGCGCAACACGGGCCGCAGGGCCAGCAGCAGCAGGTCGGCGAATGGACCAACGAGGAGATGAACAAGCTCTCGGTCGCGATGGAGGTCGAGACCGACATGGGCAAGCGCAAAGCGATGTTCCGGCGCATGCTCGAAATCTGCGAGCGCGAAGACCCTGCCTATACGGTGCTGCACCAGAACGCGACCTTCACCGCCAAGCGCCGGGACATCAAGTGGAAGGCCTCGCCGTCCTTCGCCATGGAGTTCCGCGCCAACAACTTCTCGGTCTGAGGAAGCCACGATGACGGCTCCCCTCGTCGCGGTGCGCGGCCTCACGGTCGATTTCGCGGGCGGCGCGCAAACCGCGCGCGCCGTCGACGGCGTGACCCTCGAGATCGCGCCCGGCGAAGCGCTGGGCATCGTGGGCGAATCGGGCTCGGGCAAGAGCGTGACCTGGCTTGCGGCGCTCGGTCTCCTGCCGGCCAGGGCGCGCGTGACCGGGTCGGTGCGACTCGAAAAGCAGGAGCTGGTCGGCGCCTCGCGCGGCGATCTCGAACGGGTGCGCGGCAAGCGCATCGCCATGATCTTCCAGGACCCGTCGAGCTGCCTCAATCCCGTCCATCGCATCGGCCGCCAGCTCGTCGAGGCGCTCGGCCTGCATCGCAACCTCGCCGGACATGCCGCCGAGGCCGAGGCGCTGCGCCTGCTCGACCAGGTCGGTATCGCCGACGCCCGCCGACGCCTCTCCGACTATCCGCACCTTCTGTCCGGTGGCCTGAACCAGCGCGTGATGATCGCGATGGCGCTGGCCGGCCAGCCCGATCTGCTAGTCGCCGACGAACCCACGACGGCGCTTGACGCTACGATCCAGGCGCAGATCCTGGCGCTGCTCGCCAGCATCCGCCGCGACACCGGCATGGCGCTGGTGCTGATCAGCCACGATCTCGGCGTCGTGGCCGAAAACGTCGATCGCGTGGCGGTGATGTATGCCGGCCGTCTCGTCGAGGAAGCACCCGGCGCCGACCTGTTCGGTTCGGCACGTCATCCCTACACGCAGGGGCTGTTGGCGGCCCTGCCCGCGCTCACCGGGCCGCGCCGCCGCCTCACCGCCATTCCCGGTACCGTGCCCGATCCCGGCAGCATGCCGGCGGGTTGCCGCTTCGCGCCGCGCTGCCCTGTCGCCGAGACGCGATGCGCGACCGTGCCGCCGCCCTCGCGCACGGTCGGCTTCCTCCATGTTGCGGCCTGCCATCGCCAGGTCGAGGCGGGTCTGTCGGTCTGGTCGCTGCCGCGGGCCGCCGAATGAGCGCCCTGCTGCAGGCCACCGAGCTCCGGCGTCACTACAAGGTCCGCTCGAGCGAAGGCTTCTTCGGACCGAAGTCCGTGTTGCGCGCGGTCGACGGTGTGTCGCTTACCCTCGAACGCGGACGCACGCTCGGCCTGGTGGGCGAATCGGGCTGCGGCAAGTCGACGACCGGCAAACTGGTGCTGGGCTTGGTGCCGCCCACCGCCGGCACGGTGCGCTATCGCGGGCAGCCGCTGCCTCCCGTCGGCACGCCAGCCTGGCGCGGCCTGCGGCGGCACATCCAGATGGTCTACCAGGATCCACTGGGCGCGCTCGACCGGCGGCTGCCGATCGGCACGCAGATCGAGGAGCCGCTGGCCATCCACGAACGGGTCTCGCCGGCCGAGCGCCGCGAGCGCGCTCGCGCGACCATGGAATCGGTCGGCCTGCAGCCGCACCAGTATGAACGCTACCCGCACGAGCTTTCGGGCGGCCAGCGCCAGCGCGTGGTGCTGGCGCGCGCCCTGATGACGAGCCCGGACCTGCTGGTCTGCGACGAGCCGATCTCGGCGCTCGACGTGTCGATCCAGGCGCAGGTCGTGAACCTGCTGCTCGACCTGCAGGAACGGCTGGGCATCGCCTACCTGTTCATCAGCCACGATCTCAAGGTCGTGCGGCAGGTGAGCCACGACGTCGCCGTCATGTATCTCGGCCGCATCGTCGAGCAGGGAGAGGCCGAGAGCCTGTTCGCCTCCCCGGCGCATCCCTATACGCGCGCGCTGGTGGCCGCGATCCCGACGGTGACTTTCGGCGGCGGCCCCAGGCGCGAGCGACTGCTGCTGCAGGGCGATCCGCCCAACCCGGTGAACGTGCCGTCCGGCTGCGCCTTCCATACGCGCTGCCCCTTCGCCACCGCGCAGTGCCGCGCCGAGGCGCCGACGCTTCAGCCCATGCCCGGCGGCCGGATGGTCGCCTGCCATCGCGTCCACGAACCTGCCCTCCGGGTCGCCGCCTGATGCTGACGTTTGCCATCTCGCGCCTGCTGCGCGCGGGCCTCACCATCCTGTTCGTGATGACCTTCGCCTTCGTGGTGCTGCGCCTCTCGGGCGATCCGGCGCTGCTGATCATGTCGGTCGACGCGCCGCCCGAGGCGATCGCGGCCTTCCGCGAATCCTGGGGCCTCAACCAGCCGATCTGGGAACAGTACCTCGCCTATATCGGCCACGCCTTTACCGGCGACTTCGGCAAGTCGATGCGCGACGGCCGACCCGCCATTGAGCTCGTCATGGAACGGGTGCCGGCGACGCTCGCCATCACCCTGCCGGCGCTGGCGCTCAAGATCGGGATGGGCATTCCGGCCGGCATCTATGCAGCGCTTCATCGCAATTCCATGGCCGACCGGTTGACCATGGCGGCTTCGGTCGCGGGCTTCACCATGCCGAGCTTCGTGCTGGCGCTGCTGCTGGTGCTGGTTTTCGCGGTCCAGCTCGGCTGGCTGCCGGCCAGCGGCAACAACGGCCTGTCCTCGGCCATCCTGCCGATCCTGACGCTCGGCATCGGCGGCGCAGCCATCATGGCGCGATTCACGCGCTCGGCGATGCTCGAAGTGCTGGGCCAGCCCTACATTCGCGCCGCCTCGGCCAAGGGCGTGACATGGCACACCGTCGTGCGGCGCCATGCATTGCCAAACGCCGCGATCCCGACCGTCACGATCGTCGGCTTCATGGTGGGCAGCCTGGTGGCGGGCGCTGTGGTCGTCGAAAGCGTCTTCTCCTGGCCGGGCATCGGAAGGCTGCTCGTGTCGGCGGTCGCCAATCGCGATCTCGCCGTCGTGCAGGCGATCCTGATGGTGATCGCGGCGTGGATGGTGATGGCCAATCTCGCTGTCGATCTCGCCTACGGCTGGCTCGATCCGCGCGTGCGCGGCACCGCTGCGGCGCATTGACCATGGCCATCGCCGAACAAGTTCAAGCTCTCTCCGCCCGCCGCCGGCTTTTCGCCGTGCCGCTGGGCGTCACGCTGGCGCTCGCGTGGCTGGTGCTGATGATCGTGACGGCACTGGGGGCGGACTTCCTGGTGCCCTATTCGATCACCGCGCTCGACCTCAAGGCGCGGCTGGCGCCGCCCGTCCTGATGGGCGGGACATGGGCCCATCTGCTGGGCACCGACGAACTCGGCCGCGACGTGCTCTCGCGCCTCATCATGTCGATCCGCATGAGCCTCCTGATAGCGCTGTTCGGCACCCTGATCGCCGCGACGCTCGGCACGGCGCTGGGCTTCCTCGCCGCGCATTTCCGCAAGGCCATCGAGCAGGTCGTGCTGATGGCCATCGATTTCCAGGCCAGCATGCCGTTCATGATCATCGCGCTGTCGGTGCTGGCCTTCCTCGGCAACAGCCTGCCGCTGTTCATCGCGCTGATGGGCTTCCATTCCTGGGAACGCTACGCCCGCATCACCCGCGGCCTCACCCTGGCGGCCAACGAACAGGGCTATGCCGCCGCGATCCGCCAGCTCGGCGCCAGCCCGGCACGCATCTACAGCCTGCACATCCTGCCGAACATCGCCTCGACCCTGATCGTGTCGATGACGCTCACCTTCCCCGAGATCATCCTGCTGGAAAGTGGCCTGTCGTTCCTCGGCCTCGGCGTGCAGCCGCCGCTCGCCTCGCTCGGCAACATGGTGGGCTACGGCCGCGAATACATCAGCCACGCGCCGTGGATCATGCTGGCGCCGGCCGCCACCATCGTTCTCACAACGCTGTCGATCAGCCTTTTAGGCGACTGGCTGCGCGACCGGCTCGATCCGACCCTGCGCTGACTGTTCCTAGGCCTTCTTTGTTCCCTGCGGATAGAGCGTCTCGCCGCGCTTCAGCATCTCGACGAAGGTCGCGATCTTCCGCTTTCGCCCCGCCTCGGTCTTGAGGTTGTTGAGCTGGAAGGCCAGCGCAAAGCGGTTCTGGGCATTGAGCCGGGCCAGCATCGCCTTCGCCTCGGGCTCGGCGTCGATGGCCGCCTGCAGTTCGTCGGGAATCGTCGAGCCCCTGGTCCGATAGGCGCGCTCCCAGCGACCATCCTTCTTCGCGGCCTCCACCTGGTCCAGCCCGTGCACCGTCATGCGCCCTTCCCCGATCAGCCGCGCGACGTTCTCGACGTTGACCTGGCTCCAGATGCTCCGGGGGCGGCGCGGCGTATAGCGCTGCAGGAAGCTCTTCTCGTCGAGTCCCTTGCAGATGCCGTCGATCCAGCCCCAGCAGAGAACGACGTCGATGGCTTCCTTGGCCGTGATCGACTGCACCCCCGACTTGATCTTGAAGATCCTGATCCAGAGTTCGTCTTCCTTGTCGTGGTGCCTGCCGAGCCACTTGTAGAAGCTCCCCGCGTCCTCGAAGAGGCGGACCTTGGCCGGATCGACCTTGACCGGCGCCATCAGCAGACCCGGTAGCGTTCGACCGCATCCCAATCGAGCTCGATGCCGAGGCCGGGCCCGTCCGGCAGCAGGACGTGCCCGTCTTCGAGCTTGAGCGGCGTCTTGAGCAGCCTGGTGCGCAGTTCGTTGTCGCTCATGTCGTATTCGAGCATCGAGGGATGCGGCGGATGCTCGGTGTGCGGTGTCGCCGGCAGCGCGGCCAGGAAGTGGCAGGCGGTCGCGAGGCCCACCGCCCCGCCCCAGACATGCGGCGCGACCCGCAGGTTCTGCGCGTGCGCCAGCGCCACGATGCGCTTGGCCTCGGTGATTCCGCCCACACCCGGAATCGAGGGCTGAACGATGTCGATGCAACGCCCGTCGATCAGCGCACGGAAGTCGCGGACCGCGTGATGCGCCTCGCCGGCCGCCAGGGCGATCGGCGAACGCGCGCGCAATTCGGCATAGCCGCGGAAATCGCCCGGCGGCAGCGGCTCCTCGATCCAGTGGATGCCGAACGGCTCGATCGCCCGTGCGCATTCCAGCGCCACGTCGACGGTATAAGCGCCATTGATGTCGACCAGCAGCAGCTTGTCCGGCCCAATCGCTTCGCGCGCGAGCTTCACGCGCTCGATGTCGCTCCTGATGCCGCGGCCGATTTTGATCTTGGTCCCGGCATAGGGATGGGCCGCGGCCTCCGCCATCATGTGCTCGAGCTGGCGATCCGGGTCATTGGAAAAGAAGCCGGTCGAGGCGTAGGCCGGAAAGCGTGTCGCGCCGCAGCCGCCGATCAGGTCGCAGACGCGCACGCCGAAGCCCCGCGCGATGGCATCCCACAGCGCCACGTTGATTCCGGCAAGGCACGAGGTGAGCTGGTTGCCGACGCCCAGGTGATAGATCGCGTTGCGCACGCGCGCCTCGACATGGTCGAAGTCGAAGACGCTGCGGCCGACGAACATCGGCTCGAGCATGCGGAAATACTCGCGCGTGACCAGCGGATTGCCGAAGGCCTCGCCGATGCCCTTCACGCCCTGGTCGGTCTCGACCTCGACCAGCCCGCCCTGGCGCCGGAAGCCGCCGCCCCGCGACATGCCGTAGGCTTTTTCCGGCGCGAAGGCATATTCGAGTCCGATGAACGAAAGACGGCGGATCGTCGGCATGGCAGCTCCTGCAAATCCCGCGCTATGGTGGGGTCCAAAGACAATCGGAGGCAACCGCTCATGACCATCCCCAAAACGCACCGCCGCGTCGTCCTCGTGCGCCGCCCGCCCGGCGAGCCGGCCGAATCCGATTTCCGCGTCGAGGAAGCACCGGTTCCCGAGCCTCGTCACGGCGAGGTGCTGGTCAAGGTCCACTATCTCTCGCTCGATCCTTACCAGCGTGGCCGCATGCGCGACGCCGCTTCCTACGCTGCCGCTGTCGGCCTCGGCGAGGTAATGACCGGCGGCACGGTGGGCGAGGTCGTGGCCTCGCAGCACCCGGACTTCAAGGTCGGCGACATCGTCGAGGACCGGCTCGGCTGGCAGGAGTATGCGATCGGCGGCGGACCGGCGCTGCGCAAGGTCGATCCCTCGCTGGCGCCGATCTCGACCGCCAACGGCGTGCTGGGCATGCCCGGCATGACCGCCTATTTCGGCCTGCTGCATGTCGGCCAGCCCAAGCCCGGCGAGACGGTCGTGGTGTCGGCGGCCTCGGGTGCGGTCGGCCAGGTGGTGGGGCAGATCGCCAAGATCATGGGGTGCCGCACCGTCGGCATCGCCGGCGGCGCGAAGAAGTGCGCCTTCGTGAAGGACGAGCTCGGCTTCGATGCCTGCATCGACTACAAGGCGGAGAAGGACCTCGACGCCGCGCTGCGCGCGGCCTGCCCCAACGGGCCCGACGTCTACTTCGACAATGTCGGCGGCGAGATCACCGACGCCGTGCTGCGCAATATCAACTTCTTCGGCCGCGTGGCGCTGTGCGGCTCGATCTCGCAGTACAACGCGACCGGCGCCTCGATGGGGCCGCGCCTGCTTGGCACCTTTGTCGGCAAGCGCGTGATGGCGCGCGGCTTCATCGTCACCGACTTCGCGCAGCATTACGGTCCTGCGATGCGCCAGATGGGGGAATGGATCCGCAGCGGCCAGCTCAAGTACCGCGAGGACATCGTCGAGGGCATCGACAAGGCGCCGCGCGCCTTCATCGGCCTGCTGCGCGGCGAGAACTTCGGCAAAATGCTGGTCAAGCTCGCATGAGCTACGACGCGCCTTTCGCCGGCCTCAAGGTCGTCGACCTGAGCCAGGGCATTGCCGGCCCCTATTGCGCCATGCTGCTGGCCCAGCACGGCGCAGAGGTGATCAAGGTCGAGGGGATCGGCGAGGGCGACTGGGCGCGCACGCTCGGCGTCCACTATGAGAGCCACAGCGCCTTCTCGATCATCGGCAACATGGGCAAGCGCAGCCTGTCGGTGGACCTGAAGAGCGAGGCCGGCAAGGAGATCGTCTGGCGCCTGCTGAAGGACGCCGACATCTTCCTCGAAGGCTTCCGGCCCGGCGCGATCAAGCGCCTGGGCTTCGACTATGCGTCGGTGTCGGCCCGCGTGCCGCGTCTGCTCTATGTGTCGATCTCGGGCTTCGGCCAGACCGGGCCGCTGGCCGAGCGTCCCGCGATGGATCCAGTGTTGCAGGCCTATACCGGCATGATGGCGGAGAATCGTGGCGAGGACGGGATTCCCCATCGCGTGCCGGTAATCGTCGTCGACATGTCGACGGCGCTCTACGCCTTCCAGGCCGTCAGCGCCGCGCTCTACGCGCGCCGCGACGAGACGAAGGGGCGCTACATCGACGTGAGCCTGATGCAATCGGCGACGGCATTGCAGTCGATCCGGCTGATGGCCTGCCATCTCGAGGGTGGCACGATGAAGCCCGGCGGCGTTCCCGGCGGCGTGTTCAGGACGGCCGACGGCTGGATGTCGATCCTGGCCCTCAAGGACCGCGACTGGCAGAGCCTCTGCGCGCTGATGGAGGTGCCTGCGCTGGCACACGAAGAGCGCTTCGCCACGCCGGCGGCGCGCCTCGCCAACGAGGCGGCGCTCTATGCGATCGTGCGGCCGATGATCGAGTCGAAGCCCTCCGCGCACTGGAGCGAGAAGCTCACGGAGGCGAAGCTGATGCACGAGCGGCTGAACAGCTACGCCGACTTCCTGGAGCAGCCGCATGTGAAGGAGACCGGGCTGATCCACTGGCTCGAGCAGGCCGGCGTACCACAAAAGGTCCCGGTGCCCGCCCTGCCCGGCATGCTGCCGCCGGCGCCCGGAACGGCCCGCGCCGAAGCCCCGGTGACCGGCCAGCACAGCCGCGCGATCCTGGGCGAACACGGCTACTCGGAAAGTGAGATCGAGGCCCTGTTGGCCAGCGGCACCATTGCGACGACGAGGTAGGACATGCAGAAGAAAGCCGTCGTGGTCGGCGCGCTGGGCGTCATCGGCCGCTATATCGTCGAGCGGCTTGTGGCGGAGGGCGACTGGCAGGTGATCGGCCTGTCGCGCCGGCCGGAGAAGAACGGACCGCGCTATCGCCACATCTCCGTCGACCTGCTCGACCTCGACGATGTGGCCGTGAAGCTCGAAGGGCTGCGCGACGTCAGCCACGTCTTCTACGCCGCTTTCCAGGCCGGCACCGGCAACGCGGCGGGCTATGCGTCGGTGATCGCACCCAATCGCGACATGCTGGTGAATTCGGTGACCGCCATCGCCGGGGCGTCCAAAAAACTGCAGCGCGTCGTGCTGGTCACCGGCACCAAGTATTACGGCACGCATCTCGGGCCTCTGAAGACGCCGATGCGAGAGACCGATCCGCGCCACATGCCGCCGGACTTCTACTTCGACCAGATCGACTGGCTGACGGCGTTCCAGCGCGGCAAGGCGTGGAGCTGGACCGAACTCAGGCCCCAGACTCTCTGCGGCTTCGCGCCGGGCACGGCGATGAGCATCATGCCGGCCATCGCCGTCTATGCCACGATCTCGAAAGAACTCGGCCTGCCGCTGCGCTTCCCCGGCAAGCCGGGCGCCTACGGCACCATCTATCAGGTGACGGACTCCTCGCACTTCGCGAGTGCCGCCCTGTGGGCCGCCACCGAGAAGCGCGCCGCCAACCAGGCCTACAACATCACCAACGGCGACTATTTCCGCTGGCGCAACGTCTGGCCCCGCATCGCGCAGGTCTTCGACATGAAGGTGGGCGAGTTGCAGACCATCAGCCTGACCCAGCAGATGGCCGACAAGGCCGAAATGTGGGCGGCGATGACGAAGAAATACCGACTGAAGAAGTTCGATTTCGGCCAGCTCGTCGCCTGGCCCTTCGCCGACTATGTGTTCGGTTCCGACTGGGACGTGATGTCCGACGTCACCAAAAGCCGCCAGCACGGCTTCCACGAGGTGGTCGACAGCGAGGCCATGTTCGAGCGCCTGCTGACCCGCTTCCGCAAGGAGCGGATCGTACCCTAGCGGGCGACCAACCCACGCATTACAAGGTGACATGGCCCGGACATTGCTCGGGTCCTGACGGCTGCGGGGGCGCCGTCCCTGGGGGAGCATTTCGGTCTTATGAGTGAGTCATCGCGTCTCCTGCCACCCGAACCGTGGCCCCAGCGTATCTCGCGCATCCTGTCGTGGATCGGGGGGGCCATCATCCTCGTCGGCTGCAGCGGCCTGATCACCATCGACGTCATCACGCGCTTCCTCTTCAAGCGTGGCATGGTCGAGAGCTTCGAGATGTCGGGCTATGCCCTGGCCGCCTGCATCGGGCTCGGCCTCGGCTTCGCCACCACCTCCAAGACCCATATCCGGGTCGATATCCTGCTCGATGCCTTTCCGCGGCCGGTCAGAGTCGCCTTCGACCTCATCGCGGCCTTTTCGCTGGCGGTGATCGCGGTCGCACTCGCCTGGTTCTGCTGGGGCACGCTCGCCCAGTCGATGGCGATGAACGCCAAGTCCGTGTCCGCCCTCCAGACGCCGATGGCGCTGCCGCAGTCGATCTGGTGGATCGGCATCTTCTGGTTTGCCTGTGTCGCGGTCCTGCTGCCCATCCAGGCCGTGCTGCGCCTAGTGGCCGGCGATCGTCACGGCTTCGATGCCCTGATCGGCAGCCTGCGCGTCAACGAGGAGATTAGCCAGGCGGGCGTCGAACAGACATCGCCCGCCGACGGAGCCGGGCGATGATCGGGACAGCCTTCACGCTGCTCGTCGTCCTGGTCGGCATCAGCCTGCCGGTCGCGGCCGCGCTGGGCCTGATGGCCTATGTCCTCTCGGAGCGCTTCGCCTTCTTCCCCATGACCGGGGCGATCGGCGAACTTGCCTGGAACTCCTCGAACGACTTCATCCTGATCGCCGCGCCCATGTTCATCATGATGGGCGAGCTGATGCACCGGTCGGGCATGAGCGAACGCCTGTTCTCGGCGCTGACGCCGTGGTTCGCGCGCATTCCCGGCAGGCTCATCCACACCAACATCGCCGCAAGCGCGATCTTCGCCGCCACCTCGGGCTCGTCGGTGGCCACGGCCGCCACCATCGGGACCGTCGCCATCCCCAACATGGACAAGGGCGGCTACAACCGGCCGCTCTTCCTGGGCTCGATCGCGGCCGGCGGGACGCTGGGCATCCTGATACCGCCCTCGATCAACATGATCATCTACGCTGTGCTCACGGACACCTCGGTGGCTGATCTCTATGCGGCGGGCTTCATTCCCGGCTTCCTGCTGGCGGGATTGTTCTCGCTGATGGTGCTGGCGCTCTGCCTGTTCCGGCCGCAATGGGCCGGCCCCAAAGCTGAAACGGCGAACCTCTGGCGCGAACGCGTGTCGGGCCTGAAGAACCTGCTGCCGCCGCTCGGCCTTTTCCTCGTCGTCGTGGGGTCGATCTACGCCGGCATCGCCACGCCGACCGAGGCCGCCGCGCTCGGCCTGATGGCAACGCTGGGCCTGGTCGCGGCCAACGGCCAGCTCACCGTGCCGGTCCTGCTGCGCGCCTTCGAGGGCACGGTGCGTACGACCTGCATGGTCATGCTGATCGTGATCGCGGCCTTCTTCCTCAACTTCGTCATGGTGTCGATCGGCCTCGTCAAGGCGATCACCGACACGGTGCTGGCGCTCGGCCTGTCGCCGCTCGGCATGCTGATCGCCATCGTCGTGTTCTACCTGATCCTGGGCTGCTTCATGGAGACGCTGTCCATGATGATCGCCACGACCCCGGTCGTGGTGCCGGTCATCGTTGCCCTCGGCTACAGCCCGGTCTGGTGGGGCATCGTCTTCGTCATCCTGATGGAGGCCGCCCTGATCACCCCGCCGGTCGGCTTGAACCTCTATGTCGTGCAGGCGGTGCGGCGCGGCGGCGCCTTCGCCGACCTCTGCATCGGCGCGCTGCCGTTCGTGGTGATGATGATCGTCATGATCGGCATCCTGATTGCGTTTCCCCAGCTGGCCCTCTGGCTGCCGGCTCTTCTCAAGGCCTGACCTTACAAAGGAGGATTTCATGTCCCTGAAGCATCTCATCGCGGCAGCAGCTCTTGCCGGGTCTTTCATCGCCGGTGGCGCCTCGGCGCAGACGCCTGCGGCACTGCCCTCGACCTCTTTCAACGTCGTGGGCAGCATCGGCGGCCTGTCGATGTACACCAACCGCGAGCTGCCCTTCTGGACGGACACGGTGCCGAAGGCATCGGGCGGCGCCATCAAGGTCCAGGTCAAGCCCTTCACCGAGTTGGGCTTCAAGGGTGCCGAGGTCTTCCGCCTCGTCTCCAGCGGCACGCTTCAGTTCGCGACCACCGTGCTCAACTACAATTCCGGCGAAGTGCCGATGAACGAAGCCGCCGACCTGGTGGGCCTCGTCGGTTCCGTCGAGGAACTCGAGAAGGTCATCGAGGCGATCCGCCCGGCCTACGCCAAGTTCCTCGAAGAGAAGCACGGCATCAAGCTGCTGGGCTTCGGTACCTACCAGGCGCAGGTCCTCTACTGCCGCGACGCCTTCGTCACCATCGCCGACCTGAAGGGCCGCAAGATCCGCGCGTCGGGCGCGTCGCAGCAGGCCTTCGTCACCCATATCGGCGCCTCGCCGCTCAACATCGCCTTCGCCGAGGTCCAGCCGGCGCTCGCCAGCGGCGTGGTCGATTGCGCCATCACCGGTGCGCTGTCGGGCTACAAGTCGAAGTGGCACGAGGCCGCGAAGTTCATTTCGCCCATGCCGGTCAATTTCGGCGTGGCCGCCCAGCTCGCGAACCTGAAGTGGTGGAACTCCCTCGACCCCAAGGTCCAGACCTTCCTGCAGACCGAACTGAACAAGCTCGAGAAGTCGATCTTCGAGCAGGCCCGGACCGAAACGCAGACCGGCATCAACTGCAACACCGGCACCGGCCCGTGCAGCGAGGGCGCGCCCGCCGCCATGAAGCTGGTTCCCGTGACGCCGGCCGACGAGGCCCTGCGCAAGGACGCCCTCACCAAGGCCATCCTGCCGTCCTTCGCCAAGCGCTGCGGTCCGGACTGCGTCAAGACCTGGAACGATACGGTCGGCAAGACGCTGAACGTCACGCTTGCGCCGTAACAGGCGTCCCGTGTTCACCCTGCTCGATCCCAGCAGTTATCTCCGCACGCCGTGGAAGAACGGCGGCGGCACGACCGTCGACATCGCCTTCGAGGACGATGTCTGGCGGTTCGGCCGGACGCCCATCGTGCAGCCCGGGCCCTTTTCCGACTATACGGGCTTCGACCGTGTGCAGGTTCTCGTCTCGGGCAGCGGCCTGGTGCTGGAGACGCCGACCGGGGAAATCGACGTGCGCCAGCCCTTTCGGCCGGTACGCTTCACGGGCGAAACCCCGATCGTGAGCCGGCTGGAAGCCGGCCCGGTCGAGGTGGTCAACCTGATCGGCCGCCGCGCACGGGTGAAGATCGACGTCGTCGTACTCGACGAAGGACGCACGCTTCATATCGAACCGGGCACGCATTTCGCCTACACGCCGCACGGAGAGGCGACGGTCGCGGTCCAGGGCGACGAACGGAATCTGGCGGCCGATTGCGCGCTTCGGCTGGACGTCCCCGTGCCGACGCGGCTCACCGGCGTGAGGTCCTCAACGCTGGTCGCCAGCATTCTCGAGAGGCGGGAGTAAGTCGATGCGGATTGCGGTCGTCGGCGCCGGCGGCGTCGGAGGCGGATACGGCGCTGCGTTGGCCCATGCCGGCGCCGACGTCACCTTCATCGCACGCGGCGCGCATCTGGCGGCGATGAAGAAGGCGGGGTTGCGCGTCGACAGCCCGCGCGGCAACACCCACCTCAACCCGACCCAGGCAACCGACGATCCCGCCACGGTCGGTCCGGTCGACTATGTGCTGTTCTGCGTGAAGCTGTGGGACGTCGAAAGCGCCGGCGCGGCGATCAAACCGATGGTCGGCCCCGACACCGCCGTCATCACGCTGCAGAACGGCGTCGACGCCCACGAGCGGCTGATCCCGATCCTCGGCGCCCGTGCCGTGATGCCGGGCGTCGCCAATATCAGTGCGACCATCGCCGAGCCCGGCCTGATCCGCCAGACCGGCACGGTCATGCGCATGGTGTTCGGCGAGCCCGACGGCCGCCGCAGCCCGCGCGCCGTGGCTTTCGCCGAGATGTGCGGGAAGGCCGGCATCGACGGCGTGCTGAGCGAAGCCATCATGACCGACCTCTGGATCAAGTTCGTGTTGCTCGCGTCCAATGCCGGCGTCATGGCGCTGACCCGTCTGCCGGTCGGCAAGCTGCGCGACGATGCCGACGTCAACGCGATGTTCGGCGCCGCCTACGAGGAGGTGGCCGCGGTCGGCCGTGCTCTGGGCGTCACCCTGCCCGCCGACATCGTCGAGCGGACCTTCAACTTCAACCGCAATGCCCCGCCGCACCTGATGGCTTCCATGGCGGTCGACCTGCTGCGCGGCAACCGGATCGAGCTACCCTGGCTGTCGGGCAAGGTCGTGGAGCTGGGCCGGAAGCACAATGTCCCGACACCGACGCATGCGCTGATGTATGCTGCGCTGAAGCCCTACGTCATGGGCACGCCAGCCTGAGGGAAACCATGCGCGTCCTGCTCGTCCTCCTGTTCGCCCTTGCCGCGGGTGGTGCCTCGGCTGCCGACCTCAAGCTGCTGACCGCCGGCGCCTACAAGTCGGCCGCCATCGAGATCGTCGCCGACTTCGAGAAGAAGACCGGCCACAAGGTCACGATCGAGACCGGCACGGCCGGCGCACTGCAGAAGCGCGTTGCCGACGGCGAGTATTTCGATGTGCTGGTGATCCCACCGATCCCGATGGCCTCCCTGCTGCGCACCCGCGTCGCCGAGAGCAGCGCCAAGGAGCTGGCCCGCGCCGGCGTCGGCATGGCGATCAAGCAGGGCGCGCCGGTGCCCGACATTTCAGAGGTCGACGGTTTCAAGAAGGCGTTGCTGGCCGCGCGCGCCATCGCCTACATCGACCCGGCGGCCGGGGGATCGAGCGGCATCTACCTCGCCCAGCTCTTCCAGCAGATGGGCATCGCCGACCAGCTCAAGCCCAAGAGTGTGCTGGTCCAGGGCGGCCTGGTCGCCGACCGCATCGTCGACGGCAAGGCCGACATCGCGCTCCAGCAGAGCAGCGAGTTGATGGGCGTGCCGGGCGTGCAGTTCGTCGGCCCGATCCCGCTGATGGTGCAGAACTACACGATCTATTCCGGCGGCGTATCCCTCGCCTCGCGTAACCGCGCCGCGGCCGACGCACTGCTGCTGGCGCTGGCTAATCCCGAGAACGGCAAGATCCTGAAGTCGAAGGGGCTCGACAGCCCCTGAGAAAAGAGCAGGGTCCTTCGCTTCACTCCAGGGCGGGGGCTACCCCGCCCGCGATGACAATTTTACTGAAGCGACGCAGTGCGCTGCTTCAGAAAACGGTGTCATCCTGAGCGAAGCGAAGGACCCTTAACTTAGATGACCGACACCGCACGCCCTGTCGCTCCGCCTCTCATCGTCGACCGCTGGTTCAACACCGACCAGCCGATCACGCTGGAAAGCCTGCGCGGCCGCATCGTCGTGCTGCATGCCTTCCAGATGCTGTGTCCCGGCTGCGTCTCGACGGCGATCCCGCAGGCGCGCAAGCTGAACGAGATTGCGAAGTCGATCCAGGGGCTCGTGGTCCTGGGCCTGCACACCGTCTTCGAGCATCACGCGGCGATGACGCCGGTGTCGCTCGAAGCGTTCCTGCACGAATACAAGATCACCTTCCCGGTCGCCGTCGATCGCGCCTCGCCCGACGGGCCGATCCCGCAGACCATGGCGGCCTACGGCTTTCGGGGCACGCCCTCGACGGTGATCGTCGATCGCGAGGGCCGGATCGCGCGCCACAGTTTCGGGGCCGAAGACGATCTCGCGCTCGGCCTGATCCTGGGCAACCTGCTCAGCGCGCCGACTTCAGCTCGCTGAGCGCCTCCTCCCACGCGCCGATCGTGTGATCGATGTCGGCCTGGGTGTGCGCCACGCTGACGTAATACTTGCTGTCGCCCTTCATGATACCGCGGGCGCGGAGCGCCTGGTTGAAGCGCTTCAGGGTCGCGGTGTCGGCCTTCAGCGTGTCGCGATAGTCCTTGATCGGCTGGTCGGTAAAGATGATGTCGAACAGCGGCGGCTCGCCGATCACCTGCGCGTTGATGCCGTGCTTCTTCAGTAGCTCCGAGAGCGTGTCCATCAGCCTGCGGCCGTTGGCGAATACGCCTTCATAGGTGCCCGGCCGCTTCAGCACGTCGAGCGTTGCGAGGCCCGCGACGGCCGCGACCGGATTGCCCGAGAGCGTGCCGACCTGGAAGATGAAATCTTCGTCGGTCATCGCAAGACGATCGAAATGCTTCATGATGTCGGCGCGGCCGGCGATCGCTGCCAGCGCGAAGCCGCCGCCGACGATCTTGCCCAGCGTGCAGAGGTCGGGAACGACGCCGTAGTAATCCTGGGCGCCGCCATAGGCGAAGCGGAAGCCGGTCACGACCTCGTCGAAGATCAGCGGGATGCCGTGCTCGGCCGTCACCTCGCGCAGCGCCTGCAGGAAGCCGGGCTTGGGCGGGATCAGTCGCTGGAACGGCTCGACGATGACGCCGGCCAGCTCGTCCTTCTGCTCCTCGATCAGGCTGCGCACCATGTCGATGTCGTTGAAGGCCGCGACCACCATCTCGTCGGCCACCGACTTCGGAATGCCGGCCGAATCGATCGAACCCCGCGGGAAGTTGCCGGGAGCCTTGGGCGCCAGCGACACCAGCGCATAGTCGCTCATGCCGTGATATCCGCCCTCGAACTTCAGGATCTTGTCGCGCTTGCGGAAGGCCCGCGCGGCACGCATCGCGTAGAGATCGGCTTCGGTGCCGGAGCACACGAAGCGCACCTGCTCCGCGCACGGCACGGCGTCGACGATCGCCTCGGCGAGCGCGATGCCGTGGCGATTGTTGCCGAACAAGGTCGTGCCGAGCGGCACCTGCGACTGCACCGCCGCCGTGACCTCGGGATGGGCGTGGCCGATGAACATCGGGCCGGAGCCCAGCAGGAAGTCGACATACTCCTTGCCCGCCTCGTCGAACACGTGGCCGCCCCTGCCTTCCTTGAGAATGACCTCGGCCGGCATGTTGCCGAAGCTGCCGCCCGGCAGCACGCGCCGGGCCTGCTCGATCAGCTCGTTGGTGGGGTCGACAGGAGTCTGGACGTTCATGGATGCCTCTCTACGCTTGAAGTCCGGTTCGGAGCAGGAAGCGCGCCGCGTCAGGGGGGGGGGGGGGGCGCTCCTGCCAGAACTATTCGATGGGGACGAAGATGGAGTGACGAAGCTTGCCTTCGATCGCCTTGGAGCAGTGGCCCTTGCCGTGCGTGTCCTCGACCAGGATCACCTCGCCGGCGCCGATGATGCGGGTCTCGCCGTCGCTTGCCTGGATGGAGACGCCGGCATCGAGGTTGATGATGTACTGCCGGCGCGGCGCGGGATGCCATTCGTAATCGTAGCTGCCGGGGGTCTCGCGAAAGATGATGCCGGTCGCCGGCAGGGTGGCCGACATCTTGCCGCCGCGGCCCTCGGTCTTCCACTCGACCTCGATGTCGCGGAAATGGGTCTCGCCGTCGGCATCGACATACAGATTATGGATACGCATGAATATTTCTCTCCCTTGCCCTCTCGGCACGACAGCTTAGAACGAAAGCATGCTGAGGAAACCCGTTGAAGCCGTCCTTTTCGACATGGACGGTCTGCTGATCGACACGGAGGCCGTCTACATCGACGCCCTGCAGGATGCCGCCCGCGATCTCCAGATCGAGATGTCGCTCGATTTCTGCCATTCCATGATCGGCATCTCCGGTCGCGAATGCGATGTGATGATCCAGAATTTCTATGGCGCGGAGTTCCGCATCGACCGCTTCCGCGAGCGCTTCTCGGGCCATGCCAGGCGCCGGCTGGACAGCCATCTGCCGGTCAAGCCCGGCGTCGTCGAAATGCTCGACTTCCTCGCGGGCCGCGGCCTGCGCCTCGCCGTCGCCACTGGCTCGGGCCGGCTGACGGCCGAACGTCACCTCGGCAAGGCCGGCCTGATCGAGCGCTTTGCCGCCGTCGCCACGCGCGACGATGTCGAGAACGCCAAGCCGGCGCCCGACGTTTACCTGGAGGCGGCCCGCCGCCTCGGCGTGGCGCCGGAACGCTGCATCGCCTTCGAGGATTCCAATGTCGGCCTCACCGCCGCCCATGCCGCCGGCACGATGGCCTTCATGGTGCCCGACATCCTGCCGCCGCTCCCCGAGGTCCGGGCCAAGTGCCTTCGCGTGTTCGGCGACCTGCACGAGGCACGCCGGCTTCTCGAAGACTCGCTTTAATTTTCATACCGAGTGATCCACAGGCCCGCGGGACGCGTATAGGAGGGTCAACAGCGGAGTTGCCTGTGCGCCTGCATCGTATCCTGATTACCTGTCTTGCATTGCTCTCGGTGCACGCAGGAACGGCTTCCGCCCAACCGACCAGCATCGGCAGCGAACCCGCGGGTCCGCCGCCCAAGGACTGGACGTTCGACATCGGGCCGGGCGTCGTCATTGCCCCATGGTTCGAGGGCAGCGCGAACTATCGTGTCCTGCCGGTACCGAATCTCGATCTGCGCTACCAGCGCGACAAGGTGTTCATCTCCGCCCGCGACGGCGTCGGCGCCACCCTGTTCGACGAGTCCGGCTTCAAGGCCGGCCCGATTTTCCGCTACCGCTTCCCGCGCAACCAGGGCGACGGCGGCTATCTGTTCGGCACCGGCAACGTGCCGTTCACCATCGAGGGCGGCGCCTTCCTGCGCTACGACCAGCGCTATGTCGCGGCCAAGATCGAGCTGCGGCGCGGCATCGGCGGCAGCAACGGCCTGATCTTCGACGCGCTGATCGACGGCAAGATGCGGCTGACCGACAGCCTGTTCCTGTCCGGCGGTCCGCGCCTCTCCGTGACCGACGGCACCTTCAACCAGGCCTATTTCGGCATCAACGCGCTCCAGTCGATCAACTCCGGCTACAGCCAGTATTATCCGGGCGCGGGACTTCGCAGCGTCGGCGTCGGCGCCAGCGCGCTGTGGCGCATCCACGACCGGCTGAGCTTCGTGGCCTTCGGCAGCTACAACTATCTGGCCGACACCGTGGCCTACTCTCCGATCGTGACGGGTCCCGGCGGCTCGCGGAACCAGTTCGTGACGGGTGCCGCGCTGACATGGCGATTCTCCTGGTAGCGCGCCGGCCCGGCTAGAATTTCTCGACCCAGGGGCGCACCTCGACTTCCCAGCTCCAGGCGCTGCGGTGCTGGTTCAGGACGTGCCAGTAGGTCTCGGCGATGGCGTCGGGATCGAGCAGGCTGTCCGGCCTGTCGTCCGGCACCGGGCGCGCGGCGCTTCGGATGCCGCCGTCGATCACGAAATGGGCGACGTGGATACCCTTGGGTGACAGTTCCCGCGCCATCGACTGGGCGAGACCGCGCAACGCGAACTTGCCCATGGCGAAGGTAGCGGAGAGCGCGAAGCCCTTAACGCCAGCGGTCGCGCCCGACAACAGAACCGCGCCCTCGCCCTTGGGCAGCATCCGCTTCACCGCCTGCTGCGAGACCAGGAAGGCGCCGAACGCGCTGATCTCGATGGCCCGCTTCACGTCGTCCGGCGGCAAGTCGACCAGCGCGCCACGCACCCGGTTACTGGCGTTGTAGACCACGACGTCCGGCGTGCGGCCGGCCGCGTCGAGCGCCTGGAACAGCGATGCGACGTCGTCCTGATCGGCGGCGTTGCAGGCATGGACCGACGCGCCGGTCTCCTTCGCAAGCGCAGCAAGCTTGCCCGTCTCGCGGGCGGCCAGCGCGACCGACAGTCCGTTCTTCGCAAACAGGCGGGCCAGCGAGGCGCTGAGACCGGGGCCCGTCCCGACGATCAGGGCGGAGCTATATTTCGGCATGCTTTGGGTCCTCTCGTTGCCGGGGATTCCCGGCAGGTATACGCTTCCCGTCAATAGGGAAGGAAACAAAGCCATGGACCAGGTCCAGCCGACCGGCCGCATCGACGTCATCTCCGACGTGATCTGCCCCTGGTGCTACATCGGCAAGCGCCAGCTTGAACGCGCGCTCGATCTCCTGGCCGCGCACCATTGCAACGTTGCCGTGGCCTGGCACCCCTTCCAGCTCAATCCCGACATGCCCGCCGAAGGCGCCGAGCGCACGAGCTATCGCATCGCCAAGTTCGGCAGCCTCGAACGCTCGCGGCAGATGGATCAGCGCATCACCGAGACCGCCGCGACGGTCGGCCTGGAATTCCATCTCGACCGCATCAAGCGCACGCCCAACACCGTGAACGCCCACCGCCTGATCCGCTACGCCGGTCCGCGCGGGCTCCAGGATGCGGTCGTCGAGGAACTGTTCGAGAGCTATTTCTGCAAGGGCGCCGACATCGGCGACATCACCGTCCTCTCGGGCATCGCCGCCGAAGCAGGCCTCGACCGTGCCGAGGTGCTCGCGATGCTGTCGGGCGACGAGGGCCACCGCGAGGTGCTGGCCGGCGACGAGATGGCGCGCAACGCCGGCATCCAGGGCGTGCCGAGCTTCGCGCTACAGGGCCACGTCCTCTTCTCCGGCGCGGTACCGGCCGAAGAGATGGCCCAGAACTTCCGCCATGCCTGGGAAATCCTGAAGAACCGGGCGGCGTAAGACGGGACGGCGCCCACAGGTCGCCTCGGCGCTGATAGTCAGGGCGGCCGTTCGCGGCGCGAGAGAGCGTGCCCGAACGGGAATGCCATATCGCTAGGATCGCGCCGGAGATTTCATCCTGGCTGGTCGGCCTCGCTATTCGCCCGTGAGGCTATGCTTGGCCATTCTGTAGCGCATGGTATCGCGGCTGATGCCAAGCGCTCGCGCAGCCTTGGAAACATTGCCCTTTGCCTGCTGCAGAGCCACCTCGATGGTCCGCCTTTCGATTTCGGGCAGGCTCGAGACGCCGTCGACAGGCGGTTGGGCCTCTACGCGTTCCAGCGGCTGCGTGAACTGTACAAGCGCAAGGTTCGCCACCGTGACGCGCCCGTCGCTCGCCGAAAGAGCGGCCTGCTCCATCGCATTGCGCAACTCCCGCACATTGCCGGGCCAAGCATGGGCGAGCAGCCGCGCCTCGGCGTCAGGTGCCAGCGTAAATCCCGGCCGGCGATAGCGTCGTGCATGCTGGTCGAGGAAGTGGCGTGCCAGCTGCAGCACGTCGTTTCCGCGCTGGCGCAGCGGCGGCACCGTCACACCGAGCACGGACAAGCGGAAGAAAAGGTCCGAGCGGAACTTCCCCTCGTTGACGAGCTTTTCGAGCGGACGATGTGTTGCCGCGACGAAGCGCAGGTCGACCTGCCGTTCGCGCACGCTGCCGAGCCGCCGGACCGTACGGTCCTCCAGCAGCTTGAGCAACTTGGCCTGCACGGCGGCATCGAGGTCGCCGATCTCGTCAAGGAACAGCGTGCCGCCATGCGCCGCTTCGACCAAACCGATGCGTCGCTCGCGCGCGTCCGTAAAGGCCCCCTTCTCGTGGCCGAACAGCTCCGACTCGAGCAGGTGTGCCGGCAAGGCGGCGCAATTCAGCTCGATGAAGGGCCCCTGCCCTCGCGGCCCTTCGTAGTGCAGGGCCCGAGCCACCAGTTCCTTGCCGGCGCCGGTTTCCCCCAGGATCAGCACCGGCGGCGGCACGCCGTCGCGGAGGCGCAGGTCCGACTCGAGGATCTGACCCAGCCGCTGGTGCAGTTCGCGCATCGCCGGCGACTGCCCCAGCAGGGTGGCCAATCCACCCTGTCGGGCCTCGCGCCCACGGTAATAGGAAAGCGTACCCTCCAGCCGTTCCTGGCCCACCGCCTTCTCGATCGCAAGCTTGAGCTCGGACAGCGCGATCGGCTTGGACAGGTAGTCGAACGCACCCGCCTTCATCGCCTCCACGGCGGTCTGGACCGATCCGTGTCCGGTCAGGACGATCACCTTGGTCGGCTGGCTACGCTCGCAAAGGGACTTCAGCAGTTCGAGCCCGTCTCCGTCGGGCAGCCCGAGGTCGAGCAACACGAGGTCCGGAGCGAATTCGTCGAGAGCTTTGGTGGCTTCGCGTAACGTCGAGGCGTGGCGCGGCTCGAACCCTTCGCGCTGCAGGAACCGGTGGATGTTGCGGGCGAGTGTTTCCTCGTCTTCGACCAGAAGTACGCCGTACGCCATGGTCAGGCCGCCACGGGAAGCGCAATGATGGCGGACGTGCCGCGACCACGCCCCGTGTCGAAGCGCAGGCTGCCGCCGAATCCCTGCACGATGCGCCGGGTCAGTACGAGCCCCAGCCCAGTACCGCGTGCCTTCGTCGAGTAGAACAGCCGTGGAAGCCCCTTATGCAACGCCGGCGGCAGGCCCGTGCCGCTGTCGATCACCCGAATCTCGACCTGCTTTCCACCATCGACCAACATCGTCTCGATCACCAGATCGCCGCCCGAGGGCATGGCCTCGATCGCGTTGAGCACGAGGTTATCGAGCGCGGGCCGCAACGCACCGGGATTGCCACGCACCGGCGGCACAGTCCCTGGACGAACGTCGATCTGGACCCCCTGGCGCCCGGCGGCTGCCGCATAATCATCGGCGCTGGCTTTGACCAAACGGTTGGCATCGGCCTGACCGCCGGCGATTGCTTCCTCGCGGGCTTGCAGCAGCAGATCGCGGACCCAGCCGTCGAGGCGATCCGACTCGCGCATGATGTCGGCAAGACACTGGTCGCGCTCCGGATCGTCCTCCATGCGCGCCAGTTCCGCCGAGGAGCGAATCGAGGCCAGCGGGTTGCGCAGGCCGTGAGCCACCGTCGATGCGATTGCGCCTATTGCAGCCAGCGCCTCCGCCTCTACCAGTTGTTCCTGTTGCTTGGCCATGACCTTGCGGGCGTAGGCGACCACTACGAACAGCGCGCCGTAAAGCAATGCTGCACCACAGCCGATCACCATCCAGACCAACCGGAGGTCGCGGTCGATCGCCTCGAACAGGTTCTCGGGAAGGCGATAGATCTCGACGACACCGATCACCTCCGTCCGAGCGGCGTTGCGAACCGGCAGGTAGGCTTCCATGAAGCGGCGGCCGCCTGCACCCGGGGATAGTTCGATGTGTTCTTCCTTGTGATCACCGACTTCGCCCGACTCGACCACGATGCGCCCCCGAAGCGCCTCCTGCAGTTCGTGGTTTTCCGGGAAACGGCGGCCGATCAATGCGGCGTCGCTCGACCACAGGACCGTGCCGTCCGTCGAATAGACGTTGGCGCGCACGACGCCGGGCATGCCCGAGACATGTCTGAAAAAGGATTCGAGCGGCTCCCTGGCGGCCGCCGACTTCGGGTCGACGAAGTACACCCATGTCTCCTCCGCCCGCATGATGCTTTCGACGAAGGCTGCGCTCACGGCTGCATCACGCTCCAGCGTATTGCGCGTCAGGGCACGGCCCAGCAGCAACGCGCTGCCGCTTCCGAACAGGACGACGCAGATCAGCGAGGTGAGCGCGAACCAGCGCAGCAGGTCGAACTGGCGGGCAGAGTTTCGCGAAATCTTCAAGACGGGAGAGGGTCCGACCATGGGGGCGTTATACCGCATTGGTGCTCGATGGAACGCCCGACGGGCTGCAGCCGCCCGCCGCGAAGGGGACCGGACCCGGCGAAGCCTGGTCCGGTCGGGTTCGCAGCTTACGGACGGCCACGATCGCGACCGCGACGGGAACCGCCTTCGCGTACCAGCACAAGCCCTTCGTCGACATTGCCGGGCGCGTCGATCGCCGGAGCCTTGGCTTCGTCCGCCGCGACCGTGGGGGCGACCGCCGGCTGGAAAGTGGGAGCGGCGAAGGCAACGGCCGGTAGGGTGGCGGCGACGAGCGTGGCAAGCAGGGTGGACTTCATCATTACGTTTCTCTCCGTGTTGGGCGGATGCCTGGGGCATCCGCCCAACCAGATTGCGAGCGGCGTGCCACCCATGCCGTAAGCGCTAACCATCTGAATACAAAGGAAATCCGGGAATACGTGGACTTTCGACGACGGAGGAGTGGGGGATTTGCCCCACCCACTTGGGTCTATTGGCCCATTCTCGCGAAGACGCCTTAGAAATTCTGCGACAGGGTAAGGAAGAATGCGCGTCTCATGCCGTACTGCGGCGCACCGACGCCGACCCCTGCTCCGGTCCGCAACTGGTATTGATTATCGGTAACGTTCAGAAGATCGAACCGCAGCCGCGTCGATCTCTTCTCGAGGATCGGAATCGACTGGGTGATCGACAGGTTGAGGGTGGCATAGCCCGGCAGTGACGTGTCGTTGGGTGTCGTCACGGTGGTCCGAAGGCCACTCCCGAGGATCAGGTCGGCGGCGAGCCGGGTTGCGTGGTCGGTCTTGTAGCCGAAGGCATATGAAATGCCGGCCGAACCGGAAAGGCCCTGGTCATGATCGGCAGGAATCCAGTTGAGGGCGATGTAGTCGAGTTCCGCCGGGCTCGCATTGAACTGGGCCGAGTTGAACCCGATGACGGAAACGCGAGACCAGGCGAGATTGGCATAGAGTGACCACGGCCCCTCGTCATAGCTGGCGAAGACCTCGAAACCTCTCGCTTGCGCGTATGCATAGTTGAAGGCGGTCATCAGCACGGGTGCCCCGAACTGCCCCTCATCCACGTAGTTCTGCGCGAACTTGTAGTAGGCGCTGAACCCGAGTGCGAGATGAGGCAGCGGCTTCGCTGTCAGGCCGAAATCGATATAGTCCGAGCGCTCGGCGCGCACCGGGTCGTTCAGAGTCACCAAAGGCTCCACCGTCGTCCCCGCACGGGATGCGAGCGATCCTGCCGTCACAAAACCAAGCGGCGGCGGAACGAAGTATCTTGCGTATCCTGCGCGCACTGAGACCGAAGGAACCGGTTCCCAAACCACGTTGACGCGAGGACTGAGCTGGTTCTCGCTCGTCATTCCGGACACCGCATCGAAGCGCAGCCCCCAGTTGACGGTCAGCGACGGCAAGGCGCGCCACTCGTGCTGCAGATAGACGCTGTAGGTCCAGGCCGTCAGGTCGGAGTAGTCGAAGATGCCGACTGGTTGTCCACCCGGCACAAGACCGCCGGCGCCGGGGACGAGAGGCAAGACGTTGGCCCAGGTCGTACTGTTCACCTGCTCGCGTTGCACAAGGTAGCCTCCGCGCAGCGTGTGCCCTTCGGCCAGTTTCCAGCTGGCGTCGCCCTGCAGGCCAGCAGCGACTCCCTGTCGGACCGCCCATGGGGCAAAGCCATTGTAGAGGAGGTCGCCGATCGGGTCCGGCTCATAGGCCAGGCTGGAGTAACGAGCGAACGCAGACACTTGGAAATTGACGTCCCGATATGTCTTCTGCAGCGAAGCGATCCCGAAGTAGGTCGATTCAGATTGCTGCTGATCGAGCAGCGTGCTGTCCCAGGACGAAATGCCGTTGACGGTGAAGGCGGGAACCTGAAATGGCAGATTGGGGATCTGGAATCGGGCGGCGGCTCCTCCACCGATGAAGCTAAGGCGCGTCTGCTCGTCGATGATCCCGGTAACCTTCGTCAGCGCGTACCACTGCTTGGTATCGTCGTGGAGCGGCTGGTAGGATGCCGTCGGGTTCTCCATGCCGATGCTGTTGCTGGTGAACTGGCCAACGGCAAAGAAATCGACCGAACCCGAGCGCCCTCCGTACTGCAGGACGGGCTGTATCCAGTTGTATGATCCCGTCATCACCGCCGCTTCGGTACCGGGATCGGTCGTTCCCGACCGAACACCGATGTCGACCACCCCGGCCGTCGTCAGGCCGTACTGGGCCGGCAAGGCGCCGGTGAGCAGAGACAGGGTGTCCGTGAAGCGTGCACTGAACACCTGGGTGAAGGCCGACAATCCCTCCGGCAGTTGAACGCCGTCGAACCGGTATTGGAGGTTGCTGTGGTCGCCGCGGACGTGGATGCGGCCGAAACCGTCCTGAACCACGCCGGGCGCACGGAGCAGCACCTGGCCGAGAGGTGCGTTCTCCCCCTGGGGAATGTTCTCGATGTTCTGGCGTGTGAAGCCGTACCGCGTGGCCCCGAGGTCCGGCATGATCGCGGCGCGATCCTGATCGAGGCGGCTCGCTGTAACCTGGATCTCGGGCATGGTGCCGCGAGGCGATCCACTGGGTATTGCCGTCTGGGCTCCTGCAGGCACCGCACACAGGCAAATACCTGCCCAAGCCGCGAGGCGCGTCGACCGACAGAGCATTCACTTCCCAAATGGCATTTGGCTTGAGCCGCTTTCCGGCCCTTAGGGCGCCGGGCGAGTCGACGCTCGCGTCGCCGTCCCGAGACGCCGGACCCGGATGCACCGGGTCCGGCATTCCGGACTAACTACGGCCGACGGCGGCCGCGGTCGCGATCGCGGCCACGTCCGTTGCGCGACTCGGCCTCGCGAACGGTGACCAGCGGGTTGGTGTCCTGCGACGGCTCGACGGTCGCGGCCTGCTCGGCCGGGGCGAGAGCCTCGACGGAGGGCTGAAACGTCGGCGCAGCGAAAGCCAGAGCGGGCAACGAGACGGCGGCGAGTACGCCGAGAATGGTCGACTTCATCATGAGCTTACCTCCTTGGTTGCGGACGCTTTAAGCGCCCATCCGACACATCGCCAAAGCCGTGCCACTGTGCCAAAGAGGATCAACTCATTGATTCAACGTGATTTTATGAAGCCCCTCGCAGACAGCTCCAACTGGCGATGGGGTATTTGCCCCACCCAACTGGGTGATCTAACCCATCACCTGCCCCGAAACTCCAGCAACTATCGATTGGCCCGAACAAAGCGCTCGTTTCCCTCCGCGTGAACATTCACGTGGAAGAAGACCGAGAGGTTCACTTGCCGCGGATGCTCATGGTCGGGGCCGAGACCGGGCCGCTGACCGTCATCACATAGTCCGTCGCGCCGTTCGAGCCGGCGTCGAGCGCGATGGTCGTCTCCGTCGTCGCAGAAGTCAGGTTGGTGCGGCTGTCGATACGCGCCGTCGCATTCGGGCCCTTCACCGCGTGGTTCTGCAGCTGGATCTCGCCGTTCGAAAGCGTGATGTCGCCTTCGATCGAACTCTGCGCATTGATGAACCCCGAGAGGACCGCCGAGTTGAACCCCATCTCGGTGCTGAAGATGCTGCCGACGCCCGTTGCGAACGAGGCGAGGCCCAGCGATCCCTTGGTGACCGACGGGTAGACGACGCCGGACAGATGGCCCTGGCCCGTCAACGAATCGCGAATCTGCTCGGGTGAATTGCCCTGGCCCTGCAGCGCGATCTTCATGACGTTGATCTTGCCGTCGATCGCCACCGTCAGATTGTCGTTGCCGAAGACGTTCTGGCCCGCCGTGCCGCGCAGCATCTCGCCGACATAGATGCCCTGCAAGGTGCCCGCGACGTCGACCGTCATCGTGTCCTTCGACGCATCGATCGTACCGCCGAAATCGACGGCGCCGCTGTAGAACTGACCGGTGAGCTTCGACACCTTCACGACGCCGTTCTTCAGGGTCGCGTCCATGTCGGCATACGTCACCTTGAGGGACCCGAACTCGATCGCGCTGGTTTCGAGATTCAGGGTCGCATCGAAAGCGCGCAGGGCCGAGAGATCGATCTGCTTGCCGGCGGCTGCGCGGGGCGCGCGGGCCGGCAGCGGCACGGAAGCAGCGTTCGGTCCAGCCGGTGCCGCCGGCAGCGCCGGCGTGGGCACGGCGGTCGCCGGCGCGTCGGTGACTCCCAGCCAATCGTCGAGGTCCAGCGTTCCGGGGATGCGCAGGTTGGCGGTGAAGTTGGGGCGTTGCCCCAGCGCAGCGTCGATGCGGCCCGCCATCTGCGTGCCCATCGCCGTGAGTTTACCGTCGAAGGCGGCGCGCTGCTCGTTGCCCTTGAACGCGCCTTCCGCCGCCAGAGCGCCCAGCCCTTCCTGCGAGCGGCCGGTGGCGACCGAGACGAGCCGGCTCGCATCCTGGGCCTGCACGCTGAAATTCGAGAGGTCGAAGGCGAACTTGTCGCCCAGCACCAGCGAGCCCGTGGCACGCACCGTCGCGCCAGCCGCGGTAACGGAGGCGTTGCGCAGGTTCAACGCTTCCATCGTGCCGGCGACGTTGCCCCCTGCCGTCGACGCGCCCAGCTTGCCGTTCAGGAACTTCGGCAGGCCGGCATAGACCAGCAGCTTGTCGGTGTCGGGCATGGTCGCGTTGAAGGTGACGTCGAAGCGCGGCACCGTGCCGAAGTCGGCGACCTGGCCCTTGAAGTCGAACTTGGCACCCAGCACGTCTGCCAGCTTGAGGCCGTTCACCTTGAGCAGATTGCCCTGGATGGCGAGATCGGCATCGATTCCGCTCAACGTCTCGCCGCGGAACAGGAGCTTGGCCACCTTCGCCTTGAGGCCGAGGACCGGCAGCGTCTTGTCGGGAGGAGCCGCTGCGGCGGGCGCGGTGAGCACCGGCGCGGTCGCCGTCGTCACCGCCGCCGGCAACACGGACGAGAGCGTCGCGGCGTCCTTCGGCTGCGGCAGGTAGGCGTCGAGATCGAAGCGATCGAGTTGCACCGAGGTCGCCAGGGTCAGCGGCACGCCGAACGCGATGCTGCCGCTGCCGGTCGCGCGCTGGCCGTCGAGATCCATGCCGAGATCGGAGATCTGCAGGCTGTTGGCCGTCGAGGCGACCTTGCCCTTGATCGTCAGCGACTGGAGCTTGCCGGCGGGAATGCCCGACGTGTCGATCTCCAGCCAGGCCAGCGTCTCGCGCAGGTGCGTGCCGGTGAGGCTGAATTCGCCGGCCGACTGGATGGGGTTGGCGGCAGGCTTGGCGCCCGCATCGGCCGCCGCCGCCGGGGCGGCACTGGCCTGCAGCACCATCTCGCCGGGCAGGATGGCGCTGAAGCGGGGCACGGCGATCACGCCCTTCCGGATCTCCACCGCCAGCGCCACGTCGCGCATCGTGCCCTTACGATAGGTGACTTCCTTGGCGTCGATCGAGAATACGACGGTGAAGGCCGGCGGGAACGGCGACAGCGAGGCCGGGGCCGCGGGAGTCGCCGCGGGTGCCTTGGCCGGGGCTGCCGGGCCGGTCGCGGGCTTGGCCGCCTGATTGGCAGGCGGTTGCGCCGCAGGATTGGCGGGCGGCGCGGCATTCGGCTTGGCACCGGCCGCCGGCGGCGCGGCGGGCGCCGTCGCGACGGAACCGGCGGCCGGAGGCTTGGGGGGTGCCGCAGCGGTCGGGGCCGCAGGAGGCGCGGGAACCGCCGCCGCGGGCGGCTTGGTCGTGGCGTTTGCGGGAGGTGCCGTGCCCGCCGGGGTGACGGGTGCGGGCTTGGCCCCGGCCGCTGGCGGCGCGGCAGGCTGGGCCGCGGGCTTGGCGGGCGCGGCAGCCCCAGCCGGTGCCGCAGCCCCCGCCAGTGCGGCAGGCGGCTTGGGCGTCGCCTCGGTCGCGCCGGGTTTGGCGGGCGTCGCGGGCGGGGCCGGCGCGACGGGCGCGGCCGTCTTCGGCTTGAAGGCATCGGGATTGGACAGCAGCGCAATCCACTTCCCGGCATCTAGTTTCGCCATCGACAGCCGGCTTTCGAGCGACGGATTGGCGCCGCCCGTCAGCACGACGTTGCCCGATACGGTCTCGTCGGCCATCGACATCTTGAAGTTCGTCAGCGCCACCCTCTCGGCCGACAGGTCGATGTCGCCATCGAACGCGAACTGGCCGATGACCGACGCGTCGAACGCCGGCGGCTCCTGGCCGCCCGCCCGGACCAGTGTGGCGATGAAGTCGGTCAGGCCGGCAGTCGAGAGCGAAACCTTGCCCTTCACGTCGGCGTCGACGGCGATGCGGCTGATATGGCCGTCGAAGTTCAGCGAGCCGCTCTGCACCTTGAGCTTGAAGGACATGTCGTTGCCCTTGTCCGTCGGCGTGCCGACCGACGCCATCAGCGACAGGGGCACGCCGTTGACCGTCGCGGTGCCGTCGAAGCTGAACGGCCCCTGAAACGAACCGACCGAGGCCAGGAGCTCGACGTTCTCGGCCTTCAGGGTCTGGTTGGTCTTGGGATTGGTGTAGCTGAGAGTGCCTTCGCGGATCTTGAGGGTGCCGATCGCCAGGTGCAGGCCGCTGCTGGGTGCGCCGGAGGGCTGGCTGGCGCCGGCACCGGGATTGAATTCCCAGTTGGGCCGGCCGTCGGCATCGCTCTCCAGCACGATGGTGGGCCGGAAGAGCGTGAGCCGGCCGACCTCGATCTTGCCGCGCAGCAGCGCGCCCAGCGACGGCGAGACGCCGATCCAGCGCACATCCACCATCTGTGCGCCCTTGGCGCCGACGGCGTTGGCGAAATGGACCTGGCGGGCGCTGATGCGGGGCCGCGGAAAGAAGGTGAGCTTGAGCGGGCCCTGGATCACCAGTTCCCGGCCCGTCGCCTCCTTCACCGCGGCGATCATGGCCGGTTTGTATTGCTCGACGTTCAGCAGCGTCGGCGCCAGGAAGCCGGCAAGCGTCACCAGGGCGAAAAACGCCGCGATGGCCGCTCCGATCCGGATCCAGGTTCGCTTCCGCATGGCCAAATGGGTTCTCGTCACGCCGGCAAGGGCATATGAACGCCGGAAGCCCCCGCAGGATGCATCCAGTTTAGATGAGGGCCCGCATTGGGGCTATTCCAAGGTGGGCCCCGTCACAGGCTTGCCCCCGCCCGGGTCAGGCCGCCAGCTCGTAGCGGCGGATCAGCCGGTAGAGGAGCGCGATCGGGACCAAAGTCACCACGATCAGTGTCGATGCCGCCGCCGTGGCGATGCCCCCGCCGCCGCCTTCGAGGGCCTGGAACATGACCACCGTGAGCGTGCGCCACTGGCCGCTGTAGAGCACGACGGTGGCGCTGAGTTCAGAAGCGATGGTCACCCAGGTCAGCACGAAGCCGCTCATGATGCCGCCCAGCATAAGCGGCACCAGGATGCGCGCAAAAGTCTGCAGCGGCGAGCGGCCGAGGCTGATCGAGGCTTCCTCCAGCGAGGGATCGATCTGGTGCAGGATGCCGCTCGACGAGCGCACCGCGAACGGGATTTTGCGCACCGTATAGGCCAGCACCATGATGAACGGCCCGCCCGTCAGGATCAGCCAGCCGCTGTTGAACGAGACGACGAAGCCGATCGCCAGCACCGTGCCGGCCACGGCGAACGGCAGCGTGGCGATCACGTCGAGAACCGCCGCCAGACCGGAGCGCAGCCGCGTCACCACATAGGCGATCGGCACACCGATCAGCGTGACGCCGATCGCCGCCAGCGTGGCGAACATCAGCGTGTTCAGCAGCGGCCGCGTCGAGCGCTCGAACAGGGCCGTGAAGTTGGCCGTGCTGAAATTGGGATGGAGGACCGGTCCGCGGAACTCCATGAACGACAACACGACAATGGCGAAGAACGGCACCAGGGCCAGCAGCACGACTGCCCAGCAATAGACGGTTGCGGCGATCCGCAGGCCGGGGCCGACCTTCAGGATCGGCGGCGCGGAGCGTGCGCCGGTGGCGAAGCGGCGGTTGGCGAGGAAGCGCCGCTGGATCAGCAGCACCAGCGAGGTCATCAGGATCAGCAGTACGCCCAGCACGCCGGCCGACGACGGGTTGGGCGCGGTCTCGCCGACGAACAGCTTGAAGGCCTCGACGGCGAAGATCGGCATGTCCTCGGCCAGCACGAAGGGTACGCCGAAATTCTCCAGTGTCTCGATGAAGACCAGCAGGCCGCCCGCCAGGATCGAGGGGACGACGATGGGCAGGGTCACGGTCCACAAGGTGCGGCGCGGCGAGGAGCCGAGGCTCTGCGCGGCCTCCTCGATCGAGACATCGACCGCCTTGAAGCCCGCCATCGTCGGCAGCAGGACGTAGGGATAGAGCGTCAGCGTGTAGACGAGGATGATGCCGCCGGCGCCATAGATCGAGCCGAAGCCGATGCCCCAGGAGTTGAGCCACTGCGTCACCACGCCGGCACGGCCCAGCAGCAGCACAATGGCGTAGGCGCTGACGAAGGACGGCAGGACCAGCGGCATGGCGGCGAGCGCGATGATGGCGGCCTTGCCCGGCACCGGCAGACGTGCCAGCGCGAAGGCGAAGGGCACCGAAATCACGATGGTGGTGATCGTGGCCGCGACGCCGATCATCAGCGTGTTGGCCACGGCGCCGCGATAGAACGGACGGCCCAGGATCTTGACGTAGTTGGCGAAGGTGAACTTCTCGCCATCGCCGTCCAGCACGCTGGCGCCGAAGACGTTGAACAGCGGATAGAGCAGGAAGAGGCCCAGGAACAGGAACCCGAGCGCGGCGATGGCCAGCGGCAGGCGTTGCTGATGCGGAACTGAGAGCGTCACGGCAGCACGGTCACTCGTGCCGGATCGTAAGCGAGCGTCACCTGTGCGCCCGCCGCCAGCGTGCGATGCGGCTCGTCGAGCGACGCGACCCGGATCAAGGCGCCATCGGCCAGCTGCACGTCGAAGCGCGTGATCGGCCCCAGGATTTCGACATGCGTTACGGCGCCCGAAAGTCGCGGCCAGCCGGAAGGCGCCTCCGCATCCAGGCGCAGCGCTTCGGGTCGCAGCGAGATCATGCCTGTGCCGGCAAGGCCCAGCACTTTCGGTTCGAGCAGGTTGGTGGTGCCCATGAACTCCGCCGCGAAGCGCGACGCGGGCTGGCGATAGATCTCGGCCGGCGCGCCGACCTGCTCCAGCCTGCCGCTCTGCATCAGGGCGATGCGGTCGGACACCGACATCGCCTCTTCCTGGTCGTGCGTCACGTAGATCGCGGTAATGCCCAACGACTTCTGCAGCTCGCGGATCTCGGCGCGCATGCTGACCCGCAGCCGCGCATCGAGATTGCTGAGCGGCTCGTCGAACAGCAGGACCTGCGGGCGGATCACCAGCGCGCGGGCGATGGCGACGCGCTGCAACTGGCCGCCCGAGAGCTGGTGCGGCCAGCGCTCGCCGTAACCGCCGAGCTGAACCAGCGACAGCGCTTCCTCGACGCGGCGCGCAACTTCCGCCGCGGGCACCTTCCGCGCCTTCAGGCCGTAGGCCACGTTGCCGGCCACAGTCAGGTTGGGGAACACCGCATAGTTCTGGAACACCATGCCGATATCGCGCGTATGCGCCGGCAGGGTGTCGATGCGCTTCGCCCCGAACCGGATCTGGCCCGCGTCGAGCTCGCAGAAACCCGCGATCATGCGCAGCAGGGTGGTCTTGCCGCAGCCCGACGGCCCCAGGAGGGTAAAGAATTCGCCTTCGCCGACGGTGAGATTCACACCGTCGACCGCGCGCACCGTCCCGAAGGTCCGGGTCGCGCCGTCAATGACGATATCGGTCACGCTCAGCGGGACTCCTGCAGCATGTCCTTGATCTTCTCGAGCGTCTCCTTGCGCTTCTCCGTCCAGGCGTCCTCGTTGTAGGTCAGCATCTTGAGGCTGCCGATCGGCGGCAGGCCGCCCGGCAGGGTCGCGAGGTCGAGGTCGGTGCGCGTCGGCCGGCGATACGTGGCCTTGAGGATCATCTCGCGCACGTCCTTGCGGTTCACGAAATCGACGAAGGCCCTGGCCTCCTGCGGATCGGGGCCGTTCTTGATGATGGCGACGCCTTCCATGGTGGCGAGCGTGCCGTCGGCCGGATAGATCGTCTTCACCGGCGCGCCGCCCGCGGCCCACATCGGGCCGGCATATTCCAGCGAGATGCCCAGCGGGTACTCGCCGTTGCCGACGCCCTGGAAGACCAGCGAGGAGCGGTTCAGTACCTTCAGGTTCCTGAACAGCTGACCGACCTTCTTCCAGCCCGCCTCGCCGCCGCCCCACAGGTCGACCAGCATGGTGACCGTGGTGTAGGCCGAACCCGAGTTGGCGGGATCGGTGAAGGCGATCTTGCCCTTCCACTTCGGGTCGAGCAGGTCGTTCCAGCCCTTCGGCCCCTGGTCGGCCGGCAGGATCTTGGTGTTCTGCAGGATCACCAGCAGGTGGAGGTTGTTGCCGACCCAGAGATCGGTTGGATCGCGATACTCGACCGGGATCGCATCCTTGTTCTTCGAGGCGTAGGGCGCGAACAGCGCCTTGTTGGTCTGCAGCAGCGAGCGGCTGATGCCCCAGACGATGTCGCCGAGCGGACGTTCCTTCTCGGCCTGCAGGCGGCGGATCACCACGCCGGAGCCTGCGACCACCGGCTCGACGGCGATGCCGGTTTCCTTGGTGAAGGCCGCGAACACGAGATCGTTCAGTGTGCTTTCGTTGGACGTATAGATTACGACCTTCTTCTGCTGCGCCTGCGCGGCCATCGGCAGCAGCGCCGCCGCCGCGAAAGCCAATCCCAATGCTGCAACGCAGCGTCTCGTCGGTGCCATCCAGCCCTCCCCAATAACGTCCGGGCTTTATATAGTCAGGGACAGGAAGAGGGAACGAAGACGATGGCTGATATTGCGTTCGGGTTTCAGGCCGCGCCGGCCAGCGACGTCCACAAGTCGGACCAGACGCTCTATCGCGAGGTGATGGACGACTGCGCACTCGGCCAGAAGCTCGGCTTCGACGCAGCCTGGCTGCTTGAACATCATTTCAGCGACTACTATCCGACGCCGAGCCCGCTCCTGTTCATGGCGCACATCGCCGCCGCCTTCCCCGACCTGTCGCTGGGCACCTCGGTTCTGGTGCTGCCCTGGTATCATCCGCTGCGGCTGGCGGAAGAGATTGCCATGCTGAACAGCATGACCAACGGCACGCTCCATCTCGGCATCGGCCGCGGCACGGCGAAGATGGAGTACGACGCCTACAACATCGACATGAACGAAGCGCGTGCCCGTTTCACCGAATGCTACCGCATCGTCGAGAAAGGCCTTACGGGCGAGCCTTTCACGCATGACGGTCCGTTCTGGAAGATCGAGAAGCCGATCAGGCTGCGGCCCGATCCCACCACCAAGAAGGTCCGCTTCTACGGCGCCATCGGCAGCCCGGCGAGCGCCGAGGTGATGGGTGACCTCGGCGTCGCGCCGATCTGCCTGTCGACCTTTCCCGACAAACTGCTGGTGAAGATCCTCGAACGCTGGCGCGCGCGGGCGGGCGCCGCATCGAAGGATGCGATCCTGCCGATCTCGGTCAAGATGTTCATCGCCGACACCGACGAGGAGGCGCGCGATCTCGGCCGCCGGTTCTATCCGCCCTACTTCGACCTGCAGTGCACCCACTACGAGTCCGACGCCAACCCGTGGGCTGACATTCCCGAGTACCAGGACTTCAGCCGCATGTTCGCCAACCTGCGCAAGCTCACCGACCCGGCGGAGCTCGGGCCGTTCATGGACTCCAACCTGGTGGGCAGTCCCGAGACGATCTGCCGGCGCATCGACCAGCTTGCCGCACTCGGCTTCAACTACTTCATGGTGTCCTCGGCGACTCCCGGAACCCCGCTGGAGCTGCGCCAGCGCATGATGACCCGGTTCGCCCGGGAGGTCTGCCCCCGCTACTCGAGCGCCATGCGTTCCGCGCACGCCGCGTGAGCCGACGGGCATTTGTATTGCTTGTATCCTGAGAGGCGCTCTCGCCTTCCCGAGCCACCTGCGCCAGTCCTACTGTGCAGGAATGAATATTTCGCCCGGGCCGCCAGCCTGTCAGCCTAGTGACAATGCTGTGGCCGGCGAGTCCGGCGTCGCGTGAAGGCTTTTGAAGATGCGTACGAGGCTGCTCATCGGGTCCCTGGCCCTGCTGCTGGGTTGGTGCGATGTCGCGCTCGCCCAGCGTACTGGCGGCGTGCTGCGCATCTTCCATCGCGACAATCCCGCGAGCGCATCGATCCTCGAGGAGACCAACGCCTCGACCGTCGTGGCCTTCATGCCGCTCTTCAACAACCTCGTGATGTTCGATCCGGCCGTCGCACAGAACAGCGAAGAGGCAGTCGTTCCCGACCTCGCCGAATCCTGGGCCTGGAACGACGACAGGACTGAGCTGTCGTTCAAGCTGCGGCGTGGCGTGAAGTGGCACGACGGCATGCCGTTCACGTCGAGCGACGTGGAATGCACCTTCAATCTCCTGACCAACAGGGCACGCAACCGGCTGCGCACCAATCCGCGCGGCTCATGGTTCGGCAACGTCAACTTCGTGCGCGCACCGACCGACTTCGACGTCACGATCCATCTCAACCGGCCGCAGCCCTCCCTTCTGGCCATGCTGGCCTCGGGCTTCATCCCTATCTATCCCTGCCACGTGCCTCTGGCGCAGATGCGGGTGAAACCGGTCGGCACCGGCCCCTTCAAGCTGGACTCGTTCAACCAGTTCGACCGTATCCGCCTCACGCGAAATCCGGACTACTGGAAGACCGGCCGTCCCTATCTCGACGGCATCGAATTCTCGGTCGTCGCCAGTCGTTCGACGGCGTTGCTGAGTTTCGTCGCCGGACGGTACGACATGACCTTCCCCAGCGACGTGTCGATGTCGCAGCTGCGCGACGTCCGGCGCCAGTCTCCGCGCGTGATGTGCGAGGCGACGGCGATGAACAACAACACGAATCTGATGCTCAATCGCGAAGTGCCGCCGTTCGACAACCCCGACATCCGCCGGGCGCTGTTGCTTACGCTCGACCGGAAGACCTTCATGGATTCCCTCGCAGACGGCAGCGGCGCCATCGGCGGCCATCTGCAGCCGGCCCCCGAAGGCCGCTGGGGCCTGCCGGCGGAGATGCTGGCAAAATTGCCCGGCTACGGCGCCGATCTCGAGAAAAACCGCGCCGAGGCCCGCGAGTTGATGCGCAAGGCGGGCTACGGGCCGGAAAAGCCGCTGCCGCTCAAGATCTTCACCCGTGCCGTCTCGCTCTATCGCAGCCCGGCGGCAGTACTGGCCACGCAACTGCAGGAAATTTACTTCGATCCCACGCTCGACGTCGTCGAGACCGTGCACTGGTTCACCCGCCTGCAGCGCCGCGACTATGCGCTGGCGATCGAGACGACGGGCAATGCCCTCGACGACCCCGACCAGGTCTTCTACGAGACCTTCGCCTGCCGCTCGGAGCGCAACTACAATCGCTACTGCAATCCCGAGATCGAACGGCTGTTCGAGGCCCAGTCCTCGGAGCTCGATGTCGAGAAGCGCCGCCAGCTCGTCTGGGATCTCGAAGCCAGGCTGCTGGCCGACAGCGCCCGCCCGCCGCTGATGTGGAACCGCGCCGCGACCTGCTGGCAGCCCTACGTCCAGGGCTTCGTGCCGCAGACCAACAGCTCCTATAACGGTTTCCGCTTCGAGGAAGTCTGGATCGACCGGCGCTAGGGCTGGCGGCGCCGGATCTTCTGCACCGCTTCGTCGAGCGCCGAGAGGAAGCGCGAGCGGTCCCGCGCCGCCATCGGCTTCGGCCCACCCGTCACTTCTCCCATCGCCCGCAAGTTCGACATCAGGTCGCGACTCGCCATCGCCATGCCGATCGACGAGGCGGTGAACGGCACGCCGGTCGAGCCGATCACCGAAGCGCCCTTCTTGAGGCTGCGGTCGGCCAACGGAATGTCCGACGTGATGACGATGTCGTCGGGGCCGGCACGCTCGGCGATCCAGTCGTCCGCGGCATCGAAGCCATCACTCACGACAACCCGTTCGATCCGCGGATCGCGCGGCACGCCGATATAGGAATTGGCCACGACGAAGACCTTGAGGCCGTACCGCTCGGCGACGCGGTACACTTCCGCCTTCACCGGACAGGCATCGGCATCGATGTAGATCTGGATCGGCCTCACGTCAGGACGGCTACTTTCTTGCGCTCGATCAGGGCAAAGTCGATGGCGGCCCCGAGACCCGGTTCATTCGGCACGTGCACCATGCCGTCGCGCCCGACGACGATGTCGCGCTCCAACCCGTATTTCTGCGCGCCGTCGGGCAGCAGCACCTCGAAGAACTCGGTGTTGCGGATCGAGGCGATGACATGGAGGTTCGCCATGTTGTTCAGCGAGTTGCCGCCATGGTGGACCTCGTAGTTCATGCGGAAGGCCTCGGCGAGATGCGCGGTCTTCACCAGGGTGGTGATGCCGCCCTTCACCGCCACGTCGCCGCGCAGATAGTCGGTCGCCTTGGCCATGATCCATTGCTGATAGGAATCGAGACCGGTGACCGGATACTCCGTCGCCATGATCGGGATTGAGAGCTGCTGCTTCAGCTTGGTGTAATTGTAGATGTCCTGGTCGGCGAGCGGGTCCTCGTACCAGTAGAAGCCCATCTCCTGCACGGCGCGGCCGACCCGGATGGCGGCCGGATAATCGTAGCTCCAGGTCGAGTCGAGCATGATCGTGTAGTCGCCGACGGCGCGACGCACGGCCTCGCAGACCTTGATATCCTCTTTCCAGCGCGTCGGCGGATGGATCTTGTAGGCGGCCCAGCCGTATTCCTTGAAGCGCATCGCCTCTTCGGCGTACTCGGCCGGCGAGGCCAGCACGGCGGAACTCGCATAGGCTGGCACGGTCTCGCGATAGGTGCCGAGCAGGCGATGGATGGGCTGGCCCATCGCCTTGCCGATCAGGTCCCATAGCGCTACGTCGACGGCACCGATGGCCCGGACGCCCGCCGAGCGCTGGCGCTTCCAGATTTCCTGGTTGATGTGCTCGCGCTGGAACGGGTCCTTGCCGATCAGGACCGGCTTGAGGTGGGTGATCAGCCCCTGCCCGTCGGTCGTCGCAGGGTTCATCGCCGAGCCGAGGAAGGCATGTCCTTCGAGGCCCTCGTCGGTGACGAGCCGCAGCAGGCCAAGCGCGCTCTTGCCCGAGAACCGGCCCGTGTGCGCGCCGTAGGTGGTCGCCGGGATATCGTCCCAGGCGAACAGCGTCAGCGTGACGTCGGTGATCTTCATTCCTTAATCTCCCAGACCCGCCGCTCCGTGCCATACGGGTCGATGTCGAGGTGGCAAACCGTGTCGAAAATCATCGTGGCCCGCATGCCGCCCGAATAGGCGGGCCAGACCGGCAGCCCGGCATGGTTGGGATTGCCGCGCTTCGCAAAGGCAATCCAGGCCCGGCTCATTGCCTCGCCGAGCGGCAGTCGCGCGGGATCGTCGCCGGTCAGTTCCGCCGATTCGAGATTGGAGAAGACGAAGGGGATCTCAAGCGTATGGCAGGATCGCAGCCTGCCGCCCAGCACCGGAGTCTCCCAGGCGAAGAGATAGACGAACACCGGCGCGGTCTCCTGCACCAGTTTGCGCTCCGCGATCAGGAGCGACGGCGCGCGGACGCCCAGGTCCGAAACGATGGCGATGGCGATCTCATCCGGCCGCAGCCGCGGCTGCGCCTTGCGATAGGTGGCGATGACCTCGGCCGCCTTCACGCCGAGATAGGGCGTGAGCGATTCGGGCAGGCTCTCGAACGTGGCATCCGCGACCCAGGGCATGTGACCCAGGAACAGCGTCATCTCGTCCTTGTTGCTGCCGATCATCAACGGCACGTCGAGCGACGTCAGAGGCGCCTTCGGCGCAAACGGACCGCCGGGGAAAAGCGTGCCGTCGATGACCGGGTTGAAGCCCAGCCGTCGCCGGTCGGCGAAGGCGGCGCGGCTGACGCCCGCCAGCACCTTGACCTGCGCCTCGAGGATCTTCGCCGGCGGCATCTCGCGCAGTTTGCCGGCATCGGCGGGATCGAGGCCCAGATGCTCCAGCATCTGCCGCGCCGTCTTCGTGCCGTCCTCCCGGTTGGCCATTTGCACGGCAGGACCACTCTGGATGATGGCCTTGTGGAACAGGCCCCTGGCCGGCGGCATCGCCATCAGCACGCTCACCTTCGCGCCCCCGCCCGATTCGCCGAAGATGGTGACGTTCTGCGGATCGCCACCGAAGCGGGCGATGTTGTCGCGCACCCATTCGAGCGCCGCGATGATGTCCAGCACGCCCGCCAGGCCCGCCTGCTCGAAGCCGTCGGCGATATCCTCGAGGTGCAGGTAGCCCAGCGCACCGAGGCGATGATTGAACGAGACGACCACGACATCGTCGAGCCGGCAGAGATTGGCGCCGTCGGACCAGGGCGAGGAGCCCGAGCCGGTGATGAAGGCGCCGCCATGACACCAGAACAGGACGGGCCTGTCCGCGCCTTCGCGACCCGAGGTCCAGACGTTGAGATAGAGACAGTCCTCGTCGAGCTTCTGTTTGCCCGCAAGCGTGAAGAGGCGCAGCAGGTCGTCGGGCAGAGCAAAGACGTTCTGGCTCTGTACGGCCATGTTGCCGTAGGCCGTCGCATCGCGAACGCCGCTCCAGGGCTTCGGCTTGTCCGGCGGCCGGAACCGCAGGTCACCCAGCGGCGGCTCGGCATACGGAATTCCCTTGAAGATCTCGACGCCGCGGTCGCTCGTGCCGCGAACCTTGCCGGCGGTGGTCTCGACGACGACTTCTGTGCTCATGGCCGCAGTCTAGCGCGAACCGGAAGCTCGGCGCTGCTGCGGGATCGCATCAATTTCGCCAGGCTGCAGAGCGGGATGGCGCTCATCTGCCTACCATCCGGTCACGGTTGCCCATAGACTGGCGGCATGATCGACAAAGCCCGAGCCCAACTTGCCCCCACCGGCGTCCTGCGCGCCGGCATCAACCTGTCCAACTTCCTGCTGGTCACCGGCCGCAGCGAAAAGAACGATCCGGTCGGCGTCGCGCCGGACATGGCGGGCGCGATCGCCGAAGCGCTGGGCGTGCCGGTGAAGTACGTCCCCTTCAAGACGCCAGGAGAACTCGGCGACCAGGTCGGCAAGGACGTGTGGGACATCGGCCTGATCGGCGCCGAGCCGCAGCGCGCCGAGAAGATCCAGTTCACCGCCGCCTATGTCGAGATCGAGGCGACCTACATGGTGCCCGAGGGCTCGTCGATCAAATCGATCGCCGACGTGGACAGAAAAGGCGTGCGCATCGCCGTGTCCGCGCGCTCGGCCTACGATCTGTGGCTGGTCAACAACATCAAGAACGCCACGCTGGTGCAGGTGAGCGGCCTCGACGCGGCCTACGAGAAATTCATGTCGGACAAGCTCGAGGTTCTGGCGGGCCTGCGTCCGGGCCTTCTCAAGGATGTCGAGAAGGCACCCGGCCTCAAGATCCTCGACGGCAAGTTCACCGCGGTCCAGCAGGCCGTCGGCACCGCCAAGGCCAACACCGACGGCGCGGCCTTCCTCGCCGACTTCGTGGAGAAGGCCAAGAAATCCGGCCTCGTCCAAAGCTTCATCGACCGCCACAAGGTCAAGGGCCTGACTGTCGCGCCGCCGGCCTGACGTTCCCGGACCGGCCGAGCCCTTCATGGAACTCAACATCAAGACGCTCTACCTGGTCGGCGCCATCGTCACGGTGTGCGGCGCGGGCGCTGCGCTGCTGACCTGGTACCATCATCGCGACGCGCCGGGCCTGCGTGCCTGGACCGCGGCTTTGCTGCTCACCAGCCTGGGCGCGTTGATCCTGCGCTTTCAGACCTCGCAGGCCGACCTCACTCTGGCGCTCGCCGCCGACATGCTGATCGTCGCGGGTTTCGCCTGCATGTGGCTCAGCCTCAGGTTCGCCAATCACGGGCGCTCCGGCCTGCCGCGGCTGATCCTGCTCTCGATCACCGTCAGCCTGGCGTTTCTCGTCCTGTTCGTCGTGCTGCGCGCGATGGGCGCGGGCCGGCAGGCAGCCGCCATCCCCTTCTCGCTGTTCCTCGGATTGCTGGGCCTCGCCTCCGCCTGGGAAATCTGGCAGGGCCGCCACAAGGACCGGCTGAGCAGCCGCCTGCCGGCCGCTCTGGCGTTCGTGGGCCTCGGCATTGCGCGCGTGATCCGCGCGGGCGTGCTGGGCTTCGAGGTCCTGCATGTGCTGCCGGCCGGCTCCGCAGCGGCGACACACCCCTACACGCTCTACGCCACGATCGTCTTCACGCTGGTGGTCACTTACGGTCTGGTGATGATGGCCAGCGAACAGGCCGGCCGCCAGGAAGCGGCCCAGTTCGCCGAGTCCTGAGGCAGACCGGCTAAAGCTCGCTGCCGACGAACTGCCTGAACTCGGCCGTCTTCGGATCGGCGAACAGTTCGGCCGTCGGGCCGATCTCCCAGACCTTGCCGCGATGCATGAACACGACGAGGTCGGCGACCCTGCGGGCGCGCCGCCCACGAAGGCGATCAGCGACAGCAGGATCGTCCAGCGTGCGCGAAACCGGGCAAAGTCGGGGCGGTTCCCGGCTTTATCCAGCTCTGCGCTTTCAACTTTCATGCGGCCATCACGTTATCAGCTCCAGAACCGGAGGTTGATTCACGTATGCCAAGAGACATTCGAACGATGCCCAAGGGCCTGATCGCCCCGCTGACGCAGGCGACCCTCACGTCGTTACGCGGGCTTGCCGACGGGACCGCGTCGTCGATGGCCGAGGATCATCGCGCGCGTCTGCTTTACCTGGCGCTAATCGAGTCCGGCCCCGAAGGCGATGCCATCACGGCACTGGGCCGCGAGCGGCTGGTGTCGGATCGTTAGTAGTTGCCGGCGCTGGAGGTCACGCAGCCCGGCTCGACAGCCGCTTTCACGATCTTGAGGAAGCTCTCCAGCGGACAGGCATCGTTCACCAGGTCGGCCGCGCAGGCCGGCAGGGCGACCTGTTTCATGCCGGGCGGATCGCGGTAGCTGAGTGGCGCACGACGGCGCATCTCGTCCAGCGTCTGCGCATAATAGGCGAGACGCACATAACGTCTCCCTGTGCTGACATCGAGAAACTGTTCGAAGGCCAGCGCACCGCCGGGCGAGGCTTCCGCCGGCAGATAGCCGGGGATCTGCCAGGTGAGGTCAAGCAGGGCGGCAATGTTGTGGATGTTGCTCTGGTGCCCAACCAATAGGCCCAAGCGGACCGGCTGGCCCGTCGCGGCGTGTCCCGGGAAACTGTGCCCGTTCACGAGGATGGCGCCGACCAGCGACAGCAGGTTCGAGCCGCGCTGCTGGGCGATCGGCTTCGTCTTCTGCGTGAGATCCTGGACGAACTGATGGATGGACAGCAGCTCGTTCAGCGTCGCGTCGTGTGCGATTCGGCCCCAGGCGACCTGATCCTTCGGCATTCCCTCGGCCGACTGCATCAGGAAATTCTCGGCGGCCGTCGATGCATAACCCAGCGGGCCGCGCAGCCTAACCCAGCCGTCGGCATCGGCGACCACGCTCGACGCGACGCCCGCCTCCCCACAACTGCCGCCGCCCACTCCTTTGGTCGCGCCGGCCGGGCAGAGAACCGATTGCATCATCGTGAGCTGCGAGGCGTAGTTCCGCAGCGCCGAGGCGAAGCTGCCGCCCAGCCGCGCCATGACGGCGGCCTGGTTGGCCGCGCCGTTCATCGGACAGGAAGCGGTCGGCTGCGGGTGGAAGATCGGATCGGGCACGGTGAAGTTGGCCTGGTTGCGCAGCGGCAGGTTCGCGCAGCGCGGATACATGCCGGCCAGGATTGCCGCGCCGGTCACGCGGGTGCGCTGGTCGAGATCCGTCCAGGCCGCGACCGTCCCCGCGGTCGGGCAATCGTCCGCCTGGATCAGCCCGCGCCCGCCATAGAGCACACGATAGTAGGTGCCCATCAGACGCATCAGCTCCTCGCCGCGTGGCGACAGGAAGCCCGGTTCAACCGGCCAGGTCGGCCAGGCCGTCGCGCTGTATCGATCGAGCTGTTCGTTGGTCGCGATCGGCGCACGCACGCCATGCCGGTTGAGTACGACGGCCCGCTCGATCTGCCAGCCCGGCGGCGTCGGCAGGATCTGAGCGTGGACGGGCGTCATCATCGCCACGACCGAGGCGACGAGCGAGGCGGCGAAGACGGCGGTGCGGACGCGTAGGCTCATGGTAACTCCCCCGGCGCGCACTATGCCGTCTCTGGGTCCCGCCCGTCATCCGTTCCGTGCTAGAATTTGCCATGCCCGTTCCATGGACGATCTCGCACGCCGACCGGCCGGTCGTGGCCGCCCGCCTGCGGCCAGCGCCCGCCCTGGCGGCCGGATGACGGGACCGGAACCCGCATCCCCTCGCCGGAGTTAGACGGGAATGCCCGCGCCGTCGACGACCAACGCCAGCTCCTTTCGCGAACGCGTCGGCGCGCTCAGGAACCTGTGGCCGTTCCTCGCCATGGTCTGGGCAACCAGCCCGTCGCTCACCTCAGCCACCATCCTCCTGCGCCTGGTACGCGCCCTGCTGCCGGTGGCCACGCTCTATATCGGCAAGCTGATCATCGACGACGTGGTGATGCTGGTGCAGTTGCCCGACAAGCCGGCGACGCTGCAGCAATGGCTCGACAGCGGCCATCTCAACAAGCTGGGCCTGCTGCTGGCCGCCGAGTTCACGGTGGCGGTACTGGCCGACATACTGGGCCGCATCGTCACCTTCCTCGACGGGTTGCTGGCCGAGCGGGTCAGCACGAGTTCGAGCGTGCGACTGATGGAGCATGCCGCAACCCTCGACCTCGAGGATTTCGAGGACGCCGAATTCCAGGACCAGCTCGAACGCGCGCGCCGCCAGACCAGCGGCCGCATGACGCTCATGAGCCAGCTTTTCTCGCAGGCGCAGGACCTCGTCACCGTGGCGAGCCTGGCGGCCGGCCTGATCGTCTTCGCGCCGTGGCTGATCGTGCTGCTGCTGGTGGCGCTGGTGCCGGCTTTCCTCGGCGAGGCGCATTTCAATGCCAAGAGCTATTCGCTCGACTTCGGTCGCACGCCCGAGCGGCGCGAACTCGACTATGTCCGACAGACCGCGGCCAGCGTCGAGACCGCCAAGGAAGTGAAGATCTTCGGCCTCAACGACTTCCTGATCGACCGATACCGCCGCCTCGCCGCATCTTTCTATGACGCGAACCGCCGGCTGGCGCTGCGCCGCGCCGGCTGGGGCGGGCTGTTCACCACCATCGGCACGATCGGCTACTACTTCGCCTACGCCTACATCGCCTGGCGCACGCTGACCGGCGAATTCTCCGTGGGCGACCTCACCTTCCTCGCGGGCTCCTTCCGCCGCCTGCGCACCCTGCTCGAATCGCTGCTGAGCGGCTTTTCATCCGTCGCGGGCCAGGCACTCTATCTCGACGATCTCGTCTCCTTCTTCGCGGTCCGGCCGGAAATCCATTCGCCGGCCGATCCCCTGCCCTTTCCCAGGCCGATTCGCGACGGCTTCGTGTTCGAGGATGTCGGCTTCATCTATCCCGGCGCCGAGCGGTGGGCGGTGCGCCATCTTTCCTTCACCCTGAAGGCCGGCGAGGTGGTGGCGCTGGTCGGCGAGAACGGCGCGGGCAAGACCACGCTGGTGAAGCTGCTGACGCGGCTGTACGACCCCGACGAGGGCCGCATCCTGCTCGACGGCCGCGACCTGCGCGACTACGGGCTCGACGAATTGCGCGGCAGCATGGGCGTCATCTTCCAGGACTTCGTCCGCTACAACCTGCCGGCCGGCGACAATATCGCGGTCGGCCGGATCGCGGCGCGCGCCGACCATGAACGCATCGCGCGGGCCGCCAACCGCAGCCAGGCCGACGAGGTGATCGCGCGCCTGGCCGGCGGCTACGACCAGATGATCGGCAAGCGCTTCAAGAACGGCGTCGAACTGTCCGGCGGCGAATGGCAGAAGATCGCCATCGCCCGCGCCTACATGCGCGAGGCCGAGGTGCTGATCCTCGACGAGCCGACCGCCGCTCTCGACGCCCGCGCCGAATACGAGGTGTTCCGGCGCTTCAAGGAGCTGAGCGCCGGCAAGACGGCGGTGCTGATCTCCCACCGCTTCTCCAGCGTCCGCATGGCCGACCGCATCCTCGTGCTGGCCGACGGCAAGGTCGAGGCGCAGGGCACGCACGAGGAACTGGTGGCACAGCAGGGTCGCTACGCCGAACTCTTCGAGCTGCAGGCGGCGGGATACCGCTAGCGCCATGAAGATCGCCACCTTCAACGTCAACAACGTGAACCGACGGCTGCCCAACCTGCTCGCCTGGCTGAAGCGCGCAAAACCGGACATCGTGTGTCTTCAGGAGTTGAAGGCAGCCGACGAGGCGTTCCCAGAGGCCGCGCTGCGGCGCGCCGGCTATCCGGCGGTCTGGCACGGACAGAAAACGTGGAACGGCGTCGCCATTCTCGGCCGCAAATCGGCGCCCGTCCTCATCCGCAAGAGGCTACCCGGCGACCGCACGGATACGCAGAGTCGCTACATCGAAGCCGCGGTGAAGGGGTTGGTGATCGGCTGCCTCTATGCGCCCAACGGCAACCCGCAGCCGGGCCCGAAACTCACCTACAAGCTCGACTGGATGCGCCGCCTGCAGACCCACGCGAAATCACTGCTGAAGAGCGGCGCGCCGGTCGTGCTGGCAGGCGACTACAATGTCGTGCCGACCGACTTCGACATCTATTCGCTGCGCTCGTGGAAGAACGATGCGCTGGTCCAGCCGGCGCCGCGCGCGGCGTTCAGGAAGCTGCTGGCGCAGGGTTGGACCGACAGCCTGCGCACGCTCCATCCCGACGCGCCGATGTACACTTTCTGGGATTACATGCGGCAGCGCTGGGAGCGCGATGCGGGCCTGCGCCTCGACCATCTGCTGCTGAGCCCCGATCTCGTCCCGCGCCTGAAGCGCGGCGGCGTCGATCGCGAAGAACGCGGGCGCGAAGGCCCGAGCGACCATGCGCCCGCGTGGATCGAACTGAAGAAGTAAGAGCCCCTCTCCATTCAAAATGGGAGGAGCTGCGTTTCACGTGATCGCTCTGCCAACGGCGCTCCCGGACATTGCCAAAGGCAATGTCCTGCCGCTTGGCGGGCTGAGCTTCGCTCAGCCTCACATGGAGGGCGGAAGCTCGTTCAGCGCCTGCTTGGCGATCGGCATCATCGTCTCGCAGAAGTTCTTCTTGTTCTTCTCGGCTTCCTTTTCCATCGTGTCGTAGGTCTTGTCGAGCTTGCGGTCGGCGATGTTGAGCTGCTTCTCCGCCCACTCGATCCAGAATTCGAGACGCTTTTCCTGCTCCTTGGTCATGTCGAGGTCGCACGTGTCGACCGCGACGGAAACCGCATAGAGGCCGATCACCATCTTCTCGGCATCGTCCTTCGTGAGCGTCTGGGCGGAAGCGGCGCCAAGCGGCAGCGCGAGCAGGATGAGCAGACTGGAGAAGAGGCGAAACATGAAAAACTCCCGGGGCTGAGGCCGGGACCCTACTTCAATGTCCCGTCGAGCGTAATCTCCTGATTCAGCATACATGACAGGACTTTGGGTGTTTGCAGTTGAAATGCCAAAGCCTTGCAAACGCACCGCGGATATCGCGGTGCTCGTCGCTGTCTGCCCCGGCTGATAGTCTCTTCCTCGCAATCGGGAGAATTGGATGCGTATCGTTTTCGTGGCGCTGATGTCGGCACTCCTGTGGTTCGGATTTGCCGCGGGTGCCTCGGCACAGACCGGTCTGGAGCGCTTCGAGAAGGAACTGAAGCCCCAGTTCGAGCTGAAGAAGTTCAGCTATGCGAGCGGCCAGCCACTCGGCGCGTCGGGATTCGTCCTGAACGATGTCGTCGCGGTGGTGCCCGCCAACCCCGCCACCGGCGACAAGGAGAGCACGGTCAGGATCGACAAGGTGACGGTCGAAGATCTGGATTTCGAGCGTCTCAGGAAGGATGCCAAGGACGATCTTTCGCCGCGTTTCGCCAAGCTCAGGATGGAAGGCGTCACGGGCGACGACGAGATGTTCACGGCGCTGGAACCCTACGGTGTGCCCAACGTCCCCTTCGACATGGCGCTCGACTACCGGATCGATCCGGCTGCGAAGGTGCTGACGCTCAACATGCTGGAGGTCAGCCTTCGCGGCCAGGCACGCCTGGCCCTGTCGATGATCCTCGACGGGGTGAGCGACAAGACAGACATCGACAGCGCCAAGGACGACGCCCGGCTGCGCAGCGCCTCCCTCACCATCGACGACAAGCAGCTGTTCGCCAAGCTGGTCCCCGCGGCGGCCAAGGAAGAGGGAATCACGGCCGATGAACTCATCACGACCGCGCTCGATGCCCTTGGCGCCTTCGCCCAGGCGCAGAGCGGCGAGACGCTTAAGGCTCTCGACGCGGTCGTCTCGTTCATCGCCGACTGGAAGGCGCCGAAGGGTGCCCTGGTGCTGGGCCTGAAGCCCGCGAAGACCGCGGGTCTCGACGACATCGACAAGATCATGGAGCCCAACGCGCTCTCGACCATCTTCGGCTTCACCGCCACCTATCCCGGAACGAGGGCCGGAGCGGCCCAGGCCGGGTCGAAGAAGTAGAAAGTAAAAAGCAAGAAAGAGGAGGAAGAGATGAAGCGCCGTTCCCTGCTGGCCAGTGCCGCACTTCTGCCGCTCGGCCTTCCCGTCCAGGCCCAGGACGCTTATCCGTCGCGGCCGATCACGATGATCGTGCCCTTCCCGCCCGGTGGCGTTGCCGACATCACCGGCCGGCCGCTGGCCCACGTGATGAGCCGGATCCTGAAGCAGTCGGTGGTCGTGCAGAACAAGGGGGGTGCCGGCGGCTCGGTGGGTACGGCCCAGGCAGCGCGCGCGGCGCCGGACGGATACACGCTGCTGATGGCGCTCTCGTCGATCTCGGTGCTGCCGGTGGCGGATGTCCTCCAGGGGCGAACGCCGGCCTACGAACTGGATCAGTTCGCTCCCATCGCCCTGATCAGCGCCGATCCGACGATCCTCGTGGTGCGCGAGGACGGTCCCTTCAAGTCCCTGAAGGACCTCGTCGAGGCCGCGAAGGCCAAGCCGGGCACGATCAACTACGGTTCATCCGGCGTCTACGGCACGTTGCATGTGGCGATGGAGATCTTCGCCACCGCAGCCGGGATCAAGCTGTTCCATATCCCCTACCAGGGCGGCGGCCCGGCCGTGGCGGCCCTGCTGGGCGGCCAGATCGATGCGCTGGCGTCCGGCCCGTCGGCGGCAATGGCACAGATCAAGGCCGGCAAGATGCGCGCGTTGGCCGTATGGGGGGACAAGCGCCTCGCGTCGTTGCCCAACGTCCCCAGCATGAAGGAGTTGGGCTACGACGCCACCTTCTACATCTGGTCGGGCTTGTTCGCCCCCGTGGCTACGCCGGCCACCATACAGGCCGCGCTGCGCGATGCGGTTCGGCGCACCGTCGAGGATCCGGAGTTCAAGGAGGCGATGGCCAAGGTGGAAACTCCGATCGCCTATCTGGATGCGCCCCAATTCAAGGTGTTCCTCGAAAAGGACGCAGCGCGCCTCAAGATCGCCGTGGAACGGATCGGCAAGGTGCCGGAGAAATAGGCTGCCAGCGGTCATCGGGGTTGCTGCGGAATCCGCTTTCAAATGAGTCCCCGGAAACAGCGCAGCGTGCAACCCCGGTCCCAAGCGGGGCGTTTTCTCCCCAGCGATCGCCAACCCCGGCGGTGGCGGCGAACATGCAGAAGCACCCCTGAAGAGCGACCGACTGAATGCCTGCGCCATAGGGCGGGCCTTGCTCATTGGGTGTTTTGAAAGCGATTGGAAACAGATGATGACCTCACACGCAGCAGACCCGCCCCGTGAAGTGCCTGCGGTCCCGCCCATTCCTGGAAAAGTCGATCCCGTACCGCCGGAAATGCCGGGACGTCCCGGCGTACCGATCCCGGAGGACCACCCGACGCCAGTCCCCCATCCGGCAGGCCCGCCGAGCCCGATCGCCTGAGATCCCTGCTTAGTCACCGCACCGGCGAGGACGCGCTGGGCCTGCGGCCAATTCCTGCTTGTGAAACCGCTGCTTCTCGCGACCGGTTGCAGCGGATCACAGGCGAACCTGTAACGAAGCGCGGGTGCTCACTGACCGTTTGGTAACCCGATCACCGTCCAATCGCTTGTCAGAAGCGAGAGCCGCAATGACGATGGCTTCCGCACGCTTCAACCTTGGGGAATTCTCGTCATGAACTTCGACGCTCTGGCCTCGGCGTGGGCTCCGCGCCTGCTCAGCATCCTGCGAATCATGACAGGACTGCTCTTTCTCCAGCACGGCACGGCAAAGCTGCTGAAAATCCCCGTCATCCCGATGTTCGCCAATCTCAGCCTCACATCGCTGCCGGGTATCGCCGGTATCCTGGAGCTGGTGGGCGGCGTGCTGATCATTCTCGGCCTGTTCACCCGCAGCGTCGCTTTCGTGCTGTCCGGGCTGATGGCGGTGGCCTACTTCATGGCCCACGCGCCGCGGGGCTTCTATCCCATCCTCAATGCCGGCGAACTGGCGATCCTCTTCTGCTTCGTCTTCCTTTACCTTGCCGCCGCGGGTCCAGGTCCCTGGAGCATCGACGCCGCGCGGCGGAAGTAGCGCTTAACGCGCCTTCGCCAAGACGCTATGGAACGACGGACGGCTGCCTTGTGCAGCCGTTTCGCCGTGCGCGAGATCCAAAAGAAATGAGCAGGAGGAGCGTTCATGTCCCGGATGTCGATGAACCGTCGCCGCTTTGCCGTTCTGGCCGGCACGACCGCGCTCGCCGCGCCGATGATCGGCTCGGGGGCCGCGCGCGGCCAGGCCCGCTGGAAGCCCGAGAAACCGATCACGATCTACAATCCCTTCGCCGCAGGCGGCGTCACCGACGTCCACATGCGCCTGCTCGCCGAGGCGGTGGGCAAGATCCTGGGCCAGCAGATCATCATCGACATCAAGCCCGGCGCTGCCGGCACGCTGGCGCCGGCGATGCTGCTCAACGCCAAGCCCGACGGCTACACGCTGGCGGTGATGAGCATCAATACGCTGCGCTATCCTCACTACCAGCAGACCAGCTGGAACCCGCTGACCGACTTCACCTACATCACCGGCCTGTCGGGCTACACGATGGGCATCGTCGTGCGCTCCGATTCTCCCTGGAAGACGTTCCAGGACATGATTGCCGCCGGCAAGAAGGACCCCGACAAGTACAATTACGGCACCTCGGGCGTGGGCGGCACGGGCCAGCTCATGATGATCGAGGTCGAGCAGGCCACCGGCGCGAAGTTCACCCACGTTCCCTATAAGGGCGGCGCGGAGTGGATGCAGGCGCTGATGAGCGGCGAGATCCAGTTTATCGCCGACGCCGCGCAGTGGGCGCCGTTCGTCGACGACGGCAAGTGCCGGATCCTGGCCTTCGCCACCGAGAAGCGCATCCCGCGCTACCCGGACGTACCGACCATGGTGGAACTCGGCGTCAACGTCGTGGGCCAGAGCCCCTATGGCCTGCTCGGTCCCAAGGGCATGCCGCCCGAGATCGTCAACACGCTCCACGAGGCTTTCAAGCAGGCCTCCGCCGAGCCGAAGGTGATCGAGTATCTCGCGAAGTTCATCCAGGTTCCGTGGGACAAGCCCCCCGCGGACTTCCGCGCTTTCGCCGAGAAGTACTATGCCGAGGTGAAGCCGCTGCTCATCAAGGCCGGTCTCGCGAAGCCCTGAACAGGAGACGACCATGGCGCTGAAAAAGGTGGCCCTCGAGATCGGCATGGGCACCGACATCCGGGGCGGCGACTACACCAAGGCCGCCGTCCGGGCCCTGCGCGACGCGCTGTGGCACAACTCACTCACCATCGCCACGGCGCTGGGCAAGTCGAGCGACGACATGGTGGTCGAGGTCCTGATCGGCGTGCCCCAGCCCGACCAGGTCGACACCGCGCAGGTGCTGGCGGTTCTGCCGCACGGTACCGGAACGGTGAAGGTGGTCGAGGGTGGACTCGAAGTCGCCAACGAAGCCGGCACGGACAAGACGGTGATCGCCCAGGCGGCCGCCATCGTTCGTCTGGATCTGTGAGAGGAGCAAGACGATGACCGCCAAGCGCGTGATCCTCGAACTCGGCACCGGCAACGACCTGCACGGCGGCGACTACACCAAGGCCGCGCTGCGCGCGGTGCAGGACGCCCTGCACCATTCGTCGCTCGCGATGATCCGGGCGCTGAAGATCGACACCAAGACCGGCATGTTCGTCGACGTGACGATCGGCGTGCAGCAGCCCGACAAGGTCGACGTGGAAAAGGTGAAGGCTTCCCTGCCGCATGGCATCGTCACCGTGAAGGTGGTGAAGGGCGGCCTCGACATCGCCGATCCGGAGAACAACGATCCGGCGGTGATCGCCAGCGCCGCCATCGCGGTCCGGATGGAGATTCCCTGAGGAATGACTGAAGGGTCCTTCGCTTCGCTCAGGATGACACTTTTGCTGGGATTGGCGCAGTGCGTCGATGCAACAAGGTTGTCATCCTGAGCGAAGCGAAGGACCTTTCTCCGACCTCGAAGCACGCACCGCATGGGCATTCCAGGCGCATGCGATGGCTCTACCCATGGAGTATGCCTGATGCTGCTCTACGAGCATCCGCTCTCGTCCTATGCCCAGAAGGTGAAGATCGCGCTGCGCGAGAAAGGGCTCGACTTCAAGGTCGAGACACCCGCCGCGCTGGGCACCGGCACGGCCGGCGGCGCGTTCGCGGCGGCCAGCCCGCGCAACGAGGTGCCGACGCTGATCGACGGCGACGCCCGCATCTTCGATTCGACGATCATTCTCGAGTATCTCGAGGACAAGTATCCCGCCCCGCACCTGCTGCCGCGCGATCCTGCGGCACGCGCCGAGGCACGGATGATCGAGGACCTCTGCGACACGCTCTACGAGGCGGTGAACTGGGGCCTGAGCGAGATCCGCTGGTTCAGGCGCGCCGAGGGCGAGCAGGCGGAGACGATGAAGGCCACCGCCGCACGACAGACCGCCGAGCTGCAGGCGTGGCTGGCGGACAAGCTCGGCGACCGGCCGTGGTTCAACGGCGAGAACTTCGGCTGGGCCGATCTCAGCGTCGCACCCTATCTCAACCGCTCGTTCTTCTACGGGCTGGGCACGCAAGCCGGCTCATCGCTGGCGCGGTGGCGTGACCGGTTGATCGAGCGCCCGTCCGTCGCCGGGACCTTCCGGGAATTCGAAGCCGCCGCGGCCGGCATGGCGAGTGCTGCCGAGCGTCTCACCTCGGGACAGATTCGCCGCGAATACCGCGACCATCGCCTGGAATGGATGATGAAGTCGGGCGGCCAGCAGATCGTCCTCGACGGGTTGTCGAAGAACAACATCCGCTTCACCTGGCCGTTGGGCTGAGCTTCGCTCAGCCTAGCCCCGTGCCGCGCGGCCCATGAACAGCAGGCCGGCGCCGGCGATCACCGCGACGATGCCGGCAATGGTCGGGATGAGAATCGTGCGCTGCTCGTCAGCCGTGACCTTGATCGGGCCGGCATCGACGATGGTCTTGCGCTCGGTGAAGGAAATATTGTCGATCGCCAAGCCGGCAATGCCGATCGCGATCAGAAGAACGCCCAAAATAGCCATCGGCTTCATAAGCCCGAACTCCCTTGTTCTTGGTTCCCTCCGGCAACGCAAAAAGTCGCCGGAGGTTGCCAGGCAGGGTATTCAGGCCTTGGGCTTCACCAGCATCGCCAGGCCCTGCTCGATGGCCGTGCGGGCCATGGCGCGAAGCTGGTCGTCGGTGGCACTGCTGACCGGATGGCCGATCTGGGCGAAGGCATAGTCCGGCATGCCGAGCACGCGGCTCATCATGTCGGCGGCGCTGGCGAAGCGGGTCGTCATCACGCTGAACGCGGGAACGTCCAGTCTTTCAGCGGTAACCGAGTCGTGCAGACTGCACGATGAGCAGGACCCTCAATCCCCCAGGCCGGAAACGACGGCGTCCCAGCCCTTGATCTCCGCCACGATGTGCGGATCGGCCGGGGCGCTGTAGTTCGACTTGGTGCGGCTCACCACGCTGGCGACGCCATATTCCTCGCGCAGGATCTGGTCGAGGTGCTTGAAGAAGCCCTTGGTGCCTTCCTTGCCGTTGGAGATGAAGCCGATGGTCTTGCCCTCCAGCGTGTCGAGACGCGGGGCGAGCCGGCCGGCCGGCGGCGCGGTGCCGGGCGTGGGATCGAGAACTTCGAACATGAGGGTTCCTCTTACTTCTTGGGAGGTTCGCAATCGACGCAGACGCCGATGGGAAGGGTGACGGCATAGCTCTTGTTGCCGAGCCACGGCGGGATCACGGCACCGAAGCCGCCGGCCGGTCCGCCGGCCGCAACGACCAGCAGCTGGTCGGGCGAGTCCATCGCGGTATAGACGCTGTCGCCGCGGTCGCGCACGACGGCGCCCTTGCCGACCTCGGCCCATTCGCGGCGATGGATGCGCGCGCGCTCGTGGATGAAGGTCGCGATGTCGGCCTTGGTCCAGCCGCCGGCCTGCAGATGCTCGCGCAACTGCTTGGGAATGACGATCGCGTAGTTGCCGGGATGGATCGAATAGTGGCGCATGTTGGCGCGCATCTCGGCCGCGAAGGTTTCCAGGATTTCCTCGGGCTTGGTCGTCCATTCGTTCATCAGCTGGCGCGGCGCGCCCGCGGACATCACCGTGACGGAGGACGCGCCCTTCGGCACGCCGCGATGCTCGGCCAGTGGCAGCCAGGTCATGTCTTCCTCGTCCTCGGCGACGCAGTAGCTGAACTTGCCGGGATGGCCGAGCGTCGAGCGGTCGATCACGCCCGGCCGGTCGTCCAGCAGGTTGATCAGGCAGAGCCGGATGGCGCGCCCGATGACCGCCGTCGCGCGGTCCGAGTTGGCAAGCGCGTTGAACGTGCCGCTGGCGCCGATCTCGAGCCGGATCGGCCCGTTCAGGATGACCAGCACCGCGCAGCCGCCGGTGCTGGCGGTGGCGCCGTGCATCAGGAACTCGTCCTGCATCATGGCGGTCCACGCCGTCACGACGACGGGGAAATGCATGGGCAGGCAACCCGCCATCACGGCATTGATCGCGAGCTTCTCGGCGGTGATGGCGAGACCGCGCACCGGCTCGATGCCGATCAGCTGGTCGGGCGGCATCATCACCCATTCGAGGCATTCCTGAACCGCTTCGCGCGTCGGCGGCACGATCGGCAGGCCGTCGGTCCAGCCGTTGGAATGATAGAGTTCCTGGACGGCCGAAATGCTGTCGGCCGAGTAGGATCGGGATGCAAACTGCACGTCGTTTCCTCCACCGCGCCGCGCACGTGACGCCAGACGGGCTGCCGCCAGAATAGCCTTCCGTGCGCCTATGCCAACCGCAAGCTGATAGCCGCAATTATTCCATTTCGTGCATCAACGCCCGGCGGGCTTCGGCCAGGCCCGGCGTGCAAGTGCGAGAAAGCCGGCCGCAGCCGGTGACGGTTCCCGTTCCCGCAGGAGAACGAGGCCGAGGCGACGCGAGAGCTTCGGCTCGCCGAGCGGAATGGCCCGCAGATCGCGGCCGAGGAACAGGCCCGTCGCGCCGGTCGGCACGATGGCGAGACCGACGCCGGCGCGCACGCAGCCCATGAGCGTCGCGAACTGGTTGACGATGACGATCTGGCGAAGCGTGAGCCCGGCAACCGACGCCGCGGCATCCACCGTCCGCCGGGTACGCGAATCGCTGGGTAGCGCCACCAGCGGCACGTCGCGCAACTCGGCCAGCGCCACGGTCCGGCGCGCGGCCAGCCGGTGGCGGCGCGGCACCACGAGGCAGAAGGTCTCGCGCTGCAACGCCTCACCCGAAATGGCGTCGGGCAGCTCGTCGACATAGGTGAGGCCGAGATCGGCGGCCCCGCTGCGCACCGCCTCGAGCACGCTGCCATGCACACCTTCCTGGACATGGATCTCGATGCCCGGCCGGTCGGCGCGATAGGCCGCGAGCAGCAAGGGCAGCGCACCGCTCGCCACCGACATGATGCTGGCGATGCTGAGCCGGCCGCGTTGCTCCTCCGCAACCTCGCGGATCGATCGCACGGTAATACGCAGATCGTTCAGCATGCGCTCGGCCACGGCCGCGAACTCGCGGCCGGCCGGCGTGATCTGCACATGGCGCGTACTGCGCTCGAACAGGCGTACGCCCAGCGCCGCCTCGACCCGCTTGATGGTGCGCGTCAGCGCCGGCTGCGAGATGCGCAGCCGCGACGCGGCCGCGATGAAGCTGCCGTATTCGCCGACGGCGAGGACCGCTTCGAGCTGGCGGGCGCTGAAATCCGGCAGGGTCGGCTGGGCCATGGCAGCTCACGCTTTGAGGAGCAGCGAAGGATCCCTCACTGCGTTCGGGATGACACCGTTCTCTTCATCGGCGCACGGCGCCTATCCCAACAAGAGTGCCATCCCGAACGCAGTGAGGGATCCTTGCCCATATCCAGCATACGTTACGCCGCCAGCATCCGCCCCGGATTACGCTGGCGCAGGATCGGCATGATCCACTTGCCGAAGCGCTCCGCCTCCTCGTCGTGCAGGTAGCCCGACAGGCAGAAGGAGTGACAGCCGAGATCGATGAACTTCTGCAACGTGTCGGCGCACTGCTCGGGATCGCCGACGATGGCGATGCCGGCGCCGGGGCGGACCTGGGTGATGCCGGTCCACAGATGCGGCTCGATGGTCTCGCCGATCGCCGCCAGCTCGCGCACGCGGCGGTTGGCTTCCGAGGTCGCGAAGCGTTCCTTCACGAAGGCCTTCTGCGCCTCGCTCGCATGTTCGACGAGCCCGTGGGCGAAATCCCAGGCTTCCTTCTCGGTCTCGCGGCAGACGACCTGCAGGCGCATGCCGAAGCCGATCGCGTTCTCGCGCCCGTGGCGCGCCGCCATCGACTTGATCTCTTCCATGTTGGCGCGAATGCGCTCGTAGGTGTCGCCCCAGAAGAGATGCACGTCGGAGTGCTTGGCCGAGATCTCCCAGGCCTGCTTCGAGCCGCCGCCGAGATAGAAGCGCGGATGCGGCTGCTGCAACGGATAGGGCCGGATCTGCGCGCCCTTGAGCTGGTAGAACTTGCCGTCGAAGTTCACCGGTCCGCGCGTCGTCCACAGCGCCTTCAGGATCGAGACTTCCTCGTCCATGATCTCGTAGCGCTCTTCCTTGCCCCACTTGATGCCTTCGGAGGCGCTCTCGGCCTCGCTCTGACCGGCGATCAGGTTGATGCAGATGCGGCCGCCCGAGAGCTGGTCGAAGGCCGTGATCATCTTGGCCAGAAGCACGGGATTGATGTAGCTCGGCCGCGCCGCCACCAGCATGCGCATCGACTTCGAGCGCGCCACCATCATGGCGCTGGAGATCCAGGCTTCCCAGCACGCGGTCTGCACCGGCACCAGCATGTATTCGAAGCCTGCCGCCTCGGCCGCGCCCACGATCTTGTCGAACAGCTCCAGCGACGGCGCCACCTGGGCGCTCGGCAATCCATAGGCGGTGGTGTCGCCCGCGGTGGGCAGGAACCAGCCGAATTCGAGGCGCTTCGGATCAGCCATCGTCATTCCTTTTCGATGCCGGCGGCCTTGGCGAGCCGGCCCCACTTCTCGATCTCCGACTTGATGAACGGCCGGACGTCTTCCGGCGCCTTGCGCTGCGGCTCGAACGAGATGCCGCGCAGGCGCTTGATCACTTCCGGATCGGTCACGACCTCCTGCACCGCCTTGTCGATGCGCGCCACGATCTCGGGCGGCGTCTTCGACGGCGCCATGATCACGAACCAGGCGTCGAGCGCGAACTGGCCGAGCCCGGCCTGCTGGAAGGTGGGCACTTCGGGAAGCAGAGGCGAGCGCGAATCCGAGGCCATCACCAGCGCCTTCAACTTGCCTGCCTTCACCTGCGGCACGGCGATGGCCACGTCGGCGAAGGTCATGTCGATCTGGCCCGACAGGAGATCGGCCAGCGCCTGCGGCGCGGACTTGTAGGGCACGTAGGTGATGTCGGTGCCGATCCGCTCGGCCAGCGTCGCCGTGATCACGCGGGCCGAGGGCGTTCCGGCGCCCGAGGTGAGCGGCGGCTTGGCCTTGGCGCGCTTGATGAAGTCGGCCAGCGTGTCCATGCCGGCATCGGCGCGCACCAGCAGGACGAACTGGATGAATCCGTAGAAGCCGGCCGGCGCGAAATCGACCAGCGAATCGTAGGGCAACGACTTCATCAGGTTGGGATTGCCGGCATGCGTCGCCGCCGTCGCGATCATCAGCGTGTAGCCGTCGGGCGGCGCTTTCGCGACGAAGGTGCCGGCGATCGAACCGTTGCCGCCACCCTTGTTGTCGACGATCACCGGCTGGCCGAGCTTCGGCGCCAGTTGCTCCGCCATCAGGCGCGCCAGCGTGTCGGTCGCGCTGCCGGCGGCATAGGGCACGACGATGGTGAGCGGCTTCGCGGGCCAAGTCGTCTGCGCCCGTGCGGGGGCTGCCACCGCCGAAGCGGCCCCGAGAATCGTCAGTGCCTTGCGTCTGCTAATGCTCATACCGGTCTTTATGCAAGCCGTGGCACCGATGCGCAATTGGCGCTGGTCGAAGCGCGAAAGAGGCGGCACGATCCGGCCGCCTCAAGGGAGAACTCATGCTGCAGCACGGCAAGCGTCCGACAATCGCATCGCGGCACGGCATGGTGGCCGCCGCTCATCCGCTGGCCGCGGCCGCGGGCGCCCGCATCCTGGCCAACGGCGGCAATGCCTTCGACGCGGCGGTCGCGACTGCAGCAGCACTGAACGTCGTCGAACCTTACATGTCGGGCCTCGCCGGCCGCGGTGTCGCGACCTGCTACATCGCCAGCGAGAAGCGCGTCCGCACGCTCGACTTCGTCGGCCCGATCTCGAAGAACTTCCCGGTCGACAAGCTCAGCAACCGTTCGCAATTGCAGCGCGGCGCCCTTGCCGTCGGCGCACCGGGCAATCTCGCCGGCTGGTGCGAGCTGAACAGCGCCCACGGCAAGAAGAAGCTGCCGGAACTCTTCGCGCCCGCGATCGCCATCGCGCGCGACGGCTTCCAGCTCATCGAATTCAACATCGAGGAAATCCAGGGCGTCGCCGGCGAACTGGCCGGACACAAGGCGCTCCATCCCGAATGGTCGCGCGTCTACACGGCCGGCGCGGGCAACGTGAAGCCTGGCTTCGTGCTGAAGCAGCCCGATCTCGCCCGCACGCTCGAGGCGCTGGCGACCGAAGGTCCCGGCCTGCTCTATGGCGGCGCGCTGGGAAAGAAGATCCTCGACCGGCTGACCGAGCTCGGCGGCTGCATGGTCATGGACGACCTGATGGCCGCCAAGGCGACCTGGCGCGATCCGGTCTCCGTCACGTATCGCGGCCGCACCGTCCACGTGCCGCCGCCGCCCTGCGAGGGCTTCCAGTTCCTGCTGACCCTGCGCATCCTCGAAGGCTTCGACCTCGCAAAGATGAAGCGCAACTCGACGGAGCATGTCGACACGGTGCTGCGCGCCGTCCGTCTCGCCGCCGGCGTGCGCATCGCGACGGGCGTGCCGGCGCCGCAGAAGCTGGCCGAAATCCTGTCGGACGCCCATGTCGAGACGCTGCGCGCCCGGGTGCGCGACGGCAAGCCGGTGATCGGCCCGACCGAGCAGTGGACGCCGCCGCAGGAGCCCGTCTCGGCGACCGACGAGAGCCACACGACGTCGTTCTCGATCGCCGACAACGAAGGCAACCTGATCTGCCTGACGCAGAGCCTGGGCAGCGTGTTCGGCTCGGGCATCGTGGTGCCCGGCACGGGCCTCTGCCTCAACAACTTCCTCTACTGGGCCGACGTCAATCCGCAGAGCCCGAACCGCGTGAAGCCGGGCGACCAGTTGCCGATGTGCATGGCGCCCTCGATTTCCACCAAGGATGGCAACCCGATCCTCGCGCTGGGCACGCCGGGCAGCTACGGCATCCTGCAGACCCAGCCGCAGGCGATGGTCCAGCACGTCGATTTCGGCCTGCCGCTGCAGCAGGCGATCGAGGCGCCGCGCGGCCGCCTGACCGACGGTGCCGAGGTGTTCCTGGAATCGCGCCTGCCGCCGGACGTCCACGCCGACCTGCGCAAGCGCGGCCACAACGTCACGACCGGCCCGGAATGGACCATGAAGGTCGGCGGCATGCAGGGCGTCGCGGTCGATCCGGAAACCGGCATCTTCACCGGCGGCTGCGACCCGCGCCGCGACGGCTACTGCGTTCCGGCGTAGGTGATTCGCTCTCCTCCCCATTCAAATGGGAAGGTGTCGCGTCTTACGCGACGGAGGGGTCAAGCGTGATCGCTCGTTCTTCGACGCTCCCGGACATTGCTGCGCAATGTCCTGCCGCTCAAACGGCCGAGCTCTGCTCGGCCGACGACCATTCGGCATTCCTCTTGCACTGGGACACAAGGCAAGATGGAATGCGTTCCAAGCAGAATGTTCAGGAGGGGGATGGTTGATGCGTAAACTGGCATGGCTCGCGGTCGCCGCGATTGCCGTCATCGGCGCCGGGGCGGCGAATGCCCAGCAGACGCCGCGCAAGGGCGGCACGCTGCGCATGACGGCGCCCTACGCCGCGAGCTTCGGCAGCCTCGATCCGCACGTCACGCCGCGCGCCCAGGACGACATCGTTGGCAAGGCGCTGCAGCGCTCGCTCTACAACTGGGACACCGCGGCCAACAAGCTCACGCTCGAACTCGCCAAGTCCGTCACCGCGTCCGCCGACGGCCTCACCTACACCTTCAAGCTGCGCGACGACGCCTTCTTCCATAACGGCCGCAAGATGACGGCCGACGACGTGATCTTCTCGTTCACCCGCATCATGGACGGCAGCAAGGGCTATCCCGGCGCCCGCTACGTTCGTCTGATCAAGGGCGCGGTCGATGTCGAGAAGGGCGCGGCCAAGGAAATTTCCGGCCTGAAGAAGATCGACGACTACACGCTGGAGATGACGATCACCGACCGCGTCGACCCCGGCTACTACTTCTTCGGCGGCTCGACCGCGATCCTGCCCAAGGAGGAAGTCGAGAAGGGCAACTACGCCTCCAATCCGGTCGGCCTGGGCCCGTTCAAGTTCAAGGAACACATTCCGGGCTCGCGCGTCGTGATGGACCGCTTCGACAAATTCTACAAGACGGGTCAGCCCTACCTCGACAAACTCGAAGTGCTGATCATGGCGGAAGCCGCCGCCCGCGACGTCGCCTTCCGCAACAAGGAGATCGACACCTCGATCCTGGGCCCGGCGCAGTACGTCGCCTATCGCGCCGATCCGCAGCTCTCCAAGGGCATCCTGGAAGTGGCCGAGATGTTCACGCGCTCGACGCACATCAACCTGAACTCGATCAAGCCGTTCCAGGACAAGCGGGTGCGCCAGGCGATCAACTATGCGATCGACTCCAACCTGATCATCTCGCGCCTGGTCAAGGACAAGGCCTATCGTGCGACGAGCTGGCTGCCGCCCTCCTCCGCGGCCTTCGACAAGACTATGAAGCCCTACCCGTACGATCCGGAGAAGGCCAAGAAGCTGCTGGCCGAGGCGGGCTATCCCAACGGCTTCGAGTTCGAGTGGACGACCAGCCAGAACGAAAGCTGGGGCCTGCCGATCGTCGAGGCGGTGATCCCGATGCTGGCGAGGGTCGGGATCAAGGCCAAGCCCAAGTTGGTCGAGGTCACGGTGCTGACCGAGATCCTGATGAAGGGCGACCACCAGACGCTCATCGCCTCCAGCCTGACCGGCCCGGACTCGCTCGCCACCCTGCGCTGCTATTATTCCAGGACGCCGCGCACCGCCTGCAACTATACCGGCTTCAACAACGCCGATTTCGACAAGCTGCTCGACGATGCCGCCCAGGAAGGCGACATGGCCAAGCGCGACGAGATCCTGAAGAAGGCCAACAACCTGCTCTACGAAGAAGCGCCGGTCTGGTTCTTCAACTACAACAAGGCGGTTCTGGCGTTCCAGCCGTGGGTCCACGGCCTGCAGCCCAACCCGACCGAGATCACGCACCAGTACCCGGAGAACATCTGGGTCGACGCCAGCTCGCCGGCCAAATAGCGTCGGACAAAGAAAGTTAAGGGTCCCTCGCTGCGCTCGGGATGACAGCACCTTTGTCATCCCGAGCGCCAGCGAGGGACCTTTAGAATCCCAGCAATGCTCATCGTCCTCGGCCGCCGCCTCGCCAACGTCATCCCGACGCTGCTCGCCGTCGTGGCACTCGTGTTCCTGCTGTTCTCCGTCCTGCCGGGCAGCTTCATCTCAGGCATGAACGAGGACGGGCGCTCGACCATCGACCCCGCGGTCATGGAGCGCATGCGCAAGGAGATGGGCCTCGACGATCCGCTGGTCGAGCGATTCGCCAAATACGTCGCGGCCACGGCGACCGGCGATCTCGGCATCTCCTTCCGAACGCGCGAGCCCGTCACCAAGATGCTGGCGGTCCGCATCTGGCCGTCGCTGAAGCTGGTCCTCGCGGCCATGACGTTCGCCATCCTGGTGGGCGTCACGCTGGGTTTCCTCGCCGCGCTGAAGCCCGGCAGCCTGATCGATACCGCCGCCATGGTGGGCGCCATCTCCGGCCTCTCGCTCAGCCAGTTCTGGTTCGGCCTGATGCTGATGTACCTGTTTGCGTTGAAGCTCCAGTGGCTGCCGAGCTTCGGCTACGGCGACGGCGGCCTGCGCAACCTGATTCTGCCGGCGATCGCGCTGGGCGTCGGACCGATGGCCCTGCTCGCCCGCACCACGCGCGCCGCGGTGCTCGACGTGCTCAACGCCGATTTCGTCCGCACCGCGCGCAGCAAGGGCATGAGCGAGCGCCGCGTAGTCGAATGGCACGTGCTGCGCAACGCGCTGGTCCTGGTCATCACCATCGTCGGCCTGCAGTTCGGCTCGCTGATGGGCCAGGCGGTCGTCGTCGAGAAGCTGTTCGCCTGGCCGGGCGTCGGCTCGCTGATGGTCGACTCGGTGTTCCAGCGCGACATGCCGACGGTCCAGGGCTGCATCCTGATGATCGTGCTGTTCTTCCTCGTCATCAACACGCTGGTCGACATCGCCTATGTCGTGATCGACCCCCGGATCCGGTACCGATGAGCCTCGCCCTGAAGATTCCCCGCCTGCGGCTGAAGGGCGGCTCCTCCCTCTGGGTGGGCGGCGGCCTGGTCGCCATCGCCATCTCCTCGGCCGTCCTCGCGCCGTGGATCGCGCTCACCGATCCGGTGCTCGACGCCAACCTGATGAATGCCGAGATCGCGCCCTGCTGGGAGTTCCCCTTCGGTACCGACGCGCAGGGCCGCGACATCTATTCCCGCATCGTCTGGGGCGCGCGCGTCTCGCTGAGCGTCGGCATCATCAGCCAGATCTGCAACAGCCTGATCGGCGTCACGCTCGGCCTCACCGCAGGCTACTGGGGCGGCTGGTGGGACGATCTGGTGAGCGGCCTCACCAACCTGATGCTGGCGATCCCCTCGCTGGTCTTCGCGCTCGCCATCATGGCGATCCTCGGGCCGGGCCTCGTCAGCCTCGTCATCGCGCTCGGCCTCACCAGCTGGTCCTATTCCTGCCGCATCGCCCGCGCCCAGGTCCTGTCGCTGAAGAGCCAGGGCTACATCCAGGCCGCGCGCATCCTGGGCTATGGCGACCTGCGCATCATGTTCACGCAGGTCCTGCCCAACATCCTGGGGCCGCTGATCGTGATCGCGACCCTGGGCATGGGCGGCGCCATCCTTTCCGAAGCGGCGCTCTCGTTCCTCGGCCTCGGCATCCGCCCGCCCTTCCCGAGCTGGGGCAGCATGCTGTCGGAGGCGCGCGACCAGATCACGACCGCGCCATGGCTGTCGGTGTTCCCGGGCCTCGCCATCTTCTTCACCGTGCTCGGCCTCAACCTGCTGGGCGACGGCCTGCGCGACTATCTCGACCCGCAATCGACGACACGGCGGGGATGAGGGCACGCGCATGACCACGCCCCTCCTCAAGGTCGATAGCCTGCGCATCGCGCTGGCCGGAGACGACGTCACCTACAACGCGGTCGAGAACGTCTCGTTCGAGATCGGCCGCGGCGAGGCCTTCGGGCTGGTGGGCGAATCGGGCTGCGGCAAGAGCATTACCGCGCTGTCGGTGATGGGCCTGCTGCGCCGGCCGCTGTCGCTGGCCGGCGGCAGGATCGTGCTCGACGGACAGGAGATCCAGAACGTCTCGGCCGCCGAGATGCGGCGTCTGCGCGGTAAGCGCATCGCCATGATCTTCCAGGAGCCGATGACGGCGCTCAATCCGCTGTCGCCGGTCGGCAAGCAGATCGCCGAGATGTTCGTGCTGCACCAGGGCGCCAACTGGAGCGAGGCGATGGATCGCGCCGAGGAGGCGCTGCGCCAGGTCCGGGTTCCCTCGCCCGAGCGCCGCATCAAGGATTATCCGCACCAGCTTTCCGGCGGCATGCGCCAGCGGGTGATGATCGCCATTGCGCTGGCCTGCGGCCCCGACCTGCTGGTGGCCGACGAGCCGACCACGGCGCTCGACGTCACGGTGCAGGCCGAGATCATCGACCTGATGGCCGAACTCTGCGCCGCCAAGGGCACGGCCATCCTGATGATCAGCCACGATCTCGGCCTGGTCGCCAACATGTGCAAGCGCGTCGCGGTCATGTATGCCGGCCGCATCGTCGAGAGCCAGGTGGCCGATTCGATCTTCGCGCGACCCAGCCATCCCTATACGCAGGGCCTGATCGATTCCCTGCCGCGACTCGGCGAGCGCGCGCGGCGCGGCCGCCAGAAGCTGCGCGAGATTTCTGGCGTCGTGCCCTCGATCGCCAACTATCCGGCGGGCTGCCGCTTCAATCCGCGTTGCTCGGCCGTCACCGATGTCTGCCGCACGGTCGTACCCGAGGCCACGCCGCTGCCCGCCGAGGGCGTCGTGAGGTGCCATCATCATGGCTGACGCCCTGCTTTCGCTCGACGACCTCGCCGTCCACTTCAAGGTCGGCAATTCGTTTGCCGGCGGCATCAAGACCCTGAAGGCGGTCGACGGCGTCACGCTGGACGTGAAGCCTGGCGAGTGCCTGGGCCTGGTCGGCGAATCGGGCTGCGGCAAGTCCACGCTCGCCTTGGCCATCATGGGCCTGCTGTCGCCGACGCGCGGCACGATGAACGTCGACGGCCAGCAGATCTCGGGCAGTACGCCCCCCGACCGCATGAAGATGGCGCGCACGGTCCAGATGGTCTTCCAGGACCCCTACGCCTCGCTCAACCCGCGGCAGACGGTGCGCCGGACGCTGGCCGATCCGCTGCGCCTGCACGGCGTCACCGACAAGGCCGAGGTCGAGGCGCGCGTCATCGAAATGATGGCCAAGGTCGGTCTCCGCCCGGAGCAGGCCGACCGCTACCCGCATGAATTCTCCGGCGGCCAGCGCCAGCGCATCGGCATCGCCCGCGCGCTGATCCTGAAGCCGAAGCTGGTCCTCTGCGACGAGCCGGTCTCGGCACTCGACGTCTCGATCCGCGCCCAGATCATCAATCTCCTGCTCGAACTCAAGGATGAGATGGGGCTGGCCTACATCATGATCAGCCACGATCTCGGCGTGGTCGAGCATGTGAGCGACCGCGTGGCGGTGATGTATCTCGGTCGCATCGTCGAACAGGGCGGTTGGCAGGAGATCTTCGAGAACCCGCGCCATCCCTACACGCGCGCCCTGATCGCGGCGATCCCCGACCCGTTCCACCGCGCCGCCATCAGCGCCGATGCCAAGGCGCGTGGCGAGATCGCCAGCGCGCTCAACCCTCCGCCGGGCTGTCATTTCAATCCCCGCTGTCCGCTCAAGGCCGATGTCTGCACAGCCGAGTATCCGGCCTTCGGTGAGGTCGCGCCGGGACATCGCGCGGCTTGTCATTTCCGCGACCGCATGGGCTGATGGGGCAACAGCCCCATGACACCACTCGATACCGATATCCTTCTCGACTGGATTGTCCGCCGCGGTCTCGATGGCGTGGACGAGGCCCAGCTCCTGCGCGAATTCTGCGAGAAGTGCCGCGAAGCGGGCCTCATGCTCTCGCGGGCGCTGTCCTTCGTCGACACGCTTCATCCCGTGCACGAGGGCCGTATCTATCGCTGGCGCGACGATTCCGTCGAGGAGGAGGCCGCCACCGACTATGCGCGCACCGACCAGGGCGGTCCCGCCGCGGAGTCCTGGCAACGCAGCCCCTTCTTCCACCTGCTGCAGACCGGCGGCGATGAACTCAGACGGCGCATCGGCTTCGGCGACGCGATCGACTTCACCGTCGTGCAGGAGATGAAGGACGCCGGGTACACCGACTACGTCGTCTTCATCCATCGTTTCGCCGGCGATACCAAGATCGGCGACATGGACGGCGTCTATTCGGCCTGGTCGACGCGGCATTCCGAGGGCTTCAGCGACGCCAACATGGCGGCGCTGCGCCGACTGGTGCCGGCGCTGGCGCTCGCAATCAAGAGCGCGGCGCTGGCGCGCATCGCCGACACCCTGGTCCAGGTCTATCTCGGTCGCGACGCCGGACGGCGCGTGCTGGAGGGCAGCATCCAGCGCGGCGTCGCCGACCGCATCGAGGCGGCGCTCTGGTTCTCCGACCTGCGCAGCTTCACCGCCATCACCGACACCGCCAAGCCCAGCGAGATCATCCCGCTGCTGAACGACTATGCCGAAGCGGTGATCACCGCGATCCACGAGGCCGGTGGCGACGTGCTGAAGCTGATCGGCGACGGCACGCTGGCGGTCTTCCGCGCCGACGATCCGGCCGAAGCCTGCCGCCGCGCGCTACGTGCCGAGGAAAACCTGCGGGCCCGCATGAAGGCGCTGAACGAACGGCGCCTTGCCGGCGAGCAGCCGATCACCACGGCCTATATCGGCCTGCATGTCGGCGAGGTCTTCTACGGCAATATCGGCAGCGTCGATCGCCTCGACTTCACGGTCGTGGGACCGGCCGTCAACGAGACCAGCCGCATCGCCTCGATGTGCCGCTCGGTCGACCGTCCGCTTCTCGTCTCGTCCACTTTTGCCGAGGCCCTTCCCACGGCCGAACGCGACCGCCTGGTTTCCGTCGGCCGCTTCGCGCTGCGCGGCGTCGGCAAGGCGCAGGATCTCTTCACGATCGATCCCGCGTTGCTGTAGTCGGTTAACTTACAACCGAACCGGGATTCGACTGGCGAGATTTCATATCGCCCATAAAAATTCCGGATACCGGCTTGCGCCGGCTCCTTCCAAGTGCCTACGATGAAGGCAATCACAAGCCGTCCAACGAGGCGGCCGTCCTTGGGAGGACAACATGGCCAAGACGAAGCGTCGTAGCGTGCTTAAGCTTGCCGGCGGTGCTGCCGCCGCTTCCATGGGCGGCATGGCCGCCATCCTTGCAACCGGCCGCATGCCCGCCTTCGCCCAGCAGAGAACGGTCCACTGGCTGAAGTGGGTCGATTTCGTGCCGGCCTCGGACACGCTGCTTCGCAGGGAGATGCTGCCCGAAGCCGAAAAGGCGCTGGGCGTGAAGATCAACCTCGAGACGGTCAACGGCAACGATCTGCAACCGCGGGTGACCGCCGGGATTCAGTCGGGCGCCGGTCCCGACCTGATCATGGCCTTCAACAACCAGACCTATCTCTACGCCAACAGCGTCGTCGATCTGACCGAGATCGCCGAGGCCGTCGGCAAGGAGCAGGGCGGCATGTACAAGTACGCCCGTGCCGTCTGCAGCGACGGCAAGATGTTCATGGGCATGCCCTGGGCGGTGATCGGCGGCATGATCGCCTATCGCAAGTCATGGTTCGAAGAGGCCGGCGCCACCAAGTTCCCCGAGACGTGGGAGCAGTACCGCGAAGTCGGCAAGAAGCTGAAGGCCAAGGGCCGGCCGATCGGCCAGACTCTGGGCCATACGTTCGGCGACGCGCCGGGCTTCACCTATCCCTACCTTTGGTCGTGGGGCGGCATGGAGGTCGATCCCTCCGGCAAGGTGATCATGAACAGCAAGGAGACGCTGGAATCGGTGAAGTTCATGCAGGGCTTCTGGAAGGACGCCCATGACGAGGGCGGGCTCGCCTGGGACGACACCAACAACAACCGCGCCTTCCTGTCCCAGACCATCTCGGCCACGCTGAACGGCGCGTCGATCTACATCGAAACGCTGCGCAAGCCCGACCAGTACAAGACCGAGAAGGGCGCGCCGATGCACACCGACATCCTGCATTCGCCGCTGCCCAAGGGACCGGCCGGACAGTTCGGGTTCCATCTTCTGCAGTCGCACATGCTCATGAAGTACTCGAAGAACCAGGCTCCCGCGAAGGAGTTCCTGAAGTGGATCCACACCGAGAAGAACTTCGAGAAATGGTTCGTCTCGCAGAAAGGCTTTGCCACGCCCTGCACGGAGAAGTGGGAGGGCCACAAGGTCTGGACCGACGATCCGGTCATGGCGCCCTTCAAGGTGGCGGCGAGGCTCGGCCAGGCGCCCGGCCATGCCGGACCGCCGAATGCCAAGGCCGCGGAGTCCCTGTCGAAGTACATCGTCACCGACATGTACGCCAAGGCGGTGCAGGGCATGCCCGCAGAGGATGCGGTGAAGTGGGCCGACGGCGAACTCAAGAAGATTTACGTCTGACCCCGGCCCGCTGACCGGCGCCCGGATCATGGCTGCAAACGCAGTCGCGACAGCGGAGGGCAAGCGCCCCTCGCCTCGGTTGCGACGCCTCGAGGACGAGCGCTGGCTGGCGCTCGCCCTCCTCACGCCGACGGCGGTGCTGCTCGGCCTGTTCATCGCCTACCCATTCGTCGAGGGCGTGCTCCTGTCGCTCAGCAGCACCCGCGTCGGCCATCCCGGCGAATTCGTCGGGCTGAAGAACTTCCACAAGATCTGGAACGACAGCATCTTCCACACGACCATGTGGAACACGTTCTGGTACACGGGCGTGACGACGGTGTTCAAGCTGGCGCTGGGCCTGTGGCTGGCGCTCCTGCTCAACCGGCATTTCAGGGGCAAGGCGATCATCCGCGCCTTCATTCTGCTGCCCTTCATCATCCCGACGGTGCTGTCGACCTTCGCCTGGAAGTGGATGTTCGACCCGACCTTCAGCGTCATCAACTGGACGCTGTTCCAGTTGGGCCTGATCACCACCCGAATCAACTGGCTGGGCGATCCCGACCTCGCCATGACGTCGATCATCGTGATCAACGTCTGGCGCGGCGTGCCCTTCTTCGCCATCACCCTGCTGGCCGGCCTGCAGACCATCAGCCCCGAACTCCACGAGGCCGCGGCCATCGACGGCGCCCGGCCCTGGTCGCGGTTCTGGCACGTGACCTGGCCATTGCTCATGCCTGTAACGTTGGTCGTGGTGCTGTTTTCGGTCATCCAGACTTTCGCCGATTTCCAGCTCGTCTACGTCATGACCGGCGGCGGCCCCGCCAACGCCACCCACCTCTTCGCCACCTATGCCTACCAGCTCGGTATCGGAACCGGCCTGCTGGCGGAGGGCGCCGCGATCTCGCTCGCGATGTTCCCGTTCCTCTTCATCATCGTGGTGGTGCAGCTCCTGTACATCCGCCGCGTGGAGACCCGCTGATGATCGAAGGCGCGCTCTGGCGGCGTTGGGTCTTCTACAACATCCCGCTGATCCTGTTCGTGTTCGTCCTGCTCTTCCCGTTCTACTGGATGATCATCACGACCTTCAGGCCCGACGGCGAGCTGTACCGGCCGTGGAACGCCGTCAACTACATGCCGTTCTGGACCAACAATCCGACCCTCGAACACATCTTCTATCTGTTCGAGGAGACCAACTTCATGCGCTGGATGTTCAACACGATGTTCATCGCGCTCGTGTCGACGGTGATCTCGCTGTTCTGCGGCGTGCTGGCCGGCTACGCGCTGGCCCGCCTCAACTTCCCCTATGCCGGCGGCCTCGGCACCGCGATCTTCATCACCTACCTGGTGCCGCAGACGCTGCTGTTCATCCCGCTGGCGGAGATCATCCGCAACTTCCAGCTGGGCGACACGCCGTGGTCGCTGATCCTGACCTATCCGACCTTCCTGATCCCCTTCTGCACCTGGCTGATGATGGGCTACTTCAAGGCCATCCCGAAGGAGCTGGAGGAATGCGCGCGGATCGACGGCGCCTCGCGCTGGAAGGCGATGGTCTACATCGTCATCCCCGTCGCGGTGCCCGGCATCCTGTCGTCGGGCATCATCGCCTTCACGCTCTCGTGGAACGAATTCATCTACGCCCTCGTCTTCCTGTCCTCGCCGGACCAGAAGACGGTGCCCGTCGGCGTCACCTCGGAGCTGATCCGCGGCGATGTCTTCTTCTGGGGGCCGCTGATGGCCGGCGCCCTGCTGGGCTCGATCCCCGTCGCCATCGTCTACTCGTTCTTCGTCGAACACTATGTCTCGGGCCTCACGGGCTCGGTCAAGGGATAGCGCATCATGGCCGAGGTCAGTATCCGCAAGCTCAACAAGATGTTCGACGTCACCCATGTGGTGAAGGACGTCGACCTCGAGATCCGCGACAAGGAGTTCGTCGTGCTGGTCGGCCCCTCCGGCTGCGGCAAGACCACGACCCTGCGCATGGTGGCGGGCCTGGAGGCGATCACGTCGGGCCAGATACTGATCGACGACGCTGTGGTGAACGAAGTGCCGCCGATGGACCGCGACATCGCCATGGTGTTCCAGAACTACGCGCTCTATCCGCACATGAGCGTCGCCGGCAACATGGCGTTCGGCCTGAAGATGCGGAAGTTCGCCAAGCCTGAGATCGAGACGCGCATCAAGCGCGCCGCCGCCATCCTGGGCATCGAGAACCTTCTGGAGCGCAAGCCGCGCCAGCTTTCCGGCGGCCAGCGCCAGCGCGTCGCACTCGGCCGCGCGATCGTGCGCGACCCGAAGGTCTTCCTGTTCGACGAGCCGCTGTCCAACCTCGACGCCAAGCTGCGCGTGCAGATGCGTGTGGAACTGAAGAAGCTGCATGAGCGGCTGGGCACCACCGCGATCTACGTCACGCACGACCAGGTCGAGGCGATGACGCTGGGCGACCGCGTGGTGGTGATGAAGGACGGCTGGGTGCAGCAGGTCGGCGAGCCGCTCGAACTCTACAATACACCGGCCAACCGCTTCGTGGCGGGCTTCATCGGCTCACCCGCCATGAACTTCATCGAGGCGACGCTGGGCGAAAGCGGCGGCGCCGTCGTGGCCGAGGCGCCCGGCCTGCGCCTCGCTTTGCCCGGTCCGCTGGCCGCGCGCGCCCGCGCCAAGGCCGGCCGTGCCGTCACCGTCGGCATCCGGCCGGAGGACGTGCACGTCGCGACCGATTCGGACGCGCCCGATCTCTGCTTCGACGCCATCGTCGAGGTCGTCGAACAGCTGGGCTCCGAGATCCTGCTCGACACGCGCGTCGGCCCCGCGACCGTGGTCGCCAGCGTCGAGCCCACGATGCGCATCCGCAGCAACGACCAGCTGCGCCTGTCGTTGAAGCCCGAACGCCTGCACCTGTTCGACGCCGAGACAGAAGCGGCGATTTAAACGAAACGAAACACCCCGACGTTTCGACCGGAGCGCGCTACGGCGCCGGCCCGGTCCACGCCTCCAGCACGTCCCACTTGGCCTTGCGCTGCTCGTCGCGCGACTTCTTGAAGTCGTGACCGAACGGGGCAGTGTCGAACGAGCCGTAGGTCGGGTTGGCGAGCATCAGCCATTGCCGGCCCCAGTAGGGCTGGCCGGCCTCGAAGGCCTTCATGCGATCGGCCTCGCTGGTGCGATAGCGGTCGTCGAAGTCGCCGAAATTGTCGCCGATGTTCAGCAGGACGCGGTAGTCCTTCGCGATGACGGCGCGGCGCGTGCCCTTGGCGCCGGTCCAGTCAGGCTTCTCGCCCTGCATCAGGAAGGTGTCGACGTTCCCGCCCATGGGAAAGCCGAGCTTCTGCATGTTCTCGCGCGTGTCCTTCTCGGTCTCCACGCCGCGGTTGGTGACGTAGAAGACCTTCACGCCCTTCGAGTCGGCATACTTGGTGAACTCCACCGCGCCCGGGATCGCGGTCGAGACCTGCGCGGCGCAGAACTGGTTCCAGCTCCTGGTGCTGAAGCTCTGGTTCGCCCGCATCATCCAGACCTGGTACTTCGAATTGTCGAGCAGCGTCTCGTCGACATCGATTACCACCGCGGGCGGCAGGTTCGCGAAATCGCCCGTCTGCTCCGCCGGCGCCGCCGTCCAGCCCTTGTCGGCCAGCGCCTCGTCGAGCCGGACGCGCGCGAGGGCGAACACCGTGAGCGCGTTGGCCTTGTACTCGACGGCGCGCTGCGTCCACAAAGTCGCCAGCAGCATGTCACTTGCGACCGGCGCGTCCTGGGCACGTATGGTCCCGCCCGTCAGGGACGCGAGCAGGAGACCGAGGATCAGGGTCTTGTGCATTCTCATGGTGTCACCTCCTCCAGCAAACGCCGTTTCGTTGCTTCATCGGCGAAAGATGCCTCGATCGTCGTGCGAGCAATGGCCCGCAGATGCCGCTCGTCGAGCCCGGAGAGATCGTATTCGGTTCCGAGCGTGGTGTGGAAAAAGGGCGGATCGTCGGAGTTCAGCGTGACGCGCACACCCGCCGCGATCAGGCGATGCAGCGGATGCGAGGCCCGGTCGGGATAGAGACCCAGCGCGATGTTGCTGCCGGGGCAGACTTCGAGGACGATCCCGCGCCGCGCCAGCTCCTCCATCAGCGCCGGATCGTCGGCCGAACGCACGCCATGTCCGATGCGCGTCACCGGCAGGTCGCGGATCGAGGCCCAGACGCTGTCAGGCCCCAGCACCTCGCCGGCATGCACGGTGCAGCCATAGCCGCTCTCGTGCGCGTGCTGGTAGGCCGGCGCGAAATCGATGGGGGCGAACTTGGCCTCGTCGCCGCCCATGCCGAAGCCCACCACATAGGGATGCGGTTCGGCGATCATCGCCTGGACCATCGCGTCGGCGCGCTCCGGCCCGAGATGGCGGATGCAGATGATGATGATGCGGCCGACGATCCCGAAGTCCCGCTCGGCATCGTCGATGCCCTCGACCAGCGCGGCCAGCCAGGCGGCATAGGGGATGCCGAGCGCGGCCGGCCTCTCGGGCGAGCAGAACATCTCGACATAGACCGCGCCCTCGCCCGCCGCGCCGGCCAGGTAGGTGTAGATCACGTCACGAAAGTCGCGCGCCGTCTTCAGGGCCGTGCAGACGCGGTCGTAGGACTGGAGGAAGCTCCAGAAATCCGTCCAGGCGTAGTGGCCCTTCTCGTCGAACAGGTTCGGCGGCAAGACGAGCCCGTTGCGTTCGGCCAGCGCGACGGCGAGCTTCGGCGGGATCGACCCTTCGAGATGGCAGTGGATTTCGGCCTTGGGAATCACGCAAATCCTCGGAGCGGCAGGTCGGGTCGTTGCAGCCAGTTGTCGTCGGGATAATCGGCCCGACCGTCGATCAGGTGCAAGCTGTAGGCGTGGCGCGGCCGCGGCGAGCGGTTGGCGGTGCTGGCATGGGGCAGCAGCCCGTGCAGGACGATGAGAGCGCCGCGCCGGACTTCGAGCGCTACCGGTTCGACGGCCGGCCACGGCGTTGCATCGAGCGTCCGGGTGACGAGGTCGCCGTCCTGGTAGCCGAACCACTGCCACAGCGGACCGCGATGGGCGCCCGGCAGGGCGGTCAGGCAACCATTGTCCCGGTCCGCGTCGTCGAGGGCGATCCAGAAGCCGGTCACGCTCGGCGGATCGGTCCGCAGGAACGTGGCATCCTGATGCCAGCCGACTTCGGCGCCGACATGCGGCTGCTTGAAGAGATACATCGACTGAAGCAACAGCGGCGCTTTCAGGCCGAGTTCACCCGCCAGGGCGGCCAAACGCGGCTGGCGTGAGAAGCGGTCGAACACCGGATCGAGATCGTGCAGGGCGTGGCCGATCTTGTTCAGCTGGCTGGCTGCCTTCTCCTCGACGAAGAAGCGGATGGCGCCGCCGGACTCCCGGAAATAGCGATCCCGGGCATGGGCCTGATCCAGCGTCGAGAAGGCGGTAGGCGCGGCGCCGGGTTGGAATCCGGCGACCATTTCGGCGGCGCGCGCCTTGAGCGCCTCGCACTCGGCGGCCGTCGCGAAATCCGGCAGTACTGCGAAGCCGTCGCGCGCATAGGCGGCGAGGTCGATCACAAAGCCACCCGCTCCATGATCGCCGGCCGGGGCGGCGGCGGACGGTCATCGATACGAACCGCTTGCCGTATCAGGGCGATCGCCTCGTCGGCCTCGGCGTCGCTGGCGGCATGGACGAGGCAGAGCGGCTCGCCGCTGCGGATCTCCTGGCCGACGGCTGCGAACCCACTGAGGCCGACCGACGTATCGATGGCGTCGTCGGCATGACGGCGCCCGCCCCCCAGCGCCACGACGGCGATGCCGACCTCGCGAGCATTCATGCCGACGACATGGCCGGATTGCTCGGCCGTGCAGGGCTTCACGACGGCTGCGTGGCCGAGGTAGCGGGAACTGTGTTCCAGGAAGTCGTCGGGACCGCCCAGTGCCGAGACCATGCGGGCAAAGGTCTCCGCCGCGCGGCCGTCGGCCAGCGCCGCGTCGGCCTTCACCCGGCCCTCTCCTACATCGGCCGCCAGCTTGCCCAGGAACAGCATCTCGGCCGCCAGAGCCATCGTCACCTCGTGCAGGCGTGGCTCGCGCGGGCCATCGCCGGTGAGATAGGCCACCGTTTCGGCGACCTCGAGCGCGTTGCCAACCTCGCGGCCCAGCACGCAATCCATGTCGGTGATCAGCGCGACCGTCGGCAGCCCGGCCCGGTTCGCCACGTCGACGATGCTGCGCGCGAGATCGCGTGCCATCGGCTCGGTATCGCAGAAGGCGCCGGATCCGCACTTCACGTCCATCACCAACCCGTCGAGCCCTTCGGCGACCTTCTTGCTGAGGATCGAACTCACCAGCAGCGGGATCGATTCGACGCTGCCGGTGACGTCGCGCGTCGCATAGAGGCGCCGGTCGGCCGGCGCCAGATCGTCGGTCTGGCCGATCACGGCACAGCCGACCTCGCGCACGACGCTACGGAACGTGTCGATGTCGGGTTGGGTCTGGTAGCCCGAGATGGCGGAGAGCTTGTCGAGCGTGCCGCCGGTATGGCCGAGGCCGCGGCCGGAAATCATCGGCACGAAACCGCCGCAGGCCGCCACGATGGGCGCCAGCATCAGGCTCACCTTGTCGCCGACCCCGCCGCTCGAATGCTTGTCGAGCACCGGCCCGGGCAGGTCGAGGTCGCGCCAGTCGAGCATCAGGCCCGAGCGCGCGAGGCCCAGGGTCAGCGCGACGCGCTCGGGCACCGTCATGCCGCGGAAGAACACGGTCATCGCAAAGGCGGCGACCTGGCCCTCAGTCAGGCTGCCGTCGTGGATGCCGCGCACGACGAAGGCGATCTCCTCCGCGCTGAGTTCGTGGCCGTCGCGCTTGCGGCGGATGATTTCCTGCGGCAGCAGGCTCATGCGTATCGCTCCAGGAAGGTCCGCAGCAGCAGGCGCACCTTGCCGGCCGCCGCGGCCGCGACCGACAGGGTCTGTTCGTGAGCCAGCACGCCCGGCACCAGGCCCGCGGCATAGTTGGTCATCAGCGACAGCGCCGCCACCTTCAGCCCGGCGTGGCGCGCCAGGATGGTCTCGGGGGCCGTCGACATGCCCACGGCATCGGCGCCCAACACGCGGGCGGCGCGGATCTCGGCGGGGGTCTCGAAGCTCGGCCCGCTGAAGAAGATATAGACGCCCTCGTGGCACACGACGTTCGCCGCCTTGGCCGCCTCCAGCAGCCTGCTGCGCAGTGCGGGATCGTAGGCATCCACCATGTCGACGAAGCGGCTGTCGCCCGGCCCGACGCCGAACAGCGGATTGATGCCGGCAAAATTGATGTGATCGCCGATCGCCATCACCGAGCCCGGCGGCATGTCGAGCCGAAGGCTGCCGGCGGCATTGGTCTGCAGCAGGGTCTCGCAGCCGAGCTTCGCGACGGCATCGATGGCGCCCCGCATCTCGTCGGCCTTGCCGCGCTCGTAGTAATGCGCGCGGCCCTGCATCACCGCGACGGGAGTCGGGCCGACATGGCCCAGCACCAGGCGGCCGGCATGACCACCGACTGTAGGCTGCGGAAAGCCCGGCAGGTCGGCATAGGGAATGGTGGCGATCTCCGTCACCTCCTCGACGAAGCTGCCAAGCCCGGAGCCGAGGATGAGGGCGACCTTTGGCCGGAAGCCCGGCGCCGCGCGTTCGAGAACGTCGTTCATGGCCTGGCGACGTGATGAGGGCCGAAGGACATCGGCAGGAGTTGCCCCAGCGTCACCGTGCGATGCAGCCCGTCGGGGCCGCAGAGATGGATGGGCACATCGTCGGCCGCGAACTCGCGCAGCTTCTGCCGGCAGCCCCCGCAGGGCGTGATGACTTCCGGTCCGGGGCCGACCACGACGCATTCGAGGATGCGCCTGTGGCCCGACGCGACCAGCGACGCGATGGCGCCCGCCTCGGCGCAAAGCCCCTGCGGATAGGCCGCGTTCTCGACGTTGCAGCCACCGTGGATCGAACCGTCCTCGGCGCGCAGGGCGGCGCCGACATGGAACTTCGAATAGGGCGCATGGGCCCGCAGCATCATGCGCTGCGCCAGACGGAGAAGGTCGTCCATCTCAATGCTCCTTCTCGTAGGGCACGCCGGCCGCCTTCGGCGCGACGGTGCGGCCGATGAACCCGGCCAGCAGGAACAGGGTGAGAAGATAGGGCATGGCCTGGATCAGTTGCACCGGAACTTCGCCGATGCCCGGCAGCTTCACGCCCTGCAGGCGGATGGCGATCGAATCGAGCAGGCCGAAGGCGAGGCAGGCGCCGAAAGCGGGAAACGGCCGCCAGCGCCCGAAGATGATGGCGGCCAGGGCGATAAACCCCTGCCCCGCCGTCATGTCGCGGCTGAAGCCGGCGTTCTGGGCGATCGAGAGATAGGCGCCCGCCAGCCCGGCGAACAGGCCGCACAGCAGCACCGCGCGGTAGCGCAGCCAGGAAACGGAAATGCCGGCAGCATCGACCGCCAGCGGCATCTCGCCCACGGCGCGCAGCCGGAGACCGAAGCGCGTGCGCTCGATCAGCCACCATGTGAAGGGTACCGAGAGCAGTGCGGCGTAGACGATCACGTTGTCGCCCGCGACGGGGAAGAAGATCGGATTGAGCCGCTCGTTCCCGCTCAGGGGTGGCGTCTGCCCGCCGCGCGCGAACCACGCGGTGCCCAGAACCACGGTGAGACCCATCGCCAGGATGTTGAGCGCGATGCCGCTCACGACCTGGTTGCCGCGATGGGTGATGCAGGCGAAGCCGTGCAGCAGGGCCAGCGCCTCGGCGGCGAGGATCGCGGCGCCGACGCCCATCCAGGCCGAATCGGTGACCGCCGCGGTGGCGGCTCCGAAGAAGGCCGCCATCAGCATCTTGCCCTCGAGACCGACATCGATGATGCCGCTCTTCTCCGAGAACAGCCCGCCCATGGCGCAGAGCACCAGCGGCGTCGCCACGCGCAATGTCGCGGCAAGCGTCGCGATGACGAGGGTGAGCGCCTCTTCCATCTCAGCCTTTTCGCGCGAACAGCGCCTGCAGCCAGGGCCGCGGCAGATGGACGAGCGCGCCCGAGAACAGGATCACCAGCCCCTGGATCACCACCACCATCTCGCGGGTGATCGCCGGGACTTCGAAGGCGAGTTCCGCGCCGCCCTGCTGCAAGGCGCCGAACAATAGCGCCGCCAGCACGATGCCCAGCGGATGGCCGCGTCCCATGAGCGCGACCGCGATCCCGGTGAAGCCGTAGCCGGCCGCGAAGTCGAGCACGAGCCTGTGATGCACGCCCAGCAGCTCGTTCACCGCCACGCCGCCCGCCAGCGCGCCGGACAGGCACATGGCGAGCATCGTCATGCGCTTGAGATTGGTCCCGGCATAGAGGGCGGCTTCCGGATTGTGCCCCATGGTGCGCAGCCCGTAGCCCCAGGGCGTGTGCCACAGGAAGATCCAGACACCCGCGCAGCAGAGCAGCGCCAGCAGGAGCGACAGGTTGAGCGCCGATGGGGCGACGGCGATACCCACCCATTGCAGGGCCGCCTGCATCGACGGCACCGCGGCCGAGGCCGCGAAGCCGCGGCTCTGCGGCGTCATCGAGCCCGGCGCGATCAGCACGTTGACCATCATGTAGACCATCAGGGCCGAGGCCACGAAGTTGAACATGATGGTGGTGATAACGATGTGGCTGCCGCGCCAGGCCTGCATCCAGGCCGGAATGGCCGCCCACGCCGCGCCGAAGGCCGCCGATGCGAGGATGGCCAGCGGGATCATCAGCAGGCCCGGCAGGTAGCGATCCAGCGCCAGCACGGCCAGCCCGCAGCCCAGCCCGCCGATATAGGCCTGACCCTCGCCGCCGATGTTGAACAGGCCGGCATGAAAGGCGACCGCGACGGCGAGCCCGGTGAAGATGAAGTTGGTGGCGTAATAGAGCGTGTAGCCGATCGATTCCGACGAGCCCACGGCCCCCAGCACCAGCAGCTTCAGGGCCTGCAGCGGATCCGCCCCGATGACCTTCACGATGAGCCCGACGAGGAGGAAGGCCATCGCGACATTGGCGAGCGGCAGCAGGCCGATCTCGACCCAGCCGGGCAGCGGGCGGCGGGCCGTGCTCATGCCGCGCGCGCGCCCGTCATCATCAGGCCCAGGGTGCGCTCATCGGCGTCGGCCGCGGCGACCTCGCCCACGATCCGTCCGCCGGACATCACCAGGATGCGGTCGGCCAGCGACAGTATTTCCTCGAGCTCAACCGACACGACCAGCACCGCGCAGCCCGCGTCGCGGCTGGCGATCAACTCGCGGCGGATGAATTCGATGGCGCCGATGTCGACGCCGCGCGTTGGCTGGCCGACCAGCAGCAGCCGGGGATGGCGCGCCATCTCGCGCGCCAGGATCAGCTTCTGCTGGTTGCCGCCTGAGAAACTCGATGACAGCAGGCCCGGCGTGCGCGGCCGCACGTCGAACCGCTCCATCAGTTCGGCGCAATGCTTGCCGACCGCCGGTCCGTCGAGCAGGTAATTGTGACAGAAGGGTTCGCGATCCTGGTAGCCCAGGATCGAGGTCTCGGACGCGAGGAACGCCGGCACCAGCCCCTGCCGCAGCCGGTCCTCCGGCACATGCGCCACACCCAGCTCGCGCATCTCGGCCGGGTCCGCGGGATGGTCGGCGTCGACCCTGCGGCCACAGACTTCCAGCGTGCCGCCCGTCGGCCGGCGAATACCCGACAGGACCTGGAGAAGCTCGGTCTGGCCGTTGCCCGAGACGCCGGCGACGCCGACAATCTCGCCGGCACGAACCTCGAACGAGATGTCGTCGAGCACCCGGACGCGACGGCCGTCGACCAGCGACAGTCCGCGCGCCACCAGCCGCGGCTCGCCGGCGCGGACCGGCGCCTTGTCGAAGGAGAAGCGCACCTTGCGACCGACCATCAGCTCGGCGAGTTCCTCGGCGCTGGTCTTCGAGGTCGCCCGCTCGGCCACGACCTCGCCGCGGCGCATCACGATCACCGTGTCGGTCACGCTCAGAATCTCGCGAAGCTTGTGCGTGATCAGCACGACGGTCACACCGCGGTCGCGCAGCACGCGCAGGATCTGCAGCAGACGGTCGGTCTCCTGCGGCGTCAGCACGGCGCTGGGTTCGTCGAGGATCAGGATTCGGGCGCCGCGAAACAGGACCTTGAGGATCTCGACCCTCTGCTGCTCGCCCACGGAGAGATCGGCGACGCGCGCGTCGGGATCGACGGCGAGGCCATATTCGTGTGCCAGCCGCGCCAGTTCAGTCCGCGCCGCCGCCAACCCGCCGGCAAGGAGCGGCCCGCCTTCGGCGCCCAGGATCAGGTTCTCCAGCACGGTGAAGCTGTCGACCAGCATGAAATGCTGGTGGACCATCCCGATACCCTGCCCGATCGCGTCGCGCGGCGAGGTCATCTCGACCGGACGCCCCTCGACCCGGATCTCGCCCGCGTCCGCGCGATAGAGCCCGTAGAGGATGCTCATCAAAGTCGATTTGCCGGCGCCGTTCTCGCCCACGATGCCGGTGATGCTGCCATGCTCGATGCGCAGCGACACGCCGCGCACCGCCTGCACGCTGCCGAACGACTTGTCGATTCCCCGAAGCTCGATGGCAGCGTGGGACGTCAGCTCTTGCACGAATTGTTGCTCATATAGTCGTGGACGACGATCTGGCCCGAGATGATGGCGGCCTTCGCAGCATCGACCTTGACCTTCATCTCCGGGGTGATGAGCTTCTCGTTGTCCTTGTCGAGCGCCCAGTCGACGCCGCCTTCCTTGAGGCCGAGCACCTGCACGCCGCCCTTCCATTGATTGGCCTGCGCGGTCTTGAAACTGTCGTAAGCCGCGAGGTCCACCCGCTTCAGCATCGAGGTCAGCATGTTGCCGGGATGGAGGTGGTTCTGGTTGGAATCGACGCCGATGCCCAGCTTGCCGCGATCCTTGGTGGCCTGGAGGATGCCGAGCCCGGTGCTGCCGGCGGCGGCATAGACGACATCGACGCCGCGGTCGAACTGGCCCTTGGCCAGCTCCGCGCCGCGGCCGGGATCGTTCCAGGCGGCCGGCGTGGTGCCGGTCATGTTGGTGATCAGCTCGGCATTGGGATTGGCGTACTTGATGCCCTGCTCGAACCCGCACTGGAAGCGGCGCACCAGCGGGATGTCCATGCCGCCCACGAAGCCGATCTTGCCGGTCTTCGAGGCCATGGCCGCCAGCATGCCCACGAGGAAGGAACCTTCCTGTTCCTTGAACACCACCGACTGGACGTTGGGGAGATTCACCACGCTGTCGATGATGGTGAAATGGATGTTGGGAAATTCCTTGGCGACCTTCTCGAGCGCGACGGCCTGCGCGAAGCCGACGGCGATGATCGGATCCTGGCCGCGTTGCGCGAAGCGCCGCAGCGCCTGCTCGAACTGGGTTTCGTTGCTCGGCTCGAACTCGGCGACGGGGATGTTCGCCTCTTTCTTGAAGCGCTCGGCCCCCTGCCAGACGCCCTCGTTGAAGGACTTGTCGAACTTGCCGCCGGTGCTGAAGACGACGGCCGGCTTGATGGGCGCGGTCTGCGCCAATGCGACGGCAGAGAGACCGGCGGCAGCCAGCACGGAAAGCAGCGGTCCAACCCAGCGATTCATTGCGATTCCCATGTTGCTGGCCTGAGTTTGGACCGGGCCGCGTCCCGGGTCTAGGCGAAGAGGCGCCGGGATGGGTGGGCACGGGACTTGCTATACTTCCGGCAAATCAGCCGTCCGGGAGGATCAATGGCCGAGTACGATCTCGTCATCCGCAACACCACGATTGCCACGGCTTCGGACGTCGTGAAGGGCGATATCGGCATCGCGGGCGGGCGGGTCGTCGCCCTCGGCGAGCGGCTCGACAAGGGCCATCGCGAAGTCGACGGAACCGGCCGGATCGCCGTTCCGGGCGGCATCGACGCCCATGTCCATTTCGACCAGGACACGGCCGACGGCTCGGTCTTCTGCGACGATTTCGAGAGCGGCAGCCGCGCCGCCGCGGCCGGCGGCACCACGACCATCATTCCCTTTGCCTACCAGAACAAGGACCAGCCGCTGCGCGACGCGGTGAACAAGTATCACGCGCGCGCCGAGGGCAAGTCGCTGATCGACTATGCATTCCATGTGATCCTGTCGGACGCCAGCGAGAAGATCATGGGCCAGGATTTCACCGCCCTGGTCGCCGACGGCTACACCTCGTTCAAGGTCTATATGACCTACGACGACGTGAAGCTCACCGACCGCGAGATGCTCGACGCGCTGGCCGCGGCGCGGCGCGAGCAGGCCATGCTCATGATCCATGCCGAGAACTCCGACTGCATCACCTGGCTGACCGAGCGGCTGGAGCTGAAGGGCATGACGGCCGCGAAATTCCACGCCACGTCCCGTCCCTTCGTGGTCGAGCGCGAGGCCACGCATCGTGCCATCTCGCTGGCCGAGTTGCTCGACGTGCCGATGCTGCTGGTCCATGTCTCCGCCAAGGAAGCCATGCACGAGATCCAGCGTGCGCAGGCACGTGGCCTCAGGGTCTACGGCGAAACCTGCCCGCAATACCTGTTCCTGAGCGAGGAGGATTTCGAGAAGCCTGGTGACGAAGGCGCCAAGTGCGTCTGCTCGCCGCCGCCGCGCGGCACCGACAACCAGGAGCATATCTGGACCGGCCTGTCGGCAAACACCTTCCAGGTCCTGTCGTCCGACCATGCCGCCTTCAGGTTCGACGACGTGCGCGGCAAGAAGCTGCCGGGCGCGCGCGAGAGCTTCCGCAAGATCCCCAACGGCGTGCCGGGCGTCGAGACGCGCCTGCCGCTACTCTTCTCCGAAGGCGTCAACAAGGGCCGCATCAGCCTGCAGCAATTCGTGGCGCTGAGTTCGACCAACGCCGCGAAGATCTACGGCCTGCATCCGCGCAAAGGCACGATCGCCGTCGGCTCGGACGCCGACATCGTGCTGTGGGATCCCGAGCGCAAGGTGAGCCTCACCAACTCGATCCTCCACCACAATTGCGACTACACGCCCTACGAGGGTCGCGAACTCACCGGCTATCCGGTGATGACCCTGTCGCGCGGCGAAGTGGTGATGGACGAAGGCCGCATGAGCGGTTCGGCCGGCCGCGGCCAGTTCCAGAAATGCGACCGCCCCGAAGCCGCCCGCCCGCGCGGCCGGCCGCTGATCGATCCCTCAATATTTAATTAGAATCTCTTCACTTCCCCATTCAAATGGGGACGTGCCCCGTCATAGGGGGCGATGGGGTCATGGGCATCGCAAAGCTTACGACCCCTCCGGCGCGACGCGCCAACTCCCCATTTGAATGGGGAGGAGATCGATTCTAAAGCGGCTTATAGCTCTCCAGAAAATCAACCACCTCGGCGACCGGCAGGACATCGGCATATTTGGCGGCCATGTCGTAGAGGTTGGCGAAGTGCGGGCTCTCGTGCTTGTCGGCGACGCATTCCTCCGGAACGATCGTGCGAAAACCGCGCGAGAGGCTATCGACCACGGTGGCGCGCACGCAGCCCGACGTGGAGCCGCCGGTGACGATCACGGTATCGACCTTGTGGAAGGTGAACAGCGATCCCAGGTTGGTCTCGAAGAAGGCCGAGGCCATGCGCTTGTTCATCACGATATCGCGGTCGCGGTCGATATCGCAGCGATCGTCGAGCTGGGCCTGCCGGCTATCGGCCTTGATGCTCTTCAGTGAAGCCGACATGTCGGCGCGCGTCCCCCAGACACCGCAATCCTCGCCCGACCCGAGATAGGCGACATAGGTCCAGATCACTGGACAACCCTGCGCGCGCAACAGAATCGCCAGCTTGTTCACATGCTCGATCTGGCGCGGATCGGTCTCGTAGGCCGTCGCGAATTCGGCCGGCCGCGTATAGGCATTCTGGAGATCGACGTTGACCAGCGCCGGCTTGCGCCCGAATCCGAAGCGACGGCGGCGCGGATCGGCCCTCAGTGCCTCGTAGAGCTCACGCGCCGTCTTCGTCGAGGATTCCATGCGGGTCGATCCGGCGCGGCAGGTCAGCCCGGCACCACGAACCCGTAACGCAGGTTCGACGGCTCGCGGCCGGCGCGTTCATAGTCCGACTTGATCGCGGCGAAGCGGTCGTCGCGCCAGGCGGCTTTCTTGATGTCGTACTTGTACATCTTCGCCGAATTCTCGCCGAAGATCGCGCGCTTCACCGGACCGTCCGCGCTGCCGAGCGGGGCGAAGCCGAACTTCCTCTGCATGTCCTCGGGAATCTCCAGGCGGCAGCGCCTCGATCTGCCATTGCGGTGCGCCGGTCCATACGGCGTCGGTGCCCCACACGACATGGTCCGCGCCCATGCCCTTGATCAGCATGCCCATCAGGGCGGCGCACAGGCGCGGCTCGGTCACGGTCGTCTGCGCGAAGATCTGGCCGAGGTCGGCGTAGACGTTGCTGACGCCATATTTCCCGGGAATCTCCGCGAGGTCCGAGGTCCAGTCGACGCGACCAGTCTTCTCGAACTGCTCGTAACCACCGGCCGAGGCGCCCGGCGCACCGGTCCAGCGGAAGGCCGAGTGGTAGACGACGAAGCGGATCTGCGGCCAGTCCTTCGCGGCCTTGCCGACATCGTCGACCGTCGCGTACGGCGTGAGATGCGGCCAGCGCTGCGACACCGACGGCGGATAGAGCCCCTTGTGGACGCAGACGATATCGTAGCCCGCCTTCACGATCTTCTCGTAGAAGGGATAGACCAGCTTCTCGTCGTCCATACGCCAGGGATGACGCGCCAGGTCCTTGTTGGTGTTGTCGCCGACCGTGTAACCCTTCCAGGAATCGGGTTTCAGCGTCGCGATGCACTTGTCCACCTCGTCCATCCAGCCGTCGTAGCCCGGCGTGAAGATGGCGTGCGACAGGCAGCGCTTGGAGCCGGCCGCCTTGTTCACCTTCTCACGCGCCTCGGCCTTCATCTCGTTGGTGAGGAACCAGTCGCGCGGATCCTCCGAGGCCGAGCCGCTGAGCAGCGCCACCTTGGTGTCGCTGTCGAGATAGATCTCCTTGAACCAGTTCGGATACTTCAGGTCGTCGAGAGTCTGCGGCTTGCCGACGAGGCCGGGATTCCAGCCGGCCTTGCCGACCGCCTCGCGAGCGCGCACGAAGCCTCCGAGCCGCGTATCGTCGCGCAGGAAGTGCGTGTGCACGTCCATCACGAACTGGTCCTTCAAGCCATCGGCGCGTGCCTGGGCGAGATCGACGCTCTTCGCCTCGGCGGGCGCCGCGCCATAGAGCGGACCATAGATCTCGTTCATCGCGACGAAGGCCGTCGCCATGCCGGCGGCGGTCTGGAAGAAGCGGCGGCGCGACAGACCGTTCTTCTTGCCGAACTCGTCGCCGAGCGCATTCATGCGCGCTTCGACCTTCTTCTGCTGCTCGGTCTGCGGCACCGGCAGGAACTCGTCGCTGGAAATGACCTGCGTCGGCACAGGTGTCGCCTTGCCGGCCAGACGGGCCGGCAGGAGCCCGCCATGTTCCTCGTCGCTCAACATGCCCATGGCGGTCCTCGTCGGGGGAGCTCGGGGTCTAACGGAAGCGCGGCGCCATATGCGGCCCACTCTGCTGCAGGCCTAGCAAGAAGGTTGCCGCTTCCACTGTCAATGTCGGTCGCCCTCTACTTCGACTTCGGTGTCGCGGCGACTCCCGGCACATGGTTGAGGACCGAATGGACGAGGCCGCCATCGACCAGCAGCGATTGCCCGGTGATGTAGCTCGCCTGCGGTCCCAGCAGGAAGGCGATGGCGTCGGCGATGTCGCTGGGCTTGGCGACCCGGCCGAGCGGCACCAGCTTCGCGCGGCCGCGCGCCAGCGCGGGCTTGGAGTATATCGCGTCGGTCATCGAGGTGTGGACGAAGCCGGGACAGACGGCGTTGGCGCGGATGCCGTCGGGCGCCCATTCCTGCGCCATCATCTCGGTGAGCATGATCAGCGCCGCCTTGGTCGGGCTGTAGGCGCCGGTCGGAAGCTGCGGCACGACGCCGGCCATCGAAGCCAGCATCACGATCGCGCCCCTGGAGCGCTTGAGATGCGGGTGCGCCGCCTTGGCCAGCAGCCAGTTGGCCCGCAGGTTGATGTCGAACACGCGGTTCCAGGTCGCGAGGTCGAGGTCGACTAGCTTGGAGGGCGCGGTGATTCCGGCATTGCCGACCAGCGCGTCGATGCCGCCCATGAATTTCACGGCCGCAGCGATCACCTTGGCGGGCTCCGCCGGCTTGGCCATGTCGGCCTTGAGCGTGCGGACCTTGCAGCCCGAGGTGCGCAGGTTGGCGGCCAGCGTCTCCAGCTCGTCGAGATAGGCGATGTCGCAGAGGGTCATCGCCTCCGCGCCGTCCGCCGCCAGTTTCAGCGCGGTCGCACGTCCTATGCCACGGCTCGCGCCGGTAATGACGACCCGCATCGTTTCCTCCCCCTTTTATAGGGAAGATGGTGGCACGGTTCCCGGCCTGGGGTCGATGGGGAGGAGTTGATCGAAGCCGACCAATTTCTCGTAAAGGGCGGCGGCCTGGAGCAGCGCCGCCTCGCCGCGCGGCTTGCCCACGAGCTGCAGGCCCACCGGCCGGCCGAAACTATCGAAGCCGCAGGGCACGGCGATCGCGGGGCTGCCGGTCACCGTGATGGCCGAGTTCAGCGTCGAGCCCGACATGTAGTTGTCGAGCTTCTTGCCGGCGATGGTGGCGGGCGCGCGCAGGTTCACGTCGAAGGCCGCCGTCGGCGCCCCCGGAGTCACCAGCAGGTCGTAGGTCTGGAAGAAGGTGAACATCCGGCGGTACAGCGCCGCTCGTTCCCGTTCGGCCCAGGCGAGCTGGCTGGTCGTCTGCTTGAGGCCCAGTTCGGTGTTCCAGATGATGTCGGGCTTGAACTTGTCGCGATGCTGCTGGATCTGCAGCTCGCGATCGACGACGAACTGCTGGCTGCGCATCGCCATGAAGACCTCGTCGACCGGCCCGAAGTCCGGCGACACTTCCTCGACGATGCAGCCCAGCTCCTCGAAGCGCTGCGCCATCTTCGTGCAGATCTCGCGGATCTCGCGGTCCACCTCGAACCGGCCGCCGAAGTCGATGGTGAAGGCAACGCGCTTCGGCAGAACCGGATTGGCCACGGCCGCGCTGAACGAGACGGCGGGTGCGTCGAAGGTCATGGCGTCCTGCGGGCAGAAGCCCGACATGGTGTCGAGGAAAAGCGCCAGGTCGGCGACGTTGCGGGCCATCGGGCCCTGCACCGATTGCGGTGAATAGAGATTGTTCGAGGTGCCGCGCGTGACGCGACCGGCCGAGGGTCGCAGGCCCACGGTCGAACAATAGGTGCCGGGCCGCCGCAGCGAGCCGCCATGATCCGAACCGTGCGCCAGCCAGACCTCGCCGGTGGCGACCGAGACCGAACCCCCGCCGGTCGAGCCGCCGCAGGTCAGCGAGGTGTTCCAGGGGTTGCGCGTGCGGCCGAAGACCTCGTTGAAGGTGCTGCCGCCCGCGCCGAACTCCGGCGTGTTCGACTTGCCCATGACAATGCCGCCCTTGCGCTCGATGCGCTCGACCAGCGGATGCGACTTCTCCGGCACATGGTTGGCGAAGATCGGCGAGCCGTAGGTCGTGCGCACGCCGCCCACGTCGGTCAGGTCCTTGATCGAAACCGGCAGGCCGGCCAGCCAGCCCGCCTCGCCTTCGGCCTCGTTGGCCTGGCCCGCCATGATCTTCTTCGCATGGTCGCGCGCACGATCGAGGCAGAGCGTCGGCATGGCGTTCACCGCCGGCTCGACCTCTTCCATGCGCCGGGCCGACGCCTCGACCAGGTCGAGCGGGGTGATCTCCTTCGTTCTGAGACGCGAAACGGCCTCGACCGCGGTGAGACGCCAAAGTTCGTTGCTCATGCAATGCCTCCGGCGTCCAGTGTGCCAGCCTTCATCGGCCCCTGTCTGCCATCCATGTCCCGCAAACCGAGCGGGCTGGCTTGACCGTTCCGCATGCGTGCGGTCATTCCTGCATCTGCACATCGAGGAAGCGCCGCATGAAGAACAACGAACGACAGCCTGCCGGCCCCCTGAAGGGCCTGCGCATCGTCGACATCTCGACCGTCGTGGCGGGGCCCTTCGCCGCCGGCTTGCTGGGCGACTATGGCGCGGAGATCGTGAAGGTCGAGATGCCGGGCGTGGGCGATTCGCTGCGCGCGCTGGCGCCTCACAAGGACGGCGTGCCGTTGTGGTGGAAGGTCACCAACCGCAACAAGAAGGGCGTCACCCTCGACCTGCGCCTGCCCGAGGGCCGCGACCTGTTCGCCAGGCTGGTGGCCGATGCCGACGTGCTGGTCGAGAATTTCCGGCCGGGCACCCTCGACGGCTGGGGCATCACCCGCGCCTGGCTGCAGGGTCTCAATCCCCGTCTCACGATCCTGAGGGTCACCGGCTTCGGCCAGGATGGGCCCTATGCCGGTCGTCCGGGCTTCGCGCGCATCTTCGAGGCGATGAGCGGTTTCACGCAGATCTGCGGCGAGGAGGGTGGACGGCCGCTTCATCTCGGCTATCCGATCTCCGATGCCGTCGCCGGCCTCTTCGGCGCGCTGGGCATCCTCGCGGCCCTGCACGACCTCGCACGCAACCCCGAGCGGCGGGGACAGGAGATCGACTGCTCGGCGACCGAGGCGATGATGCGCACGCTGGAATTCCTCGCGATCGAATACGACCAGCTCGGCGCCGTGCGCACGCGGTCGGGTAATCGCAGCCAGTACGCCGCACCCGGCAACGTCTATCGCACCGCCGACGACAAGTGGGCCTCGATCGCGGCCTCGACGCAGAGCATCTTCGTGCGCCTCTGCGCGGCGCTCGACCTGAAGCACCTGCTGGAGGATCCGCGCTTCGCGCTCAACCCGGCGCGCGTGAAGAATTATCTCGAGCTGGACGAGATCGTCGGCGCCGCCATCGGCAAGCTGACCCTGGCCGAACTGCGCGAAACCTTCACCCGCCACGAGGTGGGCTTCTCGCCGATCTACGACATCGCCGACGTCTTCGCCGATCCGCAATTCGCCGCGCGCGAGGCGATCGTGCGGGTGCCCGACGGCGAGCTGGGATCGGTCCGCATGCAGGGCGTGGTGCCCCGCTTCTCCGAGACGCCCGGCGCCGTGCGACACGCCGGCCCGGCGATGGGCCAGCACAATGAAGAAGTCTATGGCGGCCTGGGCCTGTCCGCGACGGAGATCGCGGCGCTCCGGGCGCGCAAGGTCATCTAGGGAGGATCGACATGTTACGACGCACGTTCGGCGCACTTTCACTCGCCGCCCTCGGCGCACCCGCAGCCCATGCGCAGGGCGACAAGGTTGCGAAGATGGTCGTCGGCTTCCCGGCCGGACAGGCCACCGACATCATTGCCCGCCTGCTCGCCGAGGCCCTGAAGGCCGAGCTGGGCGAGACCGTGATCGTCGACAACAAGCCCGGCCAGGGCGGCAGCATCGCGCTCGGCCTGGTCGCCCGTGCAGTGCCCGACGGCAGCACCTTCGTCCTGTCGCCGCTGGCCGCGCTGGCGATCAATCCGCACCTCTACAAGAACGTCGCCTACCAGAGCCTCACGAGTTTCGAGCCGGTGGCGCGCGTCTGCGATCTGCCGCTGGTGCTGGTGGTGCACCCGTCGCTGCCGGTGAAGACGCTGCCGGAACTCATCGCCTACGCGAAGGCCAACCCGGACAAGCTCAGCCATCCCTCGTCGGGCAACGGCACGTTGAGCCACGTCGCCATGGAGGAGCTGAAGGCCAAGGCCGGGATCCGGATTCTTCACGTGCCCTATCAGGGCAGCCCGCCGGCCATGAACGACCTGGTCGCCGGCACGGTGCAGGTCGCCCTGGATACCGTCACCGTCACCAAACCTCATATCGACGCGGGCCGGTTGCGCCTGATCGCCGTCAGCACCCTCGAGCGACTGTCGTTCTTTCCCGATACGCCGACCATCGCCGAGCAGGGCTTTCCCGGCCTCGAGGCCAGCGCCTGGCTGGCGGTCCTGCTGCCGGCGCAGACACCGGCCGATAAGGTGAAACGCCTGTCGGATGCCGTGGTGAAGGTGGTCGGCATGCCCGAGATCCAGAAGAAGTTCCTCGCAGCCGGTGCGATTCCCCACGCCATGGATGCCGCCCGGTTCGCCGCGTTCCTCAGGAGCGAGGATCAGCGCTGGAGCAAGGTGATCGCCCAGTCGGGCATCAAGGCAGACTGACCATGGGGCGGCGGCGCTGGGCCATGTAGAGGATGCCCAGCAGCATCAGGTTGAGCAGGTTGAAGGCCAGCGCCGACTTGAACGCGGACATATAGGAGAGCGTGGCGTCGAAGATGAAGCCGCCCAGCCAGCCGCCGGCGGCCATGCCGGCCATGGCGAACAGCATGACGATGCCCAGGCGCCAGCCGGCGATCGTCGGGCCATAGAGGAAGCGCAGGTTCAGCGCGTAGCCCTGCACGATGGCGATGAACGGTATGCCGTGCAGCAGCGACAGCGCATAGATGCCGTTGATGTCGCGCACGTAGAGGAAGCCGACCAGCGAGCCGATCTGGATCACCGAGCAGAGCAGGCTGACCGGCAGCGGTCCGATGCGCTGGGCGAGGCGCGCCATGGCGAAGGTGGCGACGATGGCCGACACCAGCACCAGCGACACCGCTTCGGTGCCGCGCGCGGCGGGATAGCCCAGGTCGCCGCAGAAGGCGACCATGTGCACGAAGGGGATCGCCATCGCCGCGCAGCAGCAGAAGCCGGCCGCCGACAGCAGCAGCATGATCGTCGAGGAGGGCAGCGGCAGGTGCACCTTCTCCTCGCGCCGCCGCCCGCCGGGTCCTCGCAGTGTCGGCGCCGCGCGGACATAAAGAGCGCCCAGCAGCAGCAGCGCACCCGACACGAGGCCATAGACGAGCAGCGTGTCGCGCCAGCCGATCTCCGGCAGCAGCAGGCGATAGACCTGCGGCCAGACCGAACCGGCCACCGCGGGCCCGATCGAGATGAGCGCGACGGCCATGTTGCGCCGCTTCTCGAACCAGCCCTGCACGTTGTTCATCGCCGGCGTGAAAGTGCCGGCATTACCGAAGAAGCCCAGCAGCATCGCGTAGCCCGCGTAGAGCGCGAACTCCCCGCCGCGCGAGGCGACCCAGCCGCCGAGCGCGATCGAGATGCCGGCGATCAGCAGCGGCACCCTTGGGCTGGTGCGATCCGCCAGCCAGCCCATGAAGACGCCGCCCACGCCCATGCCGAAGAAGCCCACCATGTAGGCGAAGGACGGCACGGCGCGCTGGTCGCCGAAGTCGGCCGCCATCTCCTTGAGGCCGACCATGGGCAGGTAGATGCCACCGCCGCCCAGCGCCACGCAGGCCATCGAGACCAGCGCCAGCCGCCAGGCATAAGCGCTGTCGATGCCCCTCCCCTGGCGGGTGTCGCTCACTCGCGCGCCAGCGCCGCCGCCGCCGCCTTCTCGGCGTCGAGAACCTGGTCGTCGTCCATCAGCACGGTGACCTTGTGCAGCTTGCCGGTGAAGGCGAACGGCGCCTCGTAGTGCGAGACCGGGCTCGATCGGTCGCGGCCGATGTCGAGGCCCGACCAGGAGATGAAGCTCACGAAGCCGTTCTGGGTATCGAAGCTGCCGGCCGGCTCGCCGTCGATCAGCAGGGTGGCGATGTTGCGGCCCTGGTTCCGGCGCATGCGGACGCCGAGCTTGCGGTTGCCCGCCGGCACCGGACGATCGGAGACGATCAGGTGATGCTCGCCGCCGATGTTCATGTCGTAGGCGAGCTTGCCGTCCTTCATGTAGAGCGAGTAGCCGGTCGTCATATCGCCATGCGCGATCAGCACGCCCTCGGTCATCGGCCCGTCGACATGGGCGTCGGCCTCGATTGTGTAGGTCCGGTTTCGCACGTCGGGCGCCACGTCGGTCGGCACATGGCCCATGCCGGCGTGGAACACGAAGCGGTTGCGCGGACCGTGGAAGCGCTTGGCATTGTCGGCGAAGCGCGGCGCGAAGCGGTCGTCGAGCGGCAGCACCTTGCTCGCCTCGGCCTGCCGCCACCATTCGTCGATCATCGCCTTCAGCCGTTCCGGCTCCTTCTCGGCGAGGTCGTTGGTTTCGTTGAAGTCCTGATCGAGGTGGTAGAGTTCCCACTTGTCCTTGGTGAAGTCGCCGCCCGGCGGATGGAACGAGACCGCCTTCCAGCCGTCCTGCACCAGGCCGCGATGACCGAACATCTCGAAATACTGCGCCTTGGCCTTCGACCTGGCCTTCTTGTTCTTGAGGCTCTTGGCGAAGCTGGTGCCTTCGAGTGGCATCTGCTTCACGCCGTTGATCACCTTCGGCGGCTTGATGCCGACCACGTCGAGCAGCGTCGGCACGAGATCGCTGGCGTGGCAGAACTGGTGACGCAGCTCGCCGCGCGCGGCGATCCCCTTGTCCCAGGCCATGACCAGCGGATCGCGGATGCCGCCGCCGTGGGTGTTCTGCTTGTAGCGACGCAGCGGCGTGTTGGCCGCCATCGCCCAGCCCCACGGGAAGTTGGAGTGCGTGTCGGGCCCGCCAATGTCCTCGATGCGCGCGATCTTCTCGTCCAGCGATTCGCGGCGCAGATTGTAGGGACCCATGGCGTTGATCATGCCGAATGGGCCGCCTTCCTGGCTGGCGCCGTTGTCGGACATCACGATGACCAAGGTGTCGTCGAGCTGGCCGGCGCTTTCGAGGAAGGCCATCAGGCGGCCGATATGCTGGTCGGCATGGTCGAGCATGGCGGCGTAGGCGGCCTGCAGCCGCGTGAACATGCGGCGCTCCGGTTCCGCGACCTCCGCCCACGCCCGAACGGAATCGTTGCGCGGCGGGAGCTGCGTGCCCTTGGGCACGATGCCCATCTCGATCTGGCGGGCGAGGCGACGCTCGCGCTCGGCGTCCCAGCCCTCGGCGAAGACTGAATCGTACTTGGAGATCAGGTTGAACGGCGCCTGGTGCGGCGCGTGGCAGGCGCCGAAGGCCAGCCAGGTGAGCCACGGCGTCTCCGCATTGTCGGCGACATGGTCGGCGAGATAGCGGATCGCCTGGTCGACCAGGTCCGACGTCAGGTGATAGCCGGTGGCGAAGGTGCCCGGCGGATCGACCGGCGTGTTGTCGCGCACGAGTTCCGGCGCGTACTGGTCGGTCTCGGCGTCCATGAAGCCGTAATAGCGGTCGAAGCCGCGGCCCAGCGGCCAGCCGTCGAACGGGCCGGTCGCACCGGACTCGGTAAGTGGCGTCACGTGCCACTTGCCCAGCATGTAGTTGCGATAGCCGTGCGGACGCAGCATCTCGGCGATGGTACCCGCCTCGCGGCTGATCTTGCCGCGATAGCCTGGATAGCCCGAATCGAAGTTGGCGAGGCAGCCGACGCCGACCGAATGATGGTTGCGACCGGTCAGGAGTGCCGCGCGCGTGGTCGAGCACATGGCCGTCGTGTGGAAGCCGGTATAGCGCAGGCCGCGCTTGGACAGGGCGTCGATGGCAGGCGTCTCGATCGGCGACCCGTAGCAGCCGAAATCGGAGAAACCGACATCGTCGAACAGGATGACGAGGATGTTCGGCGCACCCTTCGGGCGCTTCGGCGTCTCGGGCCAGTAGGGCAGGGAATCCTGGACCGTCTTGCCGATCTTGCCGCCATGTTCCGTCATGCGTTTCCCCTTCGTTGCCCGCGGTTGTCCGACACTTGGGCAATACGATCAACCTTGTCGCAATTCATGGCGCTTGTTAGGGAAAGTCATGGCTCATTTCACGTCCGACGGGCTCGACCTCGCCTACGATGAATTCGGTCCCGCCGATGGCCGCAAGGCGATCGTGCTGGTGCATGGCTTCTCCGCGAACCGCTACGAGAACTGGAAGCGTATGGGCTGGTACGACGCCATCGCCGCCAAGGGCTTGCGCGGCTTCGCGCTCGACAATCGCGGCCATGGTGAGAGCGCCAAGCCGCACGATCCCGCCCAGTACGACCGCGAGGCGATGGCCCGCGATGTATTAGCATTGATGGACCATGCCGGCGTCGAGCGCGCGCATGTGCTGGGCTTTTCGATGGGCGCGCACATCGCACTGACGGCGGCCCTGGTCGATCCTGGCCGCATCGATCATCTCGTGGTGGCCGGCGTCGGCGCCAGAATGTTCGACCCGCCGCGCGCGGAAGGGGCCATGGCCGAGGCCATGGAAGCCGCCAGCCCCGACGAGATCGCCGACCCGATGCTGAAAAGCTTCCGGCACTTTGCCGATGAACAGAAGGAAGACCGGCTGGCGTTGGCCGCCTGTTCGCGCGGCGCCCGCGTGCCGCTTACCCGCGACTCGCTGATGGCGATCCGCCGCCCGACCGCGGTCGTCGCCGGCGCCCGCGACCAGCTCGCGGGGCCGCCGCAGGGACTCGCGGAGGCCATCCCCGGCGCCAAGGCCGTCACGCTGCCGGGCTGCGATCACTTCTCCTGCATCGGCCATCCGATGTTCAAGGCGACGGTGTTCGACTTCTTCGACGGCTGGCTCGAGTAGAGAACGTGGCACGCGTCTCCTTCAAGTCGATCCAGGCGCGCGCCGCCCGGCGCAAGGGCGGCGAGAAGGCGCTGGCGTCGCTGATGCCGAAGAAGCGCGACAACAAGGCTTTGGCGAAGCTCAGCGACGACCGCGTGCTGGCGGAGATGGCGCGCCGCGTCTTCTGTGCCGGCTTCGTGTGGAGCGTCATCGACAAGAAGTGGCCGGGCTTCGAGGAAGCCTTCCTGGGCTTCAATCCCAAGCGGCTCCTGTTCCAGCCGGCCGAGTTCTGGGAGAAGCTGACCCAGGACACGCGCATCGTGCGCAACCCCACCAGCATCCGGTCGGTGCGCGACAATGCGAAGTTCGTGACCGATATCGCCGCCGAACATGGCAGCTTCGGCAAGTTCCTGGCCGCCTGGCCCGCCGACGACCAGATCGGCCTGCTGGAAGTCTTCGCCAAACGCGGCTCCCGCCTCGGCGGCTTCTCGGGCCAGTACCTGCTGCGCTTCCTCGGCCGCGACTCCTTCATCCTGACCGGCGACCTGATGATGTGCCTGCGCGATGCGGGCGTGCCGATCAGCGAGAAGGGCACGTCGAAGAAGGACCAGAGGCTCGCTCAGGCGCAGATCAACGAATGGGCCAGGGAGAGCGGCCTGCCCCTCACCCACATCTCGCGCATCTGCTCGATGTCGATCGGCGAGAATCACGATGCCGCGCGCCTCGCGGAAAACATGCGGACGTGACCATGACCAACATCCTGCTGATCAATCCCAACACGACGAAATCGATCACCGATCTCGTCCTCAGGACCGCGAAGGGCTTTGCCTCGAAGGGCACGCGCCTGCGCGCGCTCACCGGTTCGTTCGGCCCCCGCTACATCGCCTCGCGCGCCTCCTACGCCATCGCGAGCCACGCCGCGCTCGATGCCTATGCCAACGATCGCGGAGCGAAGGATGTGGTGGTCCTCGCCTGCTTTGGCGATCCCGGCCTCGCCGCACTGAAGGAGGTCAGTCCGGTCCCGGTCGTGGGCATGGCTGATGCGTCGATCCTGCAAGCCTGCGCCATCGGCAATCGCTTCTCCATCGTCACCGGTGGCGAGCGCTGGAAGTCGATGCTCGAGGAATTCGTGGCGAGCCACGGCCTGACGTCTCGGCTGGCCTCGGTGCGCACCGTCGCGCCGACCGGTGCCGACATCGCACGTAACCCCAAAGCCGCCATGGAATTGCTAGCAAAAGGCTGCTCCGCCTGCGTTCGAGAGGATGGCGCCGACGTCGTGATCCTAGGCGGCGCGGGCCTCGCGGGCCTCGCCGCGAAGCTGAAGCCGATGGTCGATGCGCCTCTGCTCGACGGCGTCGCCTGCGCCATCTCGATGGCCGAAGGCCTCGCGCTCCAGGAGCCGGCGAAAGCCACGCATGGTGCACTTGCGAAGCCGGGCGCCGTCGACAGCATCAAGCTCTCCAAGGGACTTTCGAAGCTGCTGCAATCGCCCTAGGGTCCGTCCCCATGCGGTTGGTCAGCTTTCGCCATGCGGGCGCGAACAAATTCGGCGCGGCCGTCGAGGACGGCATCGTCGATCTGTCGGCGCGCACGAAGGGGCGCTGGTCGAGTTTGCGCGAGGTCATCGCGGCGAACGCGCTCGACGAACTCCGCACGATGACGAAGGCAGCGTCGGCTGATGTCGAGCTTGAAGACGTCGAACTGCTGCCGGTCATTCCCGATCCGGGGAAGATCCTCTGCGTCGGCCTCAATTATGCGAGCCATGTCGGCGAGGTCGGCCGCCAGATGCCGACCGTGCCCAGCGTCTTCTCGCGTCTCCACAACACGCTGGTGCCGCACGGCGGCGACATCGTCCGGCCGCGCGCCTCGATCGACTTCGACTACGAGGGCGAGCTCGCCATCGTGATCGGCGAGCGCTGCCGCCACGTCTCGCGCGCCAGCGCCCTCTCGGTGATCGCGGGCTACACCTGCTTCATCGACGGCAGCGTGCGCGACTTCCAGAAACACTCCGTCTTTGCCGGCAAGAACTTCCCGGCGACCGGACCGCTCGGACCGTGGATGGTCACGTCGGACGTGATCGCCGATCCGCAGCGACTCGAACTCACGACCCGGCTGAACGGCACCGTGGTGCAGCACGACACGACCGATCACATGATCTTCGATGTCGCCACCATCATCGAATATCTCTCGACCGTGACCTGGCTGGAGCCGGGAGACGTCATCGCGACCGGCACGCCCGACGGCGTCGGCGCCGGCCGCAAGCCGCCGCTCTGGATGAAGGGCGGCGACAGGCTGGAGGTCGAGATTTCAGGCATAGGGACCTTGGGCGTCAATGTCGTCGACGAGTAACTCCTTCGACCTGCCGGCGAGCGACGCCGGCACCGACAGCAAGAAGGCACGCGAATTCAAGGTGATCGCGCTGATCGCCGTGGCGCATTTCGTGAGCCACGTGCACATCATGCTGTTGCCGCCGCTGTTCGGGGAAGTCCGCGAGGCGTTCGGCGTCAGCTATGTCGAGATCGGCTTCGCGCTGACGGCTTTCAACGCCGCCTCGGCGCTGCTGCAGACGCCAGCCGGCTTCCTGGTCGACCGGGTCGGTCCGCGCGCCATGCTGACCGGCGGGTTGATCCTGGGCGGCCTCGCCGTCGCGGCCGCCGCGCTGCTGCCCGGCTACTGGTTCTTCGTCATCGCCTACGCCTTCCTCGGCCTCGCCAACACCGTCTATCACCCGGCCGACTACTCGATCCTCTCCGCCACCATCGACCACAAGCGGATCGGCAAGGCCTTCTCGATCCATACCTTCGCGGGCTATCTCGGCTCGGGCGTCACGCCGGCGCTGGCGCTCGCCTGCGCGGCAATGTGGGGCTGGCGCGGCGCCTTCCTGTTCGTCGCCGGCCTGTCGATCGCGACTGCCTTCCTGCTGATCGTGGCCGGCAGCATCCTGCCGCGCATCGTTCACAAGCCCGGCCAGGAAGCGGCCAAAGGGAGTGGCCAGAAGGTCGGCCTCGACCTGCTGCTGAGCGCGCCGATCCTGCGCAACCTGCTGTTCTTCTTCTGCCTCGCCATGGCCAATGGCGGCATCCAGACCTTCACCGTCGTCGGCATGGCCCAGATCCACGGCACGCCCTTCTCGGTCGCCAGCGTGGCGCTGTCGGGCTTCCTGCTGTGCAGCGCCGGCGGCGTGCTTCTGGGCGGCATCATCGCCGACCGCACGCCGCATCACGAGCGCGTGGCGGCCGTCGGCTTCGCCTGCACCTCGACCATGGCGATCCTGATGGCGTGGGTGAACATGCCGGGCGCCGTACTGATCGCGCTGATGTCCGTCGGCGGCCTGCTGAACGGCATCATCCAGCCGTCGCGCGACATGATGGTGCGCGCCGTCACGCCGCCGGGCTCCTTCGGCAAGGTGTTCGGCTTTGTCAGCACCGGCTTCAACCTCGGCGGCATGATCGCGCCGCTGCTCTACGGCTGGCTGATGGACCATGGCGAGCCGCGCGCCATCTTCATGATCGTCACCGGTTTCATTTTCCTGGCGCTGGTCACCGCAATGACCCGCCGCAAACCCGAGAGTATTGCCTGATGGATTCCCTGACGCCCGCCACGCCCGCCAAGACCGAAGCCCTCGCGCGCCGCTACGGCGCCGATGCCGTACCGGCCGCCGGCCCATGGAACGAGACGATCGCGACCATGCTCGATCACCGTTCGGTGCGCGGCTACAAGCCCGATCCGGTGCCGGCCGGCGCACTCGAGAGCATGATCGCCGCCGCCCAGTCGGCGGCCACCAGCTCCAACATGCAATGGTGGTCGGCCGTCGCGGTCACCGATCCCGCCAAGAAGAAGATTCTCGCCGAGATCGCCGGCGGCCAGAAGCATATCGAGCAGTGCCCGCTGTTCATCGCCTGGGTTGCCGACATGTCGCGCAACCAGCGCATCTCGGACTCGATCAAGACCGAGTTCGAGACCATGCCCTGGCTCGAAACCTTCATGGTGGCCTCGATCGACGCAGCACTTGCCGCCCAGAACGCCGTGGTCGCCGCGGAATCGATGGGCCTGCGCACCGTCTATATCGGCGCCATGCGGAACAACCCGATCAAGGTCGCCGAGCTTCTCGGCCTGCCGCCGCAGGCGGTCGTCGTCTTCGGCCTCTGCGTCGGCTACTCGACGGAGAAGGGCGAGGGCGAGGTGAAGCCGCGCCTGCCGCAGTCGGTCGTGCTCCATACCGAGCGCTACGACGCGAGCAAGGAAGAGGCCCTGCGCGCCGCCTACGACGCCGAAATGAGCAAGTTCTCGGCCCGGCACGAGTTGCAGGCCGCGACCTGGACGCAGCGGGTGCTGAACCGCCTCGGTCCGATCAAGGCGATGAACGGCCGCGAGACGTTGCGCGCCGCACTCGCCCGGATGGGCTTCGAGATCCGGTAGAAGCGTCCGTCAGTCGAACTTGCCGGACTTCAACCGGCCGACCATCGGATTCGCAACCGGCGCCGCGACCCGGCGCAGCGTGTTCGTGTCGCGGTGGTTGAAGGCCGGCGTCTTGCCGCGCACCGCGAGGTCCGTGCGCGTCACATAGGACCAGGTATCGTCATCGTTGAAAGTGATGTCGATGCGGTAATAGTCGGTCCGGAACGCCTGCTCGAGGAAGGTGGTCGAGCAGATGCCGAAGCGGGTGTCTCCTCGTTTGGCTTCCACCGAGATCGTCTTGTCGCCGGGCTTCGCGGTGCCGCCCGCCAGCACGACCTGGCCGCGCGGAATGGCGATGGACTGCATGATGAGGCCAGTCGCCGGCTCCCAAAGCCAGTAGCCGATCTGATCGTGGAAGGTGATGGCTTCGTCGGTGTTGATGTGGATGTGATAGCGCAGCCCGTAGAGAAGCTGTGGCCCGTTGGGCTGCGGGTCGATCGGCTCCATCCGGATATGTTCCCGGAAGCCGCGCTGCTCGGGCCCTTCGGCCTTCGGCGCGATGTCCAGCCCCTTGTCGGATTCCCATTCGCCGGCGAGACGGGCCAGCGGCCCTAGATTGGCCAGCGTGTCCGGCGAAAAATCTTCCGGCTCGGTAAAGACGTCATCGGGAATGCTCGACATGGATCCTCGCGGGGCTGAACGCGCCGCGAATGTGCAGTCCCGAACGGAGCAGGACAAGCGCGCGGCTTGTCACGCGTCGCGCCAGTCGAAGGCGAGTGGCGCCTCGCGAAAGGCGAAGCGGTCGATGTGGCTGGCGACGGCGCCCTTCAGCGCCTCGAGCTGACCCGCGGCGCTCGCTTCGAGACGGCACGCCAGCGCGTCGGCCTGCGCCTCCAGCAAAAGCGTCGCATCGCCCGGCCAGTCCGCGCCGCGGGCGTTGCGCGGGAACACGACCCTGCCCTTTTCCGGCGTGAACTCGACTTCGAGATTGTGGCTCCAGTGCTTGCAGAGCTGCTGGAGGTAGCGGCTGCCGTTGGCGGTCGGCACGCGCGCGGTACTGTGCGCGCTCACAGGCGTTCGATCCTCTGCGCGGCCTCGTCGATGATCGCGACCGCGTCATGGACCGTCTGCTTCTGTACGCCCTCGCGCCCGAGGCGATGGATCAGCACCTCGCGCAGGTTGTTCATCGCCCGGCGGACCGGCGCCGCATCGGTGCGCTCCTGCAGGCTGGCCAGTTCGGCCAGTCGTGCGAACAGCGCGTCGACCTCGGCCTTGCGCTCGAGCAGATGGATGGTGCCGTCCGGCGTGACCGTGAAGGCCTTGCGCGCGCCGTCCGACTTCACCTCGGCAACATGGCCCATCTCGTCGAGCATGGTCAGGGTCGGATAGACCATGCCGGGACTGGGCACGTAGCTGCCGCCGGTCAGTTCCTCGATCGCGCGGATGAGTTCGTAGCCGTGGCGCGGCTGGTCGGCGATCAGCTTGAGCAGGACGAGCCGCAGTTCGCCCGAATCGAAGACCCGACGGCGGCCGCGGCCGCCGCGGCCCTCGCCCGAGTCGCCGTGCCAGCCGTGACCGGGCCGGCCAAAGCCGCGCCGGCCGAAATGATGCTTGTGGCTGTCCTCGCCGCGATGATGAGGATCATGGTGAAAAGATCGCATGGAAGCTGTCTCTTTATGTTTGAACATATTCAAGATATATCTTGAATGTTCAAAAGCGCAAGACGCCCGCTTCAGCGAATTTTCAGTTACCTTTTGTGACTATCTGTAGAGCAGGCGCCGTCGACCGGTTAGTGACGCCCGGCGCGATTGACCGGGCCTCCGCGATTCACCGCACCATCCACGCCCTCTCTCGGCGCCACGCCGGCACCGGGAGCCCCGACGCCGACGCCAGGCGCAACGCCGACTCCGGGCGCTCCCGCCCCAACGCCCGGCGCCACGCCGACACCCGGCGCGCCGACGCCCACGCCGGCGCGCGGCGCCCAGACGCACCCGTGCGGCACGCCTTCGGCCCGGCAGTAGACCTGCGCTTCGGCCGATGTGCCGATCAACGCCAGACCAAGCGACAGACCTACGATTGTCCGAACCATGACTTCCTCGCCATCCCGGGATGATGCTGATCCCGCCGACAGTCCCTACCACGTCGACCGCAAGCACGCCCGGCCTGCGGGAGGCGCAGCGAAATCCCGCGATGCCCCTATTGCGTGACGACGTAGCTCTTGGGCGGGTGCCGGCGCATCGCCGCTTCGTTCGGCTCGACGCCCCAGCCCGGCCCCTTCGGCAGGATATAGTCGCCATTCTCGAAGACCGGTGGGTTGTCGACGATCTCGTCGCGCCACGGTACGCCGTCGATGTCGATCTCCATAATCCGGAAGTTCGGCACGGCGGCGCAGAAATGCGCCGAGATGGCGCTGGCGAGATGGCCGTAGAAATTGTGCGGCGCCACGTTGACCTCGTAGACGTCGGCCAGCGACGCGATCTTCAGTGACTCGGCGAAGCCGTTCCAGATCACGTCGACGATGGCGGTGTCGAAGGCATAGGCCTCGAGGTAGGGGCGGAAGTCGCGGCGCTCCAGCAGGGTCTCGCCGGAGGCGATGGGGCACGGTGCGTGTTCGCGAATCATCGCGATCGACCTGGGGTCGTGGATGTCGAGCTCGAGCCAGGTGAGGCCAGTAGGCCCGACGGCGTCGGCGATGCGCTTGAAGCCCTCGGTACGGAAATGGAAGTTGGTGTCGAGCATGATGCCGACATCGGGCCCGACGCCGGCGCGGAACGCCTCGACGGTCTTTGCGGCACTGCGCGCGATGAAGGCGTCCCAGTTGCGCTCGGGGAAGCCCTTGCCGACGACGAAGCCGGGACGATAGGCGCGCAGCTTGCCGTCGACTTCCATGGCGATGTTGGTCTTGCAAGCGGTGAAGCCCTTCTTGCGCACCTCCTCGCCGGTCCGCATGAAATCGTCGTAGGAACGCACCGCCGGTGTTCCGCAGAGGTCGGGATTGCGCATCCGGTAGGAGCCGCAATGCGACCAGTAGACGGGGATGCGATCGCGCAGCTTGCCGCCGAACAGCTGATAGACCGGCACGCCCAGCGCCTTGCCCTTGATGTCGAGCAGCGCGTTCTCGATGGCGGCGATCGCCTGCCGCACCACGCCGCCGCGCGACTGCGTCGACTTGGTCGCGAGCACGGCGTTCACCAGCTCGATGTCCATCGGGTCCATGCCGACCACACTCGGCATCAGCGCCTCGATGACGCCCGAGAGGCCCGGGCTGCCGAAGCTCTCATTGTACTCCGACCAGCCGACCGGACCGGTGTCGGTCACGAGCTTGAGGAACGAGAAGAGACGCCAGCCGGCGTCGCACCGGAAAATCTCGTAGCTCTTGATCTTCATGTTTCCTCTCCCGCGTTTTCTTCTATTTGCGCCAGGCGCCCACGATGGAAGCCGCCTTGACGCGGACCGTGGCCGCGTCGTCGCCCGGCTTGTAGAGCGAGGAGCCGAGGCCGAAGCCTGCGGCGCCGGCCGAGCGCCAGGCATCCATATTGTCCGCGCCGATGCCGCCGACCGGGATCAGCGGCGTGCCCTTGGGCAGCACCGCCAGCAGGGCTTTCACCACAGCAGGCGAGGCGATCTCGGCGGGAAACAGTTTCAGCCCGTGCGCGCCGGCCTTGAGGGAGGCGAAGGCTTCCGTCGGCGTCAGGATGCCGGGCAGGCTCGTCATGCCGAGTCGCACCGTCTCCTCGACGACCTCGCGATCGAAGTTCGGCGCGACGACCAGCTCGCCGCCGGCCGACGCGACGTCGCGCGCCTCGGCGGCCGTCAGCACCGTGCCGGCGCCGATCACGGCGTCGGGGAAGCGCTTGCGCAGGGCCGCGATGCTGTCCAGCGGCCGTGGCGAGTTGAGCGGCACTTCGATCAGGCGAAAGCCCGCCTCGACCAGAACGTCACCGATCGCCGGCGCCTCCTCGGGTTTCAGCCCGCGCAGGATGGCGACGAGCGGCAGCTCGCCCATCGCGGCCTTGAATCGTTCGACGCTCGTCATCCCTGCAAGGCCCTCATGCCCGCCCATGTCGCTTCGCCGCCGAAGCAGCGCACGGTGACACCTCTCGTCTTCAAGGCGAGAGCATAGCGCGCCGTGAGCGCCGGTGCGCCGATTGCGATCACGTCGCGGGCGGCCGGGGCTTCGTGGCGCAGTTCTTCCCCGATCAGCAGGCCCGACAGGTAACTCGCCGACTGTGCTGGCGACAGCCGGTCGAACAAAGCGAGCGCCCGCACGCCGAAGGCGTTGTGCAGCAGCCCCTCGCCGTTGCCGGCGCGGGTCACGCCACGCAGGAACATCGCCTCGTCGAGTGCTGCGTCGGCCGCGAGCGTACGCGCCAGGATCGAATGCTGGCTGAGCAGGCCGTAGAACTCGCCCGTCATGCAGGTGCGAAAGCCGATGATGCGGCCCTCGCGCACCGTGGCCCATTTGCTGTGCGTGCCGGGCAGGACGAACAGCCCGTCTGAAAGGCCCGCGAGCCGCAGCGCACCGAAGATCTGTACCTCCTCGCCGCGCATCACGTCGGGCACCTCGCCCTGCTCGACGCTGAGGCCGGGCACCAGCGCGATGCGTCCCGGCTCGATCCAGTGCAGGTGCTGCTTGAGGTCTTCAGGCCCGGCGGGACAGGCGACGTAAGGTGCTTCGACCCAGCCCTGTCGACTGCCCGCCATGCCGGAGATCAGGCAGACGCTGCCGGGCGGCTTCATCCACTCCGAGAACAGCGAGGCGAAGACGCCGGCGAAATCGCCGTCGGGTACGTTGAGGATCCCGAGCGGCGCGCTCTTCTCCTCCAGCACGTTGCCGTTCGCATCGAGGCGGGCGCCGCGAAGGGAACTCGTGCCCCAGTCGACCGCGATCAGGTGCGACACGGCTTCGGCCCCAGTTCACGGGCGGCGATTGCGAACAGCTCGTCGGCCGAACCGACCGCCACGAAATGCCCCGCCCCTTCGACGGCATGCCATACCGCGCCCGGCATCCGGTCGGCGACGGTCCGGTTGATGAAAGCCGGCACGAGCCGGTCATCCGTGCCTTGCCAGAGATGGACCTTCCGCTCGATCGCCCTCACGTCGAAAGCCCAGCGGCGATAGAGAAGTTCACTGTCCCGGCGCAGGCCGTCGCTGCCGCGAGCAAAGCATTCGGCGGACATTTCGCGGAAGATCGCGTCGACGTCCGGTTGAAGCAGGATCTTTCGATCGTGGTCATTCACGGCTTTCCGCACTTGCTCGACGAAGGTCGCACGGAAGAATTTGGCGGTCACGCCAAGACTCGCATACATGAGCCGGAAGCCGGGCGGGAAGCGCAGCGCCAGAAATCCGCCCAGCGCGTCCGCCTTCGAAAGATGATCCGCCGCCCAGTTGTCGCCGAAGGCGCCGTAGCTGCCGCCCGCGATGCTGCTGACATGGCGCAGCCGAAGGGGATCGACGTAGGCGGCCGCCGCCAGCGCCCAGGGCCCACCTTCCGACCAGCCCGTCACGCCGAACTCGCGATATCCCAGCGCGTCGGCGATGGCCGTCAGGTCATCGGCCCAGCCGGCGTAGGTGCGCAGTCTCTGGGGCGTCGACCGTCCGATGCCCGGCCGGTCCACGCAGATCAGCCGCAACCGGTTCTTCGATGCCGACTTCGCGAAGAGGCGGGCCTCGAGCCGGCAACTGGGTCCACCATGATTGTGGATGACCAGCGGTCCCTGCGGATCCCCGACCTCAAGATAGCTGAGCGTGCGGCCGTCCCGGGTTGCGATCGTGCCCGTCATGGAGGGGAGAGTCTTTTCTCCGCACCCGCCTCCAGGCCTAGTCCCGGCAGGACCACTCGAGCATGCGCTTCATGAACTCCTCGCCGGCGTCGATCTGCGAGGCCAGGATGAATTCGTTGGGCTGATGCGCCTGGGCGATGTCACCCGGGCCGCACACGACCGTCGGCACGCCCAACACCTTGCGGAAGATGCCGGCCTCGGTGGCATAGACCACCGCGCCCACCGTGTTGGAGCCCGACCAGCTTCCGGCCAGCGCCTTTGCATCGTCGTTGCCCTCGGGCGAGAAGGCAGGCGTCGAGGCGCGCAGCTCGGTCTCGATCCCGGCGGCGGGATGCTTGGCCTTCATCTTCGGCAGCAGCTCTTCCTTCAGCCACTTCTTGGCGCGCTCGCCCAGCTCCTCGATCGGCCGGGTCGGTAGCTCGCGATAGCCCCACAGGACCTCGCACTCACGCGCCAGGATGTTGCCCGCGGTGCCGCCGATGATGGTGCCGACGTTGAAGGTCGCGGCGGCCGGCATGAACTCGCTGTTCTTCGGCGCGGCGGCCTCGAGCTCCTCCTGGACCGTGTTGAGGTAGTGGATGAACTCGCCGGCGAAATGGATCGCGCTGACGCCGAGATGGGTCATCGAGGAATGCGCCTCGAAGCCGGTGAACTTGGTGACGTAGCTCTGGCTGCCCTTGTGAGCGTGCACCACGGTCATCATGGTCGGCTCGCCGATGATGATGACGCGCGGCTTCGGCACTTCGCTCGCCATGCGGGCGGCCAGCGAATGGGCGCCGAAGCAGCCGATCTCCTCGTCGTAGGACAGTGCGAAGTGGATCGGCTTCCTGAGCGGCGCCTTCAGGAATTCCGGCAGCATCGCGAGGCCGATGGCGTAGAACGCCTTCATGTCGCAGGTGCCGCGGCCGTAATACTTGCCGTCCTTGAGGGTCAGCGTCCACGGGTCGGTCACCCACGGCTGGCCGTCGACCGGCACGACGTCGGTATGGCCCGACAGCACCACGCCGCCCGGCACGTTGGGGCCGATGGTGGCGAACAGATTGGCCTTCGAACCGTCCTCGTTGGGCACCAGCTTCGAGTCGATCCCGTGCCCCTTGAGATAGGCCTGCACGTACTCGATCAGCGCGAGGTTGGAGTTGCGCGAGGTGGTGTCGAACGCCACGAGCTTGCGCAGCATTTCGATGGAACTGACGATCTCTCCGGCCATGATGTCCTTTGCTCACTCAATTCCGACCTCACCCTGAGGAGCCGCACGGCGTGCGGCGTCTCGAAGGGTGGGCGACAGCCCTGTTGTGTCCCATCCTTCGAGACGCACGCCTGCGGCGTGCTCCTCAGGATGAAGTTAACTCAAATCGACGTGCGCCCGATCATGGACAGGAATTCGCGCCGTGTCTCGCCATTGTCGCGGAAGGCACCCAGCATGCGGCTGGTCACCATGGTGACGTCCGACTTGTGGACGCCGCGCGTGGTCATGCACTGGTGCGCCGCCTCGATGACGACCGCCACGCCGCGCGGCTGCAGCACTTCCTGGAGCGTGTTGGCGATCTGCGCCGTCAGCTTCTCCTGGATCTGCAGGCGATGGGCGAAGGCATCGACCACGCGGGCGAGCTTGCTGATGCCGACCACGCGCTTGTCGGGCAGGTAGCCGACATGGACCTTGCCGATGATCGGCACCATGTGGTGCTCGCAGTGCGATTCGAGCCGGATGTCGCGCAGCGCCACGACCTCGTCGTAGCCCTCGACCTCTTCGAAGGTCCGCTGCAGCATGTCGCGCGGATCGCGGTCGTAGCCCGCGAAGAATTCCTCGTAGGAGCGGACGACGCGGTCGGGCGTGCCCGCCAGCCCCTCGCGGCCGGGATCGTCGCCGGCCCAGCGGATCAGGGTGCGCACGGCGGCCTCGGCCTCCTCGCGCGACGGGCGGGCCAGCCCGGTGGCGAGCGACATGGCTTCGCCCGGCTTCACCATCTTGTTCATCTGCATTCTCCTCGATCCGCGTCGCCTAGTTGAGGCTGCGCTGTGCCGTCGGCGTATCCAGCGAAAAAGTCGGGATATCGACGTCGAACTTCACACCCGCCTCGTCAACCATCTGGTACGTGCCGGCCATGATTCCGGATGGCGTGGAAAGCGGCGTGCCCGACGTGTACTCGAACCTCTCGCCGGGACGCAGCAGGGGCGTCTTGCCCACGACCCCGGGGCCCCTGACCTCCTGCAGCCGGCCGAGCCCGTCGGTGATCTTCCAATGACGGCTGCGCAACTGCACCGCGACATCGCCGTGGTTCTCGATCCGCACGGTGTACGACCAGACGAACTGCGACTTCGCCGGCTCGGACTGGTCGGGCAGATATTGCGGTTGAACCGTCACCAGAATGGCACGGGTTGTGGCTTTATACATGCTGGGGCGAGTTCCTCATGGCCTCTGACATGGGAGTTTCGACCCAAAAGGTCAAATGCGTCTACAGCCACTTCGGATCGGCGGTGAAGTCGATGGTGAGCCAGCGATGCGGGCCCTCGCCGCCGATCGCCTCGGAAATCTCGCGACGCAGGGCATCGGCTGTGCCGACACTGTCGATCGACGACTCCGGCGGCACGGCGACATGGATCTCGATGAACCGGGCACGACCCACCTTGGCGACGTAGCTGGTGTAGGTCTTGAAGCCGTGGCGGGCGATCACGCCATCCATCACTTCGCGCACCCGTGCATCGAGTTCGGGCGGCGTGATCAGCAGAATTTCCTGCAGCGCCTTGCGCACCGCCTGGATGGGCACGAACACCAGGACCATCGTCAGCAGCGCCAGGACCGCCGGGTCGGCATAGGGCGCGAGATGAGCGTATGCCGTTCCCTTCAACGAAGCGCCGATGACGAAGGCCACCAGCAGGGCCAAAGTGATGGAGCCGGCCATCAGCCAGCCCTGCGTGTCGAGCCGGATGAAATCGGAGCCGATCGCGCGATTGAGGCGGCGTTCGTAGAAGAACATGCTGAAGCAGGCCACGCACACCAGGACGGCATAGGCCATCGCCCAGTCGAAATCGAGCTGCCGGCCGCCGATCAGCAGGCTGTCGACCGCATTCAGGAAGGCATAGAAGCAGAGCAGCATCAGCGTGCCGCCGTTGAAGGCCAGCACCATCGGCTCGATGTGCCAGTAGCCGAACTGGAACCGCCGGTTCTCGGCGACGCGGGTGACGAGGCGCGAGACGAACAATGCCAGGCCCGACATGGCGGCATCGATGGCGGAGAAGACGCCGTCGAACAGGATCGACATCGATCCGGACAGCAGGCCGAACAGCACGCCGAAGGACGCCACCCCGATGGTGACGGCGATGGAGATTTTCAGGAGTCTTTGTTCGGCGGACGCGGTCGGCATGGGATGGACTAGACATCATGCTCCTCTCCCCCGCTAGGGGGAGAGGTTGGGTGAGGGGGTTGCCGACACCGATCGAGGCCCCCTCACCTAGCCACTCCCCCTAGCGGAGGAGAGGAATGTAAATGTCAGATCGGGAAAATGAGGCAGGTGGTCGTGCCGTGCGCCAGCAGCTTGCCGGATGCGTCGGTCAGGCGCCCTTCCGAGGTGGCGATGCGCGAGCCGACGTTGATGACCTTGCCCTCGGCGCGGACCGGGCCGGTCCTGTCGGTCATGGCGCGCACGTAGTTCACCTTGATCTCGACCGTCGTGTAGCCGCTGCCGGCCTTCAGCCTGGTGTGGATGCAGCAGCCCATCACCGAATCCAGCAGCGTGGCGGCGACGCCGCCATGCACCGAGCCCAGCGGGTTGTAATGGTCGAACACCGGCGTATAGCCGAAGACAACACGGCCGTCTTCGACCTCGATGAGGCTGAAGCCCAGGGCCTTGGTGATCGGCGGCGCCGGATAGCGCCCCTCCAGCACGCCCCTGAAGAGATCCAGCCCGTCCAGCGTGCGCGCCACCTCGATCGGCACCACGCCAAATCCTGCTTCTCCAGCCATGCCCGTCTCCGTGCAAAATTAAGTGCATATACACATTGAGGCTTTGCCGGCGCAAGAAGCGGCGATAGTCTCAGTCCCATGACAGCCGTCCCGCCCCCGTTCCGCCTGTCGCCGGCCGAATGCACCTGCTTTCGCGTACGCAGCGCGGCGCGCCGCGTCACCCAGATCTACAGCCGCCACCTCGCGCCGACCGGCCTGCGCATCTCGCAATTCTCGCTGCTCGGCCACGTGATGGCGCGCGGCCCCCTCAGCATCTCCGAACTGTCCGACCGGCTGGCGACCGACCGCACGACGCTCACGCGCAACCTGCGCCCGCTGCTGGCCTCGGGCGTGATCGAACGCGCGGCCGCGGGCGACAAGCGCCGGCACGAGCTGGTCGCGACGGTTGCGGGCCGCGCCCTCTTCAAGCGCGCCCTGCCGATGTGGGCCGCCGCCGAGCAGGAAGTGCGCGACGCGATGGGCACGAAGCTCACCGCCGACCTGCACGGCGCCCTCGACCGCTCGATGGAAAAGCTGGCGCCGCTTTAGTCACGGCGTCCTGGACATCAGAGCAATCGCCCATGAAACAAGGATCCCTCACTTCGTTCGGGATGACACCGGTTCTTTAGAGCGGCGCACTGCGCTCATCCCCCCAATAGTGTCATCCCGAACGAAGTGAGGGATCCTTCGCTTCCCCTCATAACGCGGGAAGCAATGGCTCCGCCCTAAACGTTGGCGGCGAAGAAGCCGAGTTCGAGTTCCATGGCGCGGCGGTAGTTGGCGCGCACTGCTTCCGTGTCCTCGGCATGCTGGTCGAGCAATGACTCGAGCTGGACGGCCAGTTCCTCAAAGCCCGGATCGGCGTAGGTCTTCACCCATTCCGAATAGAGTGGCGCCGCGTTGTTGGCTGCCAGCGTCCGGCCGAGATAGGCGTAGAGGCGCATGCAGGGCGTCATGGCGGCGATCGTCTCGCCGAGATTGCCGCGCCCCGCCGTCTCCAGGAGGAAATCGACATAGGCCCGCGTCGCCTCGACCGGCGTGACACCCGTGAGATCGACCTGCCAGCGGTCGGCGTAGCTCCTGTGCAGCTTCAGCTCCTGCAGGACGCCGGCGATGAGGCCGGCGAAACCGTAGAGGTCCTCCCGCGACCGTGAGTTAGCGAGGCAGAAGGCATAGGCGCGTGCGAACGCCTCGAGGAAATAGGCGTCCTGCGCGACGTAGCCCTTGAAGTTCTGCACGGGTAGCGACCCGTCCCGCAGCCCGCGCACGAAGCCGTGCGCGAGGATGCGTTTGGCGAGGTCGGCATTCGCCGCCCACAGGTCGGCCGACAGCGGCACGCTTGTACTCCAGCCCGATGCGTCAGCCGCCCAGCGCCTGGACGAGATCGCCGATGATGTCCTCGACATCCTCGAGGCCGACCGAGATGCGCACCGTGCCGTCGGTGATGCCGAGCTTGGCGCGCTCCTCGGCGCCGATGCGCATGTGCGTCGTGGTCGCCGGATGGGTGACGAGACTCTTGGCGTCGCCTAGGTTGTTGGAGATGTCGACGATCTGCAGGCGGTTCAGCGTCTCGAAGGCGGCCCACTTGCCGGCCTTGAGATCGAACGTCACCACGCCGCCGAAGTCGGACATCTGCTTCGCCGCCAGCGCATGCTGCGGATGGTCGGGACGCCCCGGATAGAGCACGCGGCCGATCGCGGGATGCGCGGCCAGCGCATCGGCGACGCGGCGGGCATTGGCACAATGGCGCTCGACGCGCAGGCCGAGCGTCTCCAGACCCTTCACCAGCACCCAGGCATTGAACGGGCTGAGCGCCGGGCCTGTGTTGCGGATGATCGGCTGCAGCTTGTCGAGGATGAACTCCTTCGAGCCCAGCACGGCACCGCCCAGGGTGCGGCCCTGGCCGTCGATGTACTTGGTGGCGGAGTGAACGACGATGTCAGCGCCGAACTCGAGCGGGCGCTGCAGGATCGGCGTGGCGAAGGCATTGTCGAGGACGACCTTGGCGCCGGCCTTGTGCGCGAGATCGCATACCGCCTTGACGTCGACGATGTCGAGCATGGGGTTGGACGGCGATTCGAACAGCACCGCCTGCGTCGGCTTCGAAAGCGCCTTCTCCCACTGCGCGAGATCGCCGCCGTCGACCAGCTCGCTCTGGATGCCGTACTTCGGCAGCAGCTCGGCCACGATGTAGTGGCAGGAGCCGAACAGCTGGCGGGCCGCGACGATGCGATCGCCGGCCTTGAGCAGCGCCAGCAGCGCGAAGAACACCGCCGACATGCCGGTCGAGGTGGCGCGACAGGCCTCGGCGCCTTCCAGTGCGGCCAGCCGGTTCTCGAACATGGTGACGGTCGGATTGCCGAAGCGCGAATACTGGTAGTGGTTGCTCTCGCCCTTGAAGGTGGCCTCGGCCTCCTCGGCGCTCGAATAGGCGTAGCCCGAGGTCAGGAACAGCGCCTCCGACGTCTCGTCGAAATTGCTGCGGATCTGCCCGCCGCGCACGGCGCGGGTCTGGGTCCGCCACTTCGAGGTATCGGCTTCGGCCTTCTTCTTCGGAATCGATCCGTCCATCTCACTTCTCCTCTCGCCGCGCGTCCTTTCCCGACGACGCAAACGAAAAACCCCCGACCTGGAAGGACGGGGGTTTTGCGTAACCTCCGACCTTTTAGCGATGTTTAACGTGGTCGCAAGCCGGTCGGCTCAAATCTCCACGGCCGCCTCTATAAGGGCGGCGGTCGCCCGACGCAAGCCCGTCAATCGGGCTTCACGGCGGCCGCCCGGGCGACTTCGGTCCACTTCTTCAGCTCGGCGGCCGTATGCGCGGCCAGCTCCGCGGGCGTCGACGAGGCGATCTCGTAGCCGAGATCGGAGATCTTCTTCGCGACCTCCGGATCCTTCAGCGCCTTCAGCAGCTCCGTGTTCAGGCGCTGCACGATCGGCGCCGGCGTGCCGTGGGGCGCATAGAGACCGGCCCAGGTATAGGCCTCGACACCGGCCACACCCTGCTCGCCGATCGTCTTGAGATCGGGCAGCGCGGGCGAGCGCTTGGCCATCGCGAGGCCCAGCGCGCGCAGCTTGCCCGCCTGGATCTGGCCCATTGCCGGCGCCAGCGCGTCGAACACCACGTCGATCTCGCCGGCGAGCAGCGCCTGCTGGGCCGGCGCCGAGCCCTTGTAGGGAATGTGCTGCATCTTCACGCCGGTGCGCAGCCGGAACAGCTCGGCGGTGAGATGCAGGATCGAGCCGTTGCCCGAGGAGCCGTAGTCGAACTTGGGGCTGCGCTGGATGAGCGCGATCAGCCCCGGAATGTCCCGGGCCGGCGAATCGGGCCGCACCAGCACCACCATCGGCACGATGGCGGCGAGGCCGATCGCGGCGAAGCTCGTCGGATCGTATTTCAGCGACGGATTGACCGCCGGCACGATCGCCATCGTGGAGACCGTGCCCGTCAACAGCGTGTAGCCGTCGGGCGGCGCCTGGGCGAGAAGCTGCCCCGCCAGTCCGCCACCCGCGCCCGGCTTGTTGTCGATGACGAAGGACTGACCCAGCCCCTCGGCCATCTTCGGCGTGACGATGCGCGCGATGATGTCGGGCACGCCGCCCGGCGCGAAGGGGATGAGCACCTTGATCGGCTGGCCCTTCGGCCATTCCGCCTGGGCCCGCGCCGGAACGGCCAGCGCGGCCAGCGACGCCGCACTCAACGCACCGAGTGCAGCGCGACGTGTGATGCTCATCGTTTCCCCCTTCGTTTCTGTTTCTTCTCTATCGGAAGTCCGACATGCCCTCGCTCTTCAACCTCCCCCGTTTGACGGGGGGAGGCTTTTATCGGATCGGCGCGCTCTAGTGCTTCTGCTTGGCCAGCGCCTGCTCGCGAAGCTTGGTCATCGTGATGCGCGAGGTGATGGCCTCGGCATCGGTCTTCACATGGATGATCGAAGGCTTGCCGGCGCCGAGCGCACGCTCGAACGCCGCCTCGAAATCCGCCGTGCGCTCGACCGTCTCGCCGTGGCCGCCGAAGGCGCGGGCGTAGGCCGCGAAGTCGGGGTTCTTGAGTTCGGTGCCATGGACGCGCGTGGGATACTCACGCTCCTGGTGCATGCGGATCGTGCCGTACATGCCGTTGTCGACCACGATGAACACCACATTCGCGCCGTGCTGGACGGCGGTGGCGAACTCCTGCCCGTTCATCAGGAAGCAGCCATCGCCGCTGAACGACACGACGGTGCGGCCGGGCGCTGCGATCTTCGCCGCAACGGCCGACGGCACGCCGTAGCCCATCGAGCCGTTGGTCGGCGCGAGCTGGGTGCGGAAGCCGCGATACTGGAAGAAGCGATGCACGAAACCGGCATAGTTGCCGGCGCCATTGGTGACGATCACGTCGTCGGGCAGGCGCTTGTTCAGCCAACCCACGATCTCCGCGAGATTGGCGGAACCGGGCTGCGGCGTCGGCTCGATGTTCTTCAGGTAGTCGGCGCGCGCCGCGGGCACGGCCGCTTTCCACGCCGAGGCATCGACCGGCTTCATCGCCTTCGCCGCGGCGGCGAACTGCGCCATGCCCGAGTTGATCGGCAGGGTCGCCTGATAGACGCGGCCCAGTTCCTCGGCGCCGGCATGCACGTGCACCATCTTCTGCGCCGGCACGGGCAGGTCGAACATGGTGTAGCCGCCGGTGGTGGCCTCGCCGAGGCGCGGACCGATCGCGATGATCAGGTCGCTCTCCTTGATGCGCTTGCCGAGCGGCGGGTTCACGCCGAGGCCGAGATCGCCGACGAAATTGTCGTGGCGGTTGTCGATCAGGTCCTGGTTGCGAAAGGCGGTCGTCACCGGCAGGTGGTTGGCCTCGACGAACGCCCGGATGTCGTCGCAGGCCTTCGCGTCCCAGCCGCCGCCGCCCAGGATGACCAGCGGCTGCTTCGCCGCGGCGAGCAGTTCGCGGAAGGTCGCCATGTCTTCCGGCGCCGGCGCGCCGCGCGCGACCTTGTAGGGTCCGGTATCTGCGACCTCGACTTCGTCGACCAGCATGTCTTCCGGCAGCGCGATGACCACCGGACCGGGCCGGCCGTTCATCGCGCGATGGAAGGCCTGGCTCACGATCTCGGGGATGCGGCGGGCATCCTCGATCTGGGTCACCCACTTGGCCATCTGGCCGTACATCCGGCGATAGTCGATCTCCTGGAACGCCTCGCGCTCGGCCTGCTCGCGGGCGACCTGCCCGACCAGCAGGATCATGGGCGTCGAATCCTGGAAGCCGGTATGCATTCCGACGCTGGCATTGGTGGCGCCCGGCCCGCGCGTGACGAAACACACGCCAGGCTTGCCGGTCAGCTTGCCGTAGGCCTCGGCCATGTAGGCCGCTCCGCCTTCCTGCCGGCAGATCACGTAGCGGATGGAATTGCGCTGGGCATAGAGCGCGTCGAGGGCGGCCAGATAGCTTTCGCCGGGCACGCCGAAGATCGTGTCGGTGCCGTGGATACGCAGTTGGTCGATCAGAACCTGCGCGCCGCTGCGGCGCGGGTATGCGGTAGCCATTTTCGAGGTCTTTCCCTTACTTCGTGGGTGAGAAGGTGGTGGGCACCAATATCTTGTTATTCATGTGCTTCATATATTCTCGGCTTTTCTGCAAATAGGCCTGCCAGGCGGGATCGGCGGCCATCGCCGCACGGCGCTTCGTGCGGTCGGCGAGATCCTCGTAGCCCCAGATGTGAACGATCTCGTTCACGTTGCCGACCTCGGTCGTATAGTAGCCGACCAGATTGCCGAGATGCTTCAGCTGGACCGGCAGGCCCTCTTTTTCGTAGAGCGCGAGGAAGTCGCGCAGCCGGCCCGGCTGCAGTTCATAGGTTCGATGGTCGACGATCATTTTCCAATCCCTCCCGGATCCGGGACGATTGTGTGCCGTGCTTCGTTGCGCCTCAACCCCGCCGCAGCGGTGGACTCATGATGGGAATCGGCGCATAAGTGCTGCATTGCGACACTAGCCGACGAGCATCATCATGAGTCTCGGCACAGTCGCGGAGCGCGATACCGGTCAACGTCTTCCCGTGAGCTACTTGGTCATCTGTCAAAGGTCATCGAAACGCTTGGACGCAATCGTCCAGCAAGCGCGCGCCGGACTCCGCTCGATTCTTCCTCCAGCCAAGAGCCTTGAATGAGTCGCAAATTGTTTGTGGGCAACCTGCCCTATTCGGTCACGTCTGAGCGTCTGCAAGAAGCCTTCTCTCAGTTCGGCACCGTTACAACCTCGAAAGTGATCGTGGATCGCGAGACCGGCCGCAGCCGCGGCTTCGCGTTCCTCGAGATGGAAACCGATGACCAGGGCGCCTCGGCCATGCAGGCCATGAACGGCGCGTTGTTGGATGGCCGCTCGATCGCGGTCCGTGAAGCGGTCGAGCGTCAGCCCGGTGGTGGCGGCGGCGGCGGTGGCTACGGTGGCGGTGGTGGTGGCGGCGGCCGTGATGGCGGTGGCTTCCGTCCGCGCGGCCCGCGTCCGCCCTACGGCGGTGGCGGCGGTGGTGGCTACGGCGGCGGCGGTGGTGGCGGCGGCTACGGTGGTGGCGGTCGTGACGGCGGCGGCGGTGGTGGTTATCGCGGCGGCGGTGGCGGCGGCTACGGTGGCGGCGGTCGCGAAGGCGGCGGCGGTGGCTACGGTGGTGGCGGTCGCGAAGGCGGCGGCGGTGGCTACGGTGGCGGCGGCGGCGGTTACCGCGGTGCCGGTCCTGGTGCCAGCGACGGCGGCCCGATGCGCGATCGTCGTGCCGACTTCTCCGGCGCGCCCCCGCAGGGTGGCGGCTACGACAATAGCGGAGCGGCTCCCCCCGCTGGTGGCGACTTCGGCAAGCCGCCGCGTCGTCACGGCGGCGGCGGTGCTCCGGACCGTCCGCGCCGCGAGCGCGACTACGAGCCCCGCAAGCGTGGCTTCGACGACGACCAGTAGAAATCGGACTGACCTGTCAGTCGACGAGAGCGCCGGAGGGAAACCTCCGGCGTTTTTCTTTGAGTCGGGCATTACGGTGTTATGCTTCCGTTATCGACGGAGGTGGGCATGAAGCGACGATCGGCGCTCGTAGGCTCCTTGGCGGCGCTGGCGGCGGGAACGCCGGCCCGCGCCCAGACACCGGTCGACCTGCAACTCGTCCTGGCCGTCGACGTCTCCCGTTCCATCGACGAGATTGAGGCCGAGCTTCAGCGGCGCGGCTATATCGAGGCCCTGACCAACGATCGCGTCATCGACGCCATCCTGTCGGGCGAGCACAAGCGCATTGCCGTCTGCTACACGGAATGGGCCGGCACGCACTATCAGGTCGTCGTCCTGGACTGGACCGTGATCGACACGCCGGGTGCCGCGCGGCGCTTCGCCGAGAAGCTCGCGGAGGCGCCGCGCGCGTCGCAGAGCTGGACCGCCGTCGGCGCCGCCCTCGCCCATGCCGGCCAGCGCTTCGAGAATTCGCCTTTCGTCGCCAAGCGCCGCGTCATCGACGTGTCCGGCGACGGCCGCACCAACGACGGCCCGCCGGCGGAAATCGTCCGTGACAAGCTGGTATCGCAGGGCATTGTCGTGAACGGCCTGCCGGTGATGATGAACCGCACCAACTTCGGCCGCCCGCCCGACCTCACGCTCGACAGGTATTACGAGGAGAGCGTCATCGGCGGGCCGGGATCGTTCATCATCGTCGCCGACAATTTCGACCATTTCGGCCGCGCGGTCCGCACCAAGCTGGTGCGCGAGATTTCGGCGACCGGCGGGCCGGTTCGCTCCTCGCCGGCCTGATCGCTCCAATTTTCCTTGGCCCCGATTGCAGGAAGCCGCATCATCGGCGCTGCAACGGCCGTCGAAGATGGAGCTCCCCAAGATGCTGGCGAACGACCCGGTCACCCAGGCGCGGATCGACCTGACCACCGCGCTGCGAGCGGCGGCACGGCACGGACTGAACGAAGGGGTGTGCAATCACTTCAGCATGACCGTGCCCGGCCGCGAGGACCTGTTCCTGGTCAATCCGCAAGGGCTGCACTGGTCGGAGATCACGCCGTCCGACATCGTGATGGCCGACGGCGAGGGCAACATCGTCGAGGGCAAGTACGAGGTCGAGCCGACCGCCTTCTACATCCATGCCCGCATCCATGCCGGCAACCCGCGGGCCAAGGTCGTTCTGCACACCCACATGCCCTATGCGACGGCCCTGACCTCGATCCGCGACGGCCGCATCGAGATGTGCACCCAGAACGCCTTCCGCTACTGGGGCCGCATCGCCTACGACGAGAAGTACGGCGGCGTGGCGCTGTCCAACGACGAGGGCGAGCGGATGTGTCGGGCAATGGGCGACAAGGACATCCTGTTCCTGCGCAACCACGGCGTCATCGTCTCGGGCCCGACCGTTGCCCAAGCCTACGACGACCTTTATTACCTCGAACGTGCGGCGATGGTGCAGGTGCTGGCGATGCAGACCGGCCGGGAACTGCACAATATCGACGAGGCGATGGCCGAGCATACGGCCAGGCAGATCGCGGGCGAGGCGCAGCAGGCCTTCCTGCATTTCGAATCGCTGAAGCGCATGCTCGACCGGGATGAAGCCGGCTGGAGCAGGCTGACGGCGGTCGAGGGACGTTAGGGGAAAGACGCATGCGCATTGCCGCCACTCTTGTCGCGCTCTCGGCACTCTGCTTCGCCGCGCCGGTCTCGGCGCAGGGCTACGGGCTGGGATCCGGGCCGAAGCTCGGCCAAATCGAAATCAAGGCCTACCAGAAGATTCCCAAGGTCAAGATCGCCGTCCAGCTCACCTCCGACACGCATCTCGCGCGCGAGCTGCGCCGCCAGGTCATGGTCCGCCTCGGCCAGCGCGGCAACCAGGTCGGCTTCAGCGGCGGCAACATCATGCGCATGGACGTGAGCTACTTCGACCTGTCCGGCGGCGCCGACCGCGATATGCCGATGATGCAGAGTCAGGACTACGAGACCGGCGCCAATCCGCGCCTCATGCTGCCCGCCAATCCGATCGGCCGGCGCGACACCATCCCGGCGGCGCCTTCGGGCGCGACGCTGCGCGTCTCGCTCACGCTCTACGAAGCCAGCGGCGGCAAGGTGCTCTGGACGGCGACCGGCTCCTGCAGCGTCCGTTCGAGCCAGGCCATGGCGGGCGGTCTGTCGATCGTGAACCATATCTTCGACAATGCCGATGCCAACCGCGTCGCCGACGCCGGCTGCCCGCTCTAGAAATCACCGAAAATCGACAACAAAGGAAACGTCATGCCGCGTCTGGCTCCGCTCGACCTGAACAAACTCGCTCCCGAACAGAAGAAGGTCGCCGATGCGATCATGACCGGTCCGCGCGGCGGCCTGCGCGGGCCGTTCGAGCCGTGGCTGCGCAGCCCGGTGCTGGCCGACCGCGCCCAGAAGCTCGGCGAATACTGCCGCTTCCACAACACGCTGCCGCGCGACCTCTCGGAACTCGCGATCTGCCTGGTCGGCCGTCACTTCAAGGCGCAGTTCGAGTTCTACGCCCATGCGCGGCTGGCCAGGGAAGCCGGCCTCTCTGAAGACATCATCGAGGCAGTCCGCCTGCGCGCCACGCCGCCGTTCAAGCGCGACGTCGAGAAGGTCGTCTACGACTTCGTCACCGAGTATCTCGAAACCAACCGCGTCGCGCCGGCCAACTACAAACGCGCCATCGACGCGTTCGGCGAACAGGGCGTCGTCGATCTGGTCGGCGTTTGCGGCTACTACATGCTGGTCTCGATGACGCTCAACGTCTTCGAAGTGCCGCTGCCGCCGGGCGAACCCGACCCGCTGCCGTAAGCGGCGATGGATCTCGCGAACCTCGCACTCTTTTCGGCTGCGGCCCTGGCGATCGCCGTATCGCCGGGCCCGGGCATCTTCTACGTCGCGGCACGCACGCTGGCCGGTGGCCGCGGCGAAGGCCTGGCCTCCAGCTTCGGCACGGGGCTGGGCGGGTTGGTCCATGTCGCAGCGGGCGCCGTCGGCGTGTCCGCGCTGGTGATGGCAAGCGCCGAGGCCTTCACGATCCTGAAGCTCGCCGGCGCACTCTATCTCGTCTGGATCGGCATCAAGGCAATCCGCGAGGCGCGCCAGCCGTTCGAGGCTAAAGTGACGACGACCGGCGCGGCCAGGGCCTTTCGCGAAGGCATCCTCGTCGAGGCGCTCAATCCCAAGACCGCTGCCTTCTTCCTGGCCTTCCTCCCCCAATTCGTCGATCCGTCGGCCGGTCCCGTCTGGCTGCAGTTCCTGCTGCTGGGCCTGATCTCCGTGGTGCTCAACACCGCCGTCGACGTCGTGGTCGCGATACTGGCGTCGCGAGCCCGCTCGATCGCCGTCGGACGACCCACGCTGCTGCGCCGTCTGCGAACGGGCGCGGGCGGTGCGATCGCAGCACTCGGCGTGGCGCTCCTGTTCGCGCGCCGGCCAGCCTCTCTTTAGCTATTCTTCAAATATCGCGACGGCACGGGTCCAGCCTGCCGAAGCGCCACGGATCTTGTGCGGGAAGCAGGCGATGGTGAAGCCGTCGCCGGGCAGCGATTCGAGATTGTGCAGCTTCTCGAGATGGCAGTAGCCGATGTCGCGACCGGCCTTGTGGCCTTCCCAGATGATCGACGGGTCGTGGTCCTTGGCCCATTTCTGGGCGGTGAAGTAGAACGGCGCATCCCAGCTCCAGGCGTCGGTGCCCGTCAGGCGCACGCCCTTCTCCAGCAGAAAGATCGTGGCGTCGTAGCCCATGCCGCAGCCGGAATTGACGTAGTCGTCGTTGCCATAGCGCGAGCCGGCGCGCGTGTTGACCACGACGATCTCCAGAGGCTTCAGCTCGTGTCCGATCCGCTTCAGCTCCGCCTCGACCTCGGCGGCGGTGATGACATGGCCGTCGGGCTTGTCGCGGAAGTCGAGCTTCACGCCGGGCTGGAAGCACCATTCGAGAGGCACCTCGTCGATGGTGATGGCGCGCTCGCCCTTGTTCATCGTCGGATGGAAGTGATAGGGCGCGTCGAGATGGGTGCCATTGTGGGTCGAGAGGTTGACGTTCTCGACCGCCCAGCCGGCGCCGTCGGGCAGGTCTTCCTTCTTGAGGCCCGGAAAGAAGCCGGCGATCTGGCCCGCCGTGTCGGCATGCTTGTGATACTGGATCTTCGGCCCGAACGGAGGCGGATCGGAGATCACGTCATTCTCGAGATAGATCGACAGGTCGACGAAACGGCGGGGCATGGAGCGTCTTCTTGTTTCAGGGACCGGTGAGCGCACCGAGGATCGAGCGGGTCAGGAGCCGGCCGATGCACTTCTGGCCGAAATCGTTGAGGTGCAACCCGTCGAGCTGCACGAACTGGGCGTAGGGCATGCCGTCGTCGTACCAGCTGCGCATGATGTCGTAGCGCCGGAACAGCCCGGCGGAAAAATCCTTGGCCGCGCCGGCCATGGCCTTCTCGTAGGCTTCCTTGTCGGGCGCGGCGACCACCGCCGGCACGTATTGCAGGTTCATCAGCACGAAGTCCGCTCCCAGCGACGTGCCGAGCTTGAGGCCCGCGCGCAGGGTCGAATCGAACTTCTCGATCGGCATCTGGCGGATGGCCGCGTTGGTCCCGGTCTGCCAGATGACGAGGGAAGCCGGATTGCCTTCCATCTCGGTGCGCATGCGGGCGGCCATCTCCTCGACGTCCTGCCCGCCGATGCCGCGGTTGATCACCTCGATGTCGATGCCGGGCAGCGCCTTCTCCAGGCCGATGCGGAGCTGGGTGGGGAAAGCATAGGCCGGGTTGGAGACGCCGTAGCCGGCCGTCGTCGACGAGCCCAGCGCGATGATCCGCAGCACCTTCTTCTCGGCCATCGCCTTGCGCGAGATCGGCAGGGTGGTGCCGAGTTCGAGCAGGGCGGGCTTGGCGCGGCAGAGCGTCATCGACTGGGCAAAGGCCGGACCGGCTGCCGCAGTTGCCAGGACAAGCCCGAAGGCCGCGGCCAGCAGGGCGAAGGCACGCTTCATCGGGAGGCCCCGGCGAGGGCGGGCAGACGCGGCGGCATACGCGTTCCTCCACCCTTGAACCAGGCGGCGATATAGGCGGCCAGGCACATGATCCCGATGCCCACAATGCTCACAAGAATCTGCGACAAGATCGAATCTTCATAATGGCCAACGATCACCTGGCCACTCAGCGCCAGGAAGGTCCCGATGCAGAATATAAGCAAGGACGCCTCCCCGCATCTGCGAAGTGGCTGCCAGATCGGCCATTTCAGGGCGGGCGCGTCCATCGGCACGGCGATCCGGACCAGCCAGGCGACGGCCAGAAAGTGCAGGAATCTCAGGACGTCGATGTTGGTCTTGTCGATCGGATAGATGACCCGCACCACCCAGGTCGGGATCAGCCGTTCCAGCGGATTGTACTGCCAGGACAGGGCGATCAGGGCCGCGAAGAGCACGAAAGCGACGGCGAGGATCGTCAGGGGCGTGCGGTATCGGTCTAGTCGGGACAGTCCGGGCCCGAACACGGCACACGCCGCCCCGACATGGAACACGACCTGCCAGGCCATGGGGTTGAAATACCAGACCTTTTCGTCGGGATAGGCCGGCAGGCTCCAGTTGTAGCGGCAGGTCACGACATAGAGCACGACCGAGACGGCGATCACCGCCCACGGCCAGCGCACCAGCACGGGCAGGACCCAGGGGAAGGCCGCGAGCAGCACGATGTAGAGCGGCAGCACGTCGAGGTTCACCGGCCGGAACTTCAGCAGCGCAGCCTCGAGAATCGCGCGGTAGGGGTTCTGGCCCAGGCCGAGCAATTCCATTTCCTCGATCAGCGCGGGGGCATCGCGCGCGATCGAGACCCAGGCGATCTGGGCGGTGAAGGCCACGAACAGCAGGATGTGCGCGACGTAGAGCTGCCAGACCCGGCGGTAGATTCGCGCCGCGGTGCGCGGCCAGCCCTCCTTGTCCAGCATCCGGCCATAGGCGATGACCGCGGTGTAGCCGGAGATGAAGACGAAGATCTCGGTGGCGTCGCTGAAGCCGTAGTTGCGGACGGTCAGCCAGCTCACGATGTTGGTCGGGATGTGGTCGAGGAAGATGAACCACAGGGCGAGGCCGCGGAACAGGTCGAGACGGATGTCGCGAACGGAGACGGCGGGCATGCTCCATTGGTACCGCAGCCCAATCGTCTGCGCTACGCTCCGCGTCGGAGGAAAGCAATGACCAGGCCCCCCTTGCTGCTCGTTCCCGGCGTACTCTGCTCGCCACGCCTCTTTGCCGCGCAGGTCGCAGCCCTCGAAGGGCAGGCCGACATCGTCGTGCCGGACTGGCGCAGGGCGCCACTTTCGATATGGGACAGTTGGGAGAGCGCCGCCCGCTGGGTGGTCGACCAGATGCCAGCGGAGAAGTTCGCGCTGGCCGGCCTGTCGCTGGGCGGCATGCTGGCCGTCGAGATCATGCAGTTCGCCGCCCCGCGCGTGACGAAGCTCGCTTTGCTCGACACCGGCATGCGCAGCCAGAGCGAGGCCGAGCGCGCCGTCCGCCGCGCCCGCATCCGCCTCGCCGACGAGGGACACTTCGAACTCGTCCTCGGCATGCAGATGACGCGCTTCATCCCGGCCTATCGCCTGCCCGACAAGGCGCTGGTCGACGCGGTGATGACGATGTGTAGCGAGATCGGCGTCGAGATCTACAAGAGGCAGGAGGAGCTGGCGGCGATCCGCGTGGACCGCCGGCCCGACCTGCCGCGCATCCGGTGCCCGACCACGGTCGTGTGCGGCCGCGACGACGCGGCGACGCCGCTGTTCCTGTCGGAGGAGATCGCCAAGGCCATCCCGGCCGCCAGCCTGGCCGTGATCGAACAGTGCGGGCATCTCGTCACGATGGAGAAGCCCGAAGAGACCAATCTGATCCTGAAGACGTGGCTGGACAGGTGAGGATGCCTGTCATCCTGAGCCGGAGGCGAAGAATCTCCCGCTCGCTCTGAAACTTCAGCCGACGATCTTCTTCTCGCGCAACGCCGCGATCTCGGCCGCGCCGAGGCCCGCCAGTTCCGTCAGCACCTGATCGGTGTGCTCGCCCAGCGACGGCGGCGGGCGCGTGTCGTCGACCGGCGTGTCGGAGAAATGGAAGTTCGAGCCGATCAGCGGCACGTCGCCGACGCGGGTGTGCTTGTAGGTCTTCAGCATCCCACGGCGCTTCACCTCCGGCTCGTCCAGCGCCTCCTTCATGGTGCGGATCGGGCCGGCCGGGAGATGGCGCAGCTTCTGCGCCCAGTTCTCCTTGGTGTCGGTCGTCAGAACCTCTTCCATGAGACGCGTCAGCTCGGGCTTGTTGGCGACGCGATTGGCCACCGTGTCGAAGCGCGGGTCGGTGATCCATTCGGGACGGCCGAGCGCCCTGGCCGTATCGGCGAACAGCTTCTGGTTCGCGACGGCCATGTAGATCTTGCCGTTCGACGTGTTGAACGAGCTGTTGGGCGCCGACGCGAAGTGACCGTTGCCGGCGCGCCGCGGCTGGTCGCCACCGATCAGGTAGTAGGCGCCCATGTTGCCCAGCGAGACCAGCGCGGTGTCGTAGAGCGCGAGATCGATGTGCTGGCCCTTGTTGGTGTCGCGGCGCGCGTAGAGCGCGGCGTTGATGGCGGCCACCGAATGGATCGCCGTCATCGTGTCGACGATGGCGATGGCGTGGCGCAGCCCCTCGCCGTCGGCCTCGCCGTTGACGCTCATCATGCCCGATTCGGCCTGCAGCACGGGATCGTAGCCCGGCCGGTCCGAGAGCGGCCCGGTCTGTCCGTAGGCCGAAATCGAGAGATAGATCAGCTTCGGGTATTTCGCCGCGATGCTGGCATAGTCGAAGCCGTACTTCTTCAGCACGCCGGGCCGGAAGTTCTCGACCAGCACGTCGGCGCTCTCGAGCAGCTTGCGCACGATCGCCTGGCCCTCGGGCTTGGTGAAGTCCAGCGCCACGCTCTTCTTGCCCCTGTTGAAGGTCATGAAGAAGTGGCTCTCGCCGGTGGGGCCGCCGGCGCGCGGACCGGCGCCCTTGCGCGTGTCGTCGCCGCCGTCGGGATTCTCGATCTTGATGACCTCGGCGCCCATGTCCGAGAGCATCTGGGTACACATGGGACCCGCGATCACGCGGGAGAAATCGATGATGCGAATGCCGTCGAGCGGCGGCCGACCTGACTGTGACATGGCTGCAAGGTAGGACTGCAGCCGGCGCGCTGTCCATGCGCCGCAGATGCGCTAGACTTCATACCCATGGACACATTCCGCATGCCGCTGTCTCGCCGCAGCCTGTTCGCCCTTCCCCTGCTCGCCGCCCTGCCCGCCGTCGCGCAGACCGAAACCTTCCCCACGAAAGCGATCCGCATCGTCGTGCCGTTCGCGCCCGGCGGCTCGGGCGACATCACCGCGCGCCTGGTCGGCAAGTACATCGAGGAGAAGACCGGCCAGCCCTTCATCGTCGAGAACAAGCCGGGCGCCAACGGCATCGTCGGCGCGATGTCGGTCAAAGTCGCGCCGCCGGACGGCTACACGCTGATGCTGGCCACGACCTCGACCAACGCCGCCAACGTCCACATGTACAAGAACCCGGGCTACGATCCGGAGAAGGATTTCTCGGTCGTCGGGATCATCGGCTCCTCCGGCACCTTCCTCGTGGTGCCGGCCGACAGCCCCTACAAGACCCTGGCCGATCTGCTGGCCGACGCCAAGGCGCGTCCCGGCAAGCTCAACTTCGGTTATTTCAACGCCAGTTCGCAGGTACCGGCCGAGGTGCTGGGCAAGAGGGCCGGCGTCGAATGGCAGGGCGTCGGCTACAAGGCGATCGGCAACGCCTGGAACGACCTCTACGGCGGCGCCATCAACTTCATGTTCGTCGACCTCACCGCCGGGCGTGGCCAGGTCGTCGACAAGAAGGCGCGCGCGCTCGCCATCTCGCTGCCCAGCCGCAGCCCGCTCTATCCCGACATCCCGGTCCTCGCCGAAACCTTCCCCGGATTCACCACGTCCGGCTTCCTGGCGATCGCGGTGCCGAAGGCGACGCCGCTGCCGATCCAGCAGAGGCTGAACACGCTGATCAACGAGGCCATCACCGCGCCCGAGAACAACAAGCGCCTGACCGAGGAGTTCGCCCTCACCGCCAAGCCTCTGACCCTGGAACAGTGCGCCCAGCAGGACCGCGACGAGCGGGCCAAGTGGGCCGACTACGTCAAGATCGCGAAGATCGAGCCGCAGTGACCGTCATTCCGACCCCCGCGGGGATTCCTTCCATCGCCTGAGGGGAAGCGGGTCGGAATCACCCTCCCGAGATTCAGCCTGCCCGGCGGTCTGGTCCTCGCCCAGGGATGATGCCGCGATGGCGGCGGCACGCTCCCGCAGGAAGACCTCGGCCGCCTTCTCGCCCTCGGCGATCAGCATGGTGATGTTCTCCGAGCCGCGATCGATCTTGCCCTCGTAATCCAGCAGGTCCTGCAGCTCGACCGGCATCTCGATGCAGGGGATGTGGTAGGGCTTGGCGATATCGGTGTGGAACGACTTCGGAATGCGCACCGGCGCCTTGATGTCGAAGCGGTCCAGGAATTCCGGACGAAAGGCGTCGGCCAGGATCAGGTCGTTCATGAATTCGAGATGCCCGAGTTGCTGGAACAGCGAGATGTTGCCCTCGAGCTGGTTGCGCCGGTCGATGATCTCTCCTGGCTTCACCGGCACGCGCCGGCTGGCGGTCGGGTTGATCTTGATCAGCCAGATCTCGTCGGGAATGTTCGCCTCGCCGACCGAGCGCGGGCGCAGCAGTTCCTCGACGGGCGGATTGTCGGAGAACAGCCCATCCCAGTAGGCGTCGCCGCCGATCGGCACCGCGGGAAAAATGTTCGGCACCGCGCAGGAGGCCAGCACATGCTCGACGCGGATCGGCTCGTGCGCGGACACGAACTTGGCAAGCGCGCCGCTCGTCACGTTGGCCGCGCCCAGCATCAGCACGGGCCGCTGCGGCCGGGGGCCCCACGAGGCGATCTCCGCGAAGTCGATGTGCTTCTCCAGCAACCCTCGGAAGTCGGAGAAACCCATGCGCTGGCCGGCCGTCATGAACTCCATCATCGACTGCATCATGGGCGACGAGGGGCTGAGCTGCAGGGTCGGCATCATCCCGGCATTCACCAGCCGCACCGACTCCACGATGAACCGGTTGATCGCATGCTCGACCGGCCCCTGGGCGGTGTTCTCCTGCCAGAAATCCATCATGCGCTTCCACACCGGCCGCTCGCCCTTCATGAACGAGTACCAGAGCAGCGTGGCGCACACGGCGCCGCCCGAGGTGCCGCTGATGGCCACGAACTCGAACTCCTCACGGAGCCGGCCCTGGGCCTGGCACAGCGCCTTCAGGGCGCCGGCGGTAAAGGCGGTCTGGCTGCCGCCGCCCTGGCAGGCGAGGGCAATCTTGGTTCTGGGCATGACGCGTTCCTTCGACGAGAGGGTCGCACTCTAGCGCGCCGCGAGCGACTTCGCCCCTGCGACCGGTCGGAGCGGTCCGTCGGACACGCCGCTCCGGCAATTGCCTTCAGACACGTGACAGCTCGTCGAACGGCCCTCAGCGCGCTTTACCGAGCCTGATGATGGTGATGGCGCCGTTGACGCGATCGGCCTCGAACTCGATCTTGTCCCCGGTATTCATCCTGTCGAGCATGGCCGGATCGGCAACCCGGAACACCATGGTCATGGCGTCCATGTCGAGCCTCTTGATGGGGCCGTGCTTGAGGGTGACCTTTCCGGCGGACTTGTCGACCTTCACGACCTCGGCCGGCACCATGCTGCCATCGGCCCATGCGGACACCGACAATGCGATCGTGACCAGTGTCGACGCGACGACCTTCCTGAACATGTAAATTCTCCACTATTGCGAGGACTCACTCGACGACGATGGTGCCGGTCATGCCCGCCTGACGATGTCCGGGGATGAGGCAGGAAACGTCGAACGTGCCCGCCCTGGTGAACTGCCATAGAATCTCGCCGGTGGCCTTGGGTTTCAGGCGCTTGGCGTTGGGATCGTCGTGCTCCATGTCGGGGTTCTTCTCCATCTCCTTCATGTGCTTCAGGTTTTCCTCGACGGTGCCGATCACGAATTCATGATCGACGACGCCGTTGTTGCGGAGCTGGAAGCGGACCTGCTCGCCCTTCCTGAATTTGAAGTTGTCAGGGAGGAACAGCATCTTCCCGTCACTCTCGCGGAAGATGACCTGGACGACGCGCGCCGGCTTTTTCGGATCGCCCGGTTTCCCGTACGGCGTCTCCTCGCCATGGGCATGGCCTGCGCCCGGAGCATGGCCGGGCGCCGCGACGGCCACGGCGGTCAACAGGGCCACGGTGATCGATGCCGTCAGGAGTATTCCGACCTTCACGATTGCCTCCTTGGTCGCGTTACTTGTGGGAGTCATGGGATGAGGGTTTGACCACGCGCGCCGGCGGGGTGCCGGACCGGTCGGTCCGTGCGGGAGTTGGCGCGCGGGTAACGGCGGGCTGCGGCCCTTTCCATTCCCAGGCCACCGTTCCGGGTGGATGCTGGTACCAGCCGGGATCCCTGTAGTCCTTGGATCCGATGCCCTCGCGCACCTTCACGACGGAGAACATGCCGCCCATCTCGACAGCGCCGAACTGGGCGAAGCCGGTCATCATCGGCAGCGTGTTGTCCGGCAGCGGCATCTCCATCTCGCCCATGTCGGCCATGCCGGCGCTGCCCATCGGCATGTAGTCGGGCACCAGTCGCTTCATCCGTCCGGCGAACTGCTTCTTGTCGACGCCGATGAAATTGCGGATGCCATGCCCCATCGCGTTCATCGTGTGATGCGATTTGTGACAGTGGATCGCCCAGTCGCCGGGATGGATCGCGTCGAACTCGTAGGCGCGCATGGCGCCCACCGGAATGTCGATCGTGACTTCGGGCCAGCGTGCCTCCGGCCGTACCCAACCGCCGTCGGTGCAGGTGACCTCGAAGTCGTAGCCGTGCATGTGGATCGGGTGGTTGGTCATGGTGAGATTGCCCACGCGCACGCGCACGCGGTCGCCCTTCGCCACCACGAGCGGGTCGATGCCGGGAAAGACCCGGCTGTTCCAGGTCCACATGTTGAAGTTCAGCATCTCGGCGACTTTCGGCACGTAGGCGCCGGGTTCGATGTCGTACGCGCTCAGCAGGAACACGAAGTCGCGGTCGACGCGGTGCTGCCTGGGATCGCGGGGATGGACCACGAAGAAGCCCATCATGCCCATCGCCATCTGCACCATCTCGTCGGCATGCGGGTGGTACATGAAGGTCCCGCTCTTCATGAGCTGGAATTCGTAGACGAAGGTCTTGCCTGGCTTGATATGAGGCTGCGTCAGCCCTCCGACTCCATCCATGCCGCAGGGCAGGATCTGGCCATGCCAGTGGATGGTCGTGTGCTCCGGCAGGCGATTGGTCACGAAGATGCGGACCTTGTCGCCCTCGACCGCCTCAATCGTCGGACCGGGGCTCTGGCCATTGTAGCCCCACAGCCGCGCCGTCATGCCGGGCGCGATCTCGCGCTCGACCGGTTCGGCGACGAGATGGAACTCCTTCCAGTCGCCATTCTGCCGCCACGGCAGCGTCCATCCGTTCAACGTCACGACGGGCTGATAGTCGGGTCCGCTGGTCGGATAGAGAGGCGGCTGCATCGTGTTCGCGGTGGTGGTCGGCGCCTCGGGAATCGACTGCGCCTGGACGCGACCGCTGACGGCGGCGGCACCCAGGAGCGCGAGACCTGACGCACCAACAAGATCGCGGCGGGAAATGCTCATGTCGTTCTCCTGTCCTTAGAGGCCGAGCGGAATGGTCTGGGGAGGCGGGGTCGTGTTGATCACCCCGGACGGCGGCACGGTGCCGCCGACGGTCAGGGCAGCCTGGAGGTCGGCGACTGCAAGGTGGTAATCGCGCAGGGCGTCGAGCGACCCAATGCTGGCATTGATCCGCTCGCGCTCATCGATCAGCACTTCGAAAACATCGGACAGCATGCCGTTGTATCGAAGGAGCACCTCGGACGAGATCTGGCGGCGGAGCGGAACGATGCGCGACTGGTAGTACCTCGCGATGTCATAGGTCGCGCGATACGTCGAATAGGCGACACGAGCCTCCGAACGGGCATTGACCGACCGTTCGACGAGCCTGTTGATCGCCCGCATGTAGATCTCCTGGGCGGCGGTCAGGCGGGCCTGGCCGGTATCGAAGACGGGAATCACGATACCGAGTTCGATCCCATACCTGTTCTTGGAGGTCTGCTCGCCGGTGCTGCCGGTTTCGATTTCGTTGCGATAACCGAGGCCCAGTTCCAGGAAGGAGAGGTAGCGTGTCGCATTCACGAAATTCGCCGACTTTGCCAGCGTCACGATCTCGTAGCGCAGGATGATCAGGTCGACGCGCCGTCTCATCGCATCGATCTCCACGTCGGCCAGTGCCTCGACCGCGGCCGGCAGGACCGGCAGCCGGGACGGAAGCCTGTAATCGAGATCGCTTCCCCAGAGGCCAAGAATCCGCGTCAAAGCCTCTCGCGATGTGGTGACCGCCAGCCGTGCCTGCGCGACCTGGACACTCAGGTCGGCATAGAAGGCGGCGACGCGTGCCTGGTCGAGCTTGTTGGCGGCACCGGTCTCGCCCAGCTGCTTCATCATCTGTGCCGAGGCGTTTGCCGTTTCGCGCGCCTGTTCCAGCAGGGCAAGGCGCTGCTGCGCGGCGAGCGCACGGATAAAGGCCCGCCTCACATTGATCGTCAGGCTGAGGGTCGTCGCGATCGCCCGATAGCGCGCCTCCTCGAACTCGCGCTTCGCGATCTCGGTTTTGGCGGGCAGCGTCGCGAAGGCGAGCAAGTTTCCGACGAGCTGGAACCCGAATTCGACAAAGCTTCCCGTGCCGAAGGTGCGGTTCAGAACGATCGCGGGATTGGGGGGCAGGCTCGCCTGGACATAGTCGGCTTCCGAGATGCCCAGGTCGTTGTAGGCGGCCTGCAGCCCGCGATTGTTCAGGAGCGCGACCTGAACGGCCGCCTCCTCTGTGAGCGATTCGGCAAGCAGGGCCTGCACGCGCTCGCGGGCGCGGCGAGCGTCTTCCGGCGTCGAGAGCTTCACGACGTCGCGTCCGATTTCCCGGCGAATTCCGTCCGTGACCGGCGCCATGCCGCCATCGTCGGTGAACTGGGCGCATCCGGCAGCCAGCAGGCCGACAAGGGTCGCGCCGGCCACTCGCGAAAGGGCACTCATTGCGGCCGCCCCGCCGCGGGCGCCACGCGATCGTTGAGTTCCCGCCACGGCTTCAGGCCGACGGGCGCGTGGGGCGCGGTGCCGGACATCACCGGCTGGTACGGCGTTCCGACGGTGGCGGCATCGGGGCTGGAAGCGTCGTCAGGCGACAACGCGGGCAATGGAGGGGCGGCGCACGCGGCCACTCCAAGCGCAAGCATGGCTGGGATCAGGAATTTCATGACGGAAGCCCGGAGAGGATGACGTGAACGCAAACAGGGGCAAGCTCGCGGCCGGACGGCGGCGAGTTCCCTGCGTTCGCGCAAGTCGGGCGTCGGAGCTAGCGGGCCGGCGAACGACCCACGACCGAGCACACGCTCAAGGCGCGAACGCGATCAGACGTATCTGGGAGGACGTTCCGAACGGTCGCCGCAACGGCCCTCGAGCAGGTCGCTCATGAGCATCGGGACTGGTGAGGAGATTGAGGGGCCTATCCACTCATCCACGCCGGCAGCAGCCACTGCCGCATGGCAGGCAATGGTGCAGCAGCCGTCGCCGTGGTCCGCCGCACCGCCGCCCGGACAGAGGCCGCCCTTGTGCGCGACAGGAACTTCCGTTGCTTCCGGCGGGGTTGCCGGCGCGGTCCGCTCCTCATGCGCGACAGGCTGCGACGTCCTGGTGGTTACGGGACGCTCATCCGCATGTGCATGAGTGCCGTGGGCCGACGCGGCGCCCGCTGCAAGCACCCACATCGCGAACCCAAGCAGGAGCGCCTGTGCGATCTTCCTCAGCGAGCGGATGAGGGTCATCGGCATTCCTCGTCAGCGCCGTCGACTATCCAGCACTTCGAGGATCTCGTCGATCTTGATCTGCCGGTCCTTGTCGGAGCCGGCATGGAAGGCGTGCGCCACGCAATGCTGCAGGTGATCGCCCAGCGTCTCCTGCTCGACCTTGTCGAGCGCGGCGCGCACGGCGCGGATCTGCGTCAGCACGTCGATGCAGTAGCGCTCCTCCTCGATCATGCGCGCGACGCCGCGCACCTGGCCCTCGATCCGGCTGAGGCGCGCGAGCTGCGACTTCTTGAGCTTCTCGTCCATCCTTGAACCATACCCCCGTAGGGTATAGATAGCAAGCATGAGCCACACCTGCTGCCACGCGTCCCACGCGCCTGTCGCCGATCCGGCGGTCGCCATCGATCCCGTCTGCGGGATGAAAGTGAAGATCGAGGGTGCGAAGAACACCACGGTGCACGAAGGGCAGACCTATTACTTCTGCAATCCCAAGTGCCTGCAGAAGTTCACGGCCGATCCGGTGCGCTACCTGAAGCCCGAGGAAGCGCCGCCCGCCCCGCCGGTCGCGCCGGGTGCGATCTTCACCTGCCCCATGCATCCCGAAATCCGCCAGGTCGGTCCGGGAAGCTGCCCGATCTGCGGCATGGCGCTCGAACCCGCCGAAATCTCGCTCGACGACGGACCGAACGAAGAACTGGTCGACATGACTCGCCGGCTTTGGATCGGCGGCGCGCTCTCCGTGCCGTTGGTGGCGCTCGACATGGGCGGGCATCTCTTCGACCTGCACGGACTCGTGCCGCACGGCCTGACGCCCTGGCTGCTGATGGCGCTGGCAACACCTGTGGTCCTGTGGGCGGGCTGGCCGTTCTTCGTTCGCGGGTGGCAGTCGGTTCGCACCGGCCACCTCAACATGTTCACCCTGATCGCGCTCGGTACAGGTATCGCCTGGGCCTACAGCGTCGTGGCGACGATCGCGCCCGGCCTGTTCCCGGCCGGGCTACGCGGCGCCGGTGGCATGGTGCCGGTCTATTTCGAGCCGGCCGCCGTGATCGTCGTGCTGGTGCTGGTGGGTCAGGTGCTCGAGCTGCGCGCACGCGATGCGACCGGCGGCGCCATCAAGGCGCTGCTGGGGCTGGCGCCGCGCACCGCCCTGCGCATCGACGCCAACGGCAACGATGTCGAAGTGGCGATCGACCGGATCGCGGTCGGCGACCGGCTGCGCGTGCGGCCTGGCGAAAAGGTTCCGGTCGACGGCGCGATCGTCGAGGGCGCCGGCTCGGTTGACGAATCGAGCATCACCGGCGAGCCGATGCCGGTGTCCAAGGCGACGGACGCCAGGGTGATCGGCGGCACGGTGAACGTGAGCGGCAGCTTCGTGATGAAAGCCGAACTGGTCGGCAGCGACACCATGCTGTCGCGCATCGTGCGCATGGTCGCCGAGGCGCAGCGCAGCCGCGCGCCCATCCAGCGCCTGGCCGACATCGTCGCCGGCTGGTTCGTGCCGACGGTCATCGCCGTCGCCGTGATCGCCTTCGCCGCCTGGTCGATCTGGGGTCCCTCACCGGCCTTCTCCTATGCGCTGGTGGCGGCAGTCTCCGTGCTGATCATCGCCTGCCCCTGCGCGCTGGGCCTCGCAACGCCGATGTCCATCATGGTCGGCGTCGGCCGCGGCGCCGCCGCCGGCATCCTGATCCGCAACGCCGAAGCGCTGGAGCGGCTGGAGAAAGTCGACACGCTGGTCGTCGACAAGACCGGCACGCTGACCTTGGGCAAGCCGACCCTGTCGGCGGTCGAAACGCTGGGTGACCTGCCGGAGGACGAGATCCTGCGGCTGGCCGCCAGCCTCGAACGCGGCAGCGAGCATCCGATCGCGACGTCGATCCTGGCCGGCGCCCAGGCGCGGGGCGTGACGACGGCGAGCGTAGAAAACTTCACCTCGCCCGCCGGCAAGGGCGTGTCGGGTACGGTGGACGGTCGGCGCCTGCTGCTCGGCAATTCCGCCTTCCTCCGCGAGGCCGGCATCGACGTTACCGCCGCCGACGCCAGGGCCGATACGTTGCGCGAAGGCGGTGCCACCGTCGTCCTCCTGGCGGTCGGTGGATCGGTCGCGGGCCTGCTGGCAGTGAGCGATCCGATCAAGGACACGACGACCGAAGCCCTGACGCGCCTGCGCGAGGCGGGCCTGCACATCGTCATGCTGACCGGCGACAACCGGCGCAGTGCCGCCGCGGTCGCGGCCCGGCTGGGCATCGACGCGGTCGAAGCCGAGGTGCTGCCCGAGGACAAGGCGCGGATCGTCCAGCGGCTGAAGGCCGAGGGGCGCGTCGTGGCCATGGCCGGAGACGGCATCAACGACGCCCCCGCCCTGGCCGCCGCCGATGTCGGCATCGCCATGGGCACCGGCACCGACATCGCCATGGAGAGCGCCGGGGTCACGCTGGTGAAGGGCGACCTGCGGGGCATAGCCCGCGCCCGACACCTGTCCCGGGCGACCATGGCCAACATTCGCCAGAACCTGTTCTTCGCCTTCGTCTACAACGCGGCCGGCGTGCCGATCGCGGCGGGCATACTCTATCCGGTCCTCGGAATTACGCTGAGCCCGGTCCTGGCGGCCGCGGCCATGGCCCTGAGCTCGTTGAGCGTCATCGGAAATGCACTCCGACTGCGGCGACTGGAGATCTGAGCCGGCTGCGACATTTCGGAACTTCCGTGTCGCTTTGCGCTTGATCTGGACCCGGGCCGGCAGGAAAGTGATCGTACCATGCGCCTGATCCACCGATCGCATCGCGCCGCCAACGCCGTCCGGACCGTATCTCCGAGCGGCGAGCTGTTCGTTGCGTCGATCGTGATCTGCATGATCCTGGCTTCGTTCGGCGATGCGGTCGATCCGACCTGGCTGGGCGAGGCCGGACTGGAATTCGCCTTCTTCGATCTAGGCGGCGAATTCTCCGTGCTGGCGATGCGCCAATGGCACCTGCTGGAACTGTTGCTGGCCGGCGGCGTCATGGCCGCGGGGATCATGATCCTCCGCATCGTGGTCGGCGCCTTCTTCCAACCCCTCGATTCCGCCCATCAGGACGGCGTCGAGAAGGTGCCGATAAAGCTCTGACGACTGACTGAAACACCGGCGACCGCCCTTCCCCGGGAAGCGCGCGGCGGCCGTACTCATTCATTTGTTGTTGGAGACTTTCATGGAACTCGAACTGTTTTCGGGCGCATTCTTTTCGGCGCTCCTGGCCATCATCCTGATCGACCTCGTGCTCGCGGGCGACAACGCCCTCATCATCGGCCTGGTCGCGCGCAATCTTCCCAAGGAGAGCCAGAACAGGGTCATCTTCTGGGGCACCTTCGGCGCCATCGCCATCCGCGCCCTGATGGCCATCCTCGTCGTCTACATCCTCGCCGTCCCGGGCTTCATGCTGGCCGGCGGTCTCGCCCTCGTCTGGATCGCGCGCAAGCTGCTGACGCCCCAGGACAAGGAAGAGGAGAGCCACCTCGTCAAGGCGCCGGCCGCGAGCTTCGCCGCTGCGGTGCGCACCATCGTCATCGCCGACGCGGTGATGGGCATCGACAACGTGCTGGCCATCGGCGGCGCCTCGCACGGCTCGATCCTGCTGATCCTGATCGGCCTCGCCATCAGCGTGCCGATCATCGTCTGGGGCAGCCAGCTCGTGATCAAGCTGGTCGACCGCTATCCCTCGGTGATCCTGATCGGCGGCGCGGTGCTCTGCTGGACCGCCTACGGGATGATCGTCCGCGAGCCGATGCTGGTGGCGTGGTTCGAGGCACATCCGGCGGCCAAGCTGGTGCTGGCGGTGCTGGCCTTCTCGATCGCGCTCGCGCCCTGGTACGCCGAGCGTCTCAGCGAGCAGATGAAGCCGCTGACGGTGCTGCTGCCGGCCATCCTTCTCTGGATGCTGGGCTTCGAAGTCGCGTCGAGTGTCTGGAAGGTCCAGGTCGACTACCTCATGGCGACGACGCAGGGCGAGTATCTGATCGAGGGCGTGCGCTGGATCGGCTGGCTCCCGTTCGCCGCGCTCTTCCTGTGGATCCGCGAGCGCATGATGCTGCGCAACGTCCGCGTGGCCCGCAGCGCGCAGCAGGGCTGATCCCGGATCGCTGGTTTCCGGAAATACAAACGCCGCCGGCATATTGCCCGGCGGCGTTTTCTTTTGAGATGCGCGCCTTCGCTTTCGAAGCGCGACTACGACACCGACAACTCGGCGCCAGTCAGTCGGCGATAGGCTTCGAGGTAGCGCTTGCTCGTCGCGTCGACGACCTCGGGCGGCAACTTCGGCGCCGGCGCCTCGCCGTTCCAGCGGCCGGCATGGCGCTCGACATCGAGCCAGTCGCGCAGCGGCTGCTTGTCGAAGCTGGGCTGCGGCCTGCCCTCGGCGTAACCGTCGAGCGGCCAGAAGCGCGACGAATCCGGCGTCATCACCTCGTCGATCAGCAGGATCTTGCCGTCAGCCGTGCGGCCGAATTCGAACTTGGTGTCGGCGATGATGATGCCCTGCTTCAGCGCGACGTCGCGGCCGCGCGTGTAGACGAGGCGCGTCAGCCGCTCGAGCTCGGCGGTGACGTCGGCGCCGAGCACCTGCTGCATCTGGCCGATGGTGATGTTCTCGTCATGGCCGCTCTCGGCCTTGGTCGCCGGGCTGAAGATCGGCGGATCGAGGCGGCCGCTCTCCTTCAGGCCCTGGGGCAGCGTCTCGCCGGCCAGGGTCCCGGCCTTGGCATATTCGCGCCAGGCCGAACCGGTGATGTAGCCGCGGACCACGCATTCGATCGGGAAGACCGTGCCGCGCCGGCACAGCATGGCGCGGCCGGCGATCTCGGCGCGGTGGCCCTCGAGCGCGGGCACGGCGGCGACGATCTCGTCGGCGTCGGCCGATATCATGTGATGATCGACGACGTCGCCCAGCTGGCGGAACCACCAGGCGCTGACCTGGGTCAGCACGGCCCCCTTCTGCGGGATGGGCTCGGCCATCACCACGTCGTAGGCGCTCACCCGGTCGGTTGCGACCAGCAGCAGCCGGTCGGCATCCACGGCATAGACATCGCGCACCTTGCCGCGCGCGATCCGCTCCAGCGGCAGGTCACTCACCGTCATCAGCATCATCCAAACCCCTCGTCCTGAGGAGGCCGCGCCGCGGCCGTCTCGAAGGACCAGCCGCAGTGCGGGTGCCCACCCTTCGAGACGCGGCCTGCGGCCGCTCCTCGGGGTGAGGTCCTCCAATCAGCCTTCCTTGCGCATTTCCTCGAATACTTCCTTGGCGGTGAGCATGGCCTCGCGCACCGACGGCAGGCCGATATAGCCGCAAAGGTGCATCAGCGCCTCGGACAATTCGTCCTCGGTCCAGCCCTGGCGGCGGGCCATGCGCAGGTGGATGGCGAGCTCCGGCCAGCGCGCCTGGGCGGTGTCGGAGATGACGCAGATCAGCGTCTTGGTCTTGAGGTCGAGTCCGGGGCGCGACCACAGCATGCCGAAGACCGCCTCGCGGGCATAGTCGCCGAACTTCTTCATCATCGGGTCGTCGTAGACCGACTTGTTCATGTCGGCGGCGAACTTCTCGCCCATCAGGCTGGCCCGGATTTCGCTGCCCTTCCGGTAATTCTCGCTCTCGGCCATCACTTCCTCCTTTGTGACAATTTCTGGACTGCAGCGTCCCGGAATTCGCGGGTAGGATCAATCGTCCAAGGGGAGACAAGACGACACGATGGCCGCCAGCGGCACTGCAGTTGAACCCGCCGGCAGGCGGCGCCGGGCGGCGCTGACCCTGGCCGCCCTCGGTGTCGTGTTCGGCGACATCGGCACCAGCCCGCTCTACACGGTCAAGGAGTGCTTCAGCGAGTACACCGGCATCCAGCCCACGCACGATAACGTGCTGGGCATGCTGTCGCTGATCACCTGGGCGCTGATCGTCGTGGTCACGCTGAAATATGTCGTCGTGGTCATGCGCGCCGACAACAAGGGCGAGGGCGGCGTGCTGGCGCTGATGGCGCTGGTCTCCAGCCAATCGAACATCAAGTCGCCCTGGCGTCGCCGCTTCTACCTCATGCTGGGGATTGCCGGCGCCGCGCTGTTCTACGGCGACTGCCTGCTCACCCCCGCCATCTCGGTGCTGAGTGCGGTCGAGGGCCTGACCGTCGCCACGCCGGCATTCCAGCCGATGGTCATACCGATCGCTGTCGGCGTGATCGTTGCCCTGTTCTCGGTGCAGCATTTCGGCACCAGCGGCATCGGCAAATGGTTCGGTCCGATCACGCTGATATGGTTCGTGGTGTTGGCCGTTCTGGGCGCGCATCAGCTCGTACAGCGGCCGGAAGTGCTTGCCGCGCTGTCACCGCATCATGCGATCGGTTTCGCGATGCGCGAGAAGATCGTGGCCTTCGTCGCGCTGGGCGCGGTCACGCTCGCGATCACGGGCGCCGAGGCGCTGTATGCCGACATGGGCCATTTCGGCGCCAAGCCGATCCGGCTCGCCTGGCTGGGGCTCGTCCTGCCGTCCCTGCTCCTCAATTACTATGGGCAGGGCGCGCTGATCCTCAGTGACCCCACCGCGCTGGCCAACCCGTTCTTCAATCTGGCGCCCGACTGGGCGCTCTATCCGCTGGTCGCCCTCGCCACCGCCGCCACGGTCATCGCCTCGCAGGCGACCATCTCGGGCGCGTTCTCGATGGCCAAGCAGGCGGCCCTGCTGGGCCTCAGCCCGCGCGTCCACATCCAGCACACCTCGGCCAGCGAGTTCGGGCAGGTCTACCTGCCAGTGGTCAACTGGCTGCAGCTGGTGGGCGTCGTCATCCTGGTCATGGCGTTCAAGTCGTCGACCAATCTGGCCGCGGCCTACGGCATCGCCGTCACCGGCACGATGCTGATCACCAGCACCCTCGTGTTCGTGATCGCGGTCCGCAAGTGGAACTGGGGCTGGCCGCTCAGCATCCTGGTGTTCGGCGCCTTCATGACGCTCGACCTCGCCCTGCTCTCCTCCAACATGCTGAAGTTCCTCGACGGTGGCTGGGTGCCGCTGGCGATCGCCGCCATGATCTTCCTCTGCATGTGGACCTGGCTGACGGGCCGCGCCGCTGTAGCCCGGCGCGAGCAGGACGAGGCGCTGCCGCTGGAAGCGCTGCTGGAGAGCATCAACCCGGCCCGCGTGCATCGACCTCAGGGCACCGCCGTCTACCTCACGGCTTTTTCCGGCAATGCGCCGCGCTGCCTGATGCACAATCTCAAGCACAACGAGGTGCTGCACGAGCATGTCGTGCTGCTCAGCATCGAGGTCCCCGACATCCCCTTCGTGTCGCCGGAAGGCCGCAGCCAGGTCACCCATCTCGGCAAGGGCGTGCACCGCGTCGTGATGCATTACGGGTTCATGGAGCAGCCCGACGTGCCGAGCGACCTCGCCCTCCTGGAAGACAAGGGCATCCCGTTCGACCCGATGCGGACGTCCTACTTCGTCGGCCGCAACAGCTTCGTGAGCGCAAACAAGCCGCTATTGCCGCGCTGGCAGCAGAAGCTCTTCCTCACCCTGTCGCGGTTCGCCGCCAGTGCCGGCGACTTCTTCGGCCTGCCCGCCAACCGCGTGGTCGAGCTGGGCAGCCGCATCGAAATCTGAGGTCAGGCGTCGAACCCAGACAACGAGATCGCGTCCTGGGCGGGCGGCTGCAGGCCGCGCGACAGGAGATCGCCCAGCCGGGCAAAGATGCGGCCGGCCTCGGTGCAGCCGACATCCTGCGTCACCGCCTCGGCGGCAATGTTGAGCAGCGCGTTGCCGGCAAGGTCGCGGCACTCCGCCGGCAGGCCCTCCACGGCGTCGGCGATCACCCGCATCGCGTGCTGCAGGTCGGACAGGCGATCGGGCATCGGTACGGTCATGAGATCGGCCTTCAGTTGAGACGGCCGGCGGCGGCGCCGGCGGCCGGGGCAAGCCTGAGGCCCGCGCCGGCCAGGGCAACGGCAAAGGCCTTGAGACGGACGGCGGCGACGCGCGAGGCGGCGGGCGCCATCATGATGTCGAGCGAGGCGAGCAGTGGCCGGTCGTGATCGGCCTGGGCCAGCCCGCACAGCGCCACCAGCACGGCCTCGTCGCGGCTCACGCTGGAACAGGTTGGCACATGGATTTCCATGGCGCGCCTCGCGCCGAACAGGAACGCATCCATGGCGATCACGAAATCCGGCAGCACCTCGAGCAGGCCCGCCACCTTGAAGCCGCGATGGAGGATCGAGCCTTCACCGGGCAGCGCGCGATCCTGCCGCCACTGGCGAAGCGCCCAGAGCACGAAGCGTTCGCCCACCGGCAGCGAGCAGGCGCAATCGAACCGGCCGCAGCCGGGCTTGAGGCTTTGCTGAGCGCTAAGCCCCTGTTGTTGCGTGACTTCCATTGCTTCACCACCGCTGAAGGACCTTGACCGCACCCACAGTCTATGCAATTGAGACTCGTTCGCAATCTCAAAAGGACGTGAAGAGCTCATGGACGACAGGAGCGGTCCGGCGCGGATCGATGAAATGCAGCGCGACAGGTCGGCATTCACCCTGCCGGCGGTGGAGAGTGTCGCGATCCTGCAGGGACGCCGCGAGGTCATCATCCGTCACGGCGCCGAACTGTACCGGCTGCGCCTCACAGCCTCGAACAAGCTGATTCTGACCAAATAATTTCGAGACCCCGAGGGGCCATCCCTCCTCGGCTAAACTGCCCAGCCAGCCGGCTCCCTTTGGGGGAGCCCCGCAAGCCAGGCGTCCTTTTTTCCTTGGGGACCTGGCTCAAATGAAAACCCGCGCACTGCTTTATGCGCTGATGGCGACAACCGCCGTCGGTGCCTTTCTAACCGCGCCCGCATCGGCGCAGACATCGACCGCTCCGCCCGTCGCCGATCCGACGCAGCCGGCGCCGGCCACCCACGGCGTACCAACGCAGCTCGACGCAGTGACGACCGCTGCCATGCGCAGCCGGCGCCCGCTCGACGACGTGCCCGCGACCGTGTCCGTGATCACGACCGAGAACATCGATCGCGAGAACATGCAGGACGTTCGCGATCTCGTGCGCAACGAGCCCGGCGTCACCGTCGGCAACAATCCCAATCGCGCCGGCTTCCAGAATTTCGTGATCCGCGGCATTGGCGGCAACCGCGTGCTGCTGATGGTCGACGGCATGCGCACGCCCGACTTCCCCGACAGCAACCAGGGTGCCGGCACCTATTCGCGCGAGCAGCCCGACCTCGAGGACATCAAGCGCGTCGAGATCATCCGCGGCCCCGCCTCCGCGCTTTACGGCTCGGACGCGATCGGCGGCGTTGTGGCCTACACGACCAAGGATCCCGGCGACTACATGCGCGACGGCAAGAACTTCTATGCCAGCGCCAAGGCCGCCTACAGCGGCGCCAACCAGCAGTTCTCCGAATCGTTCACCGGCGCCGTGCGCTCGGGCAACGTCGAGTTCATGGGCATCTATACGCGGCGCGATGGCGACCAGTACACGCCCGCGCAGACCATGATCGCGCCCAACCCGACGACGTGGAGCAACAACAACTTCTTCGCCAAGCTGGTGATCAAGCCGACGGAGGTCGACACGATCCGCCTCACCGGCACCTATTCCGACGGCGTGCAGAGCACCAACATCCTCACGGGCATCGGCCGATTTCCGTCCCTGTTCGCGAGCATCTACGACGAATGGGGCAAGGACTATACCCAGACCTATCGCATCAGTGCGCAGTGGGAGCACAACGCCCCGATCGGCTTCATCGACCGGCTGAGCTTCCTTGCCTACTTCAATTCGGTCAACACGCAGGCCGACACCTATCAGCTGCGCGGCGCCTTGAACGGCGTGATTCCGAGCAATGCCCGCACCTCGCAGTTCTACTACAACCAGAACGTCGCGGGCGCCGAGTTGCAGATGCACACGGACGCCAACATCGGCGGCCTCGACAATTTCTTCACCTATGGCCTGAGCTTCGCCTACACGACGACGACCCGGCCGCGCGACCGCTGGCAGATCACGCTCGCGACCGGCGCCCGCACCCAGGTGGTCGGCGGCGAGACCTATCCGAACAAGAACTTCCCCGACACCGACACGGTGCAGGCCGGCATCTACGTGCAGGACGAGATCAGCGCGCTGGGCGGGCGTCTCAAGATCACGCCGGCCGTGCGTCTCGACTACTACAGCATGACGCCCGATCCGGATAAGTACTTCTGGAACTCGACGGGCGCGACGCTCAACGTCGTCCCGCAGGCCAGCACCTATGTCTCGGCCTCGCCGAAGCTCGGCCTGCTCTACCACTTCAACGACACCTATTCGGGTTACTTCCAGTACGCGACGGGCTTCCGCGCGCCGCCATACGACAACGCGAACTTCGGCTTCACCAACACCGCCTCGTTCTACCAGATCCTGCCCAACGCCAACCTGAAGCCCGAGACGGCGAACTCCTTCGAGGTCGGCCTCCGCGGCAAATACGAGAACGGCTCGAGCTGGCAGCTCACCGGCTTCTACAACCTCTACAACAACTTCCTCGAGACCACGGTCGTGGGCATGGTGGGCCCGGTCACCCAGTTCCAGTACGTCAACCTGACCAACGTGACGATCTGGGGCATCGAGGCGCGCGGCGAGTACCGCTTCGCTCCCGAATGGGCGGTCGCCGGCTGGACCGCGTTCGCGCAGGGCACCGACACCAGGACTGGCCTGCCGGTCGATTCGGTGTCGCCCTGGACCACGCAGGCCCGCATCCGCTACGGCTTCGACAAGGGCCTGGTCGCACAGCTCATCGGCACGGTGGCGGCCGCGCACAGCGCGGTCAGCAGCCCGACGGCCTTCCAGGCGCCGGCCTACTTCAACCTCGACGCCACCGTCGGCTACGTCATCAACGACCACTTCAAGGTCAATGCCGGCGCGTTCAACATCACCAACGCCAAGTACTGGAACTCGCCGGACATGGTCGGCATCCAGGCAAGCAACCCGCAGCTGGACCTCTACGCCCAGCCCGGCCGCTACTTCGGCGTCAACCTGACGGCCAAGTGGTAGTCCCGGCAGCCCTCTCTGCCGAGCGACTGCCGGCGCCACCGGCACGCGGTCCGCGTGTGCCGGTGGCGTTGTCGCTTGCTCTGCACGGGCTGGCGATCATTCCCCTCCTTCTCGCCGGCGTCTCCGGCAGCAGCGCCAACGACGACGAACCGGCGTTGATGGTCGAACTCTCGCTGGCTGCGCCTACCGCCGGGCCCGCGGCCGAGGCCGACCAACCCGAAAGCACGCCCCAACCCCAGCAGCAGCCCGAGCCGCCGACGCCTCCGGTCGAGGCGACCGAGGTGACGCCACCGCCTGAACCCGAGCCACCGCCCCCGCAAGAGGTCGCGGCGGCGGAGCCCGAGATCAAGGTCGAGCTCCCTCCACCGGACGAGCCGCCACCGCCGACTGCCGCGGAGATGAAGCCGGTCGAACCGCCCAAGCCAAAGCCGCCGCAACCCAAGCCGGCGGCCGCGCCGCGCCCGGCGGCGCAGGTCGCGGTCACCAAGGCCCCTTCGCCGGACGCCGGCAATGCCGGTATCACGCAGCAGCAGGCGGCCTCCTCGTCGTCGTTCATCGTGTTCGAGGGCAAGCCGCGATATCGCGTGCCGCCAACGCCCGCCGTCTATCCGCCGCGCTCGATAGAACTTGGCCAGCAGGGCGAGGTCCTGGTGCGCGTGCGCCTCCAGCCCGACGGCGCCGCCGCCGAGATCGTTCTGTGGCGCAGCAGCAACTTTCCCCTGCTCGACCGCTCGGCGCTCGCCGCGGTGCGCGGCTGGCACTTCCTTCCCGCCGTGCGCGATGGCCGACCGGTCGCCGCCTGGGTGGAAATCCCCGTTCGTTTTCATCTTCGTTGAAAGGACAGCCCATGCTCTCGCACTCGAACACCGAACTCGCCACCCGCTGGAGCCGCCTGCGCGGCGAGAAGCCCGCCCTGCGCATCCGTGATGCCGCCGCGACGCTGGGCGTCGGCGAGGCCGAACTGGTGGCGCTCGGTGTCGGCCAGACCGCGACACCGCTCACGGCCGACTGGCGCGGCATCCTGAACGACATGCCGGCCGTCGGCCGCGTGATGTGCCTGACGCGCAACGAGCATTGCGTGCACGAGCGCCATGGCCGCTTCGAGGAGGTCGATGTAAAGGGCGCGCATGCCGGGATCGTGCTGGGCACGGACATCGACCTGCGTCTGTTCCTCGGACAGTGGAAGCATGGCTTCGCGGTGCGCGAACCGCTGAAGCAGGGCGAGCGGCTCAGCCTGCAGTTCTTCGACGGCACCGGCGAGGCAGTGCACAAGATCTACGCCACCGACGAGACGGATCGGCCGGCCTTCGACGCGCTGATCGCGCGCTACGCGGCCGCTACGCCGCCCGAGATGAAGATCGCGCCGGGCGCCGTCGATACCGCCGACCGTCCCGATTCCGAGATCGACCTCGAAGGCCTGCGCGCAGCCTGGCGAGGCATGAAGGACACCCATGAGTTCTTCGGCATGCTGGGCAAGTTCAAGGTCGGTCGCGTCCAGGCGCTGCGCCTGGTGGGCGAGGATCTGGCGCGCGAGCTGCCGGTGCGGTCGCTGCGCGCTGCCTTCGAGGCCGCGGCGGCCGACGGCACGCCCGTCATGGTCTTCGTCGGGAATCGCGGCTGCATCCAGATCCATACCGGTCCGGTGAAGCGCCTGGTCGCCACACCGGGCTGGTTCAACGTGCTCGATCCCGACTTCAACCTGCACCTGCGCGACGAGGGTGTGGTGCGCGTCTTCTCGGTGCGCAAGCCGACCGAGGACGGCATCGTGACCTCGCTCGAGGCGTTCGATGCGAACGGCCGCAACATCCTGCTGATGTTCGGCGCCCGCAAGCCGGGCAAGCCCGAGCTCGAGGACTGGCGCGCCATCGTCGCCAACGTCGAGAAGCAGGCGGCTTCCTGATGAAGCGCCGTACCGTCCTCGGGCTGGGTGCTGCCGCCGCCGTCGCGGCTCTCCCGGTCCATGCACAGCAGCCGCCCCGCGTCGTGTCGGTCGGCAGCTCCATTACAGAGATCATCTACGACCTCGGCGCCGAGAAGCTGCTCGTCGGCGTCGACACGACCAGCCTCTATCCCGAGGCTGCACGGAAACTGCCGCAGGTCGGTTACATGCGGGCGCTGTCTGCCGAAGGCGTGCTGTCGCTGAAGCCGACCCTGATCATCGCGACCACCGCGGCCGGGCCGGCGGGCGCACTCGACCAGCTCAAGGCGACCGGCATCGAGATCATGATCCTGCCGGACAAGTACGACTATGACAGCGTGGTCACCAAGATCGCCGCCATAGGCAAGGTGACCGGCAAAATCTCCGAAGCCGACTCCATGATCGCCAGGGGACGCGAGGCGATGAAGTCGCTGGCGGACCGGCTGGCGACGGCCAAGAGCCATCCGCGCGTGCTGTTCCTGCTGTCGATGAGCGGCGGCGCCCCGCAGGCCGCGGGCCGTGACACGGCGGCGGCCGGTATCATCAAGCTGGCCGGCGGCATCAATGCCGTCGACGGCTATTCGGGCTACCGGCCGCTGACGCCGGAATCGGTCATCGCCTCCAATGCCGACTATGTGCTGGTGACACGTCAGACGGTGCAAGCCATGGGCGGCAGGCAAGCCATTCTCGACCAGCCCTCGCTCAACCGCACGCCCGCCGGCAAGGCCGGGAAGATCGTCGAGTTCGACACGCTGCTCCTGCTGGGCTTCGGGCCCCGCACGCCCGAAGCCGCCACCGAGCTCGCCATGGCGCTGCATCCCGACCTCGTCCGCGCGCCGTGACGGCGTTCGCGCTGCGTCGTCCGATCCCGCTGTTCGCGCTCGCCGCTCTGGCGAGCGTGGTCGCGAGCCTGTGCATCGGCGCCTTCCCCGTCGGCCTCGGCCAGATCCTGTCGGCCATCGGCCTGTCGAACGAACCGCTCGACGACACCACGGCGGCGGTCCTCTACGCGATCCGCGCGCCGCGTGTCTTCGCGGCCTTCGCCGTCGGCGCCGCGCTGGCCGCCGGCGGGGCCGCGATGCAGAGCCTGTTCCGCAACCCGCTGGCCGATCCCGGCCTGCTGGGCGTGTCGAGCGGCGCGGCGCTGGCCGCGGTCTCGGTGATCGTGCTGGGCGAGAGGGTGATGCACATCGTGCCGCCGGAGCTGCGGCCCTGGTCGCTGCCGGTCGCAGCCTTCCTCGGCGGGCTCGCGGCCACCGTCCTCGTCTATCGCATTGCCGCGCGCGAGGGCGTGACCCTGGTGGGCACGCTGCTGCTGGCCGGCATCGCCATCAATGCGCTGACGTCCGCCGGCATCGGCATGCTGGTCTTCGTGGCCGACGACCAGCAGCTTCGCACGCTGATCTTCTGGACCATGGGCGGCTTCGGCTCGGTCACCTGGGTGGCGATCACGCCCGCCCTTCTCATTCTTCTGATCAGCGTGCCGACCCTGCTGCCGACCGCGCATCTGCTCGATGCGCTGGCACTGGGTGAGCGCGAAGCCGGTCATGTCGGCGTCGACGTCGAACGCCTGAAGAGGCGCCTCGTGGCCCAGGTGGCGCTTGCGGTCGGCGCCGGCGTGGCGATCTCGGGCATCGTGGGCTTCGTCGGCCTGATCGCGCCCCACATCGTGCGCCTGTTGCTCGGCCCCTCGCATCGCACGCTGCTGCCGGCGGCCGCCCTTTTCGGCGGGGCGTTTCTCGTGCTCGCGGATGCGCTGGCGCGCACCATGGTCTCGCCGGCCGAACTGCCGATCGGCGTGTTGACGGCATTGGTCGGCGGTCCGTTCTTCCTGTGGCTCCTGGCGAGCCGTGCCGCACGGGGTGGCCTGTGAAGATGCTTCAGGCGATCGGCATCGAGGTGCGCGTGCGCACCAAGACGCTGCTGCGCGATGTCTCGCTCGAGGTCGAGCCAGGCGAGTTCGTGGCGATCATCGGCCCCAACGGCGCCGGCAAGAGCACGCTGCTCAATGCCCTGGCGGGCGACCGTCCCTTGACCTCGGGCGAGATCCTGCTCGACGGGCGGCCGTTCGGACAGTGGAGCAAACCGGAGCTGGCACGACGTCGCGCCGTGCTGCCGCAGCATTCGGCCGTGGCCTTCGACTTCACCGGCCTGCAGATCGCGATGCTGGGACTGCTCGCCTTTCGCGGCACCCTGTCGGAACGACAGATGCAGGCACTGGCCGAACAGGCTCTCGCCGAAACCGAGGCACTGGCCTTCGCCGACCGGCCCTACACCGTTCTGTCCGGCGGCGAACGCCAGCGCATCCAGCTGGCGCGCGTGCTGGCGCAGTGCGACGCCGACCCGTCGGCGACGCCGTTCCTGCTGCTCGACGAGCCGATCACCGGCCTCGATCTCTCGCACCAGCACGCCGCCCTCGCCAGCGCGCGCCGACGCGCCGATCGCGGCCTGGGCGTTCTCGCCGTGCTGCACGATCTGAACATGGCGGCGCGGTATGCCGACCGCGTCGGCATCGTCGAGGACGGTCGTGTGACCAATCTGGGGCCGACGCGAGAGACGCTCGACCCGGCACGGCTTTCCGCCGTTTTCGCGACGCCCATCGTCCGAATCGAGACCGGCAGTGAGGCTGCATTTCTCAGCCCCGGCTGATTCACCGTGAATCGGTGTTCAATCCGACATAAACCCGCCGGATTCGAACGATGATATGATGCCTCAGCCAGTACTCAGATTACTGACCACGGGCATCCATGGGCGAACGCCCCACTTTGTTGATGACGACGCGACTCGGCGTGCGCCCCTTGGGCGTGCGGGGCGAGCCCTTGCATTCGGTGGCCAGCCAGCTCCTGTCCGTCATCCGGCGCCGGCTGGGTGACGGCCCGGCCGATCTGCTGGCCGAGCCGCAGCTTCGCGAATCGGGCGACGGCATCGACTGGTATGCCGCGCGCGGCGGCACGGTTCAGCGCCTCTCCGAACTGGGCGAGGCCGAGCGCGCCGAGGCATTGCGCACGGTCGAGGATCGGCTCGCCCAGATCGGCACCCTGGGCGCCCAGCTCAAGGGCTCGGAGACCAGCGAGGAAGCTCGGCTGATCGGCCGCACGCTCGAACTCTCCACCTCGCGCCCCTCGGACGATTTCGTCTTCATGGTCGACGGACAGCCGGTGATCGTGGCCTGGGGCTATGAAGACGACGCCGCCGCAAGCCTGCAGGCCTTCCCGCTCGCGACGGTCCCGCCGGCCGCAATGCCGCAGGCCGTATTCGCCAGCGCACCGGCCGCGGCCCTGCCGGCCACGCGCATCGTCGGCTGGGCGCCGTGGTTCAGCGCGCTGCTGTTCGGCCTGCTGCTCCTGCTGCTGTTGCTTCTGACCTCGTGGCTGCTGCGCGCCTGCGTCCCGGTCGACCCGACGCTGAACGTCGCCACGATCGAGACCCCGGCACCGCCCGCCCCGGAAGCGCCACCCGATCCGACGCCTCTTCTGAAGGCCGCCCTCGAGTCGGCGGGCGACGAGGAACGCAAGCTCAAGGCGGAACTCGTGGCGCTGGAAGCCGAACTCAAAGGCAAGCTCGAACAGTGCAAGCCGATCGAGCCGCCCAAACCACCGGCGCCTCCACCGGTGGCCAAAGTTGACCCGCCGAAGCCACCGCCTCCTCCGGCACCAAAGCCGCAGCCGCCCCAGCAGGCCTCCGCGCCGCCGACCAACCGGCCGCCGCCGGGCCAGCTCCCGTGCGACTGGTCGGGCGATTCGGGCGGCGAGGGCGTGACGCGCAACAAGCACTATCTTGGCGACAAGCCGGGCTTCGTGGCCCTCAACTACCAGCTCTTCGTGCGGCCCGACGACATCAGGGTCATGTATCGCGGCCAGAACATCGCCGGCACCGGCGGAGCACGCAGCGGGCGCGGCGGCTTCGGATTCGATTGGAACCCCGTCGCCGGGGATTATTCGGTCGACGTGATCGTAACGGGTGAGCAATGGGGCACGCGCTGGAACTACGCCATTTCCTGCCCGCGTGCCGGCAGACGGTGAGGAACTAGATGACCGCAGGTCCGCTACTCGTCAGTGAGCCGCTGCAGCGCTACCGCGCGCTCGGCCTGGCCGGCGATCCGGTGTGGCGCGCCGCGGGACAGCTGCGCGCCGCCATCGCCGCACGCCTGTCGCGCGAGCATGCCGATCTTCTGGCATTGCCCGAAGCCGAACCGAGCGGCCGCTCTATCAACTGGTACGCGCCGTTCGACGGCGATGTGAAGCGCCTCGGCGATCTGGATGATGCCGAGCGACGCGAGACCCTCGACAGGGTGCAGCGCCTCCACGGCGAGATCGCTGGCCTCGCGACGCAGATGGAAGCGGTCGACCGGTCGAACGCCGAGCGCAACTTCGCCCGCCTGCTGCGCCATGCACTGACCGCGCCGGGCGAGGAAACGCTCTACGTCGTCGACGGTCGCCCGGTGATGGCGTTCTGGGGCTTCACGGCCGATGCCGCGCTTCCCGGCGTGTTCCTCAACAGTCCACCGCCAGCCGTTGCACCACGCGTTGCCGCGCCCCTGGTCGCCCGGCCCGAAGCCGTGATGGCTTCCGCTCCGGCAATCGCTGCCGTCGCGGCGCCGCGCACCGTCTGGTGGCAGTGGCTGCTGCTCGGCGTGCTGCTGATGCTGATCCTGGCGCTGCTGGCTTGGCTCGTGCGGCCCTACCTGCCGCGCCTCGAACCCTATATCGAGGCGGAGGCGCGCGAGCGTGCGTTGAGCTTCGCCGTGCGCCAACCGATGGAACTGCAGCAGACCCGCGTATTGACGCTCGTGCAGGACAACGAATCGCTGCGTCTCGAACTGGCGCGCCTCACCGACGAGCTGTCGCGTCGCGGCGGCGATTGCGCCGCGGGCGTGCTTGGACCAGGCGGCGTGATCGTCGGTTCCGTCGGCGGCCCACCGATCGAACGCGGCGCCGGGCCCGATGCCGCCGGGGCCATCAACGATCCGAACAAGGATGCGTCCAAGGAGCTCGACAAGCAGCAGGAGGCCATGGGTCCGAACGGCAAGGACACCAAGGGCCTGGACGAGCAGAACAAGGACAAGAACACCGCGTCGAAGAACGATCCCAAGAAGGACGAGCCCAAGCCGATGGTGGTCCCGCCCGAATCCAAGCAAAAGCAGGACCTCGCCTTCCTGAAGGGCGACTGGCGTTCGCGGACCGGCCTCGCCACCGCGACCGGCGAGAAGGACATCCGCCCTTCCTACACGCTCGACGACAAGGGCAAGGGCAAGGTGTCGTTCACCCAGAAGAACGGCGCCACCTGCGAGGCCCCGGCCGAAGCACGCTGGGACGGCACCAAGCTGGTGATCGAGGAGAAGAGCAACCCGCGCTGCAGCGACGGCAAGACTTACGCCCGCAATACCGTGAATTGCGAGATCGGCGCCGACGGAGCGGCGCAATGCAAGGGCAGCCAGCCTGGCGACCCGCGAAGCTACAAGGTGCAGATCGGGCGTTGAGACCTTACATACACATGATGATGGCCGTATCGGAATGACATGAGCGACCTTGCCCGCCTGCCGAGCTATCCCAGCCCGACGACGCTGATTGCCCGCTCCGGCATCCAGTTCCTCGACTTCGGCTTCGACCCCGTGCGCCTCAAGGTACGCGAATGGGGCTTCCATGACGCCGCCGCCTCCAACGCGGTCGACGATCTGGTGCAGCTCGACTTCGACGAGGGCCGCGGCCAGTACGAGGTGGTCGAGAACGGCCGCCGGCGCGCCGCCGATCCCAACCTCGTCATCACCGCCAAGGACGCGCTCGCACCCTTTCTCGACAAATGGGTGCCGGTGCCGTTCCTGCAGGTGCGGCCCAACAACCAGTTCCGCGAAGGCCCTGCCGACTGGGCGCGCGTGCGCGTGGTCGACCTCGAGGCGCGCTACGGCTCGGGCTATCGCGACGAGCAGGGCAACCGCTATCGCGCGGTGCTGGCCTTCGACACCGGCCTGATCGCCGAGGCCGAGGGCCGGGCCTATCTCGCGCCTTCGCCCAAGGACGTGACCTCCGGTGCCTTGTTTTCGCTGGCGCCGCAGCAGCGCGCCAATCACTGGCTGCTGCGCCAGGGCTGGATGGTGCAGTGGCTCGACGAGCTGTTCCACGAGCTGCATCCGCGCGCGACGGCGGAAGAGATCGACAACGACATCAAGCAGAAGCCGCAGGAAGCGACCGCGCGCTACCTCGCCTTCCTTGGCCTGCTCGCGGCGGCCGCGCACTTCCCGCCTGTCAAGCTGGTGGGCGATGCCGAGCGGCCGGGTCGGGGCGCGATCGAGGTCGACCTGGTGCTCGACGTCGGCAACTCGCGCACCTGCGGCCTGCTGATCGAGGCGGCGGGCGAGTTGGGGGTCAACCTGAACGATTCCTACGAACTGGCCCTGCGCGACCTCTCGCATCCCGAGGTCGTCCACACGCGCCCCTTCGAATCGCGCGTGGAGTTCGCCCAGGCGTGGTTCGGCAAGAACCATCTCTCGCGACTGGGCGGTCGCGCCGATGCCTTCGTCTGGCCGACCATGACGCGCGTCGGTCCCGAGGCGACGCGGCTGGCGGCTCGCCGGCGCGGTACCGAGGGCAATACCGGCATGTCGAGTCCCAAGCGTTATCTGTGGGATGAGGAAGCGCAGACCCGCGAATGGCGCTTCAACGTGGCCTATGCGCAGGACCAGACGGCGATGCCGGCCGCCGCCGGGCCGATGGCCCAGCTCGTGAACCAAAAGGGCGAGCCGCTGCATCTCGTGGATGCCGACGCCGATTCGGCCGACCACCTGCCGGTGTTCGAGCCGCTTTACTCACGTTCTTCGGTCATGACGTTCGTCCTCACCGAAGTGCTGCTGCAGGCGCTGACGCTCATGAACTCGCCGCAGCAGCGCGGCCGGCGCGCCCATGCCGAGACGCCGCGCCGTCTGCGCCGCATCGTGCTCACCCTGCCGACCGGCATGCCGCTGGCCGAACGGCTGATCTTCCGCAAGCGCGCCGAGGCCGCGCGCGACCTCGTCTGGATGATGATGGGCTGGAAGCTCGACGATCCGGCGGCGCCGGCGCCGCGCGTGCTCACCGACTGGGACGAGGCGAGCTGCACGCAACTCGTCTACCTCTACACCGAGGTCGCCCGCAATTTCGGCGGCGACGCACGCCGCTTCTTCCAGATCACGCGCAAGCCGCGCGGCAAGCCGCCCGAGGACGTGCTCAACATCGCCAGCATCGACGTGGGTGGCGGCACGACCGATCTCATCATCAACTCTTACCGGCTCGAAGGCGCCGGAACGTCGGTGACGCTGTTCCCGGAACAGAAGTTCCGCGAGGGCTTCAACGTGGCCGGCGACGACATCCTGCTGCGCGTCGTGCAGGGCCATGTGCTGCCGCCGATCGAGGCGGCGCTGCGCACCGCGGGCATCGCCAATCCGGGGGACCTGATGGCCGAGCTGGTTGGCGGTGATCGCGGCGGCGAGGACGTGATCCAGCGTAACCTGCGCCAGCAGTTCGCGCTCCAGATCGCCCAGCCGATCGCGCTCGAGTTCCTGCGCGCGGCCGAGACCTACGATCCGACCTCCGGCGTCGTCGCGGCCGAGCCGCGGGCCTACGAGACATTCTTCCCGGGCGGCGCCAAGCCGTCGGACGAAGTCGTCACCTTCGTGAACGAGGCGGCACGCAAGCGCGGCGCCCAGAACTTCGACCTGCGCGCCGTCGTTTTCCCGGTCGACCTGCCGGGCCTCGACAAGACGGTGCGCGCCGAGATGGGTCGCGTGCTGGCGCCGCTCGCCGAGATCGTCCACGCCTACGATTGCGACGTGCTGCTTCTCTCCGGCCGGCCGTCCCGCCTGCCCGGCATCCGCGCGCTGGTGATGGAACTGCTGCCGCTGCCGCCGGAGCGGGTGATCTCGCTGCACGAATATCGCGTCGGCGCCTGGTATCCGTTCCGCGACGCGCGCCTGCGCGTCGAGGATCCGAAGACCACGGTCGCGGTTGGCGCCATGATCGCGGCGCTGGCGCAGTCGCAGCTTCCGGACTTCTCCTTCCGCTCCGACCTGCTGCGCTCCAAGAGCATCGCCCGGTTCATCGGCAAGCTCGACGGCGGCGGCCGCCTGCAGAAGGAGGATCTCGTCTATCGCGACGTCGATCTCGACAATCGCGAGTACGAGCTGCCCGAGATCGCCTTCGAGTTCCGCGGGCCCATGTGGCTGGGGGCGCGCCAGCTCGACCTGGTGCGCTGGCCGGCGGCGCGGCTCTATGCACTCGAATTTGCCAAGCCTGAGTATGCAGAGCGCCATGCGCGCGAGACGCCGTTCAAGATCGCGCTCGCCCGGGTGAAGCCCAAGGACAAGGACTCGGGCGACGTCGAACGTTTCCGTCTGCGTCAGGTGACCAATCGCGACGGCCGCGCCGTCGCGCTCGATCGCCTGACTCTCCGCCTTCAGACACTGCCGCGCCGTGAGGGCTACTGGCTCGACACCGGCATGCTCAAGACCGGTTAAGGGACCATCGGGAAGATCATGGACACAGTCGATCTCAAGCTGGCCCAGGACTGCGAGGCGCTGGCCGTCGCCGCGAGCGAGGGCGTAGCGTGGCTGCGCAACGCGGCGGAGCAATCCCCGACCGTGGCGCAGCAGGCCCCGTCGCTGGTGAGCGAGCTGCAGAAGGTCCGTAACCAGAGCCGCAAGCTGGCGCGCGCCGCGCGGCGCCGCATGTGCGTGGGCGTGTTCGGCCCCAGCCAGGCCGGCAAGTCCTATCTCGTCTCGATCCTCGCGAGCCGCGACGGCCGTCCCCTGCAGGCGCGCTTCGCCGACAAGACCTACGATTTCCTGCGCGAGATCAACCCGCCGGGCAATCGCGAGTCGACCGGTCTTGTCACGCGCTTCGGCCTGGGCCTCAGCGACGGCTCGGCCGAGTTCCCGGTGCGCGTGCGTCTGCTGACGCAGACCGACATCGTGAAGATCCTGGGCAACTCCTTCCTGCTCGACTTCGACCACCAGAAGGCCGAGTTCGTCGGCCCGGACGGTGCGGCGATCCGCAAGCGTCTGACTGAACTTCGCGCCAAGGCACATCCGGCGCCGGTCGGCGATCTCGAATCCGACGACGTGCTCGACCTGATCGAGTATTTCGACACCTTCTTCGCAGGCGTTACCGCCGAGCTGCGCACCGACTTCTGGCGCGAGGCGATCGATCTGGCGCCGCGCCTGTCGGGCCACGACCGCGCCCGCCTGTGGTCGGTGCTGTGGTACGACTTCCAGCCTTTTACCGATCTCTATCTCACGCTCTACGACGGACTGCAGAAGCTCAGCCACGCGCCCGAGGCACTGCTGGGCATGGACGCGCTGATCCCGCGCGAGAAGAGCATCGTCGACGTGCTGACGCTCGACCGGCTCGGCGCCGACAACGACGATCCGCTGCTGGTGCGCCCCAAGCAGGCGGATGGCCGCTCCTCACCCGACGCGCGACTGCCGCGCTCGCTGGTCTGCGCGCTAACCGCCGAGCTGAACGTCGCGATCGACGAGAAGCCGTGGGACTTCTTCGATCACACCGATCTTCTCGACTTCCCCGGCGCCCGCTCACGCCTGAAGCTCGCCAACCTCGACGACGTCGCCAAGACCAAGGGCGTGGCCGAGGGGGCCAACCCGCTGCGCGAGCTGCTGCTGCGCGGTAAGGTCGCCTATCTGTTCCAGCGCTACTCGGCCGAGCGCGAACTCAGCGCCATTCTCCTGTGCATTCCCGACGGCAACCAGGAAGTCCGCGACCTCTCCGACATGATGACGGCGTGGATCGACCAGACGATCGGCGCCACGCCGGCGGATCGCGCCAAGCAGAAGAACGCGCTGTTCCTCGTGCTGACCAAGATGGACCGCGAGTTCGAGCAGAAGGCCGGCGAGACCGAGGAATCGCGCCGCCTGCGCTGGAGCGCGCGCCTCGGCAATTCGCTGGTCAACAATTTCCGCGGCGAGTGGCCGCTGAACTGGAACGGCAAGCCGTTCGACAACAGCTTCTGGCTGCGCAACCCGACCGTCATCGACGAGCGGCTGATGGACTATGACGGCGGCCGCGAGGTCGGCATCGCCGACAGCTTCGCCCAGCGCGCCGGCGAGCTGCGCCGCCACTTCGTCGAGAACGAAGACGTGCGCCGCCACTTTGCCGATCCGGCCCTGGCTTGGGACGAAGCCTTCCGCGCCAACGATGGCGGCGTGGCGCATCTCGTCAAAAGCCTGATCCCGGTCTGCGATCCCGCCATCAAGCGCGCCCAGGTGCGCGGCCAGCTCGACGTGCAGCTGCGCCGCCTGGTCGACCGGCTGGCCGGCTTCCACAGCGCGTCCGACGGCGATGCCCGCACCAAGAAGCGCGACCTCGTGCACACGGTGCTGCGCGGTCTCGCCAACGTCATCCAGCAGCAGCTGTTCGGCGAACTGGTCGCCGCGCTGCAGATCGCCGACACCGCCTTGCGCGAGATCTACTTCCGCATCGCCATGGCGCAGCCCTCCGAAGAGGGCCTGGGCAAGAACGGCAAGCTGCAGCCCGCCGCCGCGCAGTCGACCGGCGCCGCCGTCGACATCAGCGCCATCTTCGCCGATGTCTTCGGCGAGGAGCCCGGCCGCGCGGCCCCGCCTTCCGGTGTGATCGAGGACCGCGCGGAGCGCTTCGCCCGCGAGGCCGCCGAGTACTGGCTGGAGAACATGCGCCGGGTCGGCGCCGACGAGAAGGCGCTGTCGCATTTCGGCGTCGACCGCCAGCATCTCGGCTGGCTGATCGACGAGCTGATCGTCGGCGCCCATCGCCTGAAGCTGATCGACCAGCTATCCCACGAGGTGCGCGCGCTGGAGAACGCGGCCAACGCCAAGTGGGAGGAGATCGCCGAGCGCCAGGTGCGCACCGCCTCCTCGGCGCTGAACGGCTATGTGAGCGCGCTGGGCTTCGACAAGCTGCCGCTCGACCAGCGGCCCGGCCTGCCGCCCAACGCGCCGCAGCGCCGCGTCTTCGAGCAGCCGACGATCATGATCGACGGCATCCCGCAACTCAGCGAGAACCCGGCGCCGATCTACGCCGATTATTGCAAGGACTGGATGCGCGCCTTCCTGCAGCTTGCGATGGACAATGTCGGCTACGAGGGCGGCCGCGAGATCACGCCCGAGCAGAACGACCGCCTGGGCGCCATCCTGCGCACCGTGGCGGCCTAAGGACTTTCGATGCCCGTCCGCGCGACCATTGCCCCGCTGCCGGAACCCGGCCACGCGCTGCTGCGCGTGAGCGAACTCGACGCCGCGCCGGACGGCCTCACCCTTTCGATCCAGCGCCAGCAGGGACCCGACACGCATCTGGCCGACGATGGCTGGCGGCGCACCGAGACCTGGCTTCTGCCCGACGAGGTGAGCCGTAACGGCGACGTGCTGGAATTCCATCTCGGCCCCGAGATCTGCGACCGGCTGGCCGGCATCGCCACGATCCGCCTGCGCGTGCGCGAGCCCGACATCGGCGTGGTCGGGACAACCGTAGTGGCCTGGCCCGCGATGCTGACATCGGGAGCCGCCGGCGCCTCCGGCACCTACGACGACACGGTGCGCCTGCGGCGCCGCCAGCAACCGGCGCCGCCGCCCGAGCCCGAACTGCCGCCACCGCTGGAGATCGCGCCCGAGCCGCCGCCGCCCCCACCGCCGCGTCCCGACTTGCGGGCGGCGCGCGATCCGATGGCGGACATGCCGAAACGCTCCGGCGCGACGCGATGGATGATCGCGGCTGTCCTCGTGCTGCTGGTCGTGGGCGGCGGCTATTATTACTGGACCAACCATCTGCATCCGCCGGAGCCCGTCGTTGCCACGGCGACCCCGCCCACGCCGACGCCCGTGCAGCCTCCCGCGAAGTCGGTGCGTGAGACGGTCGCGGAGTATCTCGCAACGAAGCCCACGCCCGAAGCCATGCTGGCCAAGGCCCAGGACTTCGCGAAGGCCGGCGACACCGCGGCCTCCTTCCTCGTGTTCCGCCAGGCCGCCGAGCAGGGCAACGCCGCCGCGCAGCTCGAACTTGCGTCCTTCTACGATCCGATGGCGCCGGCCAGGGCAGGCTTCCCGCACGACGGCACGCAGGCGGCCGACTGGTACGAGCGCGCAGCGCTGACGGGCCTGGCCGAGGCCCAGCGCAAGCTGGGCCTGCTGCTGGCCAAGGGCGGCGCCGGGCTTACCGCCGATGTGACAAAGGCCCGGGTTTGGCTACAACAGGCGGCGGCACAGAACGATGCCGAGGCAAAGAAGGCGCTGGACGGTCTCCCCAAATGAAGTTGAGTCTTTTGCTGCCGGTAACGGCGGCGCTTCTCGCCGGTCCTGCGCACGCTCAGACAGCAAGCAAACCCGCAAGCCCGCCGCCGGCCAACCTGGCCTGCGGCGTCCTGAAAGCCGAAGCCTCGAAGACGGGCTCGACTTCGAACTGGACAGTCTCCGGCCCCTCGGGAAAGAACACGGAGACCGGCGTCCTGAAGAGCGGCCCACGCTTCGAATGCGTCGACGGCGCCGTGCTGACCGTCGAATTCACCTCGACGGCCGGTCACTCCTTCTTCGACGCTTACTTCCCTGACGGCACCAACATCGGCTACGGCCGCCAGCAGATCGACCGTCGCGGCGGACGTGTCGTCCTGCCGATCCAGGCCAAGGGTCGCATCGCCGCGCCCTATCGCGCCGCCTTCGACTATCACTGCAAGCTCAGCATGCCGGCCGATCCGATCACGCCGGCCATGCGCGCGGAGTGCGCCCCTTAGGAAGGCGCAAAGGTCCCTCAGACCAGCCGGTACCCCACGCCCGGCTCGGTGAGGACGTGCTGAGGCGAGGCCGGGTCGGTCTCGATCTTCTGGCGCAGCTGGCGGATGTAGACCCGCAAATACTGCGGATCGACGGCCTCGTCGCGCCAGACCTCCCGCAGCAGGTGACGGTGCGTCAGCACCTTGCCGGCATGGATCGCGAGCTGTTCGAGGATGTCGTACTCCTTGGGCGACAGCTTCACCGTCTCGCCCTCCCGCTCGACCAGCCGCCGCACCAGGTCGACCTTGAGCGTGCCGCTGGTGAAGCCGCGGTCCGCGCCCTGCTGCTGAAGCCGATGACGCAACGCCGCGCGCAGACGCGCCATCAGTTCCTCGGCGCCGAACGGCTTGGTGACGTAGTCGTCGGCGCCGGAATCGAGGGCGGCCACCTTGGTGGCCTCTTCGCCGCGGCCCGAGAGAACCACGATGGGGACCGGCCCGAGCTTGCGTATCTCGGCGATCAGCTCGAGCCCGTCGCGATCAGGCAGGCCGAGATCGAGCAGGATCAGGTCCGGCCGGTGATGCCGCATCGCCTGCAGCGCCTCCGCGCCCGTCCCCGCTTCCAGCGTGCGATACTCATGGGCCGCGAGGGTCGTGCGCAGCAACCTGCGGATCGGCGGCTCGTCCTCGACGATCAGGATCGTGGCGCCGTCAGCCGTCATTGGGGAACACCGGGAAACTCACCATGAACTCGGCCCCGCTGCGATCGCCCCGGTTGCGCGCGGTGAGCGTACCGCCCATCGCCTCGACGAAGCCACGGGCGATGGCGAGGCCCAGGCCCGTGCCGGCCCGCCGCCGGTCGCCCGATTCGGCGCGATAGAACTTGTCGAAGATGCGGTCGAGATCGCCCTCGCCAAGTCCCGGCCCCTCGTCGCGGACCATGATCGCGGCCCGGCCGCTCTCCTGTCTCGCTTCGACCGAGATCCGGCCGCCGGGCGCGGAATACTTGGCCGCATTGTCGAGAAGGTTGAACAGGACCTGCTCGGCCAGGACGAAATCGAGTTGCAGCGCAGGCAGGTCGGGAGACACCGCGCTCGACGTCTCATGCCCGGCAACCAGCGGTGCCGCGCGCCGCAGAGCGGTCGAGACGAGATCGCCAACCTCCACCGCTTCGCGCTTGGGGACGATCGCCCCGGCATCGAGGCGTGTCATGTCGAGAAGGTTGCCGACGAATCGGTCGAGCCGCTCGGCCTCACCCTGCGCCGTCGCCAGCAGCTCCTCGCGCGCCGCTGCGTCGTAGCGCTCGCCGAAGCTGCGAAGGCTGGAGAGCGCGCCGATGATCGAGGCGAGTGGCGTGCGCAGGTCGTGCGATACCGAGGTCAGCATCGCCGAACGCAGCCGTTCCCGTTCGGCGCCCAGCCGCGCCTGGTCGATATCCTCGGCCAGGGTCACGCGCTCGATGGCGACGGCGGCCTGATTGCCCACCGCTTCGAGCAGCCGGCGTTCGCCTGCATTGAGCTCATGCCCCTCCTTATTGGGCAGTACGCCGATCACCGCGATGGCCGAGCGGCTGGTGCGGATGGGCAGGAACAGCCAGCGTCCACCCGGCAGCGTATCGGTGCCGCGTCCGGCGGGCCGATCGGCATCCCACGACCAGCGCGCGGCCGCGAGGTCCGCGTCGCTCAGCGCGCCGTCGGGCGGGAAGGCCGCGCGGGTCGTGAGGCCGCCGGCCTCGGGCATCAGCACGACGATCTCCGCCCCGAGCAGCCGGGCGAGATGCGAGACGACGATCCAGAGGAGATCGTAGAGATCGACGACACCCGCGATCTTGCGGCTGAAGGCGTAGAGCCCGGCGGTGGTCCGCGCCTCGCGACGGGCTGATTCTGTCTGGGTGCGGGTCCGCGCCGCCAGCGCGCTCGCGATGACCGCCACCACGACGAACAGGAAAAGCGCCATCACGTTGGCGGGATCGGCGATGGTGAACTGGTAGAGCGGCGGCAGGAAGAAGAAGTTGAAGCAGGCGACGCTGAGCGCCGAGACCCACAGCGATGGCACCAGCCCGTGCCGCGCCGCCGAGAACAGCACCGGCAGCACGTAGACCAGCGAGACGTTGGGCAGCACGATCAGCCGGTCGATCAGGACGCCGATGGCGGTGGCCATCGCCGCGCCCAGCGCGCCCTCGAGGTAGGGGCCGGACGTGAGCGGCACGTCGCGCAGCCAGTCGCGCGGCCCGCTCTTCTGCTCGCCCTCGCCAGACGGCGCCACCTCGACGGCGAGACCCGAGCCCGCCCTCACCAGTTCGTCGACCACCGAGCCGTGGCGCAATTCGAACCAGCGCGAACGCCGCGACTTGCCGACCACGACGCGCGTGGCGTTGCGCGAGCGCGCAAAGGCCAGAATCTCCTCGACGACCGAGCGGCCGGGCACGGTTACGATCTCGGCACCGAGCTGGGCCGCCAGACGTTGCGCCTCGGCCAGCCGCGCATGCTCGGCGTCGGACAGCGTGGCGTGCCGGTCGGTCTCGACATAGAGCGCGATCAGTTCGGCATCGAGCGCGTCGGCGCTGCGCTTGGCGGCGCGCACGGCATTGGCCGCACCGGGGCCGGGATCGAGGCAGACGATCACCCGTTCGCCCGCGGCCCAGGGGCCGGCGATGGCATGCTCGCGCATGTAGCTGCGCATCTGCTCGTCTACGCGTACGGCAGTGCGCCGCAGCGCCAGTTCGCGCAAGGCCGTCAGGTTGCCCGGCGAGAAATAGTGGCGCAGCGCGCGTTGGGCCTGGTCACGGACATAGACCTTGCCCTGGGCAAGGCGGGCGATCAGGTCGGCGGGCGTCAGGTCGATCAGTTCGACCTCGTCGGCGGCATCGACCACGCGGTCCGGCACGGTCTCGCGCACTCGGATGCGCGTGATCCGCGCCACCACATCGTTCAGGCTCTCGATATGCTGGACGTTCAGGGTCGAATAGACGTCGATGCCGGCGGCCAGCAGCTCCTCGACGTCGAGGTAGCGTTTGGGATGGCGACTGCCCTCGGCGTTGGTGTGGGCGAGCTCGTCGACGAGGACCAGCGCCGGACGCCGCTTGAGGATGGAGTCGAGGTCCATCTCGCCGATCGTGCGGCCGCGATACTCGACGATGCGGCGCGGCAGGATCTCCAGTCCCTTGAGCTGGGCCTCGGTCTCGACGCGGCCATGCGTCTCGACGACGCCGACCACCACGTCGATACCCTCGCGACTGCGGCGATGGGCGGCCGACAGCATTTCCCAGGTCTTGCCCACGCCCGGTGCCGCGCCGAGGAAGATCTTGTGCTTGCCGCGCGACTCCTTTTCCGCCGCCTTCAGGAGCGCGTCGGGCGAGGGCCGGAGATCGTCAGAAGTCGCGGGCATTCAGGCCGATCATTGTCACCGCTTGGGCAGCGCGTCGAGGGCGAGGTTGAGCTGCAGCACGTTGACCCGCGCCTCGCCCAGCAGGCCGTACATGCGGCCCTCGGTGTGTTGCGCCACCAGCGCCTGCACCTCGGCCTCGCGCAGGCCGCGCGCCTTGGCCACCCGCGCCACCTGCCACGCGGCCGCCTGCGGCGAGACGTGCGGATCGAGGCCGCTGCCGGAGGTCGTCACCAGGTCGACCGGCACGCCGCGGCCGAGCCGGTCGGCGTCTTCCCTGACGCGGTCGACCAGGGCCTTGGAGGTCGGCCCCAGGTTCGAGCCCGCCGACCCGGCCGCGTTGTAGGGCGCGGCCACGGTCTTGGTCGAATCGGCCGGATCGGTGTCGGTCGTGGCCGAGGGTCGGCCGTGGAAGTAGCCCTCGCCGGTGAAGGGCTGGCCGATCAGCGTCGAGCCGACGACCTTGCCGTCCTTTACGATGAGCGATCCGGCCGCCTGACCGGGGAAAGTCGCGCCCGCCACTCCCACCATGGCGAGCGGATAGGCGAGACCCAGCAGGACGGTCATCAGCACCAGCATGACGACGGACGCACGGAAATGACGAAGCATGACGATCTCCTTCAGGCGAGGCCGGCGGCCGCGACCACGACGTCGATCAGCTTGATGCCGACGAAGGGCACGACGAGGCCGCCTATTCCGTAGACGAGCAGGTTGCGGCGCAGCAGGGACGCGGCGCCGCTCGGCCGGTACTGCACGCCGCGCAGGGCGAGCGGGATCAACGCCACGATGATCAGGGCATTGAAGATGATGGCCGAGAGGATGGCGCTCTGCGGTGTCGCCAGCCCCATGACGTTCAGCACGCCGAGCTGCGGATAGAAGGCAATGAACATCGCCGGGATGATGGCGAAGTACTTCGCCACGTCGTTGGCGATCGAGAACGTCGTGAGTGCCCCGCGCGTCATCAACAGCTGCTTGCCGATGGCCACGATCTCGATGAGCTTGGTCGGGTCGCTGTCGAGATCGACCATGTTGCCGGCCTCGCGCGCGGCGTTGGTGCCGGTCTGCATCGCGACGCCGACATCGGCCTGAGCGAGCGCCGGTGCGTCGTTGGTGCCGTCGCCGCACATGGCCACCAGCTTGCCCTTGGCCTGCTCCTCGCGGATCAGGCGCAGCTTGGCCTCCGGGGTCGCCTGGGCGAGAAAGTCGTCGACGCCCGCTTCGGCAGCGATCGCGGCGGCCGTCTGCGGATTGTCGCCGGTGATCATCACGGTGCGGATGCCCATGGCGCGCAGCTCCGCGAAGCGCTCGCGGATGCCGCCCTTCACGATGTCCTTGAGATAGACCACGCCCAGGATGCGGCCGTTGCGCGATACGCCAAGCGGCGTGCCACCCTCCTTGGCGATGGTCGTGGCGATGCGGTTCACTTCCTCCACCGGCGGCGTGATGCCGAGCGAGCGGGCATGCTCGATCACCGAATCGATCGCGCCCTTGCGGACGACCGCGCCTTCGTGGTCGACGCCGCTCATGCGCGTCTGCGCCGTGAAGGGCACGAACTTCGCGTGCAGCTCCGCCACGTCGACGCCGCGCAGGCCGTATTTCTCCTTGGCCAGCACGACGATCGAACGGCCCTCGGGCGTCTCGTCGGCCAGGCTGGCGAGCTGGGCCACCTGCGCCACCTCGTCCTCGCTCACGCCCGTCACCGGAATGAACTGCGTGGCGTGGCGGTTGCCCAGCGTGATCGTGCCGGTCTTGTCGAGCAGCAGCGTGTCGACGTCGCCCGCCGCCTCGACCGCGCGGCCGGAGGTCGCCAGCACGTTGAAGCGCACCAGCCGGTTCATACCGGCGATGCCGATGGCCGACAGAAGCGCGCCGATCGTCGTCGGGATCAGGGTGACGAACAGCGCGATCAGCACGACGACGGAAACCGCGC